>JBDHSG010000032.1:0-9668 GCA_039808005.1 Allobrachymonas sp. | reverse complement strand
CTGTCCTATGCCATGGCCAACGGCGGCGGCAAGGGCGGCATCATCGAGACCAACTTCAAGGAAGAGACCGAGACCGACCTGTTCGGCGAGCAGGCCGTGCTGTGCGGCGGCGCCGTGGAGCTGGTGAAGATGGGCTTCGAGACCCTGACAGAAGCCGGCTATGCCCCAGAGATGGCCTACTTCGAGTGCCTGCACGAACTCAAGCTGATCGTTGATCTGATGTACGAAGGCGGCATTGCCAACATGAACTACTCGATTTCGAACAATGCCGAGTACGGCGAATACGTGACCGGCCCCGAAGTCATCAACGAAGAATCGCGCAAGGCCATGCGCAATGCCCTCAAGCGCATCCAGAACGGCGAATACGCCAAGATGTTCATCCAGGAAGGCCGCACCAACTACCCGAGCATGACGGCTCGCCGCCGCCAGAACGCCGAGCACGCCATCGAGCAGGTAGGCGGCCAGCTGCGCGCCATGATGCCCTGGATCGCCAAGAACAAGCTGGTGGACCAGACCCGCAACTGATTGCCGCCAGGGCGATTGTCTGCAAACGGCCATTGCAGGTACAGTTGCAACCATGAGCGATGACCTGTTCGACAATCCCGCGCCAGAAGGCTTGCCTTCTGGCGTTTCTGTTTCCGGGCGCTCAGGCAAGGGCGTACCGGTTTCAGTGCCCTTGGCCGAGTTGCTGCGTCCGCATAGCCTGGAACAGGTCATTGGCCAAGCGCATCTGTTGGCGCCCGGCAAACCCCTGCACACGGCCTTTGCTGCGGGCAAGCCGCATTCCATGATTCTTTGGGGGCCGCCCGGCGTGGGAAAAACCACGCTGGCGCGGCTCATGGCCCATGCGTTCGACCATGCCTTCATCGCCCTTTCGGCGGTGTTCAGCGGAGTCAAGGACATTCGTGCGGCAGTGGATCAGGCGCAAATGCACGCTGCACAGGGGTGTAGAACCATCCTCTTCATCGACGAAATCCACCGTTTCAACAAGAGCCAGCAGGATGCCTTGCTGCCATTCGTTGAATCGGGGCTTCTGGTTTTCATCGGCGCCACCACCGAAAACCCCTCGTTCGAGGTGAACTCGGCCCTGTTGTCGCGGGCGCAGGTGTATGTGCTGCAGCCCTTGTCGGAGGATGATCTGCTACTGCTGGGGCAGCGTGCCCTGGAGCAGTTGCCCGGCTTGCAGCTGAACGACGAAGCGTTCCAGATGCTGATCGCCCATGCCGATGGCGATGCGCGCCGCTTGTTGAATGCTTTGCAGCAGGTGCAAGTGGCGGCGCAAGCGGGGCATGTGGGCGAAGTGGACGCGGCTTTTGCGCAGCAGGCGCTGGGTACGCAGGCGCGGCGCTTCGACAAGGGCGGCGACCAGTTCTACGATCAGATTTCGGCCCTGCACAAATCGGTGCGTGGTTCTGACCCCGATGCAGCGCTTTACTGGCTGTGCCGCATGCTCGACGGCGGCGCCGATCCGCGTTATCTGGCGCGGCGCATCGTTCGTATGGCCTGGGAAGACATTGGCCTGGCCGATCTGCGCGGTGTGCAACTGGCGCAGGATGCGGCTGCCACCTATGAGCGGCTGGGCTCGCCAGAAGGAGAGTTGGCGCTGGGGCAGGCGGTGATTTATCTGGCGGTTACGGCCAAAAGCAATGCCGGGTATGTCGCTTACAACCAGGCCCGCGCCTTCGTGCGCCAGCATGGCAGCGATCCCGTGCCGAAGCACTTGCGCAACGCGCCGACCCGGCTGATGCAGGATCTCGGGTATGGTCAGGATTACCGCTATGCGCACCAGGAGCCGGATGCATACGCCGCGGGCGAGAGCTATTTCCCTGATGGTTTGCCACAGCGACCCGGATGGTATCGGCCTACCGGACGCGGCCTGGAGATGCAGATTGGCGAGAAACTGCGCAAGCTGCGCGCACTGGACGAGCGAAACGCAAAGAAAAAAAACACTCAGTCACCGGAAAACGATCAATCGGCTAGCGACATGCCGGAGCCCGAATAAAGAGGGAAGCCATTCGCTCTTTTCCCGATGAACCGGGCCGTTCCATCCCGTTGCGGGGCCTGCTCTGAAGGGGGCCGTGATGGAGGCCCTGTGTTTCTTACGCGACAAAAATAGGGAATACCCTTGCGGGTGCCCAGGAGGCCGGGGGCTTGCTTCGATACAATCTCACAACTTTGCCAAACAGGCGGGCGCAATCGGTTGTGTTTGCCGCCACCGCTTCATCGGGGCAGGTTTGACCAGGGAAACGACAGCTGTTCTGGATACGCTGTCGTGCATGGAGAAACAATAATCATGGAAATCTTGTTGCAACAGATCATCAACGGTCTTGTGCTGGGCAGCATGTATGCATTGGTGGCTTTGGGCTATACCATGGTGTACGGCATCATCAAACTCATCAATTTTGCGCATGGCGAAGTGCTGATGGTGGGCGCACTCACGAGCTGGACCATCATTGGCTGGATGCGTGAGAGCATGCCCAACACGCCGGGTTGGCTGGTGCTACTGGTATCGATGCTGATTGCCTGTGTGGTATGCGCGGCCATCAACTTTGCCATCGAAAAAATTGCTTACCGTCCATTGCGCAACAGCCCCCGGCTGGCGCCGTTGATCACTGCCATTGGCGTGAGCCTGCTGTTGCAGACACTGGCAATGATCATCTGGAAGCCGCACAACAAACCGTATCCGACCCTGCTGGGCTCCACGCCCCTGCAGTTTGGCGGTGCCGTCATTACCGTGTCCCAGATTGCCACGCTGGGCATTACCGCTGTGGCGCTGGCAGCCCTTACGTATCTGGTGAACATGACCAAACTGGGGCGCGCCATGCGCGCGACGGCTGAGAACCCAAAGGTGGCCTCGCTCATGGGCGTCAAGCCAGACACGGTGATTTCGGCGACCTTCGTGATTGGCGCCACGCTGGCGGCCATTGCCGGGGTGATGTACGCCACCAACTACGGCACGGCGTATCACACCATGGGATTCCTGCCGGGCATGAAGGCGTTTTCCGCAGCCGTGTTTGGCGGCATTGGCAATCTGGCTGGGGCCGTGCTGGGCGGCTTGCTGATAGGGCTCATCGAATCGATTGGCGGTGGCTATCTGGGCCGCCTGACCGGGGGCCTGCTGGGTAGCCATTACACGGAAATCCTGTCGTTTCTGGTATTGATCGTGACGTTGACGCTGCGTCCGTCCGGCCTGCTGGGCGAACGTGTGGCCGATCGCGCCTGAGTCGAAGGAGAGATGGTATGTTGAAACTATCCCGACAGGGCAAGATTCTGGCATTTGTGGTTGCGGGCATCGCGTTGATGATCCTGCCACTGGGTTTGCAGACTGCCGGCAATGCCTGGGTGCGCATCGCCGATCTGGCACTGCTCTACATCATGCTGGCCCTGGGCCTGAACATCGTGGTGGGGTTTGCCGGATTGCTGGACCTGGGCTATGTGGCCTTCTATGCGGTTGGGGCCTATCTGTTCGGCCTGCTGGCTTCGCCGCACCTGACCGATCATTTTTCCTCCATCGCCTCCCTGTTCCCCGATGGCCTTCACTTCAGGTTGTGGATGGTCATTCCGTTGGGGGCGGTACTGGCTGCAGTAGCGGGCGTGCTGTTGGGGGCGCCCACGCTCAAGCTGCGAGGCGATTACCTGGCGATCGTGACGTTGGGGTTTGGCGAGATCATCCGCATTTTCTTGAACAACCTGGACGCACCGGTCAACGTCACCAACGGACCCAAGGGCATTGGTCAGATTGATCCGGCCAGTGTCATGGGCCATCAGTTGTCGCGGTCGATCTCGATCGGCGGCTTCACGATCGAATCGGTCACGCTGTACTACTACCTGTTCCTGTTGCTGGTGCTTTTCGTTGTCCTGGTTTCGTATCGTCTGCAGGATTCCCGTATTGGCCGGGCATGGATGGCCGTGCGCGAAGACGAAATCGCCGCCAAGGCCATGGGCCTCAACACCCGCAACCTCAAGCTGCTTGCTTTTGGCATGGGTGCTTCCTTTGGGGGCGTGGCTGGTGCACTGTTCGCTGCTTTCCAGGGGTTCATTTCGCCGGAATCGTTCAGCTTCATGGAATCCGTCATGATCGTGGCCATGGTCGTATTGGGCGGCCTGGGACATATTCCGGGGGTCATTCTGGGTGCGGTTCTTCTGGCGGCCATGCCCGAGGCGTTGCGCTATGTGGCCGGCCCGCTCAACAAGCTGTCGGACGGCCACCTGGATCCGGCCATATTGCGGCAGTTGCTCATTGCGCTGGCGATGATCGTCATCATGCTGGTACGGCCGCGCGGCCTGTGGCCAGCCCCTGAACACGGGAAAGCGCTTGAGGCAGACAATGAAGACGACGGGGGCCCGTCTGCTACCGACCCGGCGGCCGGATCGTCGATTGTGCAGCCGCCTACGGCCCAGCAGAATCCTCCCGGCGTGGATTCACCAGCCGATGCCATACCCGGCACTACCGATGTGCGCCAGGATACGGTGAATCCGTGAGGGAAGAAAACTTATGAGCCAAACGATTCTCAACGTCAGCAATGTATCCAAGCGCTTTGGCGGCCTGCAGGCGCTCAGTGACGTGCATCTGCGCATCGAAAAGGGGCAGGTCTATGGCCTGATCGGTCCCAATGGCGCGGGCAAGACCACGTTCTTCAACGTGATCACCGGGCTGTACACGCCTGACAGTGGGACGTTCGAACTGGGTGGGGCGCCCTATGAGCCGACGGCGGTGCACGAAGTCGCCAAGGCCGGCATTGCTCGCACCTTCCAGAACATTCGCCTGTTTGCCGAAATGACCGCGCTCGAAAACGTAATGGTCGGCCGGCACATTCGCACCCGTTCCGGCGTGGTGGGAGCGGTGTTCCGCACGGCGAGCTTCAAGTCCGAAGAGAAGGCAATCGCCGAGCGGGCGCGTGAACTGCTGGATTATGTGGGCATCGGCAAGTACGCCGAGTACAAGGCACGCACCCTGAGTTACGGCGACCAGCGGCGGCTGGAAATCGCACGCGCCTTGGCAACCGATCCGAAGCTCATTGCGCTGGATGAACCGGCTGCAGGCATGAACGCGACCGAGAAAGTGCAGTTGCGCGAACTCATAGACCGCATCCGCAATGATGGCCGCACGATCCTGCTGATCGAACACGACGTCAAGCTGGTGATGGGCCTGTGCGACCGTGTGACGGTGCTGGATTATGGAAAATCCATTGCGGAAGGCACCCCAGCGGAAGTGAAACAGGATAAAAAGGTTATCGAGGCCTATCTCGGCCCCGGGCATCATTGAGCGGATGGAAACCACATGGCAAATACACTGTTGCAAGTGACCGGGCTGGAGGTGGCGTATGGCGCCATCAATGCGGTTAAGGGCGTTGATTTTGATGTGCAGGAGGGCGAGCTGGTATCGCTGATTGGCTCGAACGGTGCGGGCAAGACCACCACCATGAAGGCCATTACGGCCCTGTTGCCGATCAAGAATGGCGACATTCTGTTTCTGGGCAAGAGCATCAAGGGGCGCGGCGCCTGGGATCTGGTCAAGGAAGGACTGGTGATGATCCCGGAAGGGCGGGGGGTGTTCACGCGGATGACCATCACCGAGAACCTGCAGATGGGAGCGTTCATCCGCGACGACAAGGCAGGCATTGAAGAAGACATCGACCGCATGTTCGAGCTGTTTCCCCGCCTGAAGGAACGGCGCAATCAGCTTGCCGGCACCATGTCCGGAGGCGAGCAGCAAATGCTGGCAATGGCCCGTGGACTCATGAGCCAGCCCAAGGTGCTGCTGCTGGACGAACCCTCGATGGGGCTTTCGCCGATCATGGTCGACAAGGTGTTTGAAGTGGTCCAGGATGTGCACAAGCAGGGAGTGACCATGCTGCTGGTGGAGCAGAACGCCAGCCGGGCGCTGGATATTGCTGACCGGGGCTATGTGATGGAGTCGGGCCTGATCACCATGAGCGGCCAAGCGCGGCAAATGCTTTCTGATCCGAAGGTGCGTGCGGCCTACCTGGGCGAATAATCCGGTTTCTGGTCTTTCGGGCGGCGGTGGGCGTGCCGTCATGGGGATTACCATGACAAATGCCTGTCAATTGTGTTCTTTTTCACGTTTGTGTGCGTGGATCGTCTGGCGTGTCCCTGCGAAGGGGTACTACGGTGTTTAAACTGCTCTCACTGTTTGACACCATTTGTATCCATGACGCCTGATTACGTGATCCGTTCGTTCAAACCTGAGCAATGCGTGGATTTTTATACGCGGGTATTGGGCCTGAAGCTGCATCAGTCCGGGTCTCGCCGCAGGCAAGGGCAGATGGAGCCGACGCAGCAGGAGCGGCCATCACAAAGCAGCGCGGAGCTGGCTGCCGGTGTGATTCCGGCCATTGCCGTCAAGCCAGGGAAGGGCGCTCTGTTCAAAATCAATCACCGGCGCATCGCCTTGCTTCAGAAAACCGCGGTCCGTCGCAGCAGCGCAAAGGCTGCCACGGCGTCTGTCTTACGGGGCGGGGAGATGTATTTCATGGCCCGATTCCCGCTGAAGGACATTTGCGAGCGGTTGCAGGAATTGCCTGACGGCATTGGCGGCCGGTTTGTGCAGCACACAGGAACCACGCAGCAATTGCACATACTGGAATTGCGCGATCCCGACGGCAACCAGTTGCGGTTGGTCGAGCTGGGGTAAAGGAACCAAGCGGCTTCAACAGACACGGCTCTGTGGGGTGTCGAGCATAGGCAGATTGGCCATTCCAGCAACGGTATGCCGGATCTGAGCGGATGCAACACCTGTAAAGCACGAGGGGCTTTGCATTCGGCGCTTGGGAACTGCAGGATTGTGCTGCATACACAATGCACGCGCATTGTCGAGCATTGAGCAGGAATCGTGTGGACGGGCCACGCTACCTACACGTTCTCGAGGGGATTGTTTGGCGACAGGCGGCGCCTGTTTTAGCTAGATGCAGGGGCAATCCAGATTCCCGAGACTTACAATCTGCCCATGCTAGCCAAACGCATCATTCCCTGTCTGGACGTAACCGATGGCCGCGTGGTCAAGGGCGTCAATTTTGTCGGCCTGCGCGATGCGGGCGATCCCGTCGAGGTGGCCGCCCGATACAACGAGCAGGGCGCCGACGAACTGACGTTCCTGGACATCACCGCCACCAGCGACGGCCGCGACCTGATTCTGCACATCATTGAAGCGGTGGCCAGCCAGGTTTTTATCCCGCTGACGGTTGGTGGAGGCGTGCGCACACTCGAAGACGTTCGCCGTCTTCTCAATGCAGGGGCCGACAAGACCAGTTTCAATTCGGCAGCCATTGCCAATCCACAGGTGATCGGTGACGCGGCAGACCGGTATGGTTCGCAGTGCATCGTGGTTGCGATAGATGCCAAGCGCCGCACAGCGCCTGAAGACATTGCCGCGCGCGGCGAAGGCTGGGATGTCTATAGCCATGGTGGGCGCAAGAATACGGGACTGGATGCACTGCAATGGGCACGCCAGATGGCCGATTACGGCGCGGGTGAAATCCTGCTGACCAGCATGGACAGGGATGGCACCAAAAGCGGTTTCGATCTGCAGTTGACCCGTGCCGTCAGCGATGCGCTGAACGTTCCGGTCATCGCTTCCGGTGGTGTTGGCACGCTGGATCATCTGGCCGATGGCGTACAGCAAGGCCGGGCCGATGCCGTGCTCGCCGCAAGCATCTTCCATTACGGCGAGTTCACCGTGGCGCAGGCCAAGCAGCACATGGCGGCGCGGGGCATTCCGGTGCGGCTGTAAGATGCATCCATGTACCCGCCGATGCGCTCTACCCTTGTGGTGAATGGAACCGGACTGTATGCAAACCGATGACAACTGGCTTGACGCCATCCGCTGGGATGCCAGCGGCCTGGTGCCCGTGATTGCGCAGGAGCAGTCCAGTGGCGATGTGCTGATGGTCGCCTGGATGAACCGCGAGGCCTTGCAGAAAACAGTAGAACTCGGCCGTGCCGTGTATTTCAGCCGCTCGCGCGGCAAACTCTGGTTCAAGGGTGAAGAAAGCGGCCACGTGCAAACCGTGCACGATATCCGCCTCGACTGTGACAACGACGTGATTTTGCTCAAGGTTACGCAAACCGGCCATGAGCCGGGCATTGCCTGTCACACTGGGCGGCACAGCTGTTTTTACCAGTGTTTACACAATGGAGCGTGGCAGGCTGTGGAGCCGGTCTTGAAAGATCCGCACCACATCTACAGATAACAGCGTGTTGCGCAGCCGCCAGCGAATGGCCTTCGGCATTGAAAGGGATAGGATTGTTCACCATGCAAACGAATACGCATGCTGTCAGCGATGCGCTGACCCGTCTGGCCAACACCATCGAAACCCGCTTGCCTGCGCGTGGCGGAGATCCGGCTTCCAGCTACGTGGCGCGTCTGCTGCATAAAGGGCCCGACGCCTTTCTCAAAAAGATCGGCGAAGAGGCGACCGAAGTAGTCATGGCAGCCAAAGATGTGGATGCGGGCGGTGACAAGGCTAGGCTCGTGGGAGAAGTGGCCGATTTGTGGTTCCACTGCCTGGTGGCTTTGACGCATTACGGTCTGCGTCCGGAAGACGTGATCGATGAACTGGTGCGGCGCGAAGGCACCAGCGGCATTGAGGAGAAAGCCCTGCGCAAGGCGCAGGCGCGTGCAGACCAAGAGCCCTGAATCGCATGCCCTGTTGCATAAGGGGGCAAGAGTGAAAGGTAATCATGAGTGACGAAGATGTTGTTGACGTGCAGGGCCAATTCAAGGATGGCGGGCAGCCACCTCCGCCAAGCGGGCCTTCCGACGACCGTATGGATACGCTCAAGACGCTCGGCTGGATCAGTTACAGCCTGCACCTGGCGGTGGCCATATCTGCCGTTATTCCAGGCGTTCAGGCCGGTGTCGGCCTGCTGTTCGTCGCCATCCTGATCGACTGGATCAAGAAGCAGGACGCCCAGGGAACCTGGCAGTTCAGCCATTTTTCCTGGCGCATCCGCTCGGTCATCTGGGCAGGCGTGTTGTATTCGCTGACCGTGCCGCTGTGGCTACTGATCGTTCCTGGCTGGATAGCCTGGAGCTGTATTTCGATCTGGTTCATCTACCGCATCGTGCGCGGCATGGTCTGCATGTACGAAGGCCGTGAAGTTCGCGGCTGAGATACCGCTGCAGATCTTTCACCGTGAGTGAGACACCGGCCTAGAATAGGCTGCTTCATCTATTTTTGAAAGGTGTGTTCCCATGGGCCATTCTTCCGATTGCATTTTCTGCAAGATCGTTGCCGGCGAGGTGCCTTCGCGCAAGGTCTATGAGGATGAAGACATCTACGTCTTTCATGACATCAGTCCGTGGGCGCCTGTTCATTTCCTGATGATTCCCAAGCGCCACATTCCATCGCTGGCCCAGCTCGAATCGCAGGATGCAGAATTGATGGGCAAGATCATGACACTGGCGCCGAAGCTGGCGCTGGAGCAAGGATGCCATCCCTATCCTGAAGGCGGATTCCGCATCATGGTCAACGTGGGCGATCATGGCGGGCAAGAAGTGCACCATCTGCACGTGCATGTAATGGGCGGCCCGCGGCCTTGGGCCAAGGGCTGATTCTTGCAGCGTGCGTCCGGACGTGGAGTGAATCCATGAGGGTGCTGCCTTCATGATCCGAATGGGCGTGCAGGCAAGGCCATGCGCCACACAT
>JBDHSG010000031.1:0-10231 GCA_039808005.1 Allobrachymonas sp. | reverse complement strand
TTCGGAGATGAATATGCGCGGGATCTTGCAAACGTCCGCTATGCGTCGCCGCAAACAAGGCCATTGCTGCACACGAAGCCTCTGCGAAAACGCGCAAGGCGTTCTCAGTAAAGCTATGTTCCGCTCCGTCTGCTATACATGCGGAGTGCAGTGGACAAATTGTTCGCGCACATACCGTTCCGAAGTCAGGCAGCCTTGGAAAGATTGCAACTAACGGCCATGTTTATGCGTTTACGCCAACACTTGAGAAGCTGATTAGATATAACGGCAAATTGAAGGCGGAACTTGTGGGTGTTAACCACGCCTCGACCTTTACAGGCTTTTGCTCAGTACACGACACAAATCTATTTTCTCCATTAGAGCTTCATGACTTCACGGCGTCGCAGAAACAATGCTTCTTGCTTGCCTATCGCGCGTATGCTCGCGAGATCTACACAAAGAAGGCCGCAGCAGAGTCCGCCAAGAACCACTCACAAATGGATCGCGGGCACCCCATTGAGAAGCAAATTCTGGTTCAAAGCTTCTCGACTACGTACGACGTTGGACTGAACGCTGCCTTGAAAGACATTGCGCACCATCAACCTCGCTTTGAGGCCCCCTTGTTGTCCGATGACTTCTCGCATGTTCGCGCCTATGTCATTACCTTCGATATTCCACCGCCAGTAATGTGCAGCGGTGCATTTGCTCCTGAGCAAGATTTTGACGGAAAGAACTTGCAGGACATAAGCGACTTATCGAAGGTTCCGAACATAATTAGCATCACCTCTTTTTTTGGCGGACAGCACGGTCACTTTGTACTTGTGTGGATGCCGGACGATGACGAAGTGTGCGTGCCTTTCGTAAAGAGCTTGGCAACTATACCGGATACAGAACTGTCCTCTGCATTGATTCGGTTCATGTTTGAATTCGTCGAGAACGTTCAAATCAGCCCGGATTGGTGGAATTCCTTGTCGCAATCCCATCAAATGGCCCTTGAAGCGCGAATGGCTGCATCCGCGACCCCAATTCAAGGGAGGCGTCTGGGCTGCTTAAAACCTGATAAGTGGTCGGTGGTTCCGTGGCCCATCCGTGAAAGAAAGTGGATTGGGATCGCACCGTGAACCGCACAAACCGGCGCAACCTCGCTCCCTCCGGTCGCTGGGCGCTGCGCGGTGTGGGGCTTGGCCGAAGTTGAGGCGTGGGTTGAAGAACGAAAACAGGCACCTCGCGGCCACACCATCAAGCCGGATATCCACCAACGAAAAACCCGCCCTATCCAGGCGGGTTCAAGTGAGGAATGAGGCCGTCCGTCATTCAAACGATAGACGTTCGATGAGTATTTGATACTGCTCCTCGCTACTCGGTGAATCGTTGCGTCGATATGGCCATCGATAGCTTCTACGAAATTTTTCGTTATAAATCAACATGTTACGGAAGTTTTTCCGATAGCTAGCGATAGTCCTCGAAGGACCCAAATTCACTCCCACTCGATCGTCGCCGGCGGCTTGCTACTGACGTCGTAGGTCACACGGTTGATGCCGCGCACCTCGTTGATGATGCGGCTGGAGACCTTCTTGAGCAGCGCGTACGGCAGTTCCGCCCAGTCGGCGGTCATGAAGTCGCTCGTCTGCACGGCGCGCAGTGCCACCACGTAGTCGTAGGTACGGCCATCGCCCATCACGCCCACGCTCTTGACCGGCAGGAAAACGGTGAAGGCCTGACTGGTCAGGTCGTACCAGGTCTTGCCGCTGTACGGCTCGATGGTGGAGCGCAATTCCTCGATGAAGATGGCGTCGGCGCGGCGCAGCAGGTCGGCGTAGTCCTTTTTCACTTCGCCAAGGATGCGCACGCCCAGGCCGGGGCCGGGGAAGGGGTGGCGGTAGACCATCTCGGGCGGCAGGCCCAGCGCCACGCCGAGTTCGCGCACCTCGTCCTTGAACAGATCGCGCAGCGGTTCCAGGAGCTTGAGGCCCAGTTGTTCGGGCAGCCCGCCCACGTTGTGGTGGCTCTTGATAGTGACGGCCTTCTTGCTCTTGGCGCCGCCGCTCTCGATCACGTCGGGATAGATGGTGCCCTGCGCCAGGAAGGTGGCACCCTTGTGCCCCTGGCCGCTGGCCTTGAGTTTCTCGGCCTCGGCCTTGAACACGTCCACGAACAGGCCGCCGATGATCTTGCGTTTCTGCTCGGGGTCGCTCACGCCGGCGAGCTTGCCCAGGAACAGTTCGCTGGCGTCCACCCGGATCACCTTGGCGTGCAGCTTGCCCTCGAACATGTCCATGACCATGTCGCCTTCATGGAGGCGCAGCAGGCCGTGGTCGACGAACACGCAGGTGAGCTGGTCGCCGATGGCGCGGTGGATCAGCGCGGCGGCCACGCTGGAATCGACCCCGCCCGACAGGCCGAGGATGACTTCCTCGTCGCCCACCTGCTCGCGGATTTTTTCAACCGCTTCGGCAATGTGGTCCTTCATGACCCAGTCGGGACGGGCACCGCAGATCTCCAGCGCGAAGCGCTCCAGGATCGCCCTGCCCTGCACCGTGTGTGTCACCTCGGGGTGGAACTGCACGGCGTAGAAGCGGCGCGCCTCGTCGGCCATGCCGGCGATGGGGCAACTGTCGGTGCTGGCCATGAGCTTGAAGCCGAGCGGCAGTTCGGTCACCTTGTCGCCGTGGCTCATCCAGACCTTGAGCAAGGCATCGCCCTCGGGAGAATGGAGATCCTCGATGCCCTTGAGCAGCGCCGCATGGCCGTGGGCACGCACCTCGGCGTAGCCGAATTCGCGCGTGTGGCCAGCCTCGACCTTGCCGCCGAGCTGTTGCGCCATGGTCTGCATGCCATAGCAAATGCCCAGCACCGGCACGCCCAGCTCGAACACGGCTTCGGGGGCCTTGTCATCCACTTCGTACACGCTGGCATGGCTGCCAGAAAGAATGACGCCCTTGAGCATGCCGTCCTTGGCATAGTCGCGCACCCAGTCGCTGGTCACATCGCACGGATGAACTTCGCAATACACATGGGCTTCGCGGATGCGCCGCGCAATCAGTTGCGTGACCTGGGAGCCAAAATCGAGAATCAGGATTTTGTCGTGCTGCATAAGGCAATCATCAACGATGGTATTCACCCATGGCCTCGGGCTGCCGCACTACCCGCAGTACGCGCAGGTTCAGTTCGCGGCCGCCCGGCATCTGCCAGGAAATGGATTGGCCGACCGACAAGCCCAGCAAGGCGCTGCCCACCGGCGCAAAAATGGACACCGTATCGCTGCCCGAAACCGCATCGGGGTATACCAACGTCATTTCAAATTTCTGTCCGGTCTGGTCATTGATGAATTCCACCGTCGAATTCATGGTTACCACTTCCGGCGGCACTTCGGTCGGTTCCACCACGTTGGCACGGTCCATTTCGCTTTCCAGGGCGTCTATCCCCGGCATGCGGTTATAGGCCGGATTTTCCAGAAGGCGTTCGATGCGTTCCCAGTCCAGACTGGACATGGTGATGGGGGGTTTTATTGGGGCGTTCATGGCAAATCCTGTCAGTCAACGCGGAGGTCAATCGCAAACACCGGCATGCCTAGGCATGCCGGCCAAAAACAAGTACTTCAACGAGATGGCAGCCTAGTCAGCCCGGTAGTTGGGCGCTTCCTTGGTGATCTGCACGTCGTGGACGTGGCTTTCCCGGATGCCGGCCGAAGTGATCTCCACGAATTCGGCGCGGTCCTGCATCTCGGCAATGGTCGGACAGCCACAGTATCCCATGCTGGCACGCAGGCCGCCAGCCATCTGGTAGATGATGGACACCACCGAGCCCTTGTAGGGTACGCGGCCTTCGATGCCTTCGGGCACCAGCTTGTCGGCATTGGGGTTGCCGGTGCTGCTTTCCTGGAAGTAACGGTCGGCGCTACCCTGCTGCATGGCGCCGATGGAGCCCATGCCGCGGTAGCTCTTGTAGCTGCGGCCCTGGTACAGCACGATTTCACCGGGTGCTTCTTCCGTGCCGGCAAACATGCCGCCCATCATCACTGCGCTGGCGCCAGCCGCAATCGCCTTGGCAATGTCGCCGCTGTAGCGGATGCCGCCATCGGCAATGAGCGGCACGCCAGTGCCCTTGAGCGCCGTGGCCACGCCATCCACGGCCATGATCTGCGGCACGCCCACCCCGGCCACGATACGCGTGGTGCAGATGCTGCCGGGGCCAATGCCCACCTTGACGCCGTCGGCGCCTGCATCCACCAGGGCGCGTGCGGCTGCGCCGGTGGCGATATTGCCCCCTATGACCTGCAGCTGCGGGTAATTGGCCTTGACCCAGCGGACACGGTCCAGTACGCCCTTGCTGTGGCCGTGGGCGGTGTCGACCACCACTACATCCACGCCGGCCTTGGCCAGCAAATCGACGCGCTCTTCCGTGCCAGCACCCACGCCCACGGCAGCGCCCACGCGCAAACTGCCGGATTCATCGCGCGCGGCGTTGGGAAATGTGGTCTGCTTGGTGATGTCTTTCACCGTGATCAGGCCCTTGAGTTCGAACGCGTTGTTGACCACCAGCAGCCGCTCGAGCTTGTGCTTGTGCAACAAGGCCTTGGCTTCGGCCAATGTCGTGCCTTCCGGCACGGTGATAAGCTTTTCCCGCTGCGTCATGATGTCGCGCACGGGCACATCCAGCCGCGTTTCAAAACGCAGGTCTCGTCCCGTGACGATACCCGCCACCTTGCCCGCATCGATCACGGGAAATCCGGAGATGCCGAGTTCCTCCGACAACTGCTTTACCTGCAGCACCGTGGTATCTGGGGTGATCACCACCGGATCACGCAGAACACCCGATTCGTGACGCTTGACCTTGGCCGCATGCGCCGCCTGCTCCTGCGCAGTTAGGTTCTTGTGGATGATGCCGATACCGCCCTCCTGCGCCATGGCAATGGCCAGGCGCGACTCGGTCACGGTATCCATGGCTGCAGATACCAGCGGCAGATTCAGAGAAATGGTGCGGGTCAGGCGGGTCTGCAGCGATGTATCTTTGGGCAGAACCTCGGAATAGGCGGGCACCAGCAAGACATCATCAAACGTAAGTGCTTTGCCAAGCAAACGCATGGGGAATCTCCAAAAAACGGATTGTACCCTCCGCATCATCCGCGGCTAGCACGCATTCCTTGAAACGTGCGCGTTGAATGCTGTGTGCCCAACCTTTCCAGCATACGGCATGGCATCCTCGTACACACTCCCGTGAAAAGAGCTCCCTTGGACGCCACCCATCTCCGACCGATGACAGAAAACATGCCACATCAACTACACATGATTGGGCATGAGTGAGCGATTTCACACGAACCGGGAAGAATCGTTGACGGCTTCCTGTCGTGACTGCCGCAAGCTGACGGTACACTTTGGGCAGATCGGCGACAAGCCGATCGTTTGATAACAGGGACCAAAAATGAATGCCGCCAAAAAAATGTCCATTGCCAAGCGCTTGATTGCCGTGGGATTTCTGTGCGTCGCCTCCAGCAGCATGGCGCAGTGGCAGTGGATCGACCGATCGGGCCACAAGGTCTTCAGCGATCGCCCCCCTGCGTCTGATATACCCGAAAAAAACATCATCCGGCGACCCGGGGCTTCAGTCCCCGTCACCATCGTGAGCAATACCGAAACGGACGCGCTAGCCAATGAGCCAACCCCTGCCGCCCCCAATACGTCAGCGCCACAGCCCTCAACCGACGCACAAAAAGAAAAAATAGCTGCAGAACAGAAAAAACAGCAGGAAGAAGCCGCCCGACGCAAGGCCGAAGACGAGAAAATAGCAAAGCAGCGGGCAGAAAACTGTCAGCGCGCCAAAACGGCGCTGGCAACCCTCAAGACGGGCGTGCGTCTATCCACCGTGGATGCAAAAGGCGAACGATCGGTCATGGATGACAAGGCGCGCGCCGCTGAAGAAAAACGCCTCAACGAAGCGGTTGCCGCCAACTGCGGCTGACGAACCATCGCCATCATTTTTCTGGTGCGGATCGTGAGGCGTGCTGCGAACGCAGCCGCGCACACAGAGAGGGAGAGAGGGCCATATCCCGTGCCAACGTCCATTCAGTGCGGATGAACGTCAGCCCTCTTTTCCGCTTCTGGCGCTGAAAACACCCGCTGGCAATATTGCTAGCCAGCGAGTAGGCTTCACATCAAATGACCTTGGCTACATTGCGGAGCTTGTCGACCAGCTCCGACACATTGGCCACCTTCACGCCCGCGCTGCGCTGGGGCGGTTCGGTCACTTTCAGGGTTTTCAGGCGCGGCGTCACGTCCACACCCAGATCGGCCGGCGTCACGATGGCGATTTCCTTTTTCTTGGCCTTCATGAGGTTGGGCAGCGTCACATAACGCGGCTCGTTCAGGCGCAAATCGCTTGTGATGACGGCGGGCAAAGTGATGGCGATCGTTTCCAGGCCGCCATCCACCTCGCGCGTGACGGTGGCCTTGCCGTCGGCAATTTCCACCTTGCTGGCAAACGCACCTTGCGGCCAGCCGGCCAGCGCAGCCAGCATCTGCCCGGTCTGGTTGGCATCGTCGTCGATGGCCTGCTTGCCCAGAAGCACGAGTTGCGGCTGCTCCTTGTCTGCAATGGCTTTCAGCAGCTTAGCAACCGCCAACGGCTGCAGCTCTTCGGCCGTTTCAACCAGAATGGCGCGATCGGCGCCGATTGCCAGGGCGGTGCGCAGGGTTTCCTGGCTGGCCGCAGTGCCGCACGAAACCGCCACCACTTCGGTAACCACCCCCTTCTCTTTCAGGCGCACTGCTTCTTCCACGGCAATTTCGTCAAACGGATTCATGCTCATCTTGACATTGGCCAGATCCATGCCGCTGTTGTCATCCTTGACCCGGACCTTGACGTTGAAATCGACCACACGCTTGACAGCCACCAGAGCTTTCATGCCTCATCTCCAAATGGGGGGTTGATTTGCAGGGCTGCAGCCAATGGCTGCGCCCGCCTGTATGCGCCAATTGTAAGGAATGTCGGCGCAAATGCCGTCTGCCTGTATCAGGGAATGCCAACAGAACAACCACGTGCTCCACCGGATGGCTCGCACATGCTGCACAATGCTGCGCGTATGAAAAAAGAGCAGATCATCCGCTTCTTTGCCATCCTGCAGGCCGTCAATCCCGAGCCGCGCAGCGAATTGCAATACACCAGCCCGTTTGAATTGCTGGTGGCCGTCATCCTCAGCGCCCAGGCAACGGACGTGAGCGTGAACAAGGCCACCGCCACGCTGTTTCCGCTGGCAAATACCCCGCAGGCCCTGCTGGACATGGGCCAGCAAGCGCTGGAACGCCACATCCAGACCATTGGCCTGTACCGCAGCAAGGCCAAGCACATCCTGCAGACCTGCCGGATCCTGCTGGAGCAGCACCAGGGCCAAGTGCCACGCACGCGCGAAGCGCTCGAAGCCCTGCCGGGCGTTGGCCGCAAAACAGCCAATGTAGTGCTGAACGTGGCTTTTGGCGAACCCACCATGGCGGTGGACACGCACATTTTTCGCGTGGGAAACCGTACCGGGCTGGCGCCGGGCAAGACGCCGCTTGAAGTGGAGCGCCAACTGCTCAAGCGCATCCCTGCCGAATTCATGCTGCACGCGCACCATTGGCTCATCCTTCACGGCCGTTACGTGTGCAAGGCACGCACGCCGGAATGCTGGCGCTGCGCCGTGGCAGACTGTTGCGACTACAAGCCCAAGACAGCCAATCCAGCAACTGTCAGCCGCCACAACAGACCAGGAAAAAGCAACTGACCTGCTTGCCCACACTGCCTGCCATCTGCCTTTACCTGATGCAAACGGACACACATGCGCCCTGCACGAAATGGGCGTTGGCAGTACAATCAGAAGCGAGGGGCTGCACTGGTTTCGACACGGGTTCGGAAGCATTGCGGGGCATGTCGAGCTTGGGTCACGCTCGTTAATCTCGATTCAAAAAACTAACTGCAAACGACGAACGTTTCGCACTCGCCGCTTAATCCGGCGGGCCTTGCAACAGCACGTCAATGGGCTGGGCAAGGGTGGCGCAAGCCATCCAGGCTGCAAGGGAATCTACATTGACTGGCTGCGCGCCGTGCTCCTTGGCGTGCAGCGAGATTCAAGGGGGCTGGCCTGTTGTGCAGCGTGCCGCTGCGCGGCATGACAGGCGAGATCAAATCAGCAGGCTAAGCATGTAGAACCGGATGAAGAAGGCTTGTGGACGCGGGTTCAATTCCCGCCAGCTCCACCATTTACCCAAAGCCCAACCCTTATCGGTTGGGCTTTTTTCTGCCCGGAACGCCAGTGTTGGCGCGGTTTCGGGCACCTGCCTCTTGACCGCACCCTTGCCGAACCGCCGACCCGCAGCCTCGACGTAGCGGTTTTTCTCTCTCCGCTCTCTGCTGGCCTCTTGACCGTCCAAGTGCCGACGTCGGCTGTTTTCGGGGAGGTGAGGGCTATCGGTTGCGGTTTTCGTCTGCTCAGGCGTCGGCGACCGAGAGCGGAGACGGGCCAGTTTGGACGCCTCACGCCGCCTGCAAAGCGGCGATTAACGGACACTGCACCTGTCCGCTCGTGGCGCAGCAACGCACGACGAGCCCTTGCAGCGCGACTTCGATTCGACGCAGGCCGGCAAGCCGGTCACGCACATCGGCCAGCTTGCGCTCGGCCTGCTCGCGGGCCTCGGTGCAATGCGATCCATCCTCCAACTTCAGCAAGTCCGCGATCTCGTCCAGGCTGAAGCCCAGTCGCTGGGCCGATTTGATGAAGCGCACGCGTGCCAGATCCGGCCCCCCGTAACGACGGATGCCGCCTAGAGGCCGGTCAGGCTCCTGCATCAGGCCCTTGCGCTGATAGAAGCGGATCGTCTCGACGTTGACCCCGGCGGCATCGGCCAGGACGCCGATGGTCAGTGTTTCAGGTGGTTCGCTCATGGCACTTGACTCCGTACTTAAGTACGGAAGTAAGCTTAACCTATGAAAACAGATCGACCAACAGAAACTCAAGGCGGCGGACGCGGCGCGCTGTTGACTGGCGGGCTTGCCGCCATCCTCGCCTCCACCTGCTGCCTCGGCCCGTTGGTGTTGATCACGCTCGGCGTTTCCGGCGCGTGGATCAGCAACTTGACGCTGCTCGAACCCTACCAGCCTCTGTTCATCGGCGCGGCGGTGGTGGCGCTCTTCTTCGCTTACCGCCGCATCTGGCGACCGGCCACGGATTGCGCACCGGGGCAGGTCTGCGCGCTTCCATCGGTCAACCGCAGCTACAGGGTGCTGTTCTGGACCGTAGTGGCGTTGGTGATTCTCGCGCTCGGGTTCCCGCTTATCGCGCCCTGGTTCTACTGAAAGGAAGTTGTCATGAAGAAGCTCATTACGCTGGCCACATTTGCCGCCTTCGCCTCGCCCTTGTGGGCAGCGACCCAGACCGTCACTCTGTCCGTGCCCGGCATGAACTGCGCCACCTGCCCGATCACGGTCAAGAAGGCGCTGACCAAGGTATCGGGCGTCAGCAAGACCGACGTGAATCTGGACAGCCGCGAAGCCAAGGTGACATTCGATGATGCGAAGACCAACGCCGAAGCCCTCAAGCGCGCCACCAAGGATGCTGGTTATCCGTCGACCGTGGTGGGGAGTGCAAAGTGACTGCCGTGATCTTGGAGTCGACGTTGACTTGCCCCGAGTGCGGCCACGCCAAGACCGAGACGATGCCCACAGACGCCTGCCAGTGGTTCTACGAGTGCGAGCAGTGTCACGCCGTACTCAAGCCCAAGCAGGGAGACTGCTGCGTGTACTGCTCCTACGGCACCGTGCCGTGCCCGCCGATTCAGGAGCGCGGTAAGGGGAGTTGCTGCGCCGGTTGATCACCGGAACCGCAGACGTTCGCGCTGCTCGTCCCATCGCAGGGGGTTGGCGCGTCGCCCGACGCTTTCAAACGTCAAGTGCGCTGCCACGCCAGTGATGCAGGCTTCCACAATGTCTGGAGCCAATTGCGCCAATCGTGCGATCCGGCTGGCTCGACCGAGATCGAGTCCCTCTGCCTCGGCGATCTCGGTGATCGAAGTAAACCGCCCCTCGTCCATCAGCCGCTGCCAGTGATGTGCCAGACCGAGCGCACGCATCAACGCGGTGTCCTGTGCGGCAGCCTTGATCAACTTTTCGCGGCGGGCCTCGTCCAGGAACTCCCGCGGCGCGTCGAACGGCGTGATGACCTGCTTCTTCAAACCCCTGCGCACCAACGTCCAGGGCAGGAAGGTTTCCATCTGCACGCCGCCAG
>JBDHSG010000018.1:0-49178 GCA_039808005.1 Allobrachymonas sp. | reverse complement strand
AACGGATTGGCTAAGTTGTTGATTTTAGTGGTGGGCCCTGTAGGATTCGAACCTACGACCTACGGATTAAGAGTCCGCTGCTCTACCAGCTGAGCTAAGAGCCCGAAGTCCCGCATTATGCAATAAAAAAGCAAGCGGGGAAACAGTTCCCAGCGTTTTTTGTATGCTGAGGCCCTGTATCCAGGGCCTGTCTGCTTCCTGGCCTTTTATCGCGTCAGTCGCGCAGCAGATCGTTCAGGCTGGTCTTGGCGCGGGTTTTGGCATCCACGCGCTTGACGATCACCGCGCAATACAGGCTGTATTTCCCATCTTTGCTGGGTAGGCTGCCACTGACCACCACCGAGCCGGCCGGCACTCGGCCGTACATCACTTCGCCGGTTTCGCGGTCGTAAATCTTGGTGCTCTGGCCAATGTATACGCCCATGCTGATGACGGAGTTCTCTTCCACAATCACGCCTTCAACGATTTCGCTGCGGGCGCCGATGAAGCAGTTGTCCTCGATGATAGTGGGGCCTGCCTGAACGGGCTCCAGTACGCCGCCCAGGCCTACGCCGCCGCTGAGATGGACGTTCTTGCCGACTTGTGCGCAGCTACCCACCGTGGCCCATGTGTCCACCATGGTGCCTTCGTCCACATAGGCGCCGATGTTGACGTAGCTGGGCATCAGGACCGCGCCTTTGGCGATGAAACTGCCGCGCCGTGCCATGGCGGGGGGCACCACGCGCACGCCCGATGCCTGCAGATCGGCTTCGGTCATGCCGCCAAATTTGGTGGGCACCTTGTCAAAAAAAGCCAGGTCGCCGGCGCGCATCAGGGTGTTGTCGCGCAGGCGGAAGGACAGCAGCACGGCTTTCTTGATCCACTGGTGCGTGGTCCATTGCCCAACGCCCTCGCGCGTGGCCACGCGCAAGCGCCCGGCGTCCATTTCCGCGAGTACGTGTTCGACGGCATCGGTCAGTTCTTTTGGCGCAACCGTGGAGGTGATATTGGCGCGGTTTTCCCAGGCGTTTTCGATAATGGACTGAAGGTGGGCGGTACTCATAAAAAACGGATTCCTCTTGGTAAGAAAGTCGCGGATGACCAGCGTAAGGCATCCGAAACGGAAACGGTGGATTACCCCTGATTGCGCACGAAGCGACAGATGCGCTCCGCAGCTTCCAGGCACTCCTGCGGCTCTGTCACCAGCGCCATGCGGATGCGGCCTGTTCCGGGATTGTGGCCCTGCGCCTCGCGCGCAAGGAAACTGCCGGGCAATACCGTAACATTGTATTGTTCGTATAGCTGCTGGGCGAATACCGTATCGGAGCCCTTGCAGCAGTTACGTACATGCGCCCACAGGTAGAACCCTGCATCGGGCGGCTGCACATCCAGCACCTCGGTCAACAACGGCGTGATGCGATCGAATTTTTCACGGTACAGGTGCCGGTTTTCCGCCACATGCGCTTCATCGTTCCAGGCGGCGATGCTGGCGGCTTGTATGACCGGGCCCATGGCGCTGCCGTGATAGGTGCGGTAAAGCAGGAATTGCTTTACCAATCGCGCGTCGCCGGCCACAAAGCCGCTGCGCAGCCCCGGTACGTTGCTGCGTTTGGAAAGGCTTGTGAACATCAGGAGGTTCCTGAAATCGTTCCGGCCCAGCTTGGCTGCTGCTTCCAGTCCGCCCAGGGGCGCTTCATCGCGGAAATAAATCTCGCCGTAGCACTCGTCGGAGGCAATCACGAATCCATACCGGTCGCACAAGGCGAACAGTTTTTGCCATTCTTCCAGCGGCATGACGGCGCCGGTGGGGTTGCCGGGCGAGCAGACATACACCAGCTGTGTGCGTTGCCATACATCGGCGGACACGCTGTCCCAGTCCACGGCGAAGTTCCGTTCGGGCATGCTGGAGGCAAAATGGAGCTGCGCCCCGGCCAGCAGCGCCGCGCCTTCATAGATCTGGTAGAAGGGATTGGGGCAGACCACCGTGGCAGGAATGGCAGGATCGATCACCGCCTGCGCAAATGCAAACAGTGCCTCGCGGGATCCGTTGGTTGGCAGCACCTGGATGGCGGCGTCCACCTGCACCCCATAACGGCGCTGCAGCCAGCTTGCGCATGCCTGGCGCAGTTGAATGTCGCCTGCCGTGGCCGGATAGGTGGCCAGCCCGTTGGTGCCGGTTGCGGCATCACACAACGCCTGTTGAATGAATGGTGGCGTCGTGTGGCGTGGCTCACCGATGCCCAGGCTGATGGCTTTATAGGCAGGGTTGGGCGTGATACCGGCAAACAGTTGCCGCAACCGCTCGAAAGGGTAGGGCTGAAGCAGGTCAAGGCGTGGATTCATGGGGCATCAAAAAAAACAGGCCGGCAGCATGGAGTTGCACTGGCGGAACCAGTCTGGCATTGTAAGAGTACCGTCGGTACGCTTTGGATGGTGCCCCGGTCGTCATGCGGTCAGCTCCTGTTGCCTGCAGCGGTACTGCTGGCCCGTGGGCGCATATCGAGATGTCGCTGGCTGTTTTGTCGCAGCGGCGTCAGCCCGCAGGCGGCATTTTTTCGGAAGATGTCGGGGCGGAGCAGATGTCGCCATGCTCCATGCGGTCTTCCAGTTCACCCATATAGGCTGCCAAGGTGTTGCCGCTGTTTTCGATGGCTGTCCGCATGTCTTTTTGCAGCGCCTGCATCTGTTCCGTCACGAGTTGCCGCAATTCGGCCGCTTGGGCGCGGGAATCGTTTTCGGAGCGTTCGATCATCGCGCGCAGTTCGGTGAAACGGCTGACTTCGGCCTTTTCTGCCAGTTCGCGCTGGGTCTTCATTTCCTTGGCGTGGTTGCGTGTTTCCAGCAGCGAGGCTGTCTGGGTTGCCAGGGCATAGGCGCCAAAAACCACGATCGCCAGGAGCATCAGGCCAACCATGACCAGGCCCAGCGGGCCCTGGGTTTGCGTAAAGCCCATGTTCAGGGTGGTTGGGCGTGAAAATTCGCCCCAGTTCAGGGCAATGAAAGCAGCTACCAGCACACAAAAGAGCAGTATCAGGAGGGTACGAATACGCATTTGGTTTTCCTCATGGTAGAACGCAGGCTTTCATTATGGGCATAAAAGAAAGTCGGCGTTTGGTGGTGGGGTGGCCCTGCGCAAATGGCTGCACGGGCTAGGCATACCGCTGCAGGATGCAGCGCGCAAGAGACTCCATCGCTGAGGCGGATAAATCTTCTACTGCCAAGGGCGCATGCGAACGCGGGCCTTGGTAGTTCAGGTGCTGCGACTGGTGGTAGAGCGGATCGTAGTGTTTTTCCAGCAGTTCCTGCACCAGGGCAGGCCACTGTTGCTGGTGCACCAGAGCCTGCCAACGGGCGATGGTTTCGCCGCCCTGGCGCTCCTTGAGGCGTGCCAGCATGGCCAGCAGCTTTTCGGGGTCTTGCAACAGGTAGTCGTAGTCACGCAATAGAAAGGAGGCACGCACCGCGCGCGGCACCTCCAGGTCGATGCAATCGCCTGCGTGCATGGCGCAGATCAGCGCTTGCGGCACCTGCAACTGGCCGATCTTGCGGCTTTCGGCCTCGACAAATACGGGCCGGAGCGGGTCAAATTGCGTCAACCGGTGCCAGATGGCTGTTTCAAACGCCTTCTGCGAGGGCTGTTTCTGCTGTGGCAATGGCCCCAGAACCGAACCCTTGTG
Organism: Allobrachymonas sp.; assembly: GCA_039808005.1. Taxonomy (GTDB): domain Bacteria; phylum Pseudomonadota; class Gammaproteobacteria; order Burkholderiales; family Burkholderiaceae_C; genus Brachymonas. The sequence goes on along the minus strand of JBDHSG010000018.1, from coordinate 45,522 downwards.
AGCGGCCAGCGTTTCCAGGTCCAGCGCCTGGCCGCCTTGTGCGGCAATGGCCTGCAGAATGCCTGTCTTTCCGCTGCCGGTTGTTGCGCACAGCACTCGCCATTGCAGACGGGGCGCCCGTTCAGCCGTGGTTTCGATCACCTGGCGCCGGAAGGCCTTGTAGCCGCCGTCGAGCCTGTCGGCTGCCCAGCCGATCTGGCGCAGGATGATCTGCATGGCGCCGCTGCGCTGTCCGCCGCGCCAGCAGTAAACGAGCGGTTTCCAGTTTTTGGGGTGGTCGGCAAATCGCTGCTCGATGTGTTGCGCGATGTTGCGTGCGATCAGGGCCGCGCCGCGCTTGCGTGCTTCGAACGGCGAAACTTGTTTGTAGAGCGTGCCCACCTGGGCGCGTTCGGTATCGCTCAATACCGGGCAATTGATGGCTCCCGGTACATGGTCCTCGGCAAATTCTGCCGGGCTGCGTACGTCAATGATGGCGTCGTACCGCGGGGCAAGGAGGGTTTCTGGCGGAACCAGGCCGTGTGTGTTCATGATCATCAGGCTGGCAGCAGCCAGTGGCAGGCAGGCCATGGCGTATTACCGCGGGCATTTTTTCAGGAAGGAGAGCTGCTTTGAGGGGCATGGCGGGATTTCAAAAAATCCACTGGTGGGCACGCCGCCTTGGCAATATGCAAACCATTGTAAGTATGGGCTTCATGCAAATGCAAAAAACGACAGGAAGCCTGACAATAAGGGCCGTAGCCGAAAGGACGATCTGCCCGGGAAGACGCCCCTTATGATTGACCTTTCACGCAGTCGGGTTGTCGGCTTGCAGGAAGAACCGTTCCATGTCTACCGTTATCGAGAAATCCGTCGAATATCCCCTGCAGAATGCCAGCGGGAACACCTGCGTAGTCAATGCGTGGGCAAAAGTTCCTCCTTCGCTGAGCAACGCGGAACGCCAGGCGCTGATGCAGCGCTGTGCCGAACAGATCAAGGCTCGCGGGGTCGTGCTGGTGGCACATTACTACGTGGACGGCGATTTGCAGGATCTGGCGCTGGCTACAGGCGGGTGTGTTTCCGATTCGCTGGAGATGGCGCGCTTTGGCCGCGACCACGAAGCGCAAACGCTGATCGTGGCCGGGGTGCGTTTCATGGGGGAGACTGCCAAGATCCTGAGCCCGGAAAAAACCGTGCTCATGCCGGATCTGGATGCCACCTGTTCGCTTGACCTGGGCTGTCCGATTGACGACTTTGGTGCGTTCTGCGATGCGCACCCGGAGCGCACGGTGGTCGTGTACGCCAACACCAGCGCGGCAGTCAAGGCGCGGGCCGACTGGATGGTGACCAGTTCGTGTGCGCTGGCGATTGTCGACCACCTCAAGGAACGGGGCGAGAAAATTCTCTGGGCGCCCGATCGGCATCTCGGCCGTTATATCCAGCAACAGACCGGCGCGGACATGCTGCTGTGGCAGGGCGCCTGCGTCGTGCACGACGAATTCAAGGGCGTGGAGCTGGAATTGCTGCGCAAGGAATATCCGGAGGCCAAAGTGCTGGTGCACCCTGAATCGCCCACCAGCGTGGTGCTGCAGGCGGACGTGGTGGGCTCCACCTCGCAGTTGCTCAAGGCCGTGATAGACGGCAAGGAAGGCGCAACCTTCATCGTGGCAACAGACAACGGCATCATGCACCGCATGCGCCAGCTCGCACCCGGAAAGACGCTGATCGAAGCGCCGACCGCCGGCAACAGCGCCACCTGCAAAAGCTGCGCGCACTGTCCGTGGATGGCCATGAACGTGTTGCAGGGCGTGGCCGATTGCCTGGAAAAGGGCACGGGTGAGGTGCACGTCGATGCCGAAACCGGGCGGAAGGCGGGAAGGTGCATCACACGCATGCTGGATTTCGTCAAGGCGCATCCCGAGGCACTGCTTGCCAAGGATGCCGGCCGGCTGGCGGGCATGACGCCGGGGATCGGTGCCGCCTGAAGGGCGGCTCGCCTTGCCAAGGTTACGCTTCTATACCAAGAAAGGCCGTTCGGCCAGCAACAAGACCATGTTTGAGTTTGAGCATAACGAAACCCTGGAGCAGGCCCGTGTCCGTAACATCCGTGACGCGCTGATGGAAGACATTGGCGTGTGCGACTGGACCGGCCAGCTGGTGCCGGCGCCCAATCCGGTGACGGCGCTGGTACTGGTGCGCGAAGACGCGGTGCTCTGCGGCCGCGACTGGTTTGACGGCAGCATGCAGGGGGTGGACCCGGCGCTGCAGATCGAATGGCATTACGCGGAAGGAGACCGGATGCAGGCCGACACCAGTGTCTGCCACATTCGCGGCGAGGCGCGTTCGATTTTCACGGCCGAGCGCTGTGCCCTCAATTTCCTGCAATTGCTCAGCGGGACGGCAACCGTTACACGCCGCTACGTCGAAGCTATCACGGGCGCTTCGCCGCGCGCCTGTGCCGTGCTCGATACGCGCAAGACCATTCCCGGCATGCGCCAGGCGCAGAAATATGCGGTGCGCGTGGGGGGAGGGCAGAACCAGCGCCTGGCCTTGTGGGATGGCATCCTGATCAAGGAAAACCATATTGCAGCGGCTGGCGGCATTGCCGCGGTGCTGGAGCGTGCGCGTGCGCTGCATGCGGGGGTAGGCATCCAGATCGAGGTGGAAACCCTAGAGCAGTTGCAAGCGGTACTGGAGCATGGCGCGCAAAGCGTGTTGCTGGACAATTTCACGCCAAATGCCATGCGTGAAGCCGTGCGCATCACCGCCGGACGTGCGTTGCTGGAGGCGTCGGGCGGCGTCAGCCTGGAAGGCATACGCGAACTTGCCGCCACCGGGGTGGACCGGATTTCGATCGGCAAGCTGACCAAGGATGTCGTGGCGGTGGATTATTCGTTGCGAATGGTTGCCTAAAGGAAAACGCGGCTTCAGGTGACCGCCTTCGTTTCGCCCGTACAGACCGACGCATACATTGGTACGCGCCGTCGGTTGCAGAACATCATTGTTTTTTTGGCAGATCAACGCGGTAGATTTTTTCCGGGTCGAGTTTGGTACTCCACGGCAGACCGGAGTTCTGCCAGCCATTGACCACACGCATGCCAGCCTTTTCGCCTTCCTTGGCTGCGCTACCCTGGAAACCGTTGATGACGTAGCGGGCGTTCTTGAAGCCCTTTTCCAACAAGAACTCGGCGCTGGGCAAACCGCGTTCGCTGCCGGATCGGCACATGGTGATCACGGTGGCATTCTTGTCAAGGCCACGCGCTTTGAGCGCGGCCTCAACCTGCATGGCGAAATCCGGGTTCTGGAACATGCGGAAGCGGTTGTGCTGGACATCCCATTGGGTGCGGTCCACCAGCATGTACGGAATGTTGGTATCGACCACGTCCGTATTACCGGTGAACATGATTTCCACCGGATCGCGCACATCGACGAACAGCACCTTGTTGTTGGTTTGCTGTTCGAGCTTGTAAGTTTCTTCTGCGCTGATGCCCAGATGATCGGCGGCATACGCCGAAGCGCAAAGGCCGATGGCGCAACTGGCCACAAATGCAGCTGTCAAACGGCGGGACAACATCATTGCTTTCTCCTGAAACTGATGAAGTATCCAGTCTATATTATATTTATAAATATAATGAAAAAAAGGACTCTACTTTCTTCCAGGGAAATTGCACCGTTCGCGCAGGTGTTTGCGAAAACGCCAAGCGCCTTGATGCGGAGGCGTTTCAACGCGGAGAGTACAGCAGCCTGAGCGCCAGGCCAACAAATACGATGCTGGCACTGCGGTTAAGCCAGCGTTGCGCACGGGGCGAATGCTGCATGCGTTGCCCGACGGTGCCGGCGAGCAGCGCCAATACTGAAAAAGTCAGCCACGACGCCAGCATGAAAAGCGCACCCAGGAACAGTGTCTGGGTGAAGGCGTTACCGCGCTGCGGATCGATGAAGCTCGGAAACAGCGCCAGGAAAAAAACCATCACCTTGGGATTGGTGACGTTCATCAGCACGCCGCGCCGCCAGGCCTGCAAAGGCGTCAGATCCGGGATGGCAGGGTGTTGGGTTTTGCCGGTAGCCGGCGATGCGCGCCACGCGCCCCATGCCAGATAGAGCAGGTACAGTGCGCCGATCACCTTGAGTACCGTGAACGCGACAGGTGAAGCAGCAAGCAGGGCGCCCACGCCGAGGGCAACGGCCAGGGTATGGACCACCAGTCCGCTGCACAGTCCAAGCACGACCCAAAGTCCGGCTCTTGCCCCGCGAAGGGCCGATAAGGTAATGACGAACAGATTGTCGGGCCCCGGTGACAGGGACAAGAGGAAGGCGACACCGAGAAAACTCAGGGCGGTTTGCAAGCTGGGCATGGTGGATGGCTATGGGTTGTTGCGCCTGGATTTCTTGCCGTTTTTCTTGCCCATTTTTTTGAACAGAATGGTCGGGAAACTGGCCGGCAAGGGTTCCGGGTAATCGCGGATGTAATGCAGGCCGCGGCTTTCGTGGCGGCTGAGTGCGCTGCGTACGATCAGGTCAGCGCAATCGACCAGGTTGCGCAGTTCCAGCAAGTCGCGATTGACCTTGAAGTTGGCGTAATAGTCGTCGATCTCGGCCTTGAGCAGGGTGATGCGGTTCTGTGCCCTTTCCAGGCGGCGGACCGTGCGCATGATTCCGACGTAGTTCCACATCATCAGCCGCAACTCATCCCAGTTGTTGGCAATCACGACCTGTTCATCAGGATTTTCAACCTGGCTTTCGTCCCATTCCGGCAAAGGCGGAGGTGCAATAGGGGCCTGTTCGCGGATGGTGGAGGCGCAGCTTTTGCCGAACACCACGCATTCGAGCAGGGAATTGCTTGCCAGCCGGTTGGCGCCATGCAGGCCGGTGTAGGCGGCCTCTCCTACGGCGTACAGATTGTGGAGGTCGCAACGGCCGTCGAGATCGGTTACCACGCCGCCGCAGGTGTAGTGGGCAGCCGGTACCACCGGGATCGGGTCTTTGGCGATGTCGATGCCCAGTTCCATACAGCGCTGGTAAATGGTGGGAAAGTGCTCCTTCAGGAAGCGCTCTCCCAGATGCGTGGCATCCAGCCACACATAATCCAAGCCGTGCTTCTTAATCTCGAAATCGATGGCGCGCGCTACGATGTCGCGCGGCGCCAATTCCGCACGCGGGTCATGGTCGGGCATGAACCGCACGGCATGGATGTTGCCCTCGGCGTCCTTGATCGGGAGTTTGAGCAGGCCGCCTTCGCCGCGCAGCGCCTCGGTGATCAGAAAGCTGCGTTCCTGCGGATGGAACAGGCAGGTGGGATGGAATTGGATGAATTCCATATTGCCCACCCGGCATCCGGAGCGCCAGGCCATGGCGATGCCGTCGCCAGTGGACGTGTCGGGGTTGGTCGTATAGCGGTATACCTTGCCGACCCCTCCGGTGGCCAGAACCACCGCACGTGCCGCAAGGGTCATGACCTTGTCGGTATCGATGTCGAGTACGTAGACGCCGTAGCAATTCCTGATGGGCGTCTCGACTCCCTGGCCCAGATGCTTGTCGGTGATCAGGTCCAGCGCCATCCAGCGCTCGTGCAGGGTGATGTTGGGGTGGCGGCGCGCAATTTCCAGCAGCGTGGCATGAATGGCTTGCCCGGTGGCATCTGCCACATGGGCGATGCGGCGTGTGCCGTGCCCTCCTTCGCGGGTGAGATGCAGCCCCAGGGGGCCTGCCGGATCGCCGGTGAACGGCACGCCTTGTTCCATCAGCCAGGCGATCGCGTCGGCGCTGTGAGCGGCCACGTAGCAGGCCGCGTGCTCATCGACAATGCCCGCGCCAGCCATTTGGGTGTCGTGCACATGGTTTTCTATGCTGTCGTCAGAGGCGAGAACGCCCACGATACCGCCTTGGGCACGCGCCGTGGCCGATTCTTCCAGCTTGCGCTTGGCCAGCATGACCACTGGCATCCTGTCGGCCAGGTGCAAGGCGGTGGTCAGGCCTGCCAGCCCGACACCCACGATGACTACTGGAGGATGGTCGGATGCCGCAGCGGCAGTAGGGAAGGCGTCAGTCATGGTCGGTGCGTGTTGCCGATGGCGCATTGTCGGCTTGCCCGTTGCTCTCCGGCGGCTGGGGCATGCGGTAGTCTTCGCTGGACCATGCGCCCAGGTCAATCAGCTTGCAGCGCCGGCTGCAAAAGGGGCGCCAGGGATTGATGGCGGGGTCGTAAATGCTGTCTGCGCCGCATTGCGGACAGGATACGATGCGCGGCGGTGTGGCTGGGCGCACTGGAGATGTAGGCATTTTGTTCGGACTGTCCGGTGTCAGGCGCACAAAGTCAATTGAAAGTCGGTATGTTCGGCTCTGGGGACCAGGTGTCCTTCGTCGTCCTGCTGCATCATTCGTATGGTAACGATGAGACGGTTGGCGCTGATTTCCGGAATCACAGCCGTTTCGGGATCGATGTGCAGGCGCAGCAGCTGGAAGGTGCGGCTCTGGGGCAGGTTTTGCTGAAATTGGCCATTTTGGGCCGTCATTTTCTGGGATTGTCCGGTGCTGCGCAACAGCATCAGCAACAACCGGATGCCGTCTCCGAGTGGCAAGAGGTGGTTGATCCAGCGTTGCAGGGCATCCTGGCGGTTCTGGTAAGGAAGATGCTGCCATGCGTGATAGGCCGGCAGGTCGAATTCGCAGGTTCCTCCGGGGATGCTGATGCGGCTGCGGATGGCGGTCAGCCAATCGTCTTCTGTCAGTACATGGCCGATCTTTCCGCCCATCTGCGCGAGCTGGGAAAAGCAGGCGTGCAGGTCTTCCAGTGTCCGATCCAGCGCCGCTTCGGCGATGGCCGGGTTGCCTTTGTAACTGTTGAGCTGCTGCTTTTGCCGCTCCAGGTCGCGCATGATTTCGGACTTGAGATCGGGGCGGCTGGCCACATCGAGTATTTCAAACAATGTGACCAGAGCAAAATGGTGGTCTATGGCATCGGTGCGTGGCTGCAATTGCGCGAAGCGGCCGAACAGGCGCTCCAGCCTCAACCAGGTGCGAATGCGTTCATTGAAAGGATATTCGTACAGGATCACTTGGCGATTCCCCTGCTTTCAATCATAAGCCCGAAACTGCGTCCCAGAATACGTACCTGTTCACGAAGTTGCTGCGGATCGACAGCTCCTCCGTTGAAGATTACGGCATCGGCAATGCGCCAACGCTCCGATCGGCTGGCCTGGCTGGCCACAATGGACTTGGCGGCATCCGGTGTGAGGGCGCTACGCTGCGTGGCGCGGTGGATCTGCGTATCTTCATCACAATCCACGACAATCACCCGATGGAGCCGTTTGCGCCAGTGAGGCGATTCGGCGAGCAACGGGATCTCGTAAAGGATGACCGTCCTGCCCTGGTGTTCTGCTGCTTTTCCCTGCTGTTGTGCCTGCTGGAATACGAGGGGATGGATGATGGCTTCCAGTTTCCGGCGAGCCTTGGGAAGACGGAAAACCAGTTCCCGCATGGCGCCGCGCCGCATCGCGCCGTCGGCGTCAATGAATTCGTCTCCGAAAGCCTGCCGGATGGGGCCGATGGCGGCTCCGTGTGCACGAGTGCAGGCGCGCGCCAGTTCATCGGCATCGACCACGAAAGCGCCAGCGGTTTGCAGCAGCGCCGCCACCGTGCTTTTGCCGCTGCCGATACCGCCAGTGATGCCGATGTGCCAGCTGGGAGGCATGACCGCAGAGGACATGGGAAAGACTGGGAAATAAGGAGAGGGCGACAGGCCTCAGGAGAGACCGGCTATTTGCATCAATTCCTGTGCACCAAACAGCCAGACAGCCGCTCCGCCCAATGCCAGAAAGGGGCCAAAAGGTACGTAGCGGCCTTCCCGTAGCTGGCCGCCCATTTTCATCAGGATGCCGATGACCGCGCCAATGACTGCGGCCAGCAAGATGATGGGAATGAGGGCGCTGGCACCGAACCACGCGCCCAGTGCGGCGTACAACTTGAAATCGCCAAAACCCATGCCTTCCTTGCCCGTGAGGAGCTTGAATCCCCAGTAGACCAGCCACAGCGACGTATATCCTAAGGCTGCACCCCACACGGCGTTACCCAGGCTGACGCCTGTCCAGCCGACGCTCGCGGCCAGCAGTCCGGTCCATAACAAGGGCAGGGTGATGCTGTCGGGCAGGTAGGTGGTGTCCCAATCGATCAAGGTCAGGCAGATCAGGCTCGTACCAAAGAAGAACCAGGCCAGGGCTTGCCACTGCAGGCCATACCGGCTCAGGCACAGCCAAGCAAGCGCGGCAGTAACCAGCTCCACGAGCGGATAGCGCATGCCTATGGGCGTTTTGCACGATGCGCATTTGCCGCGCAGGAACAGGTAGCTTACAACCGGAATGTTTTCATACCATCGGATGCGGTGGCCGCACTGCCGGCAACGTGAGGGTGGCGTCAACAAATTGAAGCGCTTGTGCGAAGGGGCTGCTAGATCCTTGTTTTCCTTTTGGGCGGCATAGGCGGCATGTTCCGCATCCCAGGCTTTCTCCATCATCCGGGGCAGGCGGTAGACCACTACGTTGAGGAAGCTGCCAACCAGCAATCCCAGCAATGCTGCCAGTGCGGCATACAGTGTGTTGTCTGCCATTAAACCACCTGGCCCAGTTTGAAGATAGGAAGGTACATCGAAATGACGATCCCGCCGATGACGACGCCCAGCACCACGATGATGATGGGCTCCATCAGGCTGGAAATACCGGCCACCATGTCGTCGACTTCGGCTTCGTAGAAATCGGCCGCCTTGCCCAGCATGTGATCCAGTGAACCGGACTCTTCGCCGATGGCGGTCATCTGAAGCACCATGACCGGGAAACGGCGCTGTGTGGTCATGGCCGTGGAAAGGCTGGTGCCCTGAGCAACATCCAGCTGGATGCGCTTGGTGGCTTCCGCGTAGACACTGTTGCCAGAGGCGCCTGCAACCGAGTCGAGCGATTCGACCAGGGGCACGCCTGCGGCGAACATCGTCGACATGGTGCGCGTCCAGCGGGCGATGACCGATTTGTTGACGAGTGTGCCAAAAATCGGCAGTTTCAGCAGCAGGCGGTCCATGAAATGCTGCACTTTTTCATTGCGTTTCCAGGCCTGCATGAAGAAGTACACGGCAGCAGGAGGCACCAGCAGCACGATGTACCAGTATTTCACGAACAGCTTGCTCATGCCGATCACGAACATGGTGGGCGCCGGCAGATCGGCGCCAAAGGAACTGAAAACCTGTTCGAACGAGGGGATCACGAAAATCATGATGATGGTGACCACCACAAATGCGACCACGATCACTGCAATTGGATACATCAAGGCCGACTTGATCTTGCGCTTGATGCCTTCCGTTTTTTCCATGTATGTGGCCAGCCGGTCCAGCAATCCTTCCAGAATACCGGCCTGCTCGCCTGCTTCCACCAGGTTGCAGTACAGGGAATCGAAATGCATCGGGTATTTGCGAAAAGCCTGGTTCAAGGCGGTTCCGGTTTCCACGTCGCTTCTGATGGCCTGCAGCAATCGGGACATCTTGGGATTTTCGCTGCCCCGCGCCACGATATCGAACGCCTGCAGCAGGGGAACGCCGGCCTTGATCATGGTGGCAAGTTGCCGCGTGAACAGCGCGATATCCTTCGGCTTGATCTTCTTGCCGCCGCTGGCGCGGCGTTTTTTCATCTTGAGAACCCGGATGCCCTGACGCTGCAAGGTGCTGCGCACAACCGCTTCAGAAGCCGCGCGCATTTCGCCTTGCACCGGTTTGTTCTGCCTGTCCACGCCGTTCCAGACAAACATGAATGCCTTGGCTTCCTTCTCCGGCTTGCGGGATGAGGCCTTGCCGGTATTGGGGCCGGAACGGCGGCTGGAGGGGTTGCCAGAAGCGGTTGCCATGGTGTGATTCCTGTCTCTCAATGGTTGTTGAAGATCAAGTCGTTCATTCGTTTGTCACGCCGAGCACTTCTTCCAGGGAAGTGATGCCTTGTATCACTTTTCGCAGGCCGGACTGGCGCAGGGACAATACGCCCTCCCGCTCTGCCTGCTTGGCGATGTCGAGCGCGCTGCCGTCAGCCAGGATGATTTCCTGAATGGCTTCGCTGATGGGCATGACCTGGTAGATGCCGACACGCCCCTTATAGCCGTTATTGCAGGCTTCGCAGCCGACGGCCTTGTAAGGTTGCCAACTGCCGTCGATCTGGTCTTCGGTGAATCCGGCCTCCAGCAGATTGGCCCGTGGAATTTCTACTGGTGTCTTGCATTTGATGCAGAGGCGCCGTGCTAGTCGCTGCGCCGTGATCAGGATCACGCTGGAAGCGATGTTGAATGGCGCTACTCCCATGTTTCGCAGGCGTGTCAGCGTGGTGGGGGCATCGTTGGTGTGCAGGGTGGACAACACCAGATGGCCGGTCTGGGCGGCCTTGATGGCGATATCCGCAGTCTCCAGGTCGCGGATTTCGCCCACCATGATGATGTCGGGATCTTGCCGCAGGAAGGACCTGAGTGCAACGGCGAAGGTAAGACCGGCTTTTTCGTTGACGTTGACCTGGTTGACACCGGGCATGTTGATTTCAGACGGATCTTCAGCGGTGGAGATGTTGACGCCTGGCTGATTGAGCAGGTTCAGGCAGCTGTAAAGTGACACCGTCTTGCCTGAGCCGGTTGGGCCGGTGACAAGAATCATGCCGTACGGCCGATTGATGGCCTTGAGCAGCCGTTCTTTTTCCACCGAGTCATAACCCAGTGCATCGATCCCCATTTTTGCACTGCTCGGATCGAGAATACGGATGACGACCTTTTCCCCGAACAGGGTCGGCAACGTGCTGACGCGGAAGTCGATGACGCGTTGAGGGCCGAGTTTGAGCTTCATGCGCCCATCCTGCGGGATTCGCTTCTCGGAAATGTCCAGTTTCGACAGGACCTTGATGCGCGAGGCCAGGCGGTCCTTGATGGCTGGCGGAGTCGATGCCACCTCGCGCAGCTCGCCGTCGATGCGAAAGCGCACCCGGTACGTGAATTCATAAGGCTCAAAATGCAGGTCCGATGCCCGGGAATTCACGGCGTCGACAAGCATCTTGTGAAAAAACCGGACAACCGGAGCATCATCGACATCGATGTCGCTGGGGTCTTCTGATGTAGACGCGCTGTCTTCGTCTGCCGCAGTGATGTCGTCGAAATTGAAATCGGAATTAGCCGTGAGCTTGTCCAGGCTTTCGGTTGCACTGCTGGAGAGTTCGCCAATGAGGGTATTGAGCTTCGGGTACTCCACCACCACCCACTCGACAGGTGACTGAATGGCGAACTTGACTTTTTGTGCGACAACCTGGTCCCCAGGGTCTGCGGTGGCAATGATCAGGCGGCCGTTTTTTCTGGAAAGCGGTAGCAGCTTGCATTCGAATGCAAGCTTCCTGTCCATCAGATCCTTGTGTAGCTTGGTTTTGTCGACCGCCGCAATGTCCAGCAGCGGAAGGGCGAATGTCTGCGCTAGGGTAAAAGCCATGTCGGCGGCATTGATATGGCCGGCATTGATGACCTCGGCGATGAAATTGCCCCGGCCTTGCCGTGCACGCTGCATCAGCTCGCTGGCGGCGGCTTCCGTAATTTTTCCGCGCTGGATCAACACCTGCGCCACTGCCGGCAGGGTATTTGCAGGAGATAGGTCTTTCAGGGAAGAGTCTGTTACGGACATGTGCGGGCGCTGGCGTCAGTCAGAATGCTCCGGTAGTGGGCGTCAGCTTCGCCGAACTGCCAGAGACAACGAAAAACGGAGACAGAGCATCTGCATGCCCTGTCCCATGAGAACACAGTCTAGCGTTATCCAGCTATAAGGTGAGTATTCTTGCCAAGTTATCTGCGAAATTTGTCGCGATTTCACAAATAAAAAATATGTGAAAAATTTGCTATCGTTCCATATTCGCAGATGGGCGGTGGCTGGCATGTCCCGTTCATCGGTGCCCAAACACTTGCCATCTGGAAGGAATTGCCCAATGTTTTCCCGACGCTCCGCATGCCGGTCTTGTGCCATGGCGGTTGTTCTTGCCGCACTGGCACTGGTTTCAGGCTGTGGCCAGCAACAAGTTGCCGGCAACCGGTTGACGGTTGGCATGGTGCTTGAGCCGCCGGGACTGGATCCCACCACTGGCGCGGCTTCGGCGATTGGCGAAGTGGTGCTCTATAACGTTTTTGAAACCCTGACCAAGATCCAGCAGGACGGATCGGTCTTGCCGTTGCTGGCGCAGCGCTGGGAGTCGTCACCCGATCAGAAGACCTGGACGTTTCATCTGCGGCAGGATGTGCGTTTTCACAACGGGGAGCCCTTCGATGCTTCCACGGTGAAATATGCGTTCGAACGCGCAGCGGCACAGAATAGCACCAACAAGGACAAACTCTTATTTACGGGTTTCGAGCGTATCGAAACCCCTGATGCCTTCACGGTCGTGCTGCACGGGCGCGTGCCCAATCCAGACCTTCCTTTCCTGCTTGGACAGGCTACGGCCGTGATCATCGAGCCCGAAACAGTGGCAGGCAATGCTGTCAATCCGGTTGGAACAGGGCCTTATCAGCTGGCGGATTGGCAGAAAGGGGCTTCGTTGACCCTGAAGAAATGGGAGGCTTACCGAAGCGCAGCCAATATCACCCTGCAAAACGTCACTTTCCGTTTCATTTCGGACGCCGCCGCTCAGTCTGCCGCGCTGCTTGCAGGCGACATCGATCTGTTTCCGCGCGCGCAAGTGACCCGAAACATCCAGCAGTTCAAGGGCGACAACCGGTTTCAGGTGCTGGTGGGAGGCTCTCGCGCCAAGACCATCATGGCCATGAACAATGGCAGAAAACCGCTGGACGATGTACGCGTGCGTCGCGCCATCAGCATGGCCATCGATCGCCAGGCCGTCATCCAGGGCGCCGCAGACGGATTCGGTGTGCCAATCGGCAGCTTCTATGTACCGGGTGCGCCTGGCTATGTCGACACCACAGGCGTGTCGCCCTACGATCCCGAGAAGGCCCGGGCGCTGCTCACGGATGCGGGCATCACCGATTTGAGTCTGTCCATGAAGCTGCCGCCCACACCCTATGCCAAGCAGGGTGGAGAAGTCATTGCCGCCCTGCTGGCCAAAGTGGGCATTACGGTAAAACTCGAAAGCGTGGAATGGGCGCAGTGGCTCAGTCAGGTCTATGGCAAAAAAGATTACGATCTGACCATCATCAGCCACGTCGAACCGTTTGATTTCGGCAACTTCGCCAAGCCCGACTATTACTGGAACTACCGTTCGCCGGCATTCGATGCACTGTATGCGCGCATGCTGCAGACGGGTAATGAACAGGAGCGGGCGGGGTTGCTGGCGCAGGCGCAAAGGCTGGTGGCCGAAGAGGCCGTTGCAGTCTATCTGTACCAGCCGCAATGGATTACCGTGGCCAACAGCAAGTTGCAGGGTTTGTGGCAGGACATGCCGGTGTTCGTCAACGACCTGTCGGTCCTGCGCTGGCAATAGATGCTGACCACACTGGATGCGAGGGGCGTCAGGCCATTGGCAAGACACGCATCTTCCGTGGGCGGCAGCCTCGATCGGCCGCTGATGGCGGGATCGGAATATTCCGGCCGCTGCTATAGTGGGCAGACTGGCAACACCCTCCAACAACCGGAAATTGTCGATGCACAGAAATGCTTCGCCCCAGGATATTCTGATCATTGTTCATGCGCCGCCCTATGGCAACGAACGTTGCCTCTCGGCGTTGAGGCTTGCGTTGGCACTTGCCACACAGGCCGAGAATCCTCCCCGGCTGCGAGTGTTTCTGATGTCCGATGCCACGGTGCTTGCGCTTCCCAAGCAGCAGGACGCATCGGGCCAGACGCTGCAGAAGATGGTCGAGGAACTGGTCGCTCTGCAGGTGCCGGTGCAGCTGTGCCGAACCTGTGCGCTGGCACGCGGACTGGGTGATTTGCCACTGATTGGCGGGTGCTGCCTGGGAACGCTGGTTGAACTGGCCGAAGCCACCTTGCAGGCCGACAAGGTCATTGTTTTCTGATTGTGCAGCCGTAAGGTGCTGGACCCATTTTCTATGCAAATATTCGATTACGACAACATCCTGCTCTTGCCGCGTAAATGCAGCGTCCAGAGCCGCAACCAATGCGATGCCAGCGTGACATTGGGGCCCCGCGATTTCCGTATCCCGGTCGTGCCGGCCAACATGAAAACGGTGGTGGACGAACCCATTTGCCAGTGGCTGGCCCAGCAGGGCTATTTTTATGTGATGCACCGCTTCGATCTGGACAATCTGGCATTTGTGCGCGATATGCATGGCCGGGGGCTTTTCGCCAGCATTTCGCTGGGGGTCCAGCCATCGGACCGCGCCACCGTCGATGCGATGGCCGCAGAAAACCTGGCGCCAGCCTATATCACCATCGACATTGCGCATGGACATGCCGACAGCGTGAAGCACATGATTGCGTACATCAAAAAGAAGCTTCCGGAGAGTTTCGTGATTGCGGGCAATGTGGGGACGCCTGAAGCAGTGATCGACCTGGAAAACTGGGGCGCCGATGCGACGAAGGTGGGCGTTGGTCCAGGCAAGGTCTGCATCACCCGGCTCAAGACCGGGTTCGGCACCGGGGGCTGGCAGCTCAGCGCCGTCAAATGGTGCGCCCGTGTCGCCACCAAGCCCATCATTGCCGATGGTGGTATCCGCTGCCATGGCGACATTGCCAAGTCGATCCGTTTCGGTGCGACGATGGTGATGATCGGCTCGCTGTTTGCCGGGCATGAGGAGTCGCCCGGCAAGACGGTGGAAGTCGACGGCCAGCTTTTCAAGGAATATTACGGTTCGGCCAGTGATTTCAACAAAGGCGAATACCGCCATGTGGAAGGCAAGCGCATCCTCGAACCCGTCAAGGGCAAACTGGCCGATACCCTGCATGAAATGGAGCAGGATGTGCAAAGCGCCATCAGCTACGCCGGAGGACGCGTGCTCATGGATATCCGCAAGGTCAACTACGTGATTCTGGGCGGGGACAACGCCGGGGAGCACCTGCTGATGTAAGCAGAGTCTGCCACGCAGGTGGCAGGCGCAGAATCAGTTGTCTTGTCTGCATGGCACGTCTCATCGGCGTGTGAGGTGTTGGCTTTGTCTGGTGCGGAATCGTGCTGCTACCTTTGCCGCTGCTCAGTGGGGTTGTTCGGTTTTGTTTGCCGTGGCATGGATGCCTTGCCTCGGCAAACAAAGCGTGCCTTCAGTCCCAGGCATTCATGGAAACTCCCGGTTGAAAAAAGAACCGGGGAGTCGCACAATCATCCAGCAAAAGCAGTTTGCAGCCCTGATGCCGTTCCGATACAGCCGGGGTGGGTGCACCAGCGCCGGTTCTTGATCACCCTGTCAGGATGAGGCACTTGGCTATTGGGTGCAAGTGCTATAGACTTTGAAGCTTTCGCTCGCGTCTGGTGACATCCGCTGGGGCGTCGGCAACCCGTACAGGCGGGCTTTTTCTCCCATCAGAATGCCTTGAGACGCGGTGCACCAGCGGGCGGAGCTGGCTGCGGCCAGGACTGCGCGGATGACATTCTGGATTTGCTGCGCAGTCAACCATAAGGAGAATACATGGGACTCAAGGTCCTGCTGAATCTTGTCGGTGGCGTAGCCCTGCTGCTTTGGGGGCTTCATATGGTGCATAGCGGCATCGTACGGGCCTTCGGAGCAAGAATCAGGCGCTTTCTGGGCAGTGTGCTGAAAAGCAGGGTCCACGCCTTCACGGCCGGTGTGGGCGTGACCGCCATTCTGCAAAGCAGTACGGCAACCGCATTGATGCTGAGTTCGTTTTCCGCATCGGGCCTTGTCGACCTTGCGCCGGCGCTGGCCGTCATGCTTGGCGCAAACGTCGGTACCACCCTGATCGTGCAGCTGCTTTCCTTCGATTCCTCTGCCGTTGCGCCGCTTCTGCTCGTGACCGGGGTGGTTGCTTTCAAGCGGGGAACGCAGACCATCGTCAAGGATCTCGGGCGGGTGGCCATCGGCCTCGGACTGATGCTGCTTTCCCTGCACAGCCTGCTCAGCAGCCTGGCTCCCGTCGAGCATGCGCCTGTGGTGCGCGAGCTTTTTGCCGCGATTACCGGCGAGCCCTTGCTGACGCTGCTCATTGGTGCCGTTCTGACGTGGGCGGCCCATTCAAGCGTGGCTACCATTCTGTTGACGATGTCACTGGCCTATTCCGGTTTCGTCACGCCAACTGCAGCCCTGGCGCTGGTGCTGGGCGCCAATCTGGGAAGCGCCCTCAATCCCCTGATGGAAGGGCTTGGCAGTACCAATCCAGCCCATCGGCGCCTGCCTGTGGGCAATCTGATCAACCGCCTTGTCGGTTGCATCATCTTCCTGCCCTTGCTGGATCCAGTCGTCCAGTTGCTGCAAAAAATCGATCCCAATCCGGTTCGCCTTGCCGCTGATTTCCATACGCTGTTCAATGTGGTCATGGCGGTGACGTTCCTTTTTCCGCTGGGCATGTTTTCCACGATGCTGGAGCGTCTGTTGCCCGATGTGCAGACGGCTGACGATCCTTCGGTTCCCCTTTATCTCGATGAAACCGCGATCGAAACGCCGACCGTGGCCCTGGCCTGCGCCGCAAGAGAAACCCTGCGCATGGGAGACATCATCGATTCGATGCTGCAGCAGACCATGACCGCGATTCTGACGAACGACAGGAAACTGGTCGCGCAGGTCAGCGAGAAGGACAACACCGTGGATCGCCTGCACGAAGCCATCAAGCTGTATGTGATAAAGGTCACCCACGAGAGCCTTGACGAGGCCGAGGGGCAGCGCGCCATGGAGATCCTGAGCCTGGCCATCAATCTGGAGCACATCGGAGACATCATCGACAAGAACCTGATGGATCTCGCGAGCAAGAAAATCAAGCGGCAACTGCGTTTTTCCGATGAAGGCGCGGCCGAATTGCAGGAATTCCATCACATCGTCCGGGACAACCTGAAACTGGCGATGACCATCTTCCTGTCCGGCGATGTGAAACTGGCCCGGCAGCTGCTGGACGAGAAATCCAGAATCCGGGAGCTCGAATTTGCCGCTGCCGAGAACCACATGAACAGGCTGAGGGAAGGCCGGATCGAAAGCCTGGAAACCAGTTCCCTCCACCTGGACATCCTGCGGGATCTCAAACGCATCCATTCGCACATCTGTTCCGCAGCATATCCTGCGCTGGAGGCAGCGGGCGAACTCAACAAGACGCGCCTGAAGCCTCTGCCGGAGCATGCCGACGCCATCCTGAAAGAAGAGGGCCAGGCATGAACATCGGCATGCCCGTGCCGTTCAGGAGGCCGGCTTGAATCATCGGGTCTGTTGATAAGGCGTATGCAAGAGGCCCAGCCAGCCTTCGGTTATTGACTTGGATCCGGCCGGACGACAGGAAGAGCGTTGTCGCCATTCCATCATTGGGCAAGCCGAAAGGCATGTGCCCGGATGATGTGCCTGCTAGTCGAAGGCAGCGAAGCGGCCAGAGAGCCGTCGAACGCTATGCCTTTTCGGCATACGGGTTGTGCGAAGTCTTCATTTCCACGCGCAACGGGGTGCCGACAAGATTGAAGTGCTGGCGAATGCGGCCTTCCAGGTATCGTTTGTAGCTGTCGGTCACGCCTTCGAGCGAGTTGCCGTGAACCACCACCACCGGCGGGTTCATACCGCCCTGGTGCGCGTAGCGCAGCTTGGGGCGGTACATGCCGCTGCGCTTGGGCGCCTGCATGTGTACCGCTTCGTGTATCAACCGTGTCAGCACGGGGGTCGGCATTTTGCAGTTGGCCGACCGGTACGCCTGGGCAATCGAGTCCCATACGGGACCCAGGCCTTGCCGTTTCTTGGCGGAGATGTGGTGCTGTGCGGCAAACTTCAAAAAACCCAGGCGCGATTCGGCCGAACGCAGCAGCAGTTCGCGCTGGTAGCTGTCCACGGCGTCCCATTTGTTGATGGCTATCACGACGGCACGGCCCGACTCCAGAATGTAGCCCGCGATGTGTGCGTCTTGGTCGGTGATGCCCTGGGTGGCGTCGAGCAGCAGCAACACCACGTTGGCGGATTCAATGGCCTGCAGGGTCTTGACCACACTGAACTTTTCAATCGCTTCGAACACCTTGCCCTTGCGGCGCAGCCCGGCGGTGTCGATCAGTTCGTATTTCTGGCCCTTGCGCACAAAGGGCACATGGATGGCATCGCGCGTCGTGCCCGGCAAGTCGAACGCCACAAGGCGCTCCTCGCCGAGCCAGGCATTGATGAGGGTGGATTTGCCTACATTGGGGCGCCCGGCAACCGCCAGCCGGATGACGTCGTCGGCGCTGGCATCGTCTGTTTCGCCTGGTTCTGGCACCTGTATGCTGTCCAGCGCCAGTTCGAGCAGGTCGTGGATTCCCTGGCCGTGTGCGGCGGAAATGCCATGGACGTCACCCAGGCCGAGTTCATAAAATTCGGCCAGCCTCTGGCTGTCGGTCATGCCTTCGGCCTTGTTGGCTACCAGAATGCACGTTTTTCCCAGGCGGCGCAGATAGTTGGCGATGTCATGATCTTGCGCCGACAAGCCTTCGCGCGCATCGACGACAAACACCACGACATCGGCTTCGGCCACGGCCTGGCGGGTCTGCCTGGCCATTTCACGGTAGATGCTGCCTTCACCCGCATCCGGTTCGAAACCACCGGTGTCGACGACGATGAATTCGCGCCGTCCGACGCGGCCGTTGCCATAGTGGCGATCACGGGTCAGACCGGCATAGTCGGCCACGATGGCATCACGCGTCTTGGTGAGGCGGTTGAACAGGGTTGACTTGCCCACATTGGGACGCCCCACCAGGGCAATGACCGGTTTCATTTGATGTCTAAACGCTGGACGGTTACTGAAGGTTCAGGCCCGCCACGGTGCCTTTGCCGGTTGCAATCACGACGGTGTTTCCTGCCAGAACAGGGGCTGTTTGGACGGGGCTTTCATCGATGCGCACACGGTTGCGCAGCGCGCCGTTGCTGGCGGAGAGAATGTGCACGTATCCCTGGGAGTCACCGATCACGACGTTGTCGCCGGCAACCAGTGGTGCGGACAGATTGCGGTTTTTGAACGATTCGTTCTTCCACAAGACATTTCCGTCCTGACGCGACCAGGCCGTGAGCACGTCGTCGTTGTCTGCGCCGACGACGATTTGTGCATTGCCTGAAACTCCCGTGGAGCCGACGTGGGGCTGCACCCATTGAAGGGCGCCGTTGGCCAGATTGACGCATCCAACGGTTGCCTGGTATGCGCGTGCGCACAAGCTTTCGCCCATGCGGGATGCCGGCATGAGCACGTTGACTACCTGCGACAGTTCGGTGACGCCGCGCGGGCTGGCCAGGGTTGCTTCGGCAAGGACGTTGCCATTGTCGGGATTGAACCCGACGATGCTGCCTGCCACGCCGGCAAAAAGAGCGCCGCCGGCAGGCATCAGCAGGAAGGGTTGCTTGAGTACCAGCCGGTTTTCTGGTGCCTGGCTTTTCTGGCCCCAGAGCAGATAGCCGTTGTTGCCGTCATGCGCGCGGACGCTGTGGTCGGAACCCAGGACAAATACACGGCCACCAGCTACCAGTGGCGCGGTATGCGATGGGTTCTGCACTGGAACGCGCCACAGGATGGTGCCATTGCGGATGGCCAGCAATTCCGATTTCGCGGTAATCACTGCTGCGGTGTTGCCGTCAAAGCCAATTCCAGCCGACAGGGGTTGCCCGACAGGAAGTGTCCAGAGGGATGCGCCGTTGGAGGCGGCAAGGGCCTGCACGTTCCCTTGCACGTCTGCCACCAGCACCTGGTTTTCCTGCACGGCCATTTGCATGGGCAGACTCACGCTGCCGCCCATGCTGCTGCGCCACGCCAGGCTGGCCGGGGCGATTGCAGGGTTGGCCTGCAAGGGTGCGGGCGTCGGTGGCTTGTAGCCCCAGGAGCAGGCTGCCAGCGCCAGTGAACCAGCCAGCGAGGCAGCTACGACAGGATATCGAAGAAGGGATCGTGGCGACATGGTAGTGAGTTCTTCAGAAAAAATACCGGCCCCCGTTTTTATTGGCTGGCGGCGGAAGCGGTTGCGCCGGGCGCGGAAGCCGTGCTGGTGGCCGGAGCCAAAGTTGCCTCAGCATCGATGCCATAGCTGCCCAGTTTGGCGGCAATCATCTGGCGATAGGGTTGTTCGGGTTCCAGTGCCTTGAAAGCCTTGGTGTATGCGTCGATGGCTTCCTGGCGCTTGCCTTGCAGGGCATAGATGTCGCCCATGCGGTCGGCGGCCAGAGCCGTGTAGGAGGTCTCCATGCCGGCGGAAAGCTGCTTGATCGCTTCATCGTATTGCTTCTGCTCGATCATCAGTCCCGCCAATTGCAGCCTGGCTGCACTTTGGATGCCCTTATCGGCATTGCTTGCGGCAGCAGCCATCAATGCGGCGCGACTCGGATCCAGTTGTCCCTTTTCGTAAAAAATCCGTGCGGCCAGCAGCGATGCCTGTTGCGCCTGGACAGTGGAAGCGTAGCTGTCCTGCATGGCCTTGAGGCTGGCGGCCAGTTTATCCGTATCGCCGGATTGGGCGTCTACCAGTATCTGGTCGTAAAGCGTAGCGGCCTTGAGGGCCTGGCGGCCCTGGTACCAGCCATAGCCATACCAACTGGCCAAGCCAAGCAGTGCAACGATCGCGACAGCCGACAACGAAGCGCGCCATGTTTTCCAGAAATGGCCCACCGCAGCGAGTTTTTCCTGTTCTTCTAGATTGAGTTTGTTGACGTTGATGACCATGATGGTGTATTTCTGCGCGGGTTGCGGCCTGGGTTTATTGTTCAGTTGGGCCCGATTGTAGGCGCTTGGCCAGCGCGGCGATGTCGGCAAGTGGTTGCAGGGTCTGTTGTCCGGAATTGCCATCACGCAGATTCTTCAGCATGACGCACCCTTGCGCGAGTTCGTCGGCGCCGAAAATCAGGGCATGGCGGGCGCCGCTGCCGTCGGCTTTCTTGAACTGGGATTTCATGCTGCCCGGTTCGGCCGATGCGCTGGCGTGCATCTGCACTCGCACACCAGCGGCGCGCAACTGTTGCAGGGTTTTCAGAACCTGCGGCATGGCGGTCGCATCAGGAACGACGGCGTAGGCGTCGACCACTTCACCAGCGGGCAGCAGGGCCTGCTCCTTGAGCATTTCCAGCACGCGCTCCATGCCGCTGGCCCAGCCTACGCACGGGGCAGGCTTGCCGCCGATCTGGTCGATCAGGTAGTCGTAACGGCCGCCTGCGCATATCGTGCCCTGGGCGCCCAGGCTCTCGGTGATGAACTCAAACACCGTGAGGTTGTAATAATCCAGCCCGCGCACCAGCCGCGGGTTGATGCTGTATGGGATGCCGTTGGCATCGAGTATGGCCTGGACGGCCTCGAAATGGGCGCGCGATTCGGTGCCCAGGTGGTCGATGAGCCGGGGCGCGGCATCAACCAGTTCCTGCATTGCAGGATTTTTGGTATCGAGAATGCGCAGCGGGTTGGTGTGCAGCCGGCGTTTGGTATCGGCGTCCAGCTGGTCTGCATGTTTTTCAAAGTGGGCGATCAATGCGGCGCGATGCTGCTTGCGTTCCTCGGGTTGGCCCAGGCAGTTGAGTTCCAGCCGCACATTCTGCAATCCCAGTTCCTGCCACAGCGCCTGGGCCAGCAGGATGAGTTCGGCATCGACATGGGCTCCGGCAAAACCCAGGGCCTCGGCCCCTATCTGGTGGAACTGACGATAACGGCCGCGCTGGGGGCGTTCGTGCCGGAACATCGGTCCCATGTAGTACACGCGTCGGCCGCCTTCGTACAGCAGGTTGTGTTCGACAGCCGATCGCACCACGCCTGCAGTGCCTTCCGGGCGCAGACTCAGGTGTTCCCCATTGAGCTTGTCTTCGAAGGAATACATTTCCTTTTCGACGATATCGGTCACTTCGCCGATGCCGCGCACGAACAGGGCCGTGGGTTCCACGACGGGCGTGCGGATGTTGCGGAAGGCGAAACGGGCCATCACTTCGCGCACTTTCGATTCGAGCCATTCCCAATGGGCCGAATCGGGCGGAAGGATGTCGTTCATGCCTTTGACAGCGGTGATTTTTTCAGCCATGGCTGTTTTTTCTTTCAATGGATAAGCCGCACAGCCGCTGGGATGTGCAGGAATAAAAGACCGGATCAATGAGAAGACAGACCGAAGCGCCTGTGGATGTAATCGGTGACCAGCGACTGGAATTCGCCCACGATATTGGCGCCGCGCAGGGTCATGGCTTTCTCGCCGTCGATGAATACCGGCGCTGCGGGGCTTTCGCCGGTGCCGGGAAGGCTGATGCCGATGTCGGCGTGCCTGCTTTCGCCGGGACCGTTGACGATGCAGCCCATCACGGCAATCTTCAGGTTCTCCACGCCGGGGTACTGCTTGCGCCAGCTTGGCATTTGCGCCCGCAGAAAGTCGTCGATCTGTTTGGCCAGTTCCTGGAACGTGCTGCTCGTGGTGCGGCCGCAGCCGGGGCAGGCGGTCACGCTGGGCGTGAAATGGCGCAGGCCCAGCGCCTGCAGGATTTCGGCCGCCACCACGACTTCCTGGGTGCGGGATTGGCCAGGCTGTGGGGTGAGGGATACCCGGATGGTGTCACCGATGCCTTCCTGCAGCAATACGGCCAGGGCGGATGCCGATGCCACGGTTCCCTTGGTGCCCATGCCGGCTTCGGTCAGTCCCAGATGCAGGGGAAAGGTGCAGCGCTGTGCCAGCGCACGGTATACCGCAATCAGATCCTGCACGCCACTGACCTTGCACGAAAGCAGGATCTGTTCACGCTGCATGCCCAGTTCGGCTGCACGTTCTGCCGAATCGATGGCAGAAGCAATCAGGGCCTCGTACATGACCTGCTGGCCGTCCCAGGGGGACGCGCGCAGGCTGTTGGCATCCATCATGGCGGCCAGCAGCTCCTGATCCAGACTGCCCCAGTTCACACCGATGCGCACGGGCTTGTCCCAGCGCAATGCGGCTTCGATCATCTGGGCAAACTGCTTGTCCTTCTTGTCTCCCTTGCCCACGTTGCCGGGGTTGATGCGGTATTTGGACAGGGCCTGTGCGCAGTCGGGAAATTCGGTAAGCAGGTGGTGTCCGTTGTAATGGAAATCGCCGATCAGGGGCACCGCGATTCCCATGCGGTCGAGCTGTTCCCGGATGGCCGGAACGGCCCGGGCCGCTTCGGGGGTGTTGACCGTAATACGCACCAGCTCTGATCCTGCCTGCGCCAGTTCCTTGACCTGGATGGCCGTTGCGATCGCGTCGGCCGTGTCGGTATTGGTCATGGATTGCAGGCGTACCGGACTATCCCCGCCAATGGTGACGGCGTGGCTGCCGTGCTGGACCGTGGCCTGCAAGGTCGGGCGCCTGAGGGGCGCAGAAAGCGGAATGGGCGCGGAGACTGACTGCTTGGACATGTTCTCAGGGCTTGATTTCAAAGCGCGCAGTTCCCTGAGTAGCAATTCCGGCAAGGTCAAAAGGCTGTCCCCGATCGATGATCTGGGTGTATTCGGTATTGCCAACGACGACGCGCACGGGGTATCTGGCAACCTGGATTTGTCGTTGCTGGCCGGCCGTCAGGCGCCGCTCAAAAAGCGTCCGTCCTGCTGCAGTGCTGACTTTTACCCAGGTATTGCCGTTGGCGTGGATTTGCAAGGTGTTGGAGATTGCTGCCTGTGGGCCGCTTGCCGGGGTAGTGGCAGAAGCTGGGGCCGAGGCCGTAACGCTTGCGGCGGCTGGAGTCAAAGCCGTTGCCCGCGGTGGAGTGGACGCAGGAAGGGCGGCAATGGCGGCAGGAGCCCTGGTGGGGGTTGGCGCAGGTTGGAGAGTCAGGGAAGGGGCGGCGGCGGAAGCGGCCACCGGTTCCGGAAGCTGCGCGACAGAAGCGGCTGCTGCGGGCGTTGGCACCGATGCCGGCTTGCTGGATGCGAACTGCGCCCACAGACGGGGAACGGCAAAGATGGCAGCGGCAGCCAGCAAAAGCAGCACGACGATGGCAATGATCCATTTGTGCAGACCGGTAAAACCGGATCCCATGCCAGAAAGGGGCATGACCTGGGCACGTATGGGGGGATCCTGACGCTGCGCAACCGGAATCTGGGGTTTTTCGTCAGGCATTCTTGCCAATATCGGTGCGGCATCTTGACCCAGATGACGGCAAATGGCGGCCGCCAACCCCCGTGCGAAATACAGGGCAGGCAGGGCCGAATAATCATCGGACTCCAGCGCGCGCAGCCGTTGCGTGCCGACTTTCAACGCGGCGGCCAGGGTTTCCAGTTCAATACCCGCCTGTTCGCGCAGGGTCTTGAGCATGGTCCCTGCGCTGGGGCCGTTGTCGATGTCGGTAGATGGAGTGATGGCCGCTTCGTTGTCGTCGGAAGAGAGTGTGCTGGTATCCGTATCCATGAATGGATCCTTTTGCGTTCAGTTGTTCCACGCTCCGCGTTCATAGAGCCGCAGTTCCCTGGAGTCGGGAAAATTCTCACGCAACTGGCGGGCATAGCGGGCCATGCCGTCCGAATTGCCAAGCTGCTGTTCGATCTTCATGGCGAGCCAGAGCGACGCGGCGCTGGCGCCTCCGCGCACATTGGCCTGGCTGGCATACAAGGCGGCTCGTCGGTAATCCTGGCGCTGGTAATAGACTTCGGCCAGGGCATTGGCAACCATCGGGCTACGGGCGCCTTCCTCATAGGCCGACAGCAGCAATGCTTCCCCGGTTGCCGTGTTGCCGCTCTTGATCTCGCATACAGCCTGGGCAATCCGGGTCTTTTCCTTGTTTTGATACAGGGGGTTGCCTAGCGCCGCATCAAAAAACTGGTTGGCCTGTGCATAGCGGCCTTGCTCGCACAGCACATAAGCAAGATTGTGCTGGGCATCGCCATCCCGTGCGTTGAGCGAGAGGGCACGGCGGAAACTTTCTTCTGCCAATGCCTTGTCTTCCAACTGGGCATAGATCAGGCCGCGCATGTTGTAGGCAACCGAATAGCCCGGATCGGCCACTACGGCGCGCTTGACTTCATCCAGGGCGACCGTCAGCTGACCACGTTCCAGATAGCCTGCAGCCAGTTGCAGGCGGATGAGGGCACGGCGCCGTGCGTCGGTCATGTCCGACGACGTCATGATGTCGCCCGACGATTGGCCGCCTATGCCTCCGCTGTTGGCGCAGCCTGTCTGCAAAACCAGCAGCGCAATGGCCATAGCAAAAGAAAAATGGGCCGTCTTGAACAGGCGTGAAGGACGGAAAGGAGAGGACTTAAACAACACGTTGGCCTTCCTGGTGGTCTGCGCGTAGCAGGATATCGGCCTGGCGCTGCAGCACGATGCGCTTTTCCACCCGCGTGCGGTCCTTCACATCGCCCGCCAATTGTCCGCATGCGGCGTCGATGTCGTCGCCCCGCAATTTGCGCACGGTGGTCACCAGGCCGGCCTCGTTGAGCAGGCGTGCGAAAGTGTCCACCACTTCCGGCGGGGAACGACGCAAGCCTGAATCCGGAAAGGGGTTGAACGGAATCAGGTTGAACTTGCACCAGGCGCCCGGGCCGCTGTTGCGTACCAGTGCAATCAATTCACGCGCATGCTGGGGCTGATCGTTGATGCCGTCCAGCATGACGTATTCGAAAGTGATGAAGTCGCGAGGCGCGTACTGCAAATACCGCTGACAGGCCTGCATCAGTTCGGACAGTGGATATTTCTTGTTGAGTGGCACCAGTGAATCGCGCAAGGCGTCGTTGGTAGCGTGCAGTGAGACGGCCAGCGCCACGGGACAATCCTGTGCCAGGCGGTCGATGCGCGGCACCACGCCCGACGTGGACACGGTGACACGCCGCCGCGACAGGCCGTAGGCATGGTCGTCGAGCATGGTTTTGAGTGCGGGCAGCACGGCGGCATAGTTCTGCAGCGGCTCGCCCATGCCCATCATCACCACGTTGCTGATCACACGTTCATTGCGGCGGAGGTGCTGGCGCAAGAAGTGCTCGGCGTGCCAGAGCTGGGCGATGATTTCGCCCGTGGTGAGATTGCGGCTGAAACCCTGGTGGCCGGTGGAGCAGAAACGGCAACCGACGGCGCAGCCTGCCTGCGACGAGATGCACAAGGTTGCGCGGTCGGTTTCGGGGATGAAAACGGTTTCGATGGCGTTGCCACCGCCTACGTCGAACAGCCATTTGATGGTGCCATCCGCCGATTCGTGCTGAGACAGCACCGGCAGGGTGGCAATGGTTGCCTGTTGCATCAGCGTGTCCCGCAACGATTGCGCGAGATCGCTCATGGCCGCGAAATTGCTCTGGCCCTTCTGGTGGATCCAGCGAAACAGCTGGGTGGCGCGAAAGCGCTTCTCCCCCAGCTGTGCACACCACTGCACCAGACCTTCCAGATCGAAGTCGAGCAGATTGGTGCGCGGTGCGTTCATGGCCGGATGCAAAGCCGCTTTTCAGCGGGAATGAATGTTCATGCCGGGAAAGAAGAAGGCGACTTCCACTGCGGCTGTCTCGGGCGCGTCGGAACCGTGCACGGCGTTGGCATCGATGCTTTCGGCAAAGTCTGCGCGGATGGTGCCCTTGTCGGCCTTTTTCGGGTCGGTGGCACCCATTAGTTCGCGGTTTTTGGCAATGGCGCCTTCGCCTTCGAGCACCTGGATCATGACGGGACCGGAAACCATGAAATCGACCAGATCCTTGAAGAAGGGGCGCTCTTTGTGGACCGCGTAGAACTGCTCGGCTTCGCGGCGCGAAAGGTGTGCCATTTTGGCGGCAATGATTTTCAGGCCGGCACCTTCGAAGCGGGCATAAATCTGGCCAATGACGTTTTTGGCCACTGCGTCGGGTTTGATGATGGAAAGGGTGCGTTCGATAGCCATGAGAAATCCTGAATGAAAAGAATCAGTTAACTTGATGAAATTTCACGCATTTTCTGCTTCAACACGGAATGCGTCAAGCATTTTGCGCAAACGTTTCATTCTAATCAAAAAATCAGAAAATGAATGGTGCGTAATGATTCGTCTGCTGACTTGTTTGCGGACATTTTCCTGAACGGAATCAGAACCTGTCGTCAGCTAATCGCCCATCAAGACAGCTGAGGGAATCCTGCAACCTTTTCATTTTTCCGGTTTTTCAGCCATGCATGAAAGAAAAACATGCCATGGCGCGTTGAATGTATCAACCGTTCAGCCGCGTTTGCGTGCGCGTGCAGGGGCGGCAGCCGGGCGGCCAGCACCTTGCCTGCTGCGGGATGTGCTGCGTGGCGGTTTGGCTGTTTGGTCGGCGGGGCCGGATGGGTTTCGCGTAGGGCCAGGCGGCATATTGCGCCGCATACCACCGTATGCAGGGGCAGGAGCCGCAGGGACGCTGCGTTTGCGGGCGCTGCTGCTGCGGTCGGGATTGCGACGGCGCGCCTGTCGCTGCTGTTCGGTGGTTTTTTCGCGGCTGGCCGGTTGCATGCCCGTCAAGTCCTGCAGGGCCTGAACGTCGCGTGGGCCCAGTTCCGTCCATTTGCCGCGCCGCAGTCCGCGTGGCAGGTGCATGCGGCCGTACCGGATGCGGATCAGGCGGCTGACCGCATGGCCAAGCGCTTCGAACATACGGCGAACTTCACGGTTGCGGCCCTCGCCAATGGTGACGCGGTACCAGCAATTTGCGCCCTCGCCGCCGCCTTCTTCAATGCTGTCGAACTGTGCTGGCCCGTCTTCAAGCTCCACACCGGCAAGCAATCTCTGTTTTTCTTCTTCGGTCAACGCGCCTAGTACGCGCGCGGCATATTCGCGTTGCAGGCCAAAGCGCGGATGCATGAGCCGATTGGCCAGTTCGCCGGAACTGGTAATGAGCAACAGGCCCTCGGTATTGATATCCAGGCGTCCGACCGCCTGCCATTTACCCTGCGGCAGGCGCGGCAAGGCCCGGAATACGGTAGGCCGGTTTTGTGGGTCATCGTGCGTAACGACTTCACCTGCGGGTTTGTGGTAGACCAGCACGCGGGGCGCAGCAGCGTCGATGCGAAAGCGCACCGGCTTGCCATCGACGCGGATGGTGTCGCCATGGCGGATGCGCTGGCCCACATGGGCGGGCGAGTGGTTGACCGTAATGCGCCCTTCGGCGATCAGGCGCTCCATTTCCAGGCGCGATCCCAGACCGGCCTGGGCCAGCACCTTGTGCAGTTTGGGGGCATCGGTTTGCGGTGACAACACGCGTTTGTCGAGCGCCTGGGGGCGAGAGGGCGCATCCAGGCCAGCGTCGAAAGCGCCGGACTGCACGGCAGCAAAGGTATCTGTTCCCTGATCGGCCTGCTGCGAGGGTGTTTGCCGTTTTTGGTCTACCGATACCTTTGGCATCGACCTGGGTGCACGGCGCGAGGGGGACGCAGCAGTAGTGCGTTTTTTGGGTGAGGTCTGGAGGGCGTCTTTTTTCGGGCGCGCGGGCGTCGTTCTGGATGGCTGTTTGGAGGGCACGGGAGCGTCTCTTATCTATGGGGGAGTTCGGGGAAATCAGGCGCTCTGGTCGTCGTCTGACTGCAGGTCATTTGTATGGTAGGTATCCCCGTGCATCGCAGATGGAGTTTCCAGTTCCTGCCCGGTGTGCAGCGGGCATCCGGCATCCGTTTGGGGAGGTGGGATATCGGGGCCGCTGGTATCCATCGGCAATTCAGACTGCCGGGGATCGTGAGGTTGCCAGGCAGGTCCGGCCGCATGGTTTTCGGCCAATTCCTCCAGCAGGCTGGCGGCTTCACCAGCCGACATTTGCGGCAATTGGTCGAGCGATGCCAGGCCCATGTCGTCCAGAAACTGTCTGGTGGTGGCCAGCAGTTCGGGGCGACCGATGGTTGGGCGGTGCCCCACGGTTTCGATCCATCCCCGGTCTTCGAGTTGCTTGATCAGGGAAGAATTGGTCGTCACGCCGCGGATGTCCTCGATGTCGGCGCGCGTAACTGGCTGGCGATAGGCGATGATGGCCAGGGTTTCGAGGGTCGCGCGGCTGTACTTGGGCGGCTTTTCGGGATAGAGCCGGTCCAGATGGCTGCGCATCTCAGGCCTGCTCTGGAACCGCCAACCGCTGGCCACCGATACCAGTTCAATGCCCTTTTGCTCCCATTCCTGGCGGATTTCGTGCAGCAGTTGCTGGATGTCCTCTGCTTCCAGCGTGTCCTGCAGCAGGGTGCGCAATTCGCGCATCGGCAAGGGTTGTGGCGCACAGAGAATGGCTGCTTCAAGAATGCGTTTGGCGTGCGTGGAATCCATTGGGGGCTGCCTCACTGCGCAGAAGGCCGTTGTGGTGCGGAGGGTGTCATGGCAGGCGGCTGGAGCAGGCCGGCATCATGGAAGGGTTTCTGCCTGAGCCGTCGACAGGCCCATGGCGGAGAGGGCCATCTGCAGGTCATATGGTGGGACGGCTTCAAATTGTAGCGCCTGTCCTGTGATGGGGTGCTGCAGTTGCAGGCGAAAAGCGTGCAGCGCCTGGCGTTGCAGCCCAAAGGCCGGGGCGCCACCGTACAGGGCATCAGATAGCAGAGGGTGGCCCAGATGCTGCATGTGCACCCGGATCTGGTGTGTCCGGCCCGTATGCAGCTTGCAGTGTACCCAGCATGCTGGTGGATCTTGTGTTTGGCTGTTGCCAAGCAGCGTGAAGTCGGTCCTGGCTTCCTTTCCCGGATGGCGGTCCAGGTTGACGACAGCCATGCGCAGGCGGTTGTGCACGTCGCGGCCAATCGGGTTTTCCACGCTGACGCTTGGGTGGGCGCTCTTTTTCCAGTGGCCGTGCGCCAATGCCCAGTATTCACGCTGCACGGCCCGTTCGGCAATTTGACGGGTGAGCGCGTCGAATGCCGTCCGGCTGCGTGCCACTACCATGAGTCCGCTGGTGTCCTTGTCCAGCCGATGCACGATGCCTGCGCGCGGAAGCCGGGCCGATTCCGGGTAGCGGTACAGCAGGGCGTTGAGCAACGTCCCTCCCCAATTGCCCGGGGCGGGGTGCACCACCAGTCCGGATGGCTTGTTCAGTACAAGCAGGTGCGGATCTTCGTGCACGACATCGATGGCAATGTCCTGTGGCACGAAGGCGGTGGATTGTGCGGTGTCGCGCAGTGCCAAAACCAGCCGGTCGCCGGCCTGCAGGCGCATGGCGGCCTTGATGCATGGCTGTCCATTGCGGCTGAGCCGCCCCTCGGCAATGAGTTGTTGCAAGTGGCTGCGTGAGAACTCCTGCACCTGTTGCGCCAGGAACCGGTCCAGCCGCAGGCCGTGATCGGCGTTGCCGGCAACCAGCTCGCGGAGTTCTTCGTCGTGGCCCTCCTCTGCGTTGTCCTGGCAGTTGGCGGGGTCAGCCAGGTCGTCGTGCCCGGTAGCGTCTGTCTGGTCGGCAAACTCAGGAAAACGAGGGTCTTTCGGGACGGTTGTCTGGGGTGGCTGGGACACTATAATCAGTCGGTTTCTTGGCAAATACGGGACGATTCATGCATACATCCAATGGGGTTCGCCCATTATCTGGCGTTTCATGCGTCATTCTGGCCGGGATGCTGGCAGTGGCGTTGGCCGGGTGTTCGGCTACACGCACGACGCAGGAAAAAATCGCCGGCTGGAGCAACAACCGAATCTACAGCGAAGCGCGCGATGAGCGCAATTCCGGCAGTTACGACCGCGCGGTCGAACTGTACAACGTCCTGGAAGGCCGTGCCGCAGGTACCACTCTGGCGCAACAGGCACAATTGGAAAAAGCCTATGCACAGTACCAGAATGCCGATTATGACGAGGCAATTGCCACGCTGGATCGCTTCATCCAGCTCAATCCGGCAAGCCCCGGGCTGGATTATGCCTACTACCTCAAGGGCGTGGTCAATTTCGGCAGTACGGCAAGCTGGTTCTCTTTCCTGAGCAAACAAGATATTGCGGAACGGGACCCGCGTGCCGCCAAGATGTCATTCGATGCATTCAAGGAGGTCGTTACGCGTTTCCCTGAGTCACGCTATGCCTCGGATGCCAGACGCCGCATGATCTACATCGCCAATGCGATGTCTGAGTCGGAGCTGGCCATCGCGACCTACTATTACAAGCGGGGTGCGTATGTAGCGGCCATCAACCGGGCGCAGGCCACGGTCAGCAATTACGACGGCACGCCGTCCCAGGAGAAGGCACTGGCGATTCTGGCTCATTCCTATGATGCACTCGGCCTGAGCGAACCCCGCAATGATGCCTTGCGCGTGCTGGAGGCCAACTTCCCCGAAAGTCCCTATCTCAGCCGTCCCTACGTTGGCAGGCCCAAATCCTGGTGGAAACTCTGGTAAGGGGTTTCGGTTCCGTACGCTGTTGGAAGAAGCGGTAAGCGTTAGCCGGAATGCGGCCTGCCGGGAAAAGCATATGCACCAGTCTGCCTTGATCAGGGCTGCGGCTGTGCAACATGCTGTGGGCTTGTGGATGCGCGTTCGGCATTGAGTTCCTGGAGCCTGCGCATGAAGTCGGTATGGGTGTTGAGCCGGTGCATGGGCGGCAGGGCTGCCAACAGTCGCTGGCCGTAAGACATGCTGCGCAGGCGGCTGTCGCAAATTACCAGAACGCCGCGGTCGTTTTCGTGGCGGATCAAGCGCCCCGATCCCTGTTTGAGTACCACGGCAGCTTCCGGAAGATGGTAATGCGCGAAGGCGTTGCGACCCTGTTGCTGCAAACGCTGGGTGCGGGCTTCCACGATGGGGTCGTTGGGTGGAGGAAAGGGCAGTTTGTCGATGACCACCAATTGCAAGGCGTTGCCGGGAATATCGACGCCTTCCCAGAAAGACGCCGAGGCCACCAGGATGCATCCCGGCTGGCTTCCTCCGCGGTCGCCCTCCCGGAAACGTTCGGTCAGCCGCCGTTTGGTGGATTCCCCCTGCACCAGGATTTCCAGGCCGCTGTCATGATCGAAACGTTTGCGCAACTGGTCGCCGATCAGCCGCAGGTTGCGTAGCGTGGTCGTCAGTACCAGGGTACGGCCGCCCAGTTGCAGCGCGGCATCCCCCGCCAGTTGGGCAACCTGACTGGCATGCGCCGGATCGGCGGGCCGGGCAATATCGGGTACGAACAGGGCGGCATGGCTGGCATAGGCAAAGGGACTGGCCACCTGCAGTGTCGGAGCGCTTTCCAGTCCGCACGGGCCGGTGAACCACTGCAATCCCGGTTCGGCTCCCAACGTGGCGGAGGTGAACACCCAGGCGCGATGTGGTGCCTGGCCGGTAATTTCGCCATTTGCAGGCGTGCCAGGCGATTGGCTGCAAGGGTCTTCTTCGGAATCGGGGCGTTGCAGCAAGGTGTTTTTGACGGTTGCGGCAATGTCCAGCGGCGATTGCATCAGTCGCAGGCTGTTGCCGACTTCCATCCATCGCACGGTTTCAGGGGGTCTGGGGGCGCGAAACAGTTCGATCCGAGCGAGCAGGGCAACTGCACGCTCTTCCAGGCGCAGAAGGTCCGGAGCCGATTCGCTGACCGTGCCCAGCGCCGCATGGGCTGCGGTGATGGCGTCTGCCAACGCCTGCTGTGCGGCCTGCCAGGTGGCAGGCTCCACCCCGTCTGGGGTTTCGTCCTGCCAGCGCCATTTCCCATAGGCCAGATCTGCTGCGGCAAGGCGCCAGTTGCGTACCGCCAGCTCGATGCCCTGGCTGATCGAATGCCATTCCGCTAGCCCGCGCGCATGCTGGTGGCCGCATGCCAGCACATCGCGGCCGAATTCAAACAGGTGTCCGCTGGCGAGTTGCTGGCCGAGGAATTGCACGCCGGTTTCGTTGAGCTGGTGGGCTTCGTCGAAGATAACCGTGCTGACGCTGGGCAGCAGTTCGGCCATGCCCGATTCCCGCACGGCCAGGTCTGCAAAGAACAGGTGGTGATTGATGACCACCACATCGGCCGCAAGCGCCTGGCGACGCGCGTGGTTGACGTGACAGTCCCTGAATCTCGGGCATTGGCTGCCCAGACAGTTCTCGCGCGTCGAGGTGACGACTGGAAGCACGGGTGAACGTTCATCCAGCCCGCCCAGTTCGGACAGGTCTCCGCTGCTGGTGGTTTGGGCGAAGCGTTCGATGCGCGCCAGGGTTGCCAGCATGGCCGTTCCATGCATTTCGGGGTGCTGCCGGGCCTGCTCCAGGCGG
Organism: Allobrachymonas sp.; assembly: GCA_039808005.1. Taxonomy (GTDB): domain Bacteria; phylum Pseudomonadota; class Gammaproteobacteria; order Burkholderiales; family Burkholderiaceae_C; genus Brachymonas. Next base: position 12,439 of record JBDHSG010000018.1, on the reverse strand, counting down.
TGCAGACACAGGTAGCTGCTGCGCCCCTTCAGGAGCGCCGTGCGTACCGGCAGGCCAAGCAGCTTGCACAAGTAGGGCAGGTCACGCGAAAAGAGTTGGTCCTGCAGGGTTTTGGTGGCCGTGGACACCAGCACCCGTTCCCCACTGAGCAGTGCCGGCACCAGGTAGGCAAAAGTCTTTCCGACTCCGGTTCCAGCTTCCACGACGATCACGCCGTGATTGGCGATTGCGCCCGCCACGGCCTGCGCCATCTGCAATTGGCCAGCACGCGGGCGGTAGTCGGGATTGGACCGCGCAAGCAGCCCATCGGGTGCGAATACCTGCTGCACTTGTTGCTGCAGGTCGCATGGCACGCCGGTGCATGCTTCTGCCCGCTGCGTCTGCATCTGCTGTGTCCGGCTGTTTTTCAGTTGCGTTCCACCGGCAGGTCTGGCGTACTGCTCCAGGCGCTCCAACTGCCCGCATAGAGGGCTGGGCGCGGATATCCTGCAATTTCCAGGGCAAGCAGTGTCGGAATGGCGCTGACGCCGCTGCCGCAATACACGACCATTTTTTCGGGCGAATTCTCGGGCAGCAATGCAGCCAGTTCCTGCCGCAGCACGGTTGCGGGCTTGAACCGGCCATCGGTTTGCAGATTGTCGGTAAAAGGCCGGTTGATGGCTCCAGGAATATGTCCGGCCACCGGATCGAGCGGCTCGATATCGCCACGGTAGCGTGGCGCGCCGCGCGCATCGAGCAGGAGCATGTCTTGTTCCGAGAGGCTGCCGGCAATGGTTTCTGTGGAGACCAGTTCGACCAGTGCCGGCTGAGGAGTGAAATGACCGGGGGCGGATGCGTCTTGCTGGTTTTCGGCGCGGGCCTGCACGGCGTGCCCTGCGGATTGCCAGGCTTGCAGGCCGCCATCGAGTATGGCGACGGCGTCATGCCCGAGCCATTTCAGCATCCACCACAGGCGACCGCAATAATTGCAGCCGTTTCGGTCATAGACGACCGCCTGCATGGAATTGTCGAAACCCCATTGGCGCAAAGTGTCGGCAAAGTCCTCGGGCAAGGGCAGAGGGTGGCGGCCGCCGCTCGCCGTGCGTCCGGGCCGGTAGCTGCTGAGGTCGTCGTGCAGGTCGGCATGGCGTGCGCCGGGAATATGTACTTGCGCAAATTGCCGGCGACCGGCTGCTGGGTCGGACAGGTCGTAGCTGCAATCAAACACCATCAGGGGCTGGCGTGCCTGTTGCAGGGCATGGAGTTGATCGACGGTGATCAGGGTGTCGTAATGCATGGGGATTGGGGCAGGGGTTCAACGATGCGTTTGGGCCTCCAGGCGGTGGCGGCAACGCCCGCAACGACAATGATAGCCATACCCAGCCATCCGGTCCAGGCGAGCGGCTCCCGAAAGAGCAGCACGCCGAACAGCGAAGAAAAAACCAGGCCCAAATATTGCAGGCTGGCCACCACCAGCGCCGCGCCGCGCGTGTAGGCCCTTGTCAGGCACCATTGTCCCAGCGAGGCAAAAAGCCCGGTCGCGGGCAGCAGCCAGAAAGTGCGCCAGGAGGGGAGGGTGAAGCGTTCATTCAGCAGAAAAACACCTGCAAATCCCAGCACAGCCGTGCCGATGGAAACATAGAACACGATGCGCTCTTCGGGTTCGCCCGCCTCGCCCAGCGACTGGACTTTGGTGTAGGCGATGGCCGAAAGAAGGCCCGACAGCAGGCCAGGTATCCAGGGAAGATGTCCCTGGTAATCTGCTACGCGCGGGTTAAGCAGCAGGACGACGCCCATGAAGCCCAGCAATACGGCTGCGAGCAGCCTGGGATACAGGAGACGCCGGGTATGCCACCAACCCCAGGCAATGACGATGGCGCCAAGCCATACGCTGCTCATGTTGTTGAGCACCATGGCGGATGCAAAGGGCAGATGCGCAATGGCGTGAAACCAGAGCGCCATGGCGGTAACGCCCCACAGGCTGCGCCGGATATGCAGGCCGAGCACCGGGGTGGCATGCGGCACACGCTGCATCCGCATCAGCGTGAAAAAAATGGCCACGCCGGTCAGGCCACGATAGAACAGGATTTCCATCGTGCCGTAGTGCGGCGAAGCCAGCTTGATACACACGCCCATAATGGAAAAAAACAACGCACCCAGCGCCATCCAGAGGGCTTGCATATGAAAGAAAACAGAAATAAGAGAGAAAAGCCGACACGGTCAGCCGAACCGTGTCTCATTGTAGCGATCTCTTTACGCGCTTAGAGCCTGTAGTTCCCGCCAACCCTGCTTGCACTCCGGTCTTGCGCAAGGACTTTGGCCGCGTACGGGAATACCGTTCGTTCAAGGGTCTGGCCAGAAAGGACGCTTTAACTGGCGAAACAGGCGTCGGCTGCCGCCAGGCCGCTGCGCACGGCACCTTCCAGCGTCGCGGGATAGGGGCCCTGTACGTAATCGCCGCAGGCCAGCAACCCTGGGGCAATGCGCGCGGCTGGCCGGGTAGCCAAGGGGGTGCACACAAAGGTGGCGCGCTTTTCGATCACGGTCTGGATGATCTGCAGGGTTGGCAGCTTCAATTGTTCGCGGGCCTGCTGGCCGATCGCATGTTTCAGCGCTGCGCGGTCATTGCTGCAATGGCTGGCAACGAAAGCCAGCAGGCTCAGGATGGAGCCGTCGGCACGCCTGTGCTGGCGATTCGCGTGATGAAACACGAATTGCGCTTCATGGGTTGACGCGCATGCCAAGGCTTGCATGGGCGGCAGGTGCGCACAGGCGCTTGTTTCGCACCAGGCGTATACCGTGGCGATGGGTGCGTGCCGTAGTGCGCGGGCCTGTTGGGCCCAGGATTGCGCAGCGCCCATTCCGGAAACAGGCGGGCTTTCGTGTTGTTGTGCCCATTCCTGTACCAGGCGCGCAGCTTCTCCGGCCGGGCAGGCCAGAATGACGCGATCATGTGCATCGCTGGGCCCGTCATGGTCGTATGACAGTCGCCATCCTTCCGTGGTTTTTTGCAAGGCCTGTACGCGTTTGCCCATGAGGACGTGTGCGCCACGCGCCTGTAGCCAGGCCAGCGCCGGTTCGGGCAATACTGCGCCCAGGGACTCGCGTGCGATCAGCACGTCCGATGCGCCAGCGGAGGAGAAAAGGGCATCGCGCAAAACCCGCAGGAAAACGGTCCCACTGGTTTCATGGGGCGCGCTGTTGAAGGCTGCCACGCACAGCGGCGTGATCAGGCCATCCATCACCGCCGTTCCCAGTTCCTGGCACAGATCAGCCACGCTTTGGTAGTCCGGACAGGTAAACCCGTACCGTTTCCATTGGAGCGTGGTGCGCAGCAGGGCCCATTTTTCCGCCAGGCTCCAGCCCCTGGCACGCACAATGGCTTCCAGCGCCGCAAGCTGCCCACTGGCGGCCCTTTCTGGCAGGCGCAAACCCCGTCCGTCCGGCGTGCGCAGATCCAGCGGCAGTCTCAGCAGCAGTGCCTCGGGCGAGACGCCAACGGTTCGCATCAGCGCCAGTGTTTCGACGTAGGCGCCGATCAGGATGTGCTGGCCATTGTCCAGCGCGGTATCCGGTGCTTCAGGCAAGGATATGCTGCGCGCGCGACCTCCAGCTGTACGTCCGGTCTCATACAGCGTGACACGGGCGCCGTGCTGTACGGCGCGCACGGCCGCTGCACAGCCGGCCCAGCCGGCGCCAATGACGGCGATGTGCGGAACAACGCGGCTCATGGCGTGTGAAAGAAACAGGCAGGGCAGGTGGGCGTGCGGCTCATGTCGGCAGGCTCCCCAGCGCTTGCACCTTCCAGGCCAGCCAGAATTTGCGCAACGGGGTCAAACGGGTCCTGCGGTCCAGTATCAGGAAGTGATCTTTCTCGATTTCACGCAGCAGGTCGCGGTAGATGGCCGCCATCATCAGGCCTGGCTTCTGGGAGCGCCGGTCAGCAGCAGGTAGCAAGGCCAGCGCTTCGTCGTAGCATTGGTGCGCCAGCGTTGCCTGAAAGCGCATCAACTCCATGAATTGCGGGGTGTGCTGGCGCTGCAACAGGCTGGTTTCGCTGACGCCGAAACGCTCCAGTTCATCGGCAGGCAGATAGATGCGGCCGCGCATCGCATCTTCTCCTACGTCACGGATGATGTTGGTCAGTTGCAAGGCACGACCGAGCCGATGCGCATAATCGGTTGTCTGGGGATGGGTCTGTCCAAAAATGCGCGCGGAGACCTCTCCCACAATGCCGGCAACGAGGTGGCAGTAATGATGCAGTTGCTCGCGGCTGGCATACCGCTGGACATGCAAATCCATGTGGCAGCCCTCGATCACGGCAAGCAAATGCCGGGCTTCTATGCCAAAGCGTTCCGCCAGCGGCATCAGCGCCTGCATCACGGGATGGCTGGGCATGCCAGCGTAGGCTTGCTGGATTTCATTGGCCCACCAGCCCAGCTTGGCTGCGGCAATTTCCGTTTCCGATGTTTCATCCACCACATCATCCACTTCACGGCAAAAGGCGTAAAAGGCCGTGATGGCCGCGCGCTGCTGCTGTGGCAGGAACAGGAAGGCGTAATAGAAGCTGCTGCCTGCCGCTGCAGTTTTGTTTTGCACATAGGCTTGCGGGGTAGCGGTCTGCGAGGGCATGGCTGGAAAGAAGGATCGGAAAGAAGAATGGAAAAACCATTGCGTCGACAGGGGCGGCGCGCCGGCGGCCCGATTGTGCCTGATACGGGCGGATGGTGCCCGTATTCAGCCAGGCAACGGCTTGAACAGTCCGCGTGTTGCAACCAGCAGCCAGTCGAGCGGACGCAAGACAGGTCGGTGCGTCATGACTCTCGCGCCCATCTGGCGTGTTTTTTGTCCCATGCGCCAGCCGCCCTGCATCACCAGCTGCAATTCGAGCGCGGAGAGCCGACTTCCCTTGCGCGGCTGTTGCGCCAGCCGATTCGGCAGGCTGGAGCCGTGTTGCATCAGAGTGTCGGTATGCGCCAGCAGGGCCTGCAGCAAGGCTGTTTGCGCCTGCCTGCCGGCGATTTGCGGCTGGCGTGGATCAATACCCAGGGGTTCGCACAGAGAAGAAGGGAGGTAGTAGCGCTGGCGTGGAATATCGACCGAAAGATCCTGCCAGAAATTGTAGTATTGCAAGGCGGTGCAGATGGCGTCGCTTTGCTGGAGGCTGGCGGCATCATCCATTCCGTACAGATGCAGCATCAGACGGCCGACCGGGTTGGCCGAATGACGTGCATAGTCGGCCAGTTCGTCCCAGTCGGCGTACACATGGCCGTTGCGAGTGTTGTGTACGTCGCGCTCGAAGGCGGTGATCAAATCATGCAGGGGCAGCAAGGGCAGGGCATGGCGCACAATGGCGGCCCGCAGCGGCTGCATCACGTGTGTCCACGGCCCATCCTCCGGGGCACCCTCTGTATAGGTAGCCTGCAAAGACCCGCGGTAGTTCTCCAGGGATACCAGTCGCTGATCGGCCGAAAGCTCGCCCTCGTCGGCCAGGTCATCGGCCGTGCGCGCAAATCGGTAAAGCGCCACCACGGCGGGCCGGATGGTGGCCGGGCACAGCCAGCTGGCTACGGGAAAATTCTCGTAGTGTGCGTCCGGGTGGTTGTTGTCGTGGGCGGGGGATCCGTTGTTTGTCGGCAGGGTGCGCATACGGATCAACTCCGCGTCGAAGCAGGCAGGGCGGCAGACCGTGGTCCGGTTTGTCCGGTGTTCTCGTTTAGAATTCAATGTTACCTGTTTTCCACTGCTGATATCTGGGGCAGAGCAGCAGCTGGCAAACATTCCCATTTCCGCGCGGGTGGCGAAATTGGTAGACGCACCAGGTTTAGGTCCTGACGCCAGCAATGGTGTGCCGGTTCGAGTCCGGCTCCGCGCACCAGAAAGTGTGAAAGTATGGGTTTGCGCAGCCTGTTTTGTTGACGGTCTGCTGTCTTTTGGAAAAGAGAAAAAAAGGATTTTGTGATGAGCGTGAATGTTGAAACCCTTGACAAGCTCGAGCGCAAGCTGGTACTGACGGTGCCAGCCGAAAGCATCAAGTTTGAAATCGACAAACGTCTGCAGAAACTGGCGCGCAGCGTGCGAATGGACGGATTCCGCCCCGGCAAGGTGCCCATGAACGTGGTGGCCAAGCAGTATCACGGTTCGGTGCAGCAGGAGGTCGTCAACGACAAGGTCGGTCGCGCGTTCTATGACGCCGTTACCGAAGCGGGTTTGAACATTGCCGGCAGGCCGGTCATCAACCAGCTTCCCGGCGCTTCTGCCACTGAAATGCAGTTCGAGGCGTTGTTCGAGGTATTCCCGGAGGTGAAATTCGGCGACATCGAACAGGCCGAAGTAGAAAAACTCGAAACCGACATCGACGATTCGGCCGTTGATCGCACGCTCGACATCCTGCGCAAGCAGCGCCGGACCTTTGCACAGCGTGCGGCTGACCAGGCGGCACAGGACGGAGACCGCGTCACCGTGGACTTCGAAGGCAAGCTCGATGGCGAGCCGTTCGATGGCGGCAAGGCTGAAAACTTCCCGTTCATGGTGGGAGAAGGCCAGATGCTCAAGGAGTTCGAAGATGCCGTGCGCGGCATGAAGGCCGGAGAGAGCAAAACCTTCCCACTGACATTCCCGGCTGAGTATCACGACAAGGCCGTGGCTGGCAAGACCGCCGATTTTCTGGTGACGCTCCACAAAATCGAGGCGGGCCAGCTGCCGGAAGTCGATGGCGCACTGGCCAAGCAGCTTGGTGTGCAGGACGGCAGCGTGGAAACCCTGCGGGCCGATATCCGCAAGAATCTCGCGCGCGAAGTCAAGAACCGCCTGCAGACGCGCAACAAGAATGCCGTCATGGACGCCCTGACCAAGGCGGCCGAGCTGGAACTGCCAAAGGTGACCGTGGAGGCTGAAATCAACTCCATGATCGACAACGCCCGTGCCGACATGCAGAAACGCGGGGTCAAGGACGTTTCCAAGGTCCAGCTTCCTCCGGATCTGTTCCGCAATCTGGCCGAGCGCCGTGTGCGCCTGGCGCTGATCGTTTCCGCGCTGGTACAGCAGCATAAGCTGCACGCTACGCCGGAACAGGTCAAGGCGCACATCGAGGAAATGGCTTCGAGTTACGAGAAACCGGAGGAAGTGGTACGCTGGTACCAGTCTGATCGCCGCCGCCTGGGTGAAGTGGAAGCCATCGTGACCGAAAACAATGTTGCCAATTTTGTGCTGGAAAAAGCCAAGGTGACCCCGAAAAAAGTCGGCTTTGACGAATTGATGGCCAGACAGGGTTGACCGGCCGGCCCGAAGGGGTTTTTGGCTGGCTGGGCCCGTTGCCGCATCCTCGACTGTTGCGGCGCGGGTGTTGTCCATTTGCCGGAGGGGCTTGATCATTCCGGTTGAGGCCGCATATGAAGCGGTGAACACATGAATGCATGCGACGAGCAAGGTCCCGCCGTCATGCAGGAAGGAAAAACCATCCCATGCAGAACATCATGAACCCCACACCCATGCACAACGGCAGCCAGGACACCCGTTCCCTGGGCTATGTCCCTATCGTCATCGAGCAATCGGGCCGCGGCGAGCGGTCGTTCGATATCTATTCACGCCTGCTCAAGGAGCGCGTCGTGTTTTTGGTGGGCGAGGTCAACGACCAGACCGCCAACCTGGTGGTGGCGCAGTTGCTGTTTCTCGAAAGCGAAAACCCCGACAAGGACATTTCGCTCTACATCAACTCGCCCGGCGGCAGCGTCACGGCCGGCATGTCGATCTACGACACCATGCAGTTCATCAAGCCTGACGTGTCCACGATGTGCCTGGGCTTTGCTGCTAGCATGGGCGCGTTCCTGCTGGCTGCTGGTGCCAAGGGCAAGCGTTATTCCTTGCCCAATTCCAAGGTCATGATTCACCAGGTGCTGGGTGGTGCGCACGGCCAGGCGACCGACATCGAAATTCATGCCCGCGACATCTTGCGCACCAAGGAGCAGATGAACCGCATTCTGGCCGAACGTACCGGACAGCCGCTGGAAAAAGTGCGAAACGACACCGAGCGCGATTACTTCATGACTGCCGATGAAGCCAAAGACTATGGCCTGGTGGACCAGGTGATTGCACGCCGGGGTGAAGCGGGCTGATGCGGTATCCTGCCCTGTGCTGACGATCTGGTTTCTGACTGTTTCTTATTGCGTACGCTTCCATGACATCCCGAAAAGACGCCGGTGACAAAAATGTCCATCATTGCTCGTTCTGCGGAAAATCGCAGAACGAGGTCGACAAGCTGGTTTCAGGCAGCTATGACGGACAGGCCGTGTTCATCTGTGATGAATGCATCACGCAGTGCAACCATATCCTGCGGGAAGAAAGCCAGGCAAAGGAGGGGGGCGATCCCGCTGCCGTGCAGAGCCTTCCGGCGCCGTCACAGATCAAGGAAAACCTTGATCAGTATGTCATCGGTCAGGAGCTTGCCAAGCGCACGCTTGCTGTTGCCGTCTACAACCATTACAAGCGCCTGCTGCACAGGGATGCCTTGGGCAAAGAGGCTGCGAGTGACGTAGCTTCCGATGTCGAGCTGGCCAAGAGCAACATCCTCCTGATCGGCCCGACCGGCTCGGGCAAGACGCTGCTGGCCCAGACGCTGGCGCGTATGCTGCAAGTTCCGTTTGTCATGGCCGATGCGACCACGCTGACGGAAGCGGGCTATGTCGGAGAAGACGTCGAAAACATCATCAGCAAGCTGCTGCAAAGCTGTGACTACGACGTGGAAAAGGCGCAGCGCGGCATCGTCTACATCGATGAAATCGACAAGATCGCCCGCAAATCCGAAAACCCGTCGATTACCAGGGACGTGTCGGGCGAAGGCGTGCAACAGGCGCTGCTCAAGCTGATCGAGGGGACCCGGGCCAGCATTCCGCCGCAGGGTGGCCGCAAGCACCCCAACCAGGATTTCCTGCAGGTCGACACCAGCAACATGCTGTTCATTTGCGGTGGCGCCTTCGACGGTCTGGAAAAAGTCATTGAGCGCCGCACCAGCGGCTCGGGCATGGGTTTTGGCGCCGAGGTGCGCAGCAAGAAGGATCTGTCGCTTAGCGAGGTGTTCCGTTACATCGAGCCGCAGGACTTGATCAAGTTCGGGCTGATCCCCGAGTTGATCGGGCGCATGCCGGTGATTACCGCGCTGGCCGAACTCGATGAGGCGGCTCTCGTGAAAATCCTTGCGGAGCCGAAGAACGCCCTTGTCAAGCAGTACCAGAAGCTGTTTGAAATGGAAGGGGTGCAGCTCGAAATCAAACCCAAGGCTTTGAAGGCCATCGCACAGAAGGCGCTTGAGCGCAAGACAGGTGCCCGGGGATTGCGCTCGATCATGGAGCGAGCCCTGCTCGACACCATGTTTGAATTGCCGGCAATGCGCAATGTGGAGAAAGTGGTGCTGGACGAATCCAGCATCGAGGAAGACAAGCCGCCGATGCTGGTTTACCGCTCCAGGGAAAAGCAGGCCTGATTGGATGGGTAGCACTGGCAAGTGCCGGGCAGGGACTAGGGTCTGAGGTTAATCCGGCAGGTTTTTATCGCGCAGAAGGGCTGCACGATAGGGCCCATGATGCCGTATGAAATCCCGTTTTTTCTCTTTCGGGTATCCAGGCGATTGTTTGGATCAATCTGCGAAAAGTCGTCGTGTGTACCCACGGCGCGCTGTTCGCAGGTTTACAGCCCTTGATGCCTGTTTGGCCAGCGAAGTCCGGCAGCATTGAGAAGCGGTGCGGGCGCAGTTGTGGCAATATCCTTACGCTTGAAATACTTGGTGGTACCCCCATAATGAATGGGAACGTGTCGACCATGCGGTCACGCGCAAGACTCTTTCTTTTCTGGATCGTTTCATGTCCGAATTCACCGAATTTCCTGCCGAGTCCGTAGAGTTGCCGATGTTGCCGTTGCGTGACGTGGTGGTTTTTCCGCACATGGTGATTCCGCTGTTCGTTGGCCGCACCAAGAGCATTCATGCTTTGGAAACGGCCATGGAGGGCAACAAGGCCATCATGCTGGTGGCGCAGAAATCCGCTGCGCAAGAAGAACCGGCCGTGTCCGACATGCATGCCACAGGCTGCATTGCCTCCATCTTGCAGCTGCTCAAGCTGCCGGACAATACCGTGAAGGTTCTCGTCGAGGGGCGGCAGCGCGCGCACGTGGAAACCGTTATCGATGGCGAAAAGCACTTTTCTGCCAAGGTATTGCCCATGCCTGCGTCTGCGGCAGTGGGCTTGCCGGAGGAAGAGCAGGGGGAACTCGAAGCGCTGCGTCGCGCCGTCATGCAATCATTCGAGCAGTACGTCAAGCTCAACAAGAAAATCCCTTCGGAAATTCTTCAGTCCATTGCCAACATCGAGGATCCCGGCCGGCTTGCAGACACCATTTCGGCGCATCTGCCGCTGGAGTTGAACTACAAGCAGCAGATTCTGGACGAGACCAGTGTGCACAGGCGTCTGGAAATGCTGTTTGGCAAACTTGAGGAGGAGGTGGAAATCCTCAACGTGGACAAGCGCATCCGCGGGCGGGTGAAGCGCCAGATGGAAAAAAGCCAGCGTGACTTCTACCTGAACGAGCAGGTCAAGGCCATCCAGAAAGAGCTGGGAGAAGGAGAAGATGGCGTTGACATCGAAGAGCTTGAGAAGAAAATCAGGCAGGCCAGGATGCCCAAGGCCGCCCTGAGCAAGGCCGAGTCCGAACTCAAGAAACTCAAGCTGATGTCGCCGATGTCGGCAGAGGCCGGGGTGGTACGCAATTACCTCGAAGTGCTGATTGGCCTGCCATGGAGCAAGCGCACAAAGATCAAGAAGGATCTGGCTGCCGCGGAAACCATTCTCAATGCCGATCACTATGGTCTGGAGCGTGTCAAGGACCGCATTCTGGAATATCTGGCGGTGCAGCAGCGCGTCGACAGACTGAAGGCACCCATTCTCTGTCTGGTTGGACCGCCTGGGGTGGGCAAGACCTCGCTTGGCCAGTCCATTGCCAAGGCAACGGGGCGCAAATATGTGCGCATGGCCCTGGGCGGCATGCGCGACGAGGCGGAGATTCGCGGCCACCGGCGCACCTATATTGGCGCATTGCCGGGCAAGATTCTGCAGAATCTCAGCAAGGCGGGGACGCGCAACCCCTTGTTCCTGCTGGATGAAATCGACAAGCTCGGTACGGATTTCCGCGGTGACCCGTCCAGCGCTCTGCTGGAGGTGCTCGACCCCGAGCAGAACCACACCTTTGCCGATCATTATGTTGAACTGGATTTCGACCTGAGCGAAGTAATGTTCGTGGCGACTTCCAACTCCATGAACATTCCTCCGGCCTTGCTGGATCGCATGGAGGTCATTCGCCTGTCGGGATACACCGAAGACGAAAAGGTCCATATTGCCCGGCAATACCTGCTGCCCAAGCAGTTCAAGAGCAACGGCATCAAGGACGGCGAGCTGGAGGTGACAGAGGCAGCCTTGCTCGACATCGTGCGGTACTACACGCGCGAGGCAGGCGTGCGCTCGCTGGAGCGTGAACTCTCGAAAATCTGCCGCAAGGTCATCAAGTCGGTGCAACTGCGCCAAGTTGCCGGCAAGCAGGTGGTCACGCCGGAAAACCTGCATGACTACCTGGGTGTGCGCCGCTATACCTATGGCCGCGCCGAAGAGAAGAACACCGTCGGCCAGGTCATGGGACTGGCCTGGACGGAAGTGGGCGGCGACCTCATGACCATCGAGGCGGCTACCATGCCAGGCAAGGGCAACATCCTTCGTACCGGTTTGCTGGGAGAGGTGATGAAAGAGTCGGTCGAGGCGGCTCGCACCGTCGTGCGCAGCCGCGCGGCGCAGTTGGGCATTGCCGAGGACGTCTTTGACAAGCGTGATATCCACATCCACGTTCCCGATGGCGCAACCCCCAAGGACGGGCCCAGCGCAGGCGCAGCCATGACCACCGCCCTTGTTTCCGCGCTAACAGGCATTGCCGTGCGCGCGGATGTTGCCATGACCGGGGAAATCACCTTGCGGGGCGAAGTGACCATCATTGGCGGTCTCAAGGAAAAGCTGCTGGCGGCCTTGCGCGGCGGTATTCGCAAGGTCATCATTCCCCAGGAAAACGTCAAGGATCTGCAGGAAATTCCCGACAACGTGAAAGAAGGGCTTGAGATCATTCCTGTGCGCTGGATCGACGAGGTATTTGCCGTTGCACTGGAAACCCAGCCGCAGCCGCTTCCCTCGCCGCAACCAGCGTTTGAGGATGTTCCACTGGCTTCCCCAGACGATGCTGGCAAGACTGGCAGAACGCGGGGCAAGCGTCAGGCAGTGAAGCATTAACTTTACTGATAGGCCGCTGGTTGTGGCAGCGGGAAGGGTGCCGTTAGCCGGTATAATGCGGCGCTTACATTGCGGGAATAGCTCAGTTGGTAGAGCGCAACCTTGCCAAGGTTGAGGTCGCGAGTTCGAGACTCGTTTCCCGCTCC
>JBDHSG010000017.1:0-49256 GCA_039808005.1 Allobrachymonas sp. | reverse complement strand
GTGCAGATCGACGACGCCATCGAAGCCGACCGCGTGTTCACCATGCTGATGGGCGACGAGGTGGAGCCGCGGCGCGACTTCATCGAAAGCAATGCGCTAAGGGCTGCGAATCTGGATGTGTGATTGTCCGCAGCAAACAGGGGTAAAAATTCGGTTAATTCAAACTGCTTGACGCGAGGCCAGCAAACGTCTTGAGCAAAGCTATTACGAGGACAAACCAATGGCTGAAGTAACGCGTCGCCGCACTGGCGAATTGCTGAGGGCTTTGTTTCAACTGCTGATGGGTGCGCCCGATGGTTTGCAGGCCCGCGAGGCTTTGCGTCAATTAGCTGCACAGGTCACGCTCACCCCTTATGAGGCCGACGAATACGAATCTGGCGGGCGGCGTTTTGACAAGATTGTGCGCTTTGCCACGGTGGATTGCGTCAAGGCCGGGTGGATGGTGAAAGAAAAAGGCGTGTGGACGATTACCGAAGAAGGCCGCCGCGCCCATGCTGAACTGCCAGACCCTGAAGCCTTCTACAAGCGCGCTTGCAAGCTTTATGCCAAATGGCGCGCGGCGCAGCCCGATGCGGATGTGCCACAAACCGAAACCAATGAATCGAACGCTAAAGCATCCGGGCACCCAAGCGCGGAAGACACCGATCTGGAAACCACCAACAAAACCGTCCGCATCACTTTTGAAGAGGCCGAAGAACAGGCGTGGAAAGAAATTTCGCATCTGTTACGCAACATGCCCCCGTATGATTTTCAAGAACTGGTAGCTGATTTGCTGCGCGCTATGGGCTACCACGTGCATTGGGTGTCCCCACCGGGCAAAGACGGCGGCATCGATATTCTGGCGGGCCTTGATCCTTTAGGCACCCAGTCTCCCCGCATCAAGGTGCAGGTCAAGCGGCAGCAGCAGGCCGTTGCTGTGGATGGGTTGCGTTCGTTCAGTTCGCTGATTCGTGCAGGCGATGTGGGCTTGTTTGTGTGCATCGGCGGCTTTACCCGCGATGCCGAGGCCGAAGCGCGCACGCAAACCGACCGGCCTGTAAAGCTGCTGAACCTGGAAGCGCTGTTTGATCTGTGGGTGGAACACTACGACAAACTCAGCGATCCCGCCCGGCGCCGCTTGCCGCTCAAGCCCATTCACTTTATTGCACCCGAAGGCTGATGACTGATTTTCAGAATGAAAAGAAATGACAACCTCCATCCCACCCTGCCCCCAATGCGGCCTTGAAAACACCTACCCCGATGACGACAATTTCATCTGTCCCGACTGCGGCCACGAATGGCCTGCGCAGGCGGTGGATGAAAGCAACACGCCCGCCACTGTGGTGCTAGACGCCAACGGCACGCCGCTGGAGGATGGCGATGCAGTGATTCTGGTCAAAGATCTCAAGGTCAAAGGCAGCTCCATCACATTGAAAAAGGGCACCAAGATCAAGGGCATCCGGCTGGCCGAGGGCGCGGGTGGCCACAATGTGGACTGCAAGACCGAACATGGCAACATGATGCTCAAGTCGGAATTTCTGAAAAAAGCCTGAGTATCTTTGCCCCTGACGCCCGGGCGCAGCATAAGGAATTTGCATCTATCTACATGCAGATGGCGTGTGAAACGTGATCTCGGCCACCAACTGCGGCACACAAACACCAAGGGCCAGAGCGCAACCACCCCATGTCGCGGTTTTGGCGCCAGATGGGTACTCTGGCGTGTCACACACAAAGCACACCCTGTGTTGACGCAGTGACAAAAACGCCCAGTGGCAGTCTCTTGTGCACTCCGGCTTAACAAACCCGCACCGCAGCGCGTGTAAGCTATCCGCAGCCGCGCTTCTGTTCAGACTGCGCCCAGCGCGTTTTTAAGCTCCGACAGGATTCTTTCCTCGCCTTCGCTCAGCCTCTCGCCGCCAAAGCCTAGAAACCCGCCTTCTGTGGCAGCCATGGCCACTTTTTCGGCCGCCTGCAACACCCATTGACGGTATTCGCTGGCCACGACGGGATCGAGCGTTGCCAGCACGGCGTTGGCTTCCCGGGCGTCGGAAATGGCCTGCTCCGAGAGTTTTTCAGGCGTGTCGATATTCTTTTCTTTGGAGCGCGCCTTCATCCACTCGCGGGTGGCGCGCATTTCTGCCACTTCCTCGCTGCGGTTGCCATCCGGCTGGGGAACGATGGACTGGATCAGGGCATTGGCCGGATATTGCTGCGCGCCTTCGATCAACGCCTTGCCGTTCGTGAGTATTTCCTTTCCCGTACCAAACAGGCCACTGGAGCCGGAGAAGGCTATGGCAGAGCCCACCATATGGGGCAGACTGGCAAGAAGCTGCTGTTGGTCGGTGGTGAGATTGAGTGCCATGACAATTTCCATTCATGAAAAAGGATTGGCGATCACCGGAGAAACCCGGTTGCATGCATGATAGGGCAAATCCCCCCAGCCTGTGCAGCAACGATAGTTGCTGGAATCTTGGACCTTTTCCTCCCGGCAAGCACTGACCTGTGTGGCAGATTTCCGGAAGGTAACACCGGACAGCAAAGTAAACAAAACGGGCCGCTGCGCATGGCCGCCCAGTAAAATCCACGGCAGCCGCGCCCGTTTTTTACTGCGTACGTAGTCTCTGCGGCTGGCTACAATGCCCGACTTCCTGCGGCGCTGCCTGCTCGTGCAGACACACAAGCCGTGCGCCACACCTGCCGTTCATCATGCCATCCATCAGTATTTCTGCCCTGCACGCCTCGTCCCTTCATTCGCTGCCGCTGCTGGCGCGCGGCAAAGTGCGCGACAACTACGCAGTAGGGGACAACCGCATCCTCATGGTGGCCAGTGACCGCATCAGTGCGTTCGACGTGATCATGGGTGAGCCCATTCCCGGCAAGGGCGCGCTGCTGACGCAGATGGCGCTGTTCTGGTTCGACTGGCTCAAGGGCATCGTGCCCAACCACCTCACCGGCGACGCGCCCGAAAGCGTGGTCACACCGGATGAAGTAGCGCAGGTGCAGAACCGCAGCATGCTGGTCAAGCGGCTGAAGCCCCTGCCGGTGGAGGCCGTGGTACGCGGCTATCTGGCTGGCAGCGGCTGGGCTGAATACCAGCAGACGCAAAGCGTGTGCGGCGTGCGGCTGCCACCAGGCCTGACCAATGCCGCCCCCTTGCCGCAACCGATCTTCACTCCGGCCGCCAAGGCCGCCGTGGGCGAGCACGACGAAAACATCACTTTTGCGCAGGTGGAGGCCACCATCGGCAAGGAGCTGGCCGCACAGATGCGCGACGTGAGCATTGCCCTGTACCAGGCCGCTGCCGATTACGCTGCGACCAAGGGCATCATCATTGCTGACACCAAGTTCGAGTTCGGGCTGGACGAGAACGGCACCCTCACGCTGATGGACGAGGTGCTCACGCCCGACAGTTCGCGCTACTGGCCGTTGGAAGGCTATGAAGCGGCGTTCAAAGCCGGCAAAAACCCGCCCAGCTACGACAAGCAGTATCTGCGCGACTGGCTCGAAACCGCCATGGTCGATGGCAAGCCCTGGAACAAGACAGCCCCGGCACCTGCGCTGCCCGCCGAAGTGATCGCCAACACCGCCGCCAAATACCGCGAGGCATTCGCGGCGTTGACACGCTGAAAACTGCGCGCGCTGGCGCCAGAATCCTTCAGGATTTGCCGATGGCTCCCGTCATCCGGATCAGTACGTCTGTACGTCGTCGGCATTGACCTGGTAGTTCTGCGGTCCGCGATGGGCCACCTTGACGGCACCGATGTAGTTGCCCAGACGCGCGCACCGCAACAGATCCCACCCCTGTTGCAGTCCGTGCAGCAGGGCGCCGCGCCAGGCGTCGCCACAGCCCGTGGGGTCGACCACTGCTGCCGGAGCGACCGGATCGATCGGCTGGCGGTCGCCTTCCTGCCAGATTTCGCACCCCTTTTCTCCCAGGGTGACAACCATGCCGCGCACCTGACGCGACAGGGCCGCGCGGTCGCATCCCATGCGCTCGCTCAGCAGAAACGCCTCGTAGTCGTTGAGCGTGAGCCAGCTGGCCTGATCGATCAATTGCTGCAGCTCGTCGACCGAAAACTGCGGCAGGGCCTGACCCGGATCGAAGACGAACGGAATGCCTGCGGCGTGCAACTGCTGCGCATGCAGCTGCATGGCCTCCTTGGCATTGGGCGAAACGATGGCCAGGGCGATGGAGGAATCCGCGGGGACTTCGTGCTCGTGCGCCAGTCCCATGGCCCCGGGATGAAATGCCGTGATCTGGTTCTGGTGCTCATCGGTCACGATGGTGCATTGGGCGGTATAGCAATCCTCGCGCACCGCAATGTGCCCGGTATCGATTTCCATCTGGCGCAAACGCTCGAGGTAATGCCCGCCGTCCTTGCCCACGGTGGCCAGCGGCAGGGGCTCACCGCCGAGCTGCTTGACGGCATAGGCGATGTTGCCCGCGCAGCCGCCGTAGTCGCTGCGCATATGCGGCGTGAGGAAGCAAACGCTCAGTTTTTGGACCTGCTGCGGCAGGATGTGGTCGGCAAACCGGCCATTGAACGCCAGGATGTTGTCAAAGGCCATCGAGCCGGAAATGAGAATGGGCATGCTGCACACCCCAAAGGGGTTGTCAAGGGTAGAAAATGGTCAAACGATAGCCTGAAATGTCGTACCGCACAACATCGACAGGCAGGTGCACATCCACCGTCGCCTCCACATCCCATTGGCCGCGCGGCGGCAGGATGGGCGGCACGGGCATGGCCGGATCAGCGGCAATGACCCGTTTGGCCACCAGTTGCTGGTCTGCATCCAGCAGGCTCAGTTCCAGCGCGGGCATGGCAACCGGATGTGGGCTGTTGTTGCGCAGCGCCACATGCAGCGCATAGGAGGAATCGGCGTTTTTCAGAAATTCGCTGGTTTCGATTTCCACGGCATGGATGTTCTGCCAAGGCGCGATTCGGCAATTCAATGGCTTGCATACGGCATCCAGCGCCAGCCGCGCCAACGGAATGCGTGCGTAGAGCGAAGAGCGCTGGTGGTAGACCCATTGCCCGGCCAGTACCAGCATCCCCAGACCAACGGACAGGGACAGGCCCACCCGGACAAGGGGCTTGCACCAGAACGCCCGGCGCTCGGCATCGCGAACGAACGAGAATTTTCCTTCTTCTCCTGCTTCTGCCGCATCGGCCGTCTGCACCGGAACGGCCGCTTGCGTGACCGGGTCTTCTGCCATTGCTACAAGCACTGCGGACTCGGCCTCTGGTTCGGATTCAGACGCCGCGTCGTTTTCTGCAGCATCGTCCGCATCGTCAACCCGCCCATTGGAACCGCCGCCCTGCTCTTCTGGTGCATTCTTCTCAACCAGCAAGAATGCGGGGATCAGAGGCGGCAATTCTTCAGCCGGCTCGGATGGTATTTCTTCCGGTGTATCCGCCTCGGAAGCCGGCGGCTCGGCCTCTTTGCTTTCATCCGGCTCTACCGCTTCAGACGGATAGGTTTGCTCTGGTTCGGAAGGGGCCTCCAGCGGTTCAGGGCCACCATCTTCGTCCGGTTCTACCGATTCAGATAAACGTATTTGTTCCGATTCAAAAACAGGAGGTTCCGTCGACTCGGCGTCATCGCCTTCATTCGGCACTTCCGGTTCCGGCTGGCGCGTTTGTTCCAGCTCGAAAGCAGTTTCCAGCTGCTCGGTGTCACCACCTTGATCCAGTTCTGCCGGTTCAAATGGGACCGCTTGCTCTGGCTCAGAAGCAGGTTCGGATGGATGGGCAGCATCGCCTTCATCCGGCTCTGGCGGCTTCGGCACAAAAGAATGAGCCAGATCGGACGCAGGCGCCGAAACGTTCGCTTCATCCGCAGCATCCACAATGGCCGTGCCCATTGCCTCTGGATCAGGGGCAGAAACAACGTGCGCTGCTGCCTCTTCAAACTCAACTGGTACCGGCGCCTCCGCAGGTGGTGGCTGGTGGTGAATGGCCGGGTTGTCCGGTTCTGGCTCTGTTTCTGCGGCAGTGCCTGCCCCGGTCTGCCCGCGCGCCATTCGGGTCTGCGCCTTTCTGGCAGCAATGATCGCGGCAATCCGCTCCATGGGGCTGGCTTTGACGACCGGACCCTTCGCCTTCTCCTCCCCATGATCGGCAACTGGGCCGGATGATGCAGGCGTCCCGTCCGAATGGATGGCGGTATCCCCGGTTTCTTCCTGCACGGCGGACAGGGTATTTTGTGCCTGGTAAACCGTCTGGCAATGCCCGCAGCGCACCCAGCCCTGCGCGATGCGCAATTGATCGGCCACGATCCAGAAGGACGTTCCGCAATCCGGGCAACGGGAGACAAAACGCGTGGTAGACGGCATGGTGTACGAATTGTAGGCCGTGCCCCGGCAATCGCCGACCGGTTCTCAGACGGGACGCCGTCCTGTCAGCAGCACCCAGCCATCTTGCGCATCGGCAACCGATAGTTCCAGGCTGGGCGCATAGGCTTCCTGCAGTTCCTGTGTCTGGCGCTCCAGAATGCCCGCCAGCACCAGATGCCCACCAGGCGCCAGATGTGCACAAAGCAGCGGTGTCAGCACTTTCAGGGGAGATGCAAGGATGTTGGCCAGAACGATCCCGTAACCCGCCTGGGCAGGTTCGACCATGTCAGGCAGGCCGCTGCGCAGACTGACCGCATTGTTGGCGGCATTGTCGCGCGCCGTATCGACGGCTGCTGGATCGATATCCACCGCATCAACCTGCGCGGCCCCATATTTGGCCGCGCCAATGGCCAGAATACCGGAACCGCAACCGTAATCGAGCACCCGCGCACCGGCCACGTCAGGGCTCTGTGCCAGCCAGCGCAAGCACATGCGCGTGGTCGGATGCGTGCCGGTGCCAAACGCAAGGCCCGGATCCAGCCGGATCAGTTGCCGGGCCTGCGCCGGGGCCTCGTGCCAGCTCGGCACAATCCAGAAATCAGGGATGATGGCGACCGGCGTGAATTGCGCCTGCGTCAGGCGCACCCAATCCTGATCGGGGACCGACCGCACGTCCAGCACACTGCTGGCGGTGAAAAAATCCTGCACAGCCAGCAGACGGGCCGCCTCTTCAGCAGCCGCCTGCGTCATGAACAGGGCCGTCAGCAGGGAACGCTGCCAGCTTTCGCGGGGCGCGGGCATGCCGGGCTCGCCAAACAGCGGCTGTTCCGACTGGGTCTGCGCATCGGCATCCTCCACGGAAACGCTCAGGGCATCCAGGGCTTCCAGCGCCTCGCTCACCATTTCCACGTCCGCCTCGGGGCACAGCAGGCGCAACTCAAACATGCTGCCACTCCTTCAGGGCATGCGCCGGTTCGCGCAGGCGCAAGGCGCAAAAAGAAACCCGAACACATTGGCACCAGGCATGCAGAAACGTTACGTCAGCGCCTGCCAATACAAGGCCTGCGCCCATCAACGGGCGCGCTGCGCCAGCCATTGCTCCAGGTAATGGATATTGGTGCCACCTTCGATGAAGCGGGCATCCACCATCAGGTCGCGATGTAAGGCGATATTGGTGTTGATGCCCTCGATCAGCGTTTCACTCAGGGCCGAGCGCATGCGCGCCATGGCCTGTTCGCGGGTGTCGCCATAGACGATGAGCTTGGCGATCATCGAATCGTAATTGGGCGGCACGGTGTAATTGGTGTAGACATGGCTGTCCACCCGCACGCCCGGCCCGCCCGGCGGGTGCCACAGGGTGATGCGGCCCGGCGAAGGCGTGAATTTGTAGGGATCTTCGGCGTTGATGCGGCACTCGAACGCATGGCCGCGCATCTGGATGTCACGCTGGCCAAATGGCAATTTTTCACCCGCGGCCACCATGATCTGGGTGCGCACGATATCGATGCCCGTGGTCCACTCCGTCAAGGTGTGTTCCACCTGCACCCGGGTGTTCATTTCGATGAAATAGAACTCGCCGTTTTCGTACAGGAATTCGAACGTGCCGGCGTTGCGGTAGCCGATCTTCTTGCAGGCGGCCACGCAGCGGTCGCCGATGCGTTCGATCAGCCGGCGCGGGATGCCGGGCGCAGGCGATTCTTCAATCACCTTCTGGTGGCGGCGCTGCATGGAGCAGTCGCGCTCGCCCAGAAAGACGGCATTCTTGTAGTTGTCGGCGATGATCTGGATTTCGACGTGCCGCGGATTTTGCAGGTACTTTTCCATATACACCGCAGGATTGCCAAACGCCGTACTGGCTTCGGCACGCGTCATGGCCACGGCATTGATGAGGGCAGCCTCGGTGTGCGCCACGCGCATGCCGCGTCCCCCGCCGCCGCCTGCGGCCTTGATGATGACCGGATACCCGATCTGCTTGGCGATGCGCTTGAGCTGCGCCGGGTCGTCGGGCAGTTCGCCTTCGGAGCCCGGCACGCAAGGCACGCCGGCCTTGATCATGGCCTGTTTGGCCGAGACCTTGTCTCCCATGGTGCGGATGGCTTCGGGGCCCGGCCCGATGAAGGTAAACCCGCTTTTTTCCACGCGCTCGGCGAAATCGGCATTCTCGGCCAGAAAACCATACCCGGGGTGAATGGCCTCGGCGTCGGTCACCTCGGCCGCCGCGATGATGGCCGGCATATTGAGGTAGCTTTGGGGCGAGGGCGCCGGGCCAATGCAGATGGCCTCGTCGGCGAGCTTGACGTATTTGGCTTCGCGGTCGGCTTCGGAATAGACCATCACCGCTTTGATGCCCATTTCCTTGCAGGCGCGCTGGACGCGCAGGGCAATTTCTCCCCGGTTGGCGATCAGTATTTTCTTGAACATGGGTATCTCCGCGACTCAATCGCCTTGCGCACCGCTATGTGCGCGTGCAATCCGCTTCGCCCTGCCTGCGCGGCAAGCACGCCGCGGTTGGCAATCGGCATCCTGAACATAGGCGCTCCGGCCAACGCGCGCCATGGCGCACACGCCGCAGCTCGTATGCGACCGGTGACTCATTCGATGACGAACAATGTCTGGCCGTATTCGACGGCGTCGCCATTGCCGCAAAGGATTTGCGTCACGGTGCCGGCAACATCGGCCTCGATTTCATTGAGGATCTTCATGGCCTCGATGATGCACAGCGTCTGACCCGCCTTGACGGTGCTGCCCACTTCGACGAACGGCGCAGCGCCGGGGCTGCTGGCCCGGTAGAACGTTCCGACCATGGGCGATTTCACTGCGTGCCCCGAAGGCGCAGGAGGCTCGGCCGGGGCTTCTGCGGAATTGCCATTGGCAGCGCCCGGCAGATTGCACGAACTGGCGCCCACGGGAGCAATCTGTGCAGACTGCAGGGCGGGCATTTGCTGCACGGGAGGCGCCGCGTAGACGACGGGTACCGGATCGGCACCCACGCTCTTGACGATGCGCACTTTTCCTTCGGCTTCGGTGATTTCCAGCTCGGACACATTGGATTCCGATACCAGATCAATCAGGGTTTTGAGTTTTCGCAAATCCATGGAAGTACCATTTGCTGCTGTCAGAAGGCAGATTTTGGGTAGTTGCCTGCATGCCCGACCGGCACGCTCCACCCCTTGACAGCGTGGTTGTTAATAGGCGTGGAATGTAACGCAATTTGCTTCTTCAGAAGGCTTTTTTTCGTCATTTCACGCAAAAAAACATCGAAATCGATCGAAATCTCGGACGCCGAATTTTTCACTACCCAATCAAAGATACAGCATATCGCAACAAGCAAATAGATGCAATTGCGGGAAATAATGTGCTTTTACGATCAAGTTAATTGCAATTAATGAAATTACCCGTGCGCACATTGTGGCGCGTCATCATATGCCCCAGGTCACATTTTCCTGTGCCGCATGGCTTTGTTTCAACATCTTCAGGAAGGGCTGGGCACGGACATGAAAAGGCACCGGTGCTTCTGCCGGGACGTTTTCTTCTTCCTCTTCATCCGTGGTTTGCGGGTCCGCCATCCGTGTCCTGGACAAGGCAATGGCATCTTCCAGCGCGGCGATCGCCGCGGGCATCTGGTCGGGCGCGATGACGCCACGTTGCCCCAAGGGACGGCCGATGGCCGCGAATATTTCCTCTACATGCGGCGTCAGCATGACTATTTCACCCGATACGGCGGAATTGAACCGGTAAAGCATCATGGCCTCCTTGTTCCTAACCCGTATTCATTCTATCGCCGGGAGCCAACTTGCATCAGCCTGGAGCAATTCCCGCAACATGGCCGCGGTGCCGCGCGGTTTTCCACCCCGGGCATCTGCCAGCAAGCTGCCGCGCTGGGCGTTAGGTGCATTGATCCGCAGATGGACACCCACGTCTTCCTGCAAACCTTCACACCAGGCGTGCAGGCTCAGCACATCCACCGTCTGGCCATGCAGACCGGGTGCCTGGCTGGCCACATAGGCCACGCGCTGATCCATCAGGGCGATTTCCACGGCTTTGGCGTCATCGGCAAATAGATGCAGGTGAATATCGTTGAGGCGCGTAGCCGTGCCGCGCCAGACGGCTCCGCCCACCAGCGGCTCGAATTCTTCCAGCTTCAACATCCAGTACAGCGCCAGTTCGCGCAGGGCGGCCAGTTCCTGCGGCTGCGTATCCTGGCAGAACAGGGCCAGATGCTCCCGCACGGCGTCTTCCACGAGAAGATTGTCAGGCAAGGGCGTGCGCATGGGCAGTCTCAATGCTTTCAGGGCGCGCTGCTTGGCCGCACCATATTCAAGTCCATGCTCCACCACCAAGCGTGCCGCTGTCTGGGCAATGGCGGCTGCAGTATTTGTCATGGGCACATTGTGACCGATTGCGACCCAGGCCGCCCTGTTACATCGCGCCTACTTTCAGTAAACCGGCGGCATGCCGGGCGGGCGGGTCTTGAAGCGTTTGTGCAGCCAGAAATACTCTTCCGGCCGCTGCCGGATCCATGCTTCCAGATGGATGTTCATCCGCTGGGTGTCGGCGTACACGCCATCGGAGGGAAAATCGCTCCAGGGCGGGCTCAGATGCACGGTGTAACCGTGCGGCTCCATATACGTCACGGCCGTGATGACCTGCGCCCGGCCCAGCCGGGCAAACCGCGCCAGCGACGGTATCGTGGCAGCCGGCTGGCCGAAAAACTCCACGAAGATGGATTCTTCCGCGCCAAAATTCATGTCGGGCAGCAGATACAGCACGCCTCCCTTGCGCAGGGCCGCCACCACGGGTTTGATGCCATCGCCGCGCCAGACCGGCAGGTTGTTGGGAAAGCGGCCGCGGCCGCGACGCACCCAACGGTCAAGCGGTGCATTGCGCAGCGGGGTGTAGATTGAAACACACGCACGCGTCTCCAGCAGGGGCGCCAGCAGCATGCCGCCGGCATCCATCCCCAGGAAGTGCGGCGCAAACACAATAGTGGGCTGGAACGCCAGCAACGCCGCGCCATCGCCGGCCAGCCGCACGCGTCGGCGCAACAGGGCTTCGCTGCCATGCCACAGCCAGATGCGGTCCAGCATCGACTGGGCCAGGCGCACACAATGCTGGCGGATCACGCGCTGGCGTTGCGCAGCGTCCCATTCGGGGAAACACAGCTGCAGGTTCACGTCGGCAATGCGTCGGCGACTGCGCGCCAAGTCCAGGAAAAGGTACACCACCCACCCCAGAACCACGCCCAGGCCACGCCATACGCCCAGAGGCAAGTACGCCAGCATTTTCAGCATTGCATAAATGACGCGCTCGAGTCCCCGGGGCGCAGGCAGTATGCGTTGCGGCGGTGTGTCATGCAGCGCCTGCTTTTCGACAATGGGCTGCGGCATCACGCGTCCGTTTCTTCCACAGACTGTGCCAGCGGCTCTGCGGCAGGCAACCCTGCCACGGATCCAGCCAATGCGCGCGGCTGGCGGTACCGCGCATAGCCCCACATATACTGATCGGGCGCCGTGAGAATGAGTTGTTCCATCGCGTGATTGATCTGTTCCACCGCCCTCTGCAGATCGTCAGACAAGGGTTCCGGCATGGGCAGGCAGTGCAACCGATAGCCTTGTGCCGCCGCAAGACGCTCGCCCCACACCATCACCATTGCGGCGCCGGTCTGGTGCACCAGCTTGGCGGCCAGCGTCATGGTATAGGCCAGCCGGCCGAAAAAGGGCGCCCATACCCCCTGCCCTTCGGGCGGCACATGATCGGGCAGCAGGCCAACCGCCCGGCCCCGGCGCAATTCGCGCACCATTTGCCGCACGCCCGACAGTGTGGTCGGCACCGCGCGCAGCCCCGGCCGGTCGCGCACATGCTGCATCATCTCGGCCATCCAGCGCTCACTGGCCGGCCGGTACAAAACAGTCAGATCGCCATACCGGGGCCCAAAACGCGCCGCCATCGCCTGCGCGGTGATTTCAAAACATCCCAGATGCGGCGTTAGGAAAACAATTCCTTTGCCTGCGGCATAGGCCTGCCGGACAACGTCTTCGCCCATCCATTCACAGGGAACCGGCGGCCCCAGCCACAACCGGGGCAGTTCCATGATCATGCGGCCATTGTGCGCAATGGCGCCTCGCACCTGGCGGGCACTCAACCCAGCCTGCGCCCTGTTTTCATGCCAGCGCCTGCGGTAACGCGCCGAAAGACCGTACGTCAGCCAGCCGGCGACCGCACCCACGGCATGCAAAAGGCCCAACGGCACATGCGACAAAAAACGAAAAAGACCTTCCATGTCCGAACCCGTCCGGCCACTTCTGTGTCCGCCGGCATTTCCATCAGGAACGAAACCCTGTCCGTCGAGACGGGATCGCAAAAAATCTGGAACCAGCAGCGCACCCTGGAGAAGCCAACCCCCGCACGCGGAAACGGTTTTTCCGCAAAATGCTAGAATCAGCCGCGCCGCCGAGTTAACGAGCAACTTGCAGGGCGGCGCCGTTCGCAAAAGGGTGCATTGTCGCACGCATGCGAACCGGACAGGCAGGCCGTTCAACGGACCGCGCTTACTGCTAAAGCGTTCGCCAGGCTCTTTTGTGGCAACGCATTTCCATCCGTGCCCATTTTCAGGAGCTTGACTGTGGCGAACGACTTTCTGTTTACTTCCGAATCGGTTTCCGAAGGCCATCCCGACAAGGTTGCCGACCAGATTTCCGACAGCATACTAGACGCCATTCTTGCACAGGACCCGCATGCCCGGGTGGCCGCAGAAACCCTCACCAATACCGGTTTGGTCGTGCTGGCCGGAGAGATCTCGACCAAACAAGAGACCGCCGTCGACTACATCCAGGTGGCGCGCGACACGATCAAGCGCATCGGCTATGACAACACCGAGTACGGCATCGACCACAAGGGCTGCGCCGTGCTGGTGGCCTATGACAAACAGAGCTGCGACATCGCCCAGGGCGTGGATCACGCCAGCGACGACCACCTGAACACCGGCGCCGGCGACCAGGGCCTGATGTTCGGCTACGCCTGCGACGAGACGCCCGAGCTCATGCCCGCGCCGATTTACTACGCGCACCGCCTGGTCGAGCGCCAGGCGCAGCTGCGCAAGGACGGCCGCCTGCCCTTCCTGCGCCCCGACGCCAAGAGCCAGGTGACCATGCGCTATGTGGACGGCAAGCCGCACAGCATCGACACCGTGGTGCTGTCCACCCAGCACAGCCCCGATCAGAGCGAAACCGCCACCAAAATGAAGGCCAGCTTCATCGAGGCCGTGATCGAGGAGATCATCAAGCCGGTGCTGCCCAAGGAATGGCTGCAGGACACCAAGTACCTGATCAACCCCACCGGCCGCTTCGTGGTCGGCGGCCCGCAGGGTGATTGCGGCCTGACCGGGCGCAAAATCATCGTCGATACCTACGGCGGCGCCTGCCCGCACGGCGGCGGCGCCTTCAGCGGCAAGGACCCGACCAAAGTGGACCGCAGCGCCGCCTATGCCGCGCGCTACGTGGCCAAGAACATCGTGGCCGCCGGCCTGGCCAAGCAGTGCCAGATCCAGCTGAGCTATGCCATCGGTGTGGCGCGCCCGATCAACATCACGGTCTACACCGAAGGCACCGGCGTAATCGACGACCACCAGATCGAAAAGCTGGTGGCCGAGCACTTCGACCTGCGCCCCAAGGGCATCATCCAGATGCTCGACCTGTTGCGCCCGATCTACGAGAAAACCGCCGCCTACGGCCACTTCGGCCGCGACGAGCCCGATTTCACCTGGGAACAGACCGACAAGGCGCACATGCTGAGAAACGCAGCAGGACTGTGATTCTTATTCTTCCGGGCAAAGCATCCATCGCCTATTAGATATAGAGATAGGCGCGCAGACTATCTCAGACGATGCGGCCCGGGTGTCTGTCTTGCGTTGCCCGGAGCGCAAGGTTCAGTGCAGGATCACCGGATTGCCCGCCAGGCCCGCGTAGTGCTCCAGGGTATCTTCGACCTCTTCCTGGGTCGGGGCCGTGCGCCGCCAGGCATAAATCTGCTGCTGGAACAACTGCGCCCAACTGCCGTCGAGGTATACATGGCGGCCACTTCGCTTGTCGACGATCTCAAAACCATCGCGTCCCAGCACCGGGCTGTCGCCGTCGGCCACCGAACCTTCGGCCGGACCACCGGCAACAGGCGCACCATGCATGTGGACCACGATGAACGCATCGGAGTCGTACAAGGTGGTCATGCCAGCGGCGGCGTCAAAGAAGCTGTGGTTCATGTCGTATACATTGTGGCGCATTTGCCCGCTTCAAGCGCATCAGCGGCATTTTTGCAACAACCCCGCCATCCCGCCGGGCGCTTGCGGTGAAAGCTACGCGCTTCTTCCGGTCTGACGGGTTTCGGTTTCGATATGCAAGAACAAGGGCGGCGCGCTGCTGCCACAAACAATCCCGCAAACACATCCGATTTGTAGAATTGTTTCCGTGTGTGACAAATACGTTAAGATTCGAGACTTGTCACGCCCATGTGTCCGCCTGACCGGAACGATTCCCGGCAGTTCGGCCGAACAAACCTTGAAAGTTGGACGGCCGGTTGCCGGATGAAGCGATCCGGAAGATTTCAGAAGCGGTCCGTGCAGGAATGCCCTTCGCTGTCTGCCGCGTCCGAAAAGCCGGCCTGAACATGAGGACCATGCCTGCCGGTATGGACGATTTTATGTTAGGACTTTTTATGAAACGACGGAATTTCTTCTCTACGCTGTCGCTGGCAGCCATTGTGGCAACCGGTGCAACCCTGGCCGGCTGCTCCAAGCAACAGCCGGCTGCCGACGCCGCCAGCAGCGCAGCGCCGGCCACCACAGCCAGTGCCGACGTGATCAAGATCGGCGTATTCGAGCCGCTGACCGGCGCCAACGGCGCAGGCGGCGCCGACGAATACGAAGGC
The DNA here is from genome assembly GCA_039808005.1 of Allobrachymonas sp. Classification (GTDB taxonomy): domain Bacteria; phylum Pseudomonadota; class Gammaproteobacteria; order Burkholderiales; family Burkholderiaceae_C; genus Brachymonas. The sequence continues at coordinate 34,021 of JBDHSG010000017.1, read as the reverse complement.
ATCAAACTGGCCAACAAGCTCTATCCCACCGTGCTGGGCAAGAAGGTCGAACTGGTCGTTGTCGACAACAAGTCCGACAAGGTGGAAGCTGCCAACGCCGCCACCGTGCTGGCCCAGAAGGAAAAAGTCAATGCCGTGCTGGGCTCCTGGGGCAGTTCGCTGTCGATGGCCGGCGGCCCGATCTTTGCCGAAGCCAAGATTCCCGCAGTGGCCGTTTCCGCCACCAACCCCAACGTGACCAAGGGCAACGAATACTACTTCCGCGTCTGCTTCCTCGATCCCTTCCAGGGTACGGTGGGCGCGACCTACGCCTTTGACACCCTCAAGGCCAAGAAGGTTGCCATCATCCGCGAAGTATCCAATGACTACTCCGTGGGCCTGGCCAAGTTCTTCGTCGATCACTTCACCAAGCTGACCGGCGACGCCAACGCCGTGGTGGCCACCGCCGACTACAACACCGGTGACCAGGACTTCACCGCCCAGTTGACCAACATCAAGAAGGCCAACCCTGACGCGATTTTTGCCCCGGGCAACTACACCGAATCGGCACTGATCATCAAGCAGGCCCGCCAGTTGGGTATAAAGACACCGTTCATCGGTGGCGATACCTGGGACATCGACGCTTTCCTGAAAGTGGGCGGCGAAGCCGTTGAAGGTACCGTGTTCTCGACCTTCTTCGCCAATGACGTGCCGATCAACAAGACCTCGGAAGATTTCCTGAAGGCCTATCGCGACGAGTACAAGAAAGAGTCCTCTGCCAATGCGGCCCTGGGCTTTGACGCCTATCGCGTAGTGCTGGACGCCATCACCCGCGCCAACTCGGCCGAGCCGCAGAAGATCCGCGACGCCCTGGCACAAACCAAGGGCTTTGAAGGCGCTGCCGGCGAAATCACCATCAACGCAGACCGCGACGCCGACAAGCCCGCGGTGTTCAAGCAGGTCAAGGACGGCAAGTTCGTCTTCCTGTCCACGGTCAAGCCCTGATTGACGCGACCGCTTGCCGATTGACGCAAGAATCCGAGTAGCCGTTACGGTAGCCCCGCAACGGCTATTCGGTTTTTGTCCGTGGCTTTTGAAGAAAACGCGCCAGCAAGCGTCATACTTGCTCACCCTCTGCTTTATTCATGCAGAAGAAAAGAAGCATCCGGCGCCGCCTGTCGTTCCTGTGCGGAATTTTCGAAAGGTGATTACACCTTGATGGGCACGGGCAATCCATAGCCACAGTCCCTGCGCCCGCAGGCACAATCCGTGCAGGCGTTTCCAGAGGTATCCCATGGATTTTCAGATTTTCATGCAACAGTTTGTCAACGCGCTGTCACTGGGCAGCCTGTATGCGTTGATCGCCATCGGCTACACGATGGTTTATGGCATCTTGCGACTGATCAACTTCGCCCACGGCGATGTGTTCATGATCGGCGGCTACCTGGCGTTCTACGCCGTCACCGCTTTCATGATGCCCTGGTGGATTGCCGTGATCGTCGCCATTGGCATGACCACCCTTTTCGGCATGGGGCTGGAACGCGTGGCGTACCGGCCACTGCGCGACTCTCCGCGCATTTCCATCATGATCAGCGCCATCGGCGCCTCGTTCCTGATCGAGAACCTGGCCATTGTGCTGTTCGATGCCCGTCCCAAGGCCTTTCCCGTACCCGATTTCTTTGCGTCCACGTTCGTGCTGGGCGACGTGCACATTTCGATGGTAAGTATCGTCATCCCCGTGGTGACGGCCATCATTCTGGCCGTGCTGCTGTGGGTCATCTACCGCACCAAGACGGGCATGGCCATGCGCGCCGTGGCCACCGACATCGACGCCGCCCGCCTGATGGCAATCGACGTCAACCGCATCATCTCGTTCACCTTTGCCATCGGCAGCGCACTCGCAGCCGTGGGCGGCATCATGTGGGCGCTCAAATACCCCCGGCTGGAACCGCTGATGGGCATCATGCCCGGCCTGAAATGCTTCATCGCAGCCGTGATCGGCGGCATTGGCAGCATTGCCGGCGCCGTGCTCGGCGGCCTGTTGCTGGGCCTGATCGAATTGATGACCATCGCCTTCCTGCCCGAACTGACGGGCTACAAGGACGCATTTGCCTTTGTGCTGCTGATCGTGGTGCTGCTGGTCAAACCCACCGGCCTGCTGGGCAGCAAACAAGGGGAGAAAGTGTGATGAATCCATTGCCATCCCGCCAGCCTTTTGCCTTGCGCAACAACCTGCTCACGCTGGGCGCGCTGATTGGCTTCGTGGCGCTGCTGTTCGTGTTCGAGAACACTTTCGACACCTTCACCATGCAGATCTTCAAGCTCTGCGCCATCAACGTGATTCTGGCCCTGTCGCTGAACCTGATCAACGGATTCACGGGCCTGTTCAGCCTGGGTCATGCCGGCTTCATGGCCATTGGCGCCTACACCTGCGCCATCCTGACCATGTCGCCGACGCAGAAATCCGTCAACTACATGCTGGAGCCCATCGCACCGTGGCTGGCACAGATCCAGATACCATTCGTGCCGGCCCTGCTGCTGGCGGGCCTCCTCTCGGGCCTGGTGGGCTGGGTTCTGGGATTCATAGCCCTGCGCCTGCGCGACGATTACCTGGCCATTGCCACGCTGGGTTTTTCCGAAATCATCCGCGTGATCCTGACCAACATGCAGACGATCACCAACGGGTCGCTGGGCCTCAAGGGCCTGCCGCGCTTCACCACCATGTGGTGGGCCTGGGGCGTGGCCACGGGCTGCATCATCTTCATGGTGCTGCTGATCCGCTCCACCTACGGCCGGTCCTTCAAGGCCATTCGCGACAATGAAATCGCCGCCGAGGCCATGGGCGTGAACGTGTTTGGCCTGAAAGTCCTGTCGTTCACCATTTCCAGCGTGCTTGCCGGCATTGCCGGAGGGTTGCTGGCCCATCACCTGACCACCATCGACCCCAAGCAGTTCATCTTCCTCAAGACCTTCGACATTCTGCTGATCGTGGTGCTGGGTGGCGTGGGTTCGATAACGGGTTCGGTCATCGCAGCCATTGCCGTAACGGTGGCAATGGAAGCCCTGCGCTTCCTCGACGGCCCCCTGAACCTGGGCTTCTGGGAAACGGCCGGTACGCCCGGCATGCGGATGGTCTTCTTCTCCGTACTGCTCATGCTGGTCATCATCTTCCGCCAGCGCGGGCTGATGGGCACCCACGAATTCAGCTGGGACGGCCTGGCGAAAATCGGCCTGTTGCCGCGCCGCAAGGCACGCCCGGGCACCGACAGTGAAAGGAGCGCATGATGGGCGCCCTGTTGCAGACCACGGCCGTCAACAAGCAGTTCGGAGGGCTGTCCGCAGTCACGGACCTGAACATCAGCATTGATGCTGGCGAGATCGTCGGCCTGATCGGCCCCAACGGCGCCGGCAAAACGACCTCGTTCAACCTGATCACCGGCGTGTACGTGCCGACCAGCGGCACGGTCACGTTCGCCGGCAAAAACATCACGGGCATGAAGCCGCACCGGATTGCCCGCCTGGGTGTGGCGCGCACGTTCCAGAACATCCGCCTGTTCCGGGAAATGAGCGTGCTGGAAAACGTGCTGGTGGCCCAGCACATGCGCATGGGTGCCAACCTGGTAGAGGCCACCTTGCGCCTGCCCTCCTACCTGCGCAAGGAACGCCAGCAGCTGGCGCGCGCGCGCGACCTGCTCGATGAGGTCGGTCTGCTCGAATACGCCGACACCCGCTCGACCAGCCTGCCCTATGGCAAACAGCGCCGCCTCGAAATCGCCCGCGCGCTGGCCACCGAGCCCCGGCTGCTGTTCCTGGACGAACCCGCCGCCGGCATGAATCCCCAGGAGTCGGTGGAGCTGATGGAATTCATCCGCACCATTCGCGACAAGTTCAACCTCACCATCGTGCTGATCGAGCATCACATGCAGGTGGTCATGGGGGTGTGCAGCCGCATGTACGTGCTGGAATACGGACGCACCATCGCCCACGGCACGCCGGAACAAATCCAGAATGATCCCAAGGTCATCGAAGCCTACCTGGGAGTGGAATAACCATGCTGTCCATCAAGAATCTGTCGGTCCGTTACGGCGGCATCCATGCGCTGCGCGAAATCAGCTTTGACGTGCCGGCCGGGGAAATCGTCACCCTCATCGGCGCCAACGGCGCGGGCAAAAGCACCACGCTCAACGCCATCGTCGGCTTGGTCAAGGCCGATGGCGGCTCGGTCAGCTGGAACGGCCGCGAAATCCTCAACGACAAGACGAAGAACATCGTCGAATCGGGCGTCGTGCTGGTACCCGAAGGCCGCCGCGTGTTTCCCAACCTGAACGTCGACGAGAATCTGTACCTGGGCGCCTACTCGCGCAAGGACAAGGCCGAAATCGAAGCCGACCTGGAGCACGTCTTCGGCCTGTTTCCGCGCCTGAAGGAACGCCACAAGCAAAAGGCCGGCACGCTCTCGGGCGGCGAACAGCAGATGCTCGCCGTGGGCCGCGCGCTGATGAGCCGGCCCAAGGTACTGATGATGGATGAACCGTCTCTGGGTCTGGCTCCCATCATCGTCGGCATGATTTTCGACATCATCCGCCAGATCAATGCCGAAGGCGTGACCGTGCTGCTGGTGGAGCAGAATGCCAAAGCAGCCTTGCACGTGGCAAATACCGGCTACGTCATGGAAACCGGAAAAATCAGCTTTTCGGGCAGCGGCAAAGACCTATTGGCCGACGACCGCATCCGCAAGGCCTATCTCGGCGAGCACTGAGCGAAAGCGGTGCATCGGGCCAACGGCCCTGCGCCGTTTTTCCGGCGGTGCAATCGGTGTTCATCCAGGCAATCGCTCGCGCTGTTTTTCCCAAGGCTGGGCCAACAAGAAATCCCATCAACGGAGAGGAAATTCAGGCAACGACGCCGTCTTCTGGCGTCGCGCCGCATCTGCTCTGCGACAGGAGGGTCATTTCTCCATCACGTATTCGCCTGGCGCATCGCACAGCACCTTGTAGCCCCGGCTGGCCGCTCCCATGCGGGGCGGACGCACCGGCGCGCCCGAACGCGCCTGCAGCCACGCCGTCCATTCGGGCCACCACGACCCTTCGTGATGCGGAGCCTTTTGCAGCCATTCGTCGGGTGATATGTAATTGCCCCCAGCCGCACGAGTCAGTGCCTGGTAGGCACGGCGCGGCCGTCCCGGCTCGCTGACGATGCCCGCGTTATGTCCGCCGCTGGTGAGCACGAAATGGATTTCGGTGGGCGTCAAATAATGCAGCTTGTGCACCGAACGCCACGGCGCCACGTGATCGGTCAGCGTAGCGACACTGAAAACCGGCGTACTGATATCGGGCAGCGCGACCGGCCGGTCTCCGACGACATAGCGGCCTTCGCTGAGCGCGTCGTTGAGGAAAAACTGGCGCAGGTACTGGCTGTGCATGCGCTCGGGCAGGCGCGTGACGTCGGCATTCCAGGCCATCAGGTCGTTCATCGGCCGACGCTCCCCTAGCAGGTATTCGTTGAGCAGGCGCGACCAGAGCAAATCATTGGAGCGCAGCATCTGGAACGCGCCGCTCATCTGGTGGCCGCTCAGATACCCGGTCTGCGCCATCTGCGCTTCCAGCATGGCCACCTGGCTCTCGTCGATATACAGGCAGAGCTCCCCCGGTTCTGTGAAATCGGTCTGCGCCGTGAACAGGTTCATGCTCGCCAGGCGGTCGTCGCCGTCGCGGGCCATGGCCGCGCAGGCAATGGCCAGCAGCGTGCCCCCCAGGCAGTAGCCGGTAGCATGCACCTTGCGTTCGGGAACGATGGCGTTGACCGCATCGAGCGCGGCAAAGAATCCCTGCTGCAGGTAGTCGTCCATGCCCAGGTCGCGCTCGGGCGTTCCGGGATTCTTCCACGAGATGCAAAATACCGTGTGCCCCTGGTCGACCAGGTATTTGATCAACGAATTATGCGGCGACAGATCGAGGATGTAGTACTTCATGATCCATGCCGGCACGATCAGGATAGGCTCGGGATGCACCTTTTCGGTAGTAGGACTGTACTGGATCAGTTCCATGACGCGGTTGCGCAGAACCACCTTTCCCGGCGTGACCGCCACATCACGGCCCACCACGAAGGCCTCGGCGCCCACAGGCGGTTTGCCCATCAGCTGCCTTTGCACGTCTTCGAGAAAATACGTCAGGCCCCGCACCAGATTGGCGCCCTGCTCCTGCTGCGTGCGTTCCAGCACAACGGGATTGCTCACCAGCCAGTTGCTGGGCGAGAACACATCCAGCCATTGGCGCGCGCCAAAGACCACCGACGCCTGATGGTGGCGCTCCACGCCCCACACGCCCCGCGTGGCATGCCCCCACCAGTCCTGCAGCAGAAGAAAGGACTGGTGCCACATATTGAACGGCCACTGTTTCCATCTGGCATCCTGAAAACGGGGATCCCCCTGTATAGGGAGAGGTACCGCCGATCCGTTTGCTTCCGCCTGGGCCGGGATGGACGCGAAATAGTGCTGCAGATAGATACGCATCTGCCCCGTCAACAGCAAGGCCAGACGCAGCAGTTCCAGGCGCTTCCCAGGACTGGTCGCCAGATGCGAAGCCCAATCCGTCCATGCCAGTAGCTGGGACTCCGGGGACAGGGACGACCACATCCTGGCCCACAGCGCATGCGCCTGTTCGTCCAGTTGCGAAATATCGCTTTTTGCGTGTTGCATATACCGATTCTTTTTACAGAGGATACAGAGGAAGAATACGATGCCATTATTGCCTTTTCTGCTTCACCACACAGTCAGGCAAACAGGGGATGCGACACGCGATTGCTCCGTTTGAAAACACACCCGCACCCGCAGCATAAACACCATACGTCAGCCTGGCCAACAGGGAGCGACGGTTGTCCATCAACCTTGAAATGCTGATGTGAAAAAAGAAATGAGGCGGTACTGGACCGCCTCATGAATGCTGCTATGGCAGCTTCTCAAACCACCGACGAAGCTATGGAAAGGAGCGCCAGACCTGTCTTCAACTCGCTGCAGCGCGGGTGTGCTGTAGCGGCTGCAAGAACACCCGTGCCTTGCGCGGCGACACCACCAGGGTTTCGCCCTCCCGTAAAGCCAGTTCGTGGAACTGCTGGGCCGGAATCTGCGCCTCGATCAGCGGGTCGTGGCCTCCGCGCGGCGCGCTGTCCACCGGGATGAGTTCCAGCCGCGCGATCGGGCCGACGACGATGGCGCGGTCGAGTCTGGCGACGATGCCTTCCACCCCCGATCCCGTCTGGTGGCGCTGCACGTCCAGATCGTGTGGGCGCACGTAGGCGAACGCCTGCGCGTTCTGCACGTCGGCGTGCTCGGGCGTTTGGAGAGCCACGCCGTCCAGGTGCAGCAGGCCCTCGTGCGCGCGACCATGAAACAGGTTGACGTCGCCCAGGAAGCCGTACACGAACGGGCTGGCCGGGTGGTCCCACACCTCCTGCGGCGAGCCGACCTGCTCGACCACGCCCTGGTTCATCAGCACCACGCGGTCGGCCACTTCGAGCGCCTCCTCCTGGTCGTGCGTGACGAAGATGGAGGTGACATGCAGCTCGTCGTGCAGGCGGCGCAGCCAGCGGCGCAGTTCCTTGCGCACCTTGGCGTCGAGCGCGCCGAACGGTTCGTCGAGCAGCAGCACCTGGGGCTCCACGGCCAAGGCGCGCGCCAGCGCGATGCGCTGGCGCTGGCCGCCGGAAAGCTGCGCCGGGTAGCGGTCGGCGATCCAGTCGAGCTGTACCAGCTTGAGCAGGTCGGTCACCTTCTGGCGGATCTGCGCCTCGCTGGGGCGTTCGCCGCGCGGCTTCACGCGCAGGCCGAAGGCCACGTTCTCGAACACCGTCATGTGGCGGAACAGCGCGTAGTGCTGGAACACGAAGCCCACGTTGCGCTCGCGCACGTGCACATCGGTGGTGTCCTCGCCGCCGAACAGGATGGAGCCGGTGTCGGGCGTTTCCAGGCCGGCGATGATGCGCAGCAGCGTGGTCTTGCCGCAGCCCGAGGGGCCCAGCAGCGCCAGCAGCTCGCCGGAATCGATGTCAAGGTTGACGTTCTTCAGCGCGTGGAAATGGCCGAAGTGCTTGTTGACGTCGCGGATTTCGATGCTCATGGTGGCTCCGTGGTTCAGACGGCCGTGCGCGAGGCCAGCGGCACGTGCGCGCAGGGTTCGGGAAGCTGGGGCGGCGACGCATCAGCCAGCGGCGGCCCGGACGGCAACTCGGCGATGGCCTTCATCTCGCGCTCGCTGCGCCACTCGACCACGCTCTTGATCACCAGCGTGACCAGGGCCAGCAGCGCCAGCAACGAGGCCACGGCGAAGGCGGCCACCGACTGGTATTCGTTGTAGAGCACTTCCACGTGCAGCGGCATGGTGTTGGTCTGGCCCCGGATGTGGCCCGAGACCACCGACACGGCGCCGAACTCGCCCATGGCGCGCGCGTTGCACAGGATCACGCCGTACAGCAGGCCCCACTTGATGTTGGGCAGCGTCACGCGCCAGAAGGTCTGCCAGCCGGTGGCGCCGAGCACGATGGCAGCCTGTTCCTCCTCATTGCCCTGCGCCTGCATCAGCGGGATCAGCTCGCGCGCGATGAAGGGAAAGGTCACGAAAATAGTGGCCAGCACGATGCCAGGCACGGCGAACACAACCTTGATGTCGTGCGCGGCCAGCCAGGGCCCGAGCCAGCCCTGCGCGCCGAACACCAGCACATAGACCAGGCCCGCGACCACAGGCGAAACCGAGAACGGCAGGTCGATCAGCGTCGTCAGGAAAGACTTGCCCTTGAACTCGTACTTGGCGATGGCCCAGGCCGCGGCCACACCGAACACCAGGTTCAACGGCACGGCGATGGCGGCGGTGATCAGCGTCAGGCGGATGGCGGCCCAGGCGTCGGGTTCCTGGAGCGCCTCCCAGTAGGCGGCCCAGCCGTTGCGCAGCGCCTCGGTGGCCACGGCGGCCAGCGGCAGCACCAGGAACAGGGCCATGAAGCCCAGCGCCAGGGCGATCAGGGTGCGCCGCACCCAGGCGGATTCGGTGGTGCCGCGCTGGGCGGTGCGTGGGGGGGTGCGCTTTGGCCGCCGGGCCGCCCCAAGGCCAAAGACGCCCCCCCGGGGGGCAGCGACCCGCGCAGCGGCGGAGCGTGGGGGCATTGTTTCTTTCATTATTGGGAATTCCCTGCCGTGCGGCGGCGTTGCCAGGCTTGCAGGCCGTTGATGACCAGCAGCAGGACGAAGGAGATGACCAGCATGACCGAGGCCACGGCGGTCGCGCCGGCGTAGTCATACTGTTCGAGCTTGCCGATGATGATCAGCGGCGTGATCTCCGAAACCATGGGCATGTTGCCGGCGATGAAGATGACCGAGCCGTACTCGCCCACGGCGCGCGCGAAGGCCATCGCGAAGCCGGTCAGCAGCGCGGGCAGGATGGTCGGGAAGATCACCTTGCTGAAAGTCTGCCAGCGCGTGGCGCCCAGGCAGGTGGCGGCCTCCTCCAGTTCCTTCTCGGTGTCTTCCAGCACGGGCTGCACGGTGCGCACCACGAACGGCAGGCCGATGAAGATGAGCGCGATCACCACGCCGTTGGGATTGAACGCGAGCTGGATGCCCAGCGGCTCCAGGTACTGGCCGATCCAGCCGTTGCCCGCCAGCAGCGCCGTGAGCGAGATGCCGGCGACGGCGGTGGGCAGCGCGAACGGCAGATCGACCAGCGCGTCGACGATCTTCTTGCCCGGGAACGAGTAGCGCACCAGCACCCAGGCCACCAGCAGGCCGGACACCACGTTGACGCTGGCCGCGATCAGCGAGGCGCCGAAGGTCAGCCGATACGAGGCCAGCACGCGCGGCGAGGTGACCGCTTCCCAGAATTGCGGCCAGGTGAGCGTGAAGGTCTTGAACGCCAGCGCCGACAGCGGGATCAGCACGATCAGACCCAGATACAGCAGCGTGTAGCCGAGCGTGATGTTGAAACCGGGCAGCACGCGCGCCGGGGCGCGGCGCCGGCTGATAGGAGGCGTGGATCCAGATGGCAATGCAACAGAAGTCATATCACTCATTACGCGCCAACAGCGCATGAAAAAAGGAGATTCCGTACCGGCATCCATCCCCCACGCTTCTCCCGTCAGTCAGCGGGAGAAAGAGCGAAAAACCTGCCACGAACCGCGTGCCTTGGTTCAGCGTGCACCGCGGAACCGGCTCCGCCGATCGCAGGTGCGGCACCTCTCCAAGCGCCGAAGGCGTGCCAGAGAGGGGAATTACTTGTTCACATAGATCTTGTCAAACTGCCCGCCATCATTGAAGTGCACCTTCTGCGCCTCGCCCAGCGAGCCAAAATACTGGGCCACGGTGAACAGCTTGATCGGCTTGAACGCGGCGGCGTATTTCCTCAGCACGGCCGGGTCGCGCGGACGGATGTTGTGCCGGGCGGCAATTTCCTGGCCCTCGGGGCTGTAGAGAAAATCGAGATAGGCCTTGGCCTGGGCAGCCGTTCCCTTCTTGGCTACCGTGCGCTCGACAATGGCCACGGGGTTCTCGGCGATGATGGAAGCGCTCGGGTGGATGGCATCCACCTTGCCCTTGCCGAACTCCTTGTCCACCGACACCACCTCGGACTCGAAGGTCACGAGTACGTCGCCGATGTTGCGCTGCAAAAAGATCCCGGTGGCATCACGTCCACCGCGCGCCAGTACAGGAACATTCTTGTAAAGCCTGCTCACGAAATTGAGCGCATCGGCGTCAGATCCGCCCTTGTTGCGCACGTAACCCCAGGCAGCCAGATAAGCCATGCGGCCATTACCGCCAGTCTTGGGGTTGACCACCACAACCTGCACACCGGGCTTGACCAGATCATCCCAATCCTTGATGTTCTTGGGGTTGCCGTTACGCACCAGGAACAGCATGGTCGAGGTGGTGGGCGCGGCGCCGTGGGGGAATTTCTGGCGCCAGTCCTTGGCAACCACACCCTTGTCGGCCAGAAAGTCCACGTCGGTGGTGGTGTTGAAGGTCACCACGTCGGCGGCCAGCCCGTCGGCCACCGCGCGCGCCTGGGCGCTGGAGCCCGCGTGCGACTGGTCGATCTTGATGTCCTTGCCGGTGGTCTTCTTGTAATGGGGCACGAAGGCGGCGTTGATGTCCTTGTAGAACTCGCGCGCCACGTCGTACGAAACGTTGAGCAGCGTGGTCTGGGCCGAAGCCAGGGAAGCAATGGTCAGCGCCGCGGCGCCGAGAGCAAGTTTAAAAGAGTGTTTCATGATCGGCCTGGAAGGTATCTGAAGAAAGGATGCGATCGATTCTAGGCAGCACTCCTTAAAACGCAAAAGAATTTATTTTTGTTTTTATATTTCCAAAAAGAATATGAACTAGGTTGTCACGCGACATGTCCCCACATGCATCCGACCCAAAGGCTGTATCAAAGCCGGGTTCAATCGCCATTTGCTGACCACTGGCAGATTGATGTGGATATGCACCCGACGTTCTTCCAACACGCGAATCCTGTGTATCAAGCCTGCGTATGCTCACCAAACCGTATCACCGCTGCCGCTTCAGTTTCAACGTAGCTGCGACCGTTGCCGAGAGTGCCCCGCTTTACTGGGGCCGTATAGCCCGAACAAAACCTGACACGCTTACGGTAACCAGAAAGATTTTTCCGCTGGAAGCTTCTGCGTTTTCCGTTTGTCTGGAAGCACCAGGAATTTTTGCTACTGGATGATTGACGCTAGCAAAGGCTGGAGAACGGCTTCGGCTTGCCCAATGAAAAAGCCCGCTGGCGTGTGCTGTAGCGGGCCTGGGCGAATGATGACGAAGGCCATCATATTGGCGGAAAGAGAGGGATTCGAACCCTCGTCAGGGGAAGACCCCTGAACCGGATTTCGAGTCCGGCGCATTCGACCACTCTGCCATCTTTCCGCTTGGTTGCCGCGCCAGTGGCCGGGCGCGGCAAAGGTCGCTATTGTAACGCCTGCGCAGGCTTTTGCCGCTGTCTATTGGCCATGCACCAACAGATGCGTGCATGGGCTGCTATCTCAACCCCGATCCAGCACGGATGCTCCGCCCATGTAAGGACGCAGCGCCTCGGGAATGCAAATGCTGCCGTCGCTTTGCTGGTAATTCTCCAGCACGGCCACGAGTGTGCGGCCCACGGCCAGACCGGATCCGTTGAGGGTGTGCAGCAGTTCGGTCTTGCCTTGCGCGTTACGGAAACGCGCCTGCATGCGCCGCGCCTGGAAGGCTTCGCAATTGCTGACCGACGAAATTTCCCGATAGGTGTTCTGCGCCGGCAGCCATACCTCCAGATCGTGCGTGCGTGCTGCGCCAAAGCCCATGTCGCCCGTGCACAACGCCACCACGCGGTAGGGCAGACCCAGTTTTTGCAGAACGGCTTCGGCGTGCGCGGTCATTTCGTCCAGCGCTTCGTAGCTTTTTTGCGGATGCACGATCTGCACCATCTCGACCTTGTCGAACTGGTGCTGGCGGATCATGCCGCGGGTGTCGCGCCCGTAGCTGCCGGCTTCGGAGCGGAAGCAGGGCGTATGCGCCGTGAGTTTCACGGGCAGTTCGCTTTCACCCAGGATCTGGTCGCGTACCAGGTTGGTCAGCGGCACTTCGCTGGTGGGGATGAGGTACAGCGACGTGTCGTCGGGATGCTCTTCGCTTTCCTGCCCGCCTTTTCTGGCAGCGAAAAGATCGGCCTCGAATTTGGGCAACTGCCCCGTGCCGCGCAGGCTTTCGGCATTGACGATGTAGGGCGTGTAGCATTCGGTGTAACCGTGTTCCTGCGTCTGCACGTCGAGCATGAACTGGGCCAGCGCCCGGTGCAGGCGTGCAATCGGCCCGCGCATCACGGTGAAGCGCGCACCCGACAGTTTGGCTCCCGCGTCAAAATCCAGTCCCAGCGGCGCGCCCAGGTCGACGTGATCCTTGGCCGCAAAATCCAGCGGCTGCGGATTGGCGCCCAGGCCGCCTTGCGGAGCCCAGCGGCGCAGTTCGACATTGGCTTTTTCGTCGGCGCCCACGGGCACGCTGGCGTGCGGCAGGTTGGGCACACCGGACAGGATATCCTCGATCTCGGCCTGCAACGCTTTCAGGCGCGTCTCCGCCGCTTCCAGCGTCTGCTTGATGCCGCCCACCTGCGCCATCACGGCATCGGCGCCGGCATGGTCGCCCTTGCCCTTGAGCGTGCCGATCTGCTTGCTCAGGCTGTTGCGCTGGGCCTGCAGGTCTTCGGTATGGGTTTGCAGCATCTTGCGTTCGGCTTCAAGGGCGGAAAAGGCTTCCACGTCCAGCCAGGGTTGCGGATGCTTGCGGGTTTGCAGACGCGTAACAACGCTGTCCAGGTCTTTGCGCAGCAGGGTGATGTCAAGCATGGTTCTAGGTCTTGTGTTGGCGGTTCTTCAACCGTGAATAAAAAGAGTCTTCGACGCGTCAGGTGCCTGCGGCGCCAGAAGGGGTCTCGTCGTCGAGCCTGAGCCCCTTGGGCAATGGAAAGGCCATGGGCTCCTGCACGCCATCCATATTGCGCACGGAAATCACGCCCATCTCGCGGATGCGCGCCACGACGCCCTGCACCAGCACTTCGGGTGCGCTGGCACCAGCGGTGATGCCCACCGTGCGCACGCCTTCGAACCACTGCGCCTGCAAGGCCGAAGCATCGTCGATCAGATATGCGGGAACGCCCAGCCGCTGCGCCAGTTCGGCCAGCCGGCTGCTGTTGCTGCTGGTAGGACTGCCCACCACGATGACGAGATCGGTCTGCCGACTCAGCAGTTTCACGGCATCCTGCCGGTTCTGGGTGGCATAGCAGATATCCTGCTGCTTGGGCTGGCGAATGGCCGGAAAGCGCGCCTTGATCGCTGCCATGATGACCGCCGCATCGTCCACGCTGAGCGTGGTCTGCGTCACCACCGCGAGCTTTGCGGTCTGCGCTACCTGAAGGCGTGCCACGTCGGCTTCATCCTCCACCAGATGCATGCTGCCGCGGTCGATCTGCCCCATGGTGCCTTCCACTTCCGGGTGGCCGCTGTGCCCGATCATGATGAACTCGTACCCTTCACGGGCGAGCTTGGCAACTTCCACATGCACCTTGGTCACCAAGGGACAGGTGGCGTCGAACACGCGGAATCCCCGGCGCGCGGCCTCGTCGCGCAACGCCTTGCTCACGCCGTGCGCACTGAATACCAGCGTGGCTCCGGGGGGCACCTCATCGAGCGTTTCGACAAAAATGGCCCCGCGGTTGCGCAAGTCGTTGACGACGTAGGTGTTGTGCACGATCTCGTGGCGGACGTAGATGGGCCGGCCGAACTTGGCCAGCGCATGCTCGACGATGTCGATGGCGCGATCGACGCCCGCACAGAAGCCCCGCGGCGCCGCCAGCAGGACTTCCCGCTCCTCGAGAGCAGGCGGCTGGGAAGCAGGAACCGAAGACGTCATAGGATTGCGAGGATCTGCACTTCAAAGGTCAGCGCCTGGCCCGACAGGGGATGGTTGAAATCCAGCAGCACGCGCGACCCGTCCAGCCCCGACACGGTAGCCGCCATGCGCGTTTGCCCGTCGGGGGAAGCGAACTGCAGCACTTCACCCACGTGGCGTTCGGCCTGCGGATCGCTGACTTCGGCCAGCGCACTGTGCTCGACCCATTGCCGCCGGGCCGGATCGGCCTCGCCGAACACGCTGCCCGCCGGCAGTTCAAAAGTGGTGTGGCTGCCTTCTGTCAGACCCAGCAGGTGCGCTTCCAGCGCTTCGGCCAGCATGCCGCCGCCCATCTGCAAGGTGGCAGGCGAATCGGCAAAGGTATTGATGACGTCACCATCGACGCCCGACAAACGGTAATGCAGGGTCAGAAAGGAATCGGGCCGGACAATGGCAATGGTGGTTTCGGTCATGGCAAGGAGCGCCGTGCGGTGCGCACGGCAGAAAATTGGATCACAGGCGGGATATCGGGAATCGAATCGGTATTGTAAAAGGCACGCAAAGACATGGCCGGGCCCCCGCTTTGTCGTGCGTGAACCTAGGCATGCGGCACAATGGCTACTGTCCTCGCCCCACCCTTCAGCCACACGATTGCCCGATTCCATCATGGGACTGCATCACCTGCCAGCACAGAGCCTTCCGCGCGAAAAACTGCTGGCGCGCGGCGCGACAAGCCTGAGCGATGCCGAATTGCTGGCCATTGTGCTGCGCACCGGAACGGCCGGCAGGAATGTATTGCTCATGGCCCAGGACATACTCGATCGCTACGAGGGACTGGCGGGCCTGCTGTCGGCCGATGCCATACGGCTCAAAGCCATCAAGGGACTGGGCGGCAGCGCCAAACGCGCCGAACTGCTGGCCGTGATGGAACTGGCCCGCCGCGCAGTGGCGCAGCAGTTGCAGCAGCGTGCCGACCTCGGCAACCCGGAACTGGCAGTGCATTATGTGCAGATGCATCTGGCTCACAAACCACATGAATGCTTTGCCGTGTTGTTTCTCGACGCCCAGCACCGCCTGATCTGCATGGAAACGCTGTTTACCGGCACGCTCGATCAGGCCAGCGTCTATCCGCGCGAAGTCGCTGCCCGCGCCCTGTCGTTGCGGGCCGCCAGCGTGGTGCTGGCGCACAACCACCCCAGCGGCAATCCCGACCCCTCAGCCGCCGACATCGCGCTGACGCGGCATCTGCAACAGGCACTGGCCCTTCTGGACATCACCGTGCTGGATCACCTGATCGTGGCACAAGGCCAAGCCGTTTCTCTGGCGCAACGCGGACTCATGCCGTCTGCGTAAGCAGGCCCTGAACGGCCAATCGGTCCTCAGGGTTGCGCGGCCTGCGGTGCAGACTGCCCCTGGAAAGTCACGCCGCTCCATTTGGAATTGCGTGCGTAGGCACGCCGGGCCTGTGCGGTATTGGGCGCTGCCACGGAATTTTCACACGCGCCTGCCTGAGCAATGGCGCGCGGAACGCGTGACCGTATCTCCTTCAGATCCTGCCAGGTATCGTCCACGTTCTCCCAGCCCTGCGCATCAGGGTCGGAGCGGTATCGCGCATATGTGCGCCCCTGAAAGGATTTGCAATGCACGCCCTGGTAATACGCCGACCATGCGTCATCGCGTCCCTGCACCAACGCCACATAACGCACCACACCGTCCTTGGCGCCGACGGTCACGCTGTCGACGTCCACCCCAACCATCACGCCAGAATAGGTCGGCATGTCGATGCGCACCATGCGCGCCGTGCTCCATGCCGGCGGCGGCGAAACCTCGCCTTCGCGCCAGGCCAGATCCACATCTGCGATGCTCGGCTGGGCCACAGCCGGCAACGCCAGCGTCAAGGCTGCCAGCAGCGTCCATCGTCCGGTACGCATGCCACTGCGGCTTTTCATTGGCCGTCCTCCTGCAAATGCCCGGCGTCATCCCGGACTTGCGGACTGCGCCATGCAGCAGAGGATTCGTCGCTCGATTGCGCAGCCTGACTGTCTTCGATCGACAGGCAGATGCCGCTGTTGCGGTCTTCAGCCGGTTGCGGGCGTGACCGGCCCTTTTGCTGGCCGGCGCGCAGATAACGGCTGCGGTTGTCGGCGCGCGGCAGAAAGCGCGCCAACTCGCTCAGCGCCATTTCGTAGACGCCGCGCTTGAACTCCACCACCACATCCAGCGGCACCCAGTAATCGTTCCAGCGCCAGGCATCAAATTCCGGACGGCTGGTGGCGCGCAGGTTCAGGTCCCAGTCCTGGCCGAGCATTTGCAGCAGGTACCAGATCTGTTTCTGACCCTTGTAGAAGCCGCGGGCGTCGCGGCGGATAAATCGGTCGGGCACCTCATAGCGCAACCAATCGCGTGTCCTGGCCACAATCCGCACATGGTGCGGCTGCAGGCCGATTTCCTCGTGCAATTCACGGTACATCGCCTGTTCCGGCGATTCGCCTCGGTCAATGCCTCCTTGCGGAAACTGCCAACTGTGCGTACGGATACGCTTGCCCCAGAACACCTGATTTTTCCGGTTGAGCAGGATGATGCCGACATTGGGGCGAAACCCCTCGCGGTCGAGCATGATCAACTCCAGATTCTTTCATTGCTTGTCATTATGCACAGTTGCATGAAGATATCAAGGACAATAGGCGTTTGTCTTGTGTCCGGCAGTATCGTTCGCGCGCCGCCTGCCCGATGCGCGTTTTGTCGAACCGCTGAACAGGCCCGTTTTCTGCACCTACGCCACTGCATCATGAAAGCTTCCCGATTCCACTTCACCACCCTCCGCGACGCGCCGGCCGACGCTGAAATCGTCAGCCACCAGCTCATGATGCGCGCCGGCTTCATCAAGCGCCTGGGCGCTGGCATCTACACCTTCATGCCGCTGGGCCTGCGCGTCATCCGCAAGATCGAGCAGATCGTGCGCGAGGAGATGAACCGCGCCGGCGCCATCGAATGCACCATGCCCGTGGTGCAGCCGGCCGAACTGTGGCAGGAAACCGGTCGCTTCGAAAAAATGGGGCCCGAACTGCTGCGCATCAAGGACCGGCACGACAACGATTTCGTGATCCAGCCCACGAGCGAGGAGGTGGTCACCGACATCGCCCGGCAGGACCTGCGCAGCTACAAGCAATTGCCCAAGAACCTGTACCAGATCCAGACCAAGTTCCGCGACGAGCGCCGCCCGCGCTTCGGCCTGATGCGCGGGCGCGAGTTCATCATGAAGGACGCCTACAGCTTCGACAAGGATGCAGAAGGCGCAAAGGCCAGCTACGTCAGCATGGCGCAGGCCTATCGCCGCATCTTCGACCGCTTTGGCCTGCGCTACCGCGCCGTGGCGGCCGACAGCGGCGCCATTGGCGGCGACCTGAGCGAGGAGTTCCAGGTGATTGCCGCCACCGGCGAAGACGCCATCGTCTATTGCCCCGACAGTGACTACGCCGCCAACATGGAAAAGGCCGAGGCGCTGGCACCCACGGAAGCACGTCCTGCGCCAGGCAAACCCATGCAGGTCACGCCCACTCCGGGCAAGAGCACCTGTGCCGACGTGGCCGCATTTCTGGGCGTGCCGTTGCAGACCACGGTCAAATCGCTGGTACTGGCCACCGAAGACACCAACGCAGAGGGTGAGATCGTCCAAACGCACATCTGGCTGCTGCTGCTGCGCGGCGACCACGACATGAACGAAGTCAAGGTCGGCAAGCTGTCCGGACTGGATAAGGGCTACCGCTTCGCTACCGAAGCGGAAATCATCGACCATTTCGGCACCCCGCCCGGCTACCTGGGTCCCATCAACACCCGCAAGCCCGTAACGGTGGTAGCCGACCGTGAAGTGGCCGTGATGGCCGACTGGATCTGCGGCGCCAACGAGGCCGACGCCCACATCACCGGCGTGAACTGGGGGCGCGACCTGCCCGAGCCGATGCTCGTGGCCGATCTGCGCAACGTGGTCGAAGGCGACCTGTCGCCGTGCGGCAAGGGCACGCTCGCGATTGAACGCGGCATCGAAGTAGGCCACGTGTTCTACCTCGGCACCAAGTACAGCAAGGCGATGAATGCCACCTTCCTCGACGTCAACGGCAAGACGCAGCACTTCGAAATGGGCTGCTACGGCATCGGCATCACACGCCTGCCCGCGGCGGCCATCGAACAGAACCACGATGCCCGTGGCATGATCTGGCCCGATACCATTGCACCGTTCACCGTCGTCATCTGCCCCATCGGCATGGACCGCAGCGAAGCCGTCAAGACCGAGGCCAACAAGCTCTACGACGCACTGCTGGCCGCCGGTGCCGACGTGATGCTCGACGACCGCGGAGAACGCCCCGGCGTGATGTTTGCCGACTGGGAACTGATCGGCGTGCCGCACCGCGTGGTGCTGTCGGAGCGCGGCATCCAGGCCGGCGAATGCGAATACCAGCACCGCCGTGCCGAAGCCGCCGAAAAAGTACCGCTGGCAGACATTGCCGGTTTTCTACACAAACAATTGCGAGGATGACCAGCTGATGCAGCGCCCGGCCTCCAGACCGGATAGTGCATAGCCGGTCCCATCAACCGGAAGGATTCCATGAACCCGCTTTTCTTCATGCTGATCGGCCTCACGGCAGGCGCCCTGTCTGGCATCTTTGGCATCGGCGGCGGAATATTCATCGTGCCCGCACTGATGTACGGCATGGGATTTCCGCAGAAAACCGCCACGGGCACCAGCCTGTCGATCTTTCTAGTGCCCGTTGGCATCGCAGCGGTCACGCAGTATTACCGCGCAGGCCACGTCGATCTCCGTGCCGCCCTGCTGATTGCGCCAGCCATGCTACTGGGCAGTTGGTTCAGCGCCAAATTCGCCCTGCAACTCGACCCCAAAACCCTGAAATCCCTGTTCAGCATCTTTCTCCTGGTACTGGGCACCTACCTGCTGATCGATGCCCGCTTCCTGTAATCCCTGCGCCGTCCCATGCCGCCCCTCCCACGCACCTCTTCCACCACCTCCATGCACGCACGCACGTGCACAGCAGCTGTGAATCGCCGCCAATGGCTGCGTGACGGACTGATGCTGACCGCTGGAGGGGTACTGGGGCTAGCCGGCGTCCTGCACGGCAGGCCTGCCTGGGCCGGCGCGCAAAAGGAAGAAGACCTGGTCGATTCGGTGCGTACGGCGCTGAGCGCCGCCATTGCCAACCACGCACCGCCCGTGCCCGTATTCCACGACCGCAAAAGCCACCTGGAATATGCCTACTGGCTCACCACCATGAGCGCGCGCATCGGCAATCGCATGGTCGACGAACTTTCGCGTCAGGAATTCCTGCAGACCGTCTGGTATGAGGCCGCCCGCGCCGGCCTGGAAATTTCGCTGGTGCTGGGGTTGATCCAGGTCGAAAGCAATTTCCGCAAATACGCCATTTCCTACGCAGGCGCCCGCGGCCTGATGCAGGTCATGCCCTTCTGGGCGCGCGTCATCGGAGATGGCGACGCCGGCAAGCTGTTCCACATGCAGACCAACCTGCGCTTTGGCTGTGTCATTCTGCGGCACTACCTGGAGCGCGAAAACGGTAACCTGTATCTGGCGCTCGGCCGCTACAACGGCTCGCGCGGCCAGCCCCAGTATCCCAACGCCGTGTTTGCCGCGCAAAGAAACTGGCTTCTGCCTGCCTAGCCGTTTTTGTGCAGGCCCTAAAAAATTAAATGCTTCTTACTTTCCACAGAAACTGTGGATAACCTGGTGCAATCGGCGCCGTTCCGCAACAAAACCCCGCAGAATCAAGACCTTGCCTATCCTGCCCACAAAAACGACAATCGTCATTCCCTCAATAAAATCAATAAGTTAGGATATTTTTCTGCCGCAGCGCGTTGGCGCCGGCTATCCATACGCCCACCGCACTCCAGCACACTGCCGGACCGCATGTTCTCGTGTTCTGTTCCATTCCGCGAAGCCCCTTGCAAGGATTTCTCCACAAGCCCCACAGGGCCTGTGGATAATTATGTGCACAATCGTGTCGGCCTTTTGCCGGAAACACGATGAATCAAGGGCTTGTCTGTCTTTCTTCAATTGATCATTTCTATTTTTTATTGACAGATCAATAAGTTACGATCCGTTCGTCAAGACTGTAATCGTCTGCACGAGTGGATACCTGTTCGCTTCCGTCATCTGCCAAATTGTGCATAAATACCATCCGGGCCAGAATCCTGTCACGAAACAGCCCCCGCAAATCCGCATTGGCGCCAGGCTTCGAACACACTCACTGCCACCGCATTGGAAAGGTTCAGACTGCGTTGTCCCGGCAGCATGGGCAGACGCAGGCGATTTTCGGATGGGCATACATCACAGACCGTCTGCGGCAGACCGGCGGACTCTTGACCAAACAGCAGCCAGTCACCGGGCGCAAACGTTGCGGCATGCGCCGGACGCGCACCCTTGGTGGTGAACGCGAACAGGCGGTTCTCATCCGGCAGGGCCTGCTGCAGGAATGCCGTCCAGCCGGGATAGCGCTGCACGCGGGCGTATTCATGGTAATCAAGCCCGGCACGGCGCAGCTGCGCGTCCTCCATGGAAAAACCCAACGGCTCGATCAGATGGAGCGAGCAGCCGGTATTGGCCGCCAGACGGATGATATTGCCGGTGTTGGGTGGAATTTCCGGCTGATACAGCACGATGTGAAACATGATCGCCAGTGTATCCTGCGCCATGTCCTGCTCCGCTGCCGGTTCTGGCGTGGTCCATGCAACCCGGCGTAAGATAGGGTCCGACCGTTTGCGTAGCCGTGTGCGCCACTCACGGTTTCCCAGCAGTTGCACAGACCCCTTGTGGCTGCACGTCGGCACGGTTTTTATCAGGGGCCGCTGGAATGGAGGAATGCAATGACCACCCCGCCCAATATCCTGTTGACCCATCGTTTCGACACCCCGCTGGGTGAAATGCTGGCATGCGCCTCGCCCAGTGGCCTGTGCCTACTCGAATTTGCCGACACGCCGGCCGATGCCCCCCGCCTGCAGAAAGAACTGAACGCACTGCAGCGCCTGCTGGCTGCCACGATCACGCCCGGTGTCAACACCCACATCCAGCAGGCCCAGCAGCAGCTACAGGACTATTTCCGCGGCGTGCGGCGCAATTTTTCGGTAGCGCTGCATATGTCGGGCACGGCATTCCAGCAGCGGGTGTGGAATGGCCTGCTGCGCATTCCCTACGGGCAGACCGTCAGCTACCAAGAAGAAGCGCAGGCCATCCACCAACCCTCTGCCGTGCGCGCCGTGGCCAACGCCAACGGCGCCAATCGCATGTCCATCATCATCCCCTGCCACCGCGTCATCGGCAAAAACGGCCAATTGGTGGGCTATGGCGGCGGCCTGGCACGCAAGCAATGGCTGTTGCAGCATGAACAGCGCATGCTCGCTACTGATTCATAAAACCCGAAGACATAAAAAAACCTCCCCGAAGGGAGGTTTTTTACTGAATCAAGCACCGGGCCAATGGCCCGAGTGATGATTAGAAGCGGTGGCGGATACCAACGGCAACCACGTCGCTCTTGACGGAACCAACGTCTGTCTCTTTCCAGCTGTTGTAACGGCCGGCACGTGCATACAGATCGGTACGCTTGCTCAGGGCGTAAGTACCTTGCAGCACAACGTCGTGGCCCTTCAAGCTGCCTTGCTTGTTGTAGGCGTACTGTGCGCCCAGGGTGGCTGCGCCGAACGGAACGGCTACGCCCAAGCTGTATTGCTGCATGGTGGGGGTAGTACCGTCCACATCGTTGCCCGCGTAGTGAGCAAAGACCTTGGCAGCCGTGAAGTCATACGATGCAGCCACGCCGTATTCGGTGTTCTTACCGATCGTGCCGCCTACATCTTTAGCCTTGAACTGCTGCACACCGCCAGCAATGGCGAAGGGACCCGTGGCATAGCTCAGGTTCAAACCGTAGCCTTCTGCGCGGTCGTCAACAGTTGTAGTACCGGTGTCGGTCTCTTTTTCACGCTCGTAGCTGACGAATGCCTTCACGCCCACGCCGGAGAAATTACCCGAGTAATGGATACCATTTGCACGGCCTGTATACAGGGCAGTGCCGTAAGGCGAGGTGTTGTAGGTCGACAGGTCGATGGCCTGGAAGCCATTGCCGCCGAGCAGGTCATCCATCGGGGTGTAGTCACGGCCCAGCAGCACCTGACCGAAGCCGCCCTTCAGACCGACCACGGCACGGCGGTTGAAGCCAGAACCCGTCTGATATCCGTCACCATCAAGGTAAGGCTGGGCAAATTGTCCAGTTCCAGAATTGAAACCAGCCTCAACGTTGAACACGGCGGACAGGCCATTGCCCAGGTCTTCCTGGCCCTTCAGGCCCCAGCGGGAACCGGACATGTTACCGCCAGCGGCATTCAAACCCAAAGTAGACACTTTGATGGTTTCGCCAGCGGCAATATCTTTAAATGTCGTACGTGCCCAGCCATAGTTGGTGTCGATCACGCCATACAGCGTAACGGAAGATTGCGCGGAAGCGGCGCCCACAGCGGCCAGAGCGGCCAGAGCAATCAGAGATTTTTTCATTGCAAGTTTCTCCAAGGTTAAACAGAGAGCGCCGGGATCGTTCCTGTGAAACGGGTTTTGCACCACAGGCAGCACCTGATCTGCAAAGCCCCCGGCTCCCCGGGCCAACCTCCTCATCGGAAGTTGCCTCTATTGCACCAGATCGTGCGCCGTTGTGCAAAGGAACCCGTCAATTTATCTGCAGTTTGTTGCCGTTGCACAACACAAAAACGCAACGCTTGTCGCTTTGGAACGACAACCTCGCGCCTTACCCGTTTCATGGGGTTCTTTGCCAACGGAAAACTTAAAGCGATGTCCGAAGAGCTTTCTGGATCTCGGCATAACGACACATCTTTTGGTGCATATCGCGCAAGGTCTTCGCCATGTTGGACGCCAGCAGCAGCGTCAGTTTGGCCGCCAGGTGCGGCTCGGTGTCGAGCATGTCGAGAAATTCCTCGCGGCAGAGGATGGCGCACACCACATCGGCGTCATCGGACGCCCGGCAGGCGGCCACCCGCCGCTGGCCGTCGAGCATGCTCAATTCGCCCACCCAGCGCCCAGGCGAAAGCACACCGATGGTGAGGGAACTGCCGTCGGCAATTTCCGATTCGACCACCACGTCTCCGCTGAGGACCAGCATCGTGAAATCGCTGTCGCTGCGCTCGTCTTCCACCAGGAACCAGGTCCCGGCAGGAATGGTGTAGGGATGCATGCGGCGCACCAGCGCATGGGCATCGTCTTCGGTAAAAGGAACCATGCAGGCAGCAGCGGCATGCATGATCAGTTCGATGGCCCGGTCATGGTACATGGCAGTTCCTTACGCGCCGGGTGGCGACGCAGCCAGAACCCCCCACGCCGGAGCAAACGTGCGCTTGTGCACAACATGTATGGCACGACCGCCAGCGACCGCAACCCTGCTTTTGGTTATTGAGGCATGCCCGAACCCGCCAACGCACCATGTTCCCCCCGCGAAAAAACCAATAACGACCGTCAATCCTTTTAAGCAGACGGTCTTGAACGCCACACATCGCCCGCCTAGAACGTGCGCTGAACGTACAACTGACCAAAATTGACGCCGTGGTTGGGCTTTTTGATGCCCCCGTTGGAAACGTGCGTTGCACGTACCCCCACAGTGGTGCGCTGCTCGGTGCCCCATTGATAGCCAATTCCCAACATATCGGAAAACTGGAACGCGGTGGACATACCGAAGTCCGGCGACAGGCGTTTATTGGAAATCAGGCGCACGCCAATGGAGCCTTCCACGAACAGGCGACCCGCGTGTGTACTCAACGGCCGGATCAGGCGCAACACGGGCGAATAGCCAAACTCCACGGCGTCAGAGGCGTGCCGGATGCGCCAGATGCCCAACTCCACTTCGTGGCGCAGGGCCAGGTGCCATTTCTGCCCTTGCCACAGCGGCTCTTCGCGATCCCAGCCTGCAGCCAGGCTGATTTTCCTGACGCCCTTGTCGCCGGAACCAACACCCACGCTCCAGTCGGCGGCAAGCGCACAACCGCTTCCCGCAATCAGAACGGCTGACACCACCAGCCGCGACACAACGGAAGGACGAGGAGAAAAAACACTGGGGAGAGACATGATGATCTACCAAAGATTACGTTCGATTCTATCGACAGGAGACGTCGCCTGCGTGGCGCTCCCGTCTGAACAACACTTTGGGGCATTGTTCAATCGCGCGGCAAAGATGCTCACCCGACCCGCGAAAGCCCCGATATGCCCTGTCTGCCACAGAAACCCCAGGTGTCGCACCGCGGCATATCGTGCTCTATGATCGGCGGCCTGCCTTGTTTCTTCTTTTCGTAAACAACGCTTCCGGCAAACCCTGATCGTTTCGCATTTCCCCACCATGCATGCCTGCGCATCTTCTCCCCCTCCACTGGCACTTGCCGGCCTAGAACCACTGGTCATCGGCGACGACAGCCTGTTCATCAACATCGGCGAGCGCACCAATGTGACCGGCTCCAAGGCGTTTGCGCGCATGATCCTGAACGGCCAGTTCGAGGAGGCCCTGGCCGTGGCGCGCCAGCAGGTGGAAAACGGCGCGCAGATCGTGGACGTGAACATGGACGAGGCCATGCTCGACAGCCAGGCGGCGATGGTGACGTTCCTCAACCTGATGGCCAGCGAGCCGGACATCGCCCGCGTGCCGGTGATGATCGACAGCTCCAAATGGAGCGTGATCGAGGCCGGCCTGCGCTGTCTGCAGGGAAAGGGCATCGTCAACTCGATCAGCATGAAAGAAGGCGTGGACGCCTTCAAGCAGCAGGCGCGCCTGGTCAAGCGCTATGGTGCGGCCGCCGTGGTGATGGCCTTCGACGAGGCGGGCCAGGCCGACACCTACGCCCGCAAGATCGAGATCTGCGAGCGCGCCTACCGCATCCTGGTCGACGAAGTGGGCTTCCCGCCCGAAGACATCATCTTCGACCCCAACATCTTCGCCGTGGCCACGGGCATCGAGGAGCACAACAACTACGCCGTGGAGTTCATCGAGGCCACGCGCTGGATCAAGCAGAACCTGCCCGGTGCCAAGGTGAGCGGCGGCGTGAGCAACGTGAGTTTCAGCTTCCGCGGCAACGACCCGGTGCGCGAAGCCATTCATACCGTATTTCTGTACCACGCGATCCAGGCGGGCATGGACATGGGCATCGTCAACGCCGGCATGATCGGCGTGTACGATGAACTGGAGCCCGAACTGCGCGAGCGCGTGGAGGATGTAGTGCTCAACCGCCGGCCCGACGCGGCCGAACGCCTGCTGGAAATTGCCGAATCCGCCAAAGGCGCGGCCAAGGACGACAGCAAAAAACTGGAATGGCGCAACGCGCCGGTGAACGCACGCCTGAGCCACACACTGGTGCACGGCATCACCGATTTCATCACCGAAGATACCGAAGAAGCCTACCGCGAAATCCTCGCCCAGGGTGGGCGTCCGCTGCATGTGATCGAAGGCCCGCTGATGGACGGCATGAACGTGGTGGGCGACCTGTTCGGACAAGGCAAGATGTTCCTGCCGCAGGTGGTGAAAAGCGCGCGCGTGATGAAACAGGCCGTGGCGCACCTGCTGCCCTACATCGAGGCCGAGAAGAAGGCGCTGCAGGACGCGGGCGGTGACGTCAAGGCCAAAGGCAAGATCGTAATGGCCACGGTAAAAGGCGACGTGCACGACATCGGCAAGAACATCGTCACCGTGGTTTTGCAGTGCAACAACTTCGACGTGGTGAACATGGGCGTAATGGTGCCTTGCCACGAAATCCTGGCCAAGGCCAAGGTGGAAGGCGCCGACATCGTGGGCCTGTCGGGCCTCATCACCCCCAGTCTCGAAGAGATGCAGTACGTAGCCGGAGAGATGCAGAAGGACGAATACTTCCGCATCAAGAAGATCCCGCTGCTCATCGGCGGTGCCACCACCAGCCGCGTGCACACTGCCGTGAAAATCGCGCCGCATTACGACGGGCCGGTGGTTTACGTGCCAGACGCCTCGCGCAGCGTGGGCGTGGCGCAGGGCCTGCTGGGCGAGCAGGCAGAGAGCTTCGTGGCCGATACCCGCGCAGACTACGACAAGGTGCGCCAGCTGCATGCCGGCAAGAAACCGGTTCCGCTGTGGCCGCTGGCACAGGCCCGTGCCAACAAGACGCCTATCGACTGGCAGGGCTACCAGCCGCCCAAACCCGCCTTCATCGGCCGGCGCATCTTCAAGAACTACGATCTGGCAGAACTAGAGACATACCTCGACTGGACGCCGTTTTTCCAGGCCTGGGATCTGGCCGGCAAGTTCCCGGCCATTCTGGATGACGAGATCGTGGGCGAAGAAGCGCGCAAGGTGTTTGCCGACGGCAAGGCCATGCTGCGCAAGATCATCGACAACCAGTGGCTCACCGCCAATGGGGTGCTGGGCTTCTGGCCTGCCAACACCGTGCGCGACGACGACATCGAGCTGTATACCGACGAGACACGGGAGCACGTCGCAATGACCTGGTACGGCCTGCGCCAGCAGACCGAAAAGCAGGTGGTGAACGGCGTGATGCGCCCCAGCCGCTGCCTGGCCGATTTCATCGCCCCCAAAGGCGTCAGCGCCGACTACATCGGCGCCTTCGCCGTAACTGCCGGTATCGGCGTGGAAGCGCAGGAGCAGGGGTTTGCCGCTGCGCACGACGATTATTCGGGCATTTTGCTCAAGGCGCTGGCCGACCGGCTGGCCGAAGCCTTTGCCGAATGCCTGCACCAGCGGGTACGCACCGATCTGTGGGGATATGCCAGACAGGAAGCGCTCACCAACGAGGAGCGGATTGCCGAGAAATACACCGGCATCCGCCCCGCGCCCGGCTACCCGGCCTGCCCCGATCACCGCGTCAAGCAGCCGCTGTTCGCGCTGCTGCAGACCGAAACCATCGGCATGGGCCTGACCGAGAGCTTCGCCATGACGCCCGCGGCCAGCGTGAGCGGCTTTTATTTCAGCCACCCGCAGAGCCAGTATTTCAATGTGGGCCGGATCGCGCAGGACCAGGTGGAGGATCTGGCAGCACGCAGCGGCGCGCCCCTGGCCGAGGTACAACGCGCACTGGCGCCCAACCTGGGCTGAACAACGGACCCCAAAGAAAGGATCTTCCCCATGCGCATTCTTCACACCATGCTGCGCGTTGGCGACTTGCAGCGTTCCATCAATTTTTATACCCGCGTGCTGGGCATGCGGTTGTTGCGCACGTCCGACAATCCGCAATACCAGTACACCCTGGCGTTTCTGGGGTTCGGCAGCAACCCCGAACACGCCGAAATCGAGCTGACCTACAACTATGGTGTAGATCGATACGAAATGGGTACGGCCTATGGCCACCTGGCGATTGCGGTGCCGGACGCGGCCGCCGCCGTGGAGCGCATCCGCGCCGCTGGCGGCGTCATCACCCGTGAAGCCGGACCCGTGAAGGGCGGAAGCACGGTCATCGCTTTCGTGCAGGATCCGGACGGCTACAAGATCGAATTGATCGAACGCGCGGCCGATGCCGGTGCAACGGGGCTCTAGCCACACCTGCCCGCGTGCTGGTGCGCCAGGCCGTGGCCCCACCGCCACTTTTATAATCGTTCGTCAGACTCCATCGCCGTGACGCTTTGCGCGTTTCCTCGGCACCCTCCACTGCCACTCTTTCAAGGACGGCTCTTGCGCGCCCCTGCTCCCTCTGCCCTTTCGGTCATTGCCAGCGACATGCAGGCGGTGGACCGCCTGATCCACGACAGCCTGCATACGGGCGTGCCCCTGGTGGCCGAAGTGTCGCAACACCTGATTGCAGCGGGCGGCAAGCGCCTGCGCCCGGCCTTGCTGTTGCTGACGGCCGGCGCGCTGGGTTACGCCGGCACGCAGCATCACCGGCTGGCAGCGGTGGTGGAATTCATCCATACGGCCACGCTGCTGCACGACGACGTGGTGGACGAATCGGACCTGCGCCGCGGGCTGCCCACTGCCAATGCGCGCTTCGGCAACCCGGCCAGCGTGCTGGTGGGCGATTTTCTGTATACGCGCGCGTTCCAGATGATGGTGCAGGCGCAGGACATGCGTGTGATGGAAATTCTGGCCGATGCCACCAACACCATCGCCGAAGGCGAAGTGTTGCAGCTCATGCACCTGGGCAATACCGCCGTGGATGAAGCCGACTACCTGCGCGTGATCCGTGCCAAAACGTCCAAGCTGTTCGAGGCCAGCGCCCGTCTGGGCGCCGTGCTCGCCGGCGGCGATGCGGTGCACGAAGAGCAATGTGCCCGCTACGGCCAGGCGGTAGGCACGGCCTTCCAGATCATCGACGACGTGCTCGACTACGACGGCACGGTGGATGCACTAGGGAAAAACCTCGGCAACGACCTGCGCGAGGGCAAGCCCACGCTGCCGCTGATTCTGGCGCTGCAAATGGGAACGCCGCAGCAGGCCGCACTGTTGCACGAAGCCATCGCACAGTCGCAATCGGGCCAGGATCCCGCGGACATCGCGACCTTGCTGCGCGATGTCCTGCACATCGTGCGCGACAGCGGCGCGCTGCAGGCGGCGCGCGACCAGGCGCGCGCGCAGGCCGATGCCGCCGTGTCGGAACTGATCGGATGGCCCGACAACGCGCACGTCCGTACCCTGCGCGAACTGGCCCGATCGCTGCAGCACCGCACAGCCTGACCCGGCGGCATTTTCCATGACCGTGCATCCCCGCCGCCCCGACCTGCATTGCCACTCGTACGTCTCCGACGGCACGCACGCCCCCGCCTGGCTGGCCCAGCGGGCGCACAGCCGGGGGGTGGACCTGTGGGCGCTGACCGATCACGACGAAGTGGGCGGCGTGGCTGAGGCGGCCGCAACGGCACGCACGCTGGGCCTGCCTTTCCTGAGCGGCGTCGAGATATCCGTCACCTGGGAAGACAAGACCATCCACATCGTGGGGCTGGGCGTCGACGAGAACCATGAAGGCCTGCTGCAAGGCCTGCTGCAGACGCGCGCCGGGCGTGTAGAACGCGGCCAGGCCATGGCAAAGCAACTGGAGGCGCAGGGCATTCAGGGCGTATGGGAAGGCGCGCTGAAATACGTCAGCAACCCCGAGCTGGTGGCGCGCCCGCACTTGGCGCGCTATCTGGTGGAAACCGGCGTGTGCCGCAGCGTGGGCGAAGTGTTTCTGCATTACCTCAAGGAAGGCAAGCCCGGCTTCGTACCGCACCAATGGGCCGACCTGCCCGACGCGCTGGATTGGATCCATGCGGCAGGCGGCATGGCCGTGGTGGCGCACCCGGCGCGCTACGCCTTCACGCCGCAGCAGGAACAGGCTTTTTTTGATGCGTTTGTGGCGCTGGGCGGACAGGCGGTGGAAGTGGTCACCGCGGCACACACGCCGGCCGAAACCGCGCACTTCAGCGCACTGGCCCTGAAACGCAATCTGTATGCCTCGTGCGGCAGCGATTTCCACGACCCCAAAGAAAACCGCTGCGACCTGGGCGCCCTGTCGCCACTGCCTGAAGAAGTGACGCCCGTGTGGCAACCGCTGGCGTCGCGCATCCGCAGGCCCTAGCCCACAAACCGATGCTGCTGCAGCCATTGGGCTGCCTCGATGGCGCTGTAGGTCAGAATGCCATCGGCCCCGGCGCGCTTGAAGGCCAGCAGGGACTCCATCATCACCGCGTCATGATCGATCCAGCCGTTTTGCGCGGCGGCCTTGAGCATGGCGTATTCGCCACTGACCTGATAGGCGAACGTAGGCACGCGGAAAGTGTCTTTCACGCGGCGCACAACGTCCAGATACGGCAGGCCGGGCTTGACCATGACCATGTCGGCGCCCTCGGCGATGTCGAGCGCCACTTCGCGCAGGGCCTCGTCGCTGTTGGCCGGGTCCATCTGGTAGGTTTTCTTGTTGCCTTTGCCCAGGTTGGCGCTGCTGCCCACTGCCTCGCGGAAAGGGCCATAGAAGCTGCTGGCGTACTTGGCGCTGTAGGCCATGATGCGTGTGTCGACCAGGCCTTGCGCATCCAGCGCCTGGCGGATGGCGCCGATGCGCCCGTCCATCATGTCGCTGGGCGCGACGATGTCGACGCCCGCCTGCGCATGGCAAAGTGCCTGTTTCTGCAACTGCGCGAGGGTGGCGTCGTTGAGCAGGTAGCCGCTGGCATCGGGTATGCCGTCCTGCCCGTGGCTGGTGTAGGGATCGAGCGCCACGTCGGTGAGAACACCGAGCTCCGGGAAACGCTGCTTCAGCATCTGCACCGCCCTCGGGACGAGTCCCTCGGGATTGGCGGCCTCGCTGCCGGTCGCATCCTTTTTGTCGGCATCGATGACCGGAAACAGCGCCACGCAGGGAATATCCAGTGCCGCGCAGCGCTCAGCCACTGACGCCAGCAGGTCGATCGAGAACCGCGCCACGCCGGGCATGGCGGCCACTTCCTCGCGGCGTTTTTCGCCTTCGCATACAAATACCGGATAGATGAAATCGTGCGGATGCAGCCGGTGCTCGCGCACTAGATTGCGCGTGAACGCATCGCGGCGCAAGCGGCGCGGCCGGCCGGCCGGATAGGGGGCATAAGGCGTGGTCATGCCGATGATTTTACGCAGCCCCGGACAGGGCGCGGACCGCGTCCGCATCGAGCGCCAGCCATTGCCCATGGCCACATGCACCTTCGGACGACCACTGGATGGCCGCCGCAGGCAGCCCGCCGCCGTGCTGCTGCAGCCAGTGCAACGCACGCATGACCCCCGCGTGCGTGACCCAGATGGCCACCGCCTCATCGTGCCGGCGCAGCCACCGGGCCGTGAACCCGGCCGCCGTCCGCACCCGCCCCAGCAGGTGCGCCGTGGATTCACCCCCGCCCGGGCGGTAATGGGCAAAGTCGGCCTGCCAGTCTTGCCACACGGCGGCAGGCAGTGCATTCCATGGCTGGCCCTCCCAGTTGCCGAAATCCATTTCCGCCAGCGCGCCGTGGGTGCGGTATTGCATCTCGCAACCGGATGCGGTCAACAGCGGTTGCAGCGACTGCGCCAAATGCAGGCAGCGCCGCAAGGGCGAACTGAGAAGCTGCACGCACGCTTCCTGCCCCCCATGCGTGATCTGCCAATGGCGGGCAAAGCTGTGGGCCGCCTGCAGCGTGGCCTGTGCATCGGCAACGATATCGGATTGCCCGTAGCAGACGCCCTCGGCCACCAGGGGACGAGCATGCCGCAGCAGATACCAGCGTGGCGCAGAAGGGGCATGCATGCCAGCAACGGCCATTGCAGTCAGGGCGCGAGGGTCCGCGACAGCACGGTCAACGCCGCGGCATAGCACGCCAGTTCACACACCTGCTGCGTGGCGCCCAGGCAGTCGCCAGTAAAGCCCTCCAAGCGGCGCCTGAACCACCCACCCATGCACCAGGCCGCCACCGCTCCCGCTCCGGCTGCGCTACCGATCAACAGCAGCGACCCATCGCTCTGCGGCAGCCAGCAAACGCCCACCAGTGGCAGGCACCACAGCACCGCGGGCCACAGGGGCAGATTGCCGATGACGCCCGCCATTTGCCGCGTTTTCGACTGGTCTTCCAGTGCCACGTGCGGCAGCCGGTTGGCCAGCACCAGCGGAAAGAACCGCGACAGCACGTGCGCCGCCACCAGCATGACGAGCAGCGCCCGCGGCTGCAACAGGGCCAGCGCCGCCAGCAGGCAGGCCTTGAGCAGCAGGAACAGGCCCAGAACCAGCACCGCATAGCTGCCCACGCACGGATCCTTCATGATCTGCAGGGCGCGCGCAGGCGTGGCGCTGCCCAGCAGGGCGTCGGCCACATCGGCCAGGCCGTCCTCGTGCAGGCCTCCCGTCAGCCAGACGGTTGCCGCAGTGCTCAACAGGGAAGCAAGCATCATCAGCAGGACGGGCGCGGCTCGCAGCATCGGGGCCGTTGCCCAGAGTTGCAGCGCGGCGGCAAACACAGCGGCAGCCAGCCCCCCTGTGAGCCAGCCGATGGCGGGCATGTGCACCAGGGCCGCGCGCATGCGGGCCGTCGAGAATCCGGCCCATCGCGCCCACGACGCGGGCAGGGGAATGCGGGTAAAGAACTGCAGGGCCAGCAGCAGGGAGCGCGCGAAATGTTGCATGGGAACGGGGAATGCCAATCGATCATTGTCCCACGCCGCAGAGCGCCGATTCCGTTGACCGCCCGCGGGTTTTCGCGGGGTCTGCATGGGCCGTTTCGCCAGGACGTTGCGCTATGATGAAATGGATTTCACATATTCGTCCACCCATTCAAACCCGCTTGAGGAAGGAGACCGCCATGTCCCGTGAAGTTGTTGTTGTCAGCGCCGTCCGCACCGCCATTGGCACATTCGGCGGCAGCCTGAAAGACGTTCCCCCCTCCGACTTGGCGGCGCTGGTCGTGCGTGAATCGATCGCCCGCGCCGGTCTCCAGGGCAAGGATGTGGGACACGTGGTGTTTGGCCATGTGGTCAATACCGAGCCCAAGGACATGTACCTGTCGCGCGTGGCGGCCGTCAACGGCGGCTGTCCCAAGGAAACCGTTGCGATGAACGTCAACCGGCTGTGCGGATCGGGACTGCAGGCAGTGGTATCGGCTGCCCAGTCCATCCTGCTCGGCGACTGCGACGCGGCCATCGGCGGCGGTGCAGAGAACATGAGCCGCGCCCCGTTTGCCAGCCTTGCCGCCCGCTGGGGGATACGCATGGGCGACAGCAAGCTGGTGGACATGATGGTGGGAGCGCTGACCGACCCGTTCGCAGGCACGCACATGGGCATCACTGCAGAAAATGTGGCGGCCAAGTGGGGCATCAGCCGTGAAGAACAAGACAAGCTGGCCGTAGAAAGCCACAACCGCGCCGAGAAGGCATGGGCCGAAAACCGCTTCAAGGACCAGATCGTTCCCGTAACGATCAAGAGCCGAAAGGGCGATGTCGTCTTCGAGAAGGACGAGCACTTCCGCTCTGGCGCCACGCTGGAAGATTTCCAGAAGATGAAGCCGGTGTTCGTGAAGGAAAACGGCACCGTCACGGCCGCCAACGCCTCGGGCATCAACGACGCCGCAGCCGCCGTTCTGATGATGGAAGCTGGAGCCGCCAAGGCGCGCGGCATCAAGCCGCTGGCGCGGCTGGTGTCCTATGCGCACGCCGGGGTCGAACCCGAATACATGGGCATCGGCCCGGTACCGGCCAGCCGCCTGGCGCTGCAGAAAGCCGGTCTGACCCTGGCCGACATCGACGTGATCGAAGCCAACGAGGCCTTTGCCGCCCAGGCCTGCGCCGTCGCGCGCGACCTGCAGTTTGATCCGGCCAAGCTCAATCCCAATGGTTCGGGCATCGGCCTGGGCCACCCGATCGGGGCCACCGGCAACATCCTGACCGTCAAGGCCGTGCACGAGTTGCAGCGCACCGGCGGCAAACGCGCGCTGGTCACCATGTGCATCGGCGCCGGACAGGGCATCGCCGCCATCTTCGAACGCCTGTAAACAGACACGCCCTCTGGCTGCGCCCTGCACAACAGGGGGTAGCGATAGAGGGCGTGGAAGAATGGGTGGTGCCGGCGACCGGAATCGAACTGGTGACCTACGCGTTACGAGTGCGTTGCTCTACCTACTGAGCTACGCCGGCT
>JBDHSG010000030.1:0-12321 GCA_039808005.1 Allobrachymonas sp. | reverse complement strand
GCCGGTTTAGCTCAGTTGGTAGAGCACCCGCCTTGTAAGCGGTAGGTCGTCAGTTCGAGTCCGACAACCGGCACCAAATAACAATCCGAAGTAGTCCAATACCATCCTGAAACCCGCATGTTTCCTAGCATCGCGGGTTTTTTGTTGTCCGATTCAATCCAGCAAGCTACACTGACATCCTGCATTTTTTGCGGTATTTCTAGCGGGAGAAACATACCGCGCCCAAAACATACCGCAAATACGCGGAGGCTGACGGCAGGGAGTGGGGCATGGGACTAAAGGATATTCAGATCAAAAATGCCAAATGGAGCGGCCACCCAAAAGGCGATCGCCTGAGCGATGAGCACAACCTGTACGTGCTGGTCACAAAGAACAGCAAGCGATGGCGCTTTGATTACACCCGGCCCAATGGCAAGCGCAACACACTGGCGCTAGGCAAATACCCGGATATGGGAATACCTGGAGCACACAAAGCAAGAGACAATGCGCGGCAGCTACTGGCGCAAGGGATAGACCCCAGTCTGCACCGCAAGGCGCAAAAGCTGCAACGCTCTGCCACCCATGAAAACACCTTCCAGTCTGTTGCTGGTCAGTGGCATGAGCAATGGAAGATCGGCAAGGCGCAAAGCACGGCGAATGTGAAATGGCATAGGCTGGAGAATGATGTATTCCCCAGCATCGGGCCGCTACCCATAAACGACGTAACCCCCGCTATGCTCGTTGCAATCACAAAGGCGGTCAACGCCAGAGGGGCGCGGGATGTTGCCGAGCGCGTGCTCAATGCCTGTAGTCAGGTTTTCCGATATGCGATTGCCCACGGCACCGCCAGCAGAAACCCGGCGAAAGAAATACAGCCTTCTGACATCCTGCCGGATCGTGCAGTAAAGAACCATGCAAGAGTGAGCGAAGCACAGCTACCCGACCTGTTGCGGGCCATTTATGACTACAAGGGGCGCGGCGATTGGATGACCAGTTACGGCCTGCAATTACTGGCTCTGACATTTGTCCGCACCAGCGAATTGGTGGAAACGCCATGGGGTGAGATTGATTTTGAAAAGGCGCGCTGGGTGATTCCAACGGAGCGGATGAAAATGCCTACCCCGCACATCATTCCGCTGTCACGGCAGGCACTGGCGATATTCCAGAAGCTGCGAGAAATGAACGGGCACAGGGAGTACGTTTTCTACAGCACGCGCAGCGAGAGCCGCCATATGAGTAAAGGCACGATGTTGCAGGCGCTGTATCGCATGGGATACAGGGGCGAAATGACCGGGCACGGCTTCCGTGGGCTGGCCTCTACCCTTCTGCATGAAAACGGCTTTAATCATGAGCATATCGAGTTGCAGTTGGCGCATATGGAACGAAACAAGGTGTCCGCGTCCTACAACCACGCCAAATACCTGGAGCCTCGCGCCAGCATCATGCAATGGTGGGGCGATTACGTCGAAAACTGCACAGCAGACAACATCCCCCTGACACGCTGCGCATTACCACAACAAGATCACGTTAATGCAACCCAGACATTGTTAAAAAACTGTGTATCACTCGCTCACCAAGTTGTTGCAAATGCTTCCGAATGACTAAGCGACTGCACTCATTAAGTTGGCTGCCTTCAAAGACTAACTAGAACACCATGAAAACCAATACCATTACACACATGACCGATGAACTGGCCGAGGCTCCCGTAGCGTCCTCACTTGAGGCGCACACACCTCCGAAAACAACCTTGCGGCTGTATCAAGGCGATTGCGTCAAGGAGTTAAAGAAACTGCCCGATGCCTCGGTTGACCTTATCGTTACTTCACCCCCCTATGCCGATCAGCGAAAAAACACGTATGGCGGCATCCATGCCGACAAGTATGTAGCGTGGTTCTTACCCATCGCAAAGGAATTGATGCGCGTGTTAAAGCCAACAGGCTCGTTTGTGCTCAACATCAAGGAGAGGGTCGTAGACGGGGAGCGCCACACTTACGTCATGGAGCTCATCATTGCCATGCGCCAGCAGGGCTGGCTCTACACCGAAGAATACATCTGGCACAAAAAGAACTCCTACCCCGGCAAGTGGCCTAACCGGTTCCGCGATGCTTGGGAGCGGTGCATTCACTTCACCCTGCAAAAGAAATTCCACATGTACCAAGACGAAGTGCGTGTGCCGATGGGCGACTGGAAAAACAGCCGACTAAAATCGTTGAGCCACACCGACAAAATCCGCGACGAGTCTAAGGTTGGCTCTGGGTTTGGTAAGAAAATCGAGAACTGGGTAGACCGTGAACTCGCCTATCCTTCCAACGTGTTGCACCTTGCAACGGAGTGCAGCAATCGTAGTCATTCGGCGGCTTTCCCGGAAAGTCTGCCGCAATGGTTTATCAAACTGTTTACTAAAGAGGGCGACGTCGTGCTTGACCCGTTTAGCGGATCGGGCACAACTATGCGCGCGAGCAAATCACTTAACCGCACCGGATACGGGATCGAACTTTTAGAGGGCTACTGCAAGATGGCGGCGGCAGACCTTGGTCTCAAGGAACACCATAAAAACGGCAGAACCTACTATGAATAAACTGGAATTGGCTGTAGTGGAAGCCTACATTGAGGCCAATATGTGGCCCCGTTTTCATCAAAAGAAACTCGAAAAAATCGAGGCCATTAAGCTCAACGACATCATAAAGCGAAAAAATCCGTACCTTTTCAAAGCGAAGAACGCGCATACCGCCAACGACTTCATCCAGTCAGTGCTGGATGCAACCCTCTCGTCGGGTGAAGAAACCACCTTCGGCAACTTCATGGAAGAGATTGCCATTTTCGTGTGTGGTCAGGTGTACAGTGGCCGTAAGTCAGCGGTCAAAGGTTTGGACTTGGAGTTTGAGGACGAACAGAATAATAAATACTTGGTCAGCATCAAGAGCGGGCCGAACTGGGGCAACTCGGGGCAAATCCGCCAAATGCTTTCCAACTTCAACAGCGCAAAAAAAGTGCTGCAAACATCAGGCGGTAGTCGCCACCAGACGGTTATCCTAGTAGAAGGGTGTTGTTACGGTTCCGACGCTAACCCTAACAAAGGGACGCATTACAAATATTGCGGTCAGGACTTTTGGAAACTGCTGTCCGGTAGAAACGAAACGCTGTACCGGGATATTATTAAGCCGATAGGCCATAAGGCCAAAGAGCACAACGAAGAAATCGCCAAAGCTGTCGCTGCAAAACTAAACGTTTTGACTGCGGAGTTCATCAAGCGGTTTTGTGATGAAAGGGGCACGGTGAAATGGCAGGAACTCATCGAGTTCAACTCCGGACGCAAGCTAACTCGGTAAGGACTGCGCTGTATTCGCTGGGCTTTGGCAAGGAACAAAGCTGGCACACGGATTGAGCGACGGCTAGAATTGTGCTGGTAGACGTACTGGGCCTTGATCCTCTGGCGATTGAGGCCAACCTTGCCCATGCAGTCAAAGATGCCAACGGGCGCAGCTATAACCGCACTTCATACCTGAAACCGCGTATGCGGATGGCGCAACAGTGGGCGGATTATCTGGAAAGACTGGAAACGAGCACAGCAGACAACATCCTGCCGCTACCGCGCAGATCGGCTTGATGTGACCGGAAAATAATCCGTGCAAAACAGTCGGCTATTATTTTTGCAAACTTCGTTGCCCAAAAACATCAAAATAGAAAGCCCAATACTGGCGCGGCATTCAAGACAGAATGCGCCTGCAAGCTAGTCGATATGCGCCGCTTGTTGCGCTGATCTAATACTACCAAAGGGATTACAGATTTTTTGCTGAAAATTGAGCATCCGATAACCACTATATTTAGTGGCGGACGCTACGTTTTGCCACCACATGTAGCGCAAAAGCCCTTATGGCCGCGCACCCTGTGTTTTTTTCACTGTATATTCGGCATGTCCGACGGAATGCTGTATATAACAACATAGTTGGATGGGTGAAGTAAAACAAAGGCTCCGAGACTATTGGCGTAGTCATGGAGCCTTCGGGCAGTAAATGCCAGCGTGTTTCTTTTCGAGTGAAAGCACGCTTGCATGGTACAGGCTTAGGCCTAGCTAAAGGCTAGAAGTTTTGTAACAACCTTGGTTGTTACACAGTAGCGCGGCTAATAGACCACAAATGCCCGCCCCAGCAATGGGGTGCTTTGCCTTTTTGAAACTGCTTTCAAATAGGTGAACACATGGCAAAACAGCCAGCATCCGGCATTACATGGCCGCAACCCCAGCCCCAGTACGAACGCGCCAAAGCAACGGCGCAGCATCTCAAGATTAGCGTTTCTACGCTCTGGCACTGGAGCAAAACCCGGCATGACTTCCCGAAGCCTGTCAAAGCCGGTGAACGGGTAACGCTGTTCGATCTGGCGGCAATCAACGAATGGCTGCGCCAGCAGCGGGAGGCCGCATAACATGGCCGCCCAAAGAAAAACCCCCGGCACTGACGAACCGGGGGCAAAGTTCAAGCAATCGAAGCAGCGCCAGTTTACTTATTCGCCACTGGTGCGGCAAGTGGCTGGCGGCTTGCTCTTGCTTGCCATCGTTGCCGCTGGTGCTTCAATTGCCTATCGCACATGCCGCGCCAGCCGTGGCACAATGTCCCCGGCGCTGAAAGGCGCTGGTGCTGAACACACCATTTCCGAGGCAGTTGCAAGCCCCGCTGTGAGTGGGCTTTTGTCACGTCCTGAATCTCTGGCGGGCGCTGGTACATCCGGCCACAGCCAACAAGGTTTTGGGCGGGATGAGCCTATCCGCAAGGACGGCTGCACGGCTTCGGACGTGTGTTCAACATCCCGCCCGCCCTATGCCCTTGAACAGGCTACAGGCGGCTTTCTTCACGTTCCCGAAGGAGCCTGAACCATGACTATTGTTAACACACGCGCCACCACTGGCGCAGGCGCAGCCGTACCCGCAGCACGCGCCCGCCTGAATAGCGACATCGTTGCCGATGATCTGCCGTACACCAAGGACGGATTGCTAGACATTGGCGATCTATGCCGCATGGCGGGCCGCTTCTGCCCCGATACGCGAATAGACAGGATGCACCAGACGGCCTATGGCTGTAGCACGATTGTCAAGTTTCTACAGGCAGAGGATTCAACCCTTTGCGCCATGAATGACAACATACGCGGCGGCTTGTTGAGTGCCCTTGTCGTCATGCTCGACACCTTGCATATGGATGTCCAAAGCATTGACGATGCACAGCGCAAGGCAGAAAGGGGCGCAGCATGATCCATCTTGACTTGCTGACCTGCCGCACCATCGGCCACCCAGCCATTACCACCCGCCGACGCTGGCCGGTGCCCTTTCATGATGAGGCGCTAGCCGTGGCGCAGGCCATTGCCCTACTGCACCAACATCCAGAGATTGCCGGGTTCATTCTGGTGCCAGACGGCCTACAGGCGGCCAATGATGCCTATCTGCACGGACGCACCATCACACGCGCAACGATGGCTAGAAAGGCCCGCCAGCGGCGCAAACAGGCGGAGGTGCAGCCATGACACAGCCGACACCAAACAACGCCGAATTTGCCCGCCTACAGGCCGCATTCAAGCAACGTGGCCACACGCTGGGACGTTCCCATGACGTGACAACCCAGCAGCAACGCTACTTTGTTTCCGCGTGGGGTTTCTGCAAACCGCTGGCCAGCCTGGACGATGTGCGGGCCTTCCTGCAACAGATCGGGGGTGATCATGCAAATGATTGACGTGGAGCGCGCCAGAATGGCGCTGCATTGCATTGATGCTGGCATTGATCGGGATGATTGGGTGAAGGCGCTGACGGCATTCAAGGCAGCCGGAGGCGATGAATCAACCGCCCGCACATGGTCAGAAAGTGGCAACAACTACGATGCCCGCGCATTCAACGACACATGGCGCAGCATCAAGGCCAACGGCGGCATTGGCCCCGGTACGCTGTTTCATCTGGCGAAGGCGCACGGCTGGAGTGACAACGGGCACAAACCAGACTTTGCGGAGATCGAGCGCCAGCGGCAGGCAAGGGAGGCGGCAGCAGCAGCGGAGGCCGAAGCAACCAGACAGGCGCAGGAACGAACCGCAGGGATCGCCGCGCAACTATGGCAGTGGGACATCTACGCCTACGTCCGAAACCTGACCAACAAGGACTACATCAATCTCGCACAGGCCTACCAGGGTGGGCAGAACATGGTCATTTTCGGCGAGCCCCGCCGATTCGGCATCGGCACGCGCTACAGTTTTTGAGGTTTGCATGGCACCGCTCGACACTGTCGGCATGACGACAGCAGGCCACATACCCATCTGGCATGGCATCCACTTTGTGCAAGGACACGCCAACGGTGAGAAAAAACCGTCTGCGTGGCACCACCCGCATACCACAAGCTGCCGCTGGATCCGCTTGGCCGCTTGCGGCGCCCACCGCATCAGAAAAATCCGCATGCACCAGATCCGCAAGACCGGTGCGGGAAGGTGCCATGTCTGAACCCACACAGCACATGACGCGCCCGCGGTGGGCCTTGCTGGGCAGCCTGTATGTCACCCAGTACTTCGGCACCAGTTTCTTCATCGTGGCGCTGGTCGCCATCCTGCGCCGCGGTGGCGAAACCCTGGAGACGGTCAGCGTGGTCTACATGCTGGGTCTGGTGTGGGCGCTGAAGTTTCTCTGGGCACCCTGGGTGGACCGCTGGCGTTCGCGCCGCTTCGGCCATTACCGGGCGTGGCTGATCGCCATGCAGGTCATCATGGTGACGACCCTGCTGCTCATCGGGCGATTCGATCCGGTGAACGATTTTTCAGCCGTCTATGCCCTGTGCCTGTTGCTGGCGCTGGCCGCCGCCACGCAGGACGTGGCCACCGACGGCCTGGCCTACCGCCTGATTCCGCCTCGCGATCGCGGCACAGCCAACGGCGTGCAGGCCGCTGGCGGACTGCTCGGCAACCTGCTGGGCGCGGGCGGTGTGGTGATGGCCTATTCCCATGTGGGCTGGGCCGGATGCACCTTCATTCTGGCGCTGGGCACGGCGGTGTCATTGCTGCAGTTGTTGGCGTTCCGCGAACCGGCGCATCCCGCCGCTGTGGGCCAACAGGTGCAGGTATTCAGGCGGTTGCGGGCCCTGTTCCTGCAGCCGGGCCAGCGGCGCTGGCTGGCCATGGTGCTGTTCTATCCGATGGGCGTGAGCCTGGGCTATGCGCTGATCACCCCCATTCTGGTCGATGCCGGCTGGGCACTGGAGCGCATCGGACTGGCGGTCAACGTAGTCGGCAGCCTGTGCGGCATCCCGGCGGCCCTCCTCACCGGCCACCTGATCCGGCGCGTGGGCATCCGCCCGGTGCTCATCGGCGCGGCGTTGCTGCAGGTTCCCGGTGTGCTGATACTCAGCCTGCCACTGGCCGGCTACACGGACACGCTGCCGGTGATGTTCGCGGTCGGCCTGTTCTTCGCCTGCTACAACCCAGCCGTAACCCTCATCACGACGTTGATGATGGGCACGTCCGATCCCGGCAGCCCTGCCACCGACTACGCCCTGCAGTACAGCCTGTACATGCTTTTCAGCATCGTGGCCGTCACGCTGGGCACCTCTGCGGCCGGCCAGCTGGGATATATCGGCGTGCTCGCCATCGCCGCGGCCTGCGCACTGGCGATGCTGCCACTGGCCCTGAAGCAACGCGTCGGCGCCGACAGCACACAGGCGACAAAGACCGCTTCCGCCGTTCCGTTGGTCGCTCCGCAGGCGCAGAGCGACCTGCTGCTTCCATGACTCCACACGACATTCACTGATGCAACCCCGACTGCGTGGCATACCGGAAACCCTGTTGATCCCCCTGTGGGCGCGGGCAGCCGAGAGCGCCGAAACCCACCCCATCATCCGCGATCCTGGCGCGGTGCGCATGCTCGCCGAGATCGACTACGATTTCGCGCGCTTCGGCAGTGCGCGGCTGAGCCGCTGGGGCGTGGCCGTGCGCACCTTGCTGCTCGATCACGCCGCGCAAGCCTTCCTCGAACGCCACCCTCGCGCCTGCGTCGTCAACCTCGGCTGCGGCCTCGACACACGACACATGCGGCTGCAGCACCGCGACACCCTCTGGTACGAACTCGACCTTCCCGAATCCCTCATGCTGCGGCGCCGCTTCTTCGACGAAAGCCCTCAGTACCGTTTCATTGCCCGTTCGGTGTTCGACACCGCCTGGTTCGACGAGGTTGACGCAGGCAATCGCCCGCTGCTGCTGATCGCAGAAGGCCTGTTCATGTACTTCGAGGAGCGCGAGATAAGCGCCCTCTTTTCCCGCATGGCCGGGCACTTCGGCAGCGCCGAGATGCTGCTGGAGATGCAGGGGCCGGCCATCGTGGGCAACAGCCGCCGGCACGATGCGCTGCGCCACATGGACGATCCCCCCGCAT
Source organism: Allobrachymonas sp. (assembly GCA_039808005.1). GTDB lineage: Bacteria > Pseudomonadota > Gammaproteobacteria > Burkholderiales > Burkholderiaceae_C > Brachymonas. The sequence goes on along the minus strand of JBDHSG010000030.1, from coordinate 3,956 downwards.
TCAAGTGGGGCACCGCCAACGACCGCGCCCCCGAAACCTGGCACCCGGGCATCCGCGTCCTTGATGTCTGGCGTTTCTTCGACCAATACCCAGAGCGCATGGGATGGGGCGGTCGCCTCATGCGCCTGCCCTGGCTGCGCCCCCGGTTCGAGCCCCGCATCCTGCGCCTGCAATTCCCTGTGAAAGCCCTAGCATGAACACCACAACCCTGCCCGACGATGCGGCCACACCGCGGCCGCATCCTGTTCCTGTTGCTGAAACCAAGTCCGATGCCTGGGCCATCATGAAGCCCGTACGCGGACAGGTCCGCCTGGGCATGGCCTTGTCGATAGGCGCAGCGCTCACCAGCCTGGGCGCCATGGCGGCGCTGGCGCTGACCGTGCAGGCCCTGCTGCAACAGCCCGGCCAGTGGCCCTGGCACGCACTGCTGGCCGTGGTGGCACTGACCGCCATCTCCTACGCGCTGCGCAGCAGTGCTTTCAACCAGACCCACTACGCAGCCTTCCGGCTCGAGCGCGTGCTGCGCATGCAATTGGCCACCCACCTGGCCAAGGTCTCGCTCGGCTATGTGCAGTCGCAGGGTGCGGGCGCTCTCTCCAAGGTCATCCACGACGACGTCAAAGCCCTGCACGTGTTCGTGGCCGACAGCACGCCGCTTTACGCCCGTGCCTATGCCACGCCCGCGATCACGCTGTTGGCCCTGCTCTGGCTGGATTGGCGTCTGGCGCTGGTGGCGCTGGTGGTGCTGCTGTTCGGTTTCGGTGTGCTCAGCCTGGCCATGCGCAACCGCCAGGAAATGGTCAACCTCTACAACGGCGCCCGTGAGCGGGTCAGCGCAGCCATTGTCGAATTCGTGCAGGCCATGCCAGTGGTGCGCACGTTCGACACCGGCCAGTCCACCTTCGGCCGCTACCAGCGCGCGCTGGAAGACTACCTGGCGATAGTGACGCGCTGGTACCGCGAGGCAGGTTTTGCCGCGCGTTTCTCGACGGCCATCCTCGGCCCTCTGCCCACGCTGGCGGCGGTAGTGGCCGCCGGCATCTGGCTCGGCCAAAACACCGAGGTCGATACCGTGCGCTGGGTAGCCGTGCTGCTGCTGTGCTCAGGCATGGCAGAGGCCATGATGCCGGCGATGATGCTCATGCATATGGTCGAGAAGGTCAAGCTCAGCGTGGCCCGCATCCAGGATGTCATGAACGCGCCGGTGCTGCCCGAGGCCAGCGAGGCCGGCGCGCACCCTGCCGATACCAGCGTGCGCTTCGAGGACGTGTCCTTCCGCTACGGCCGCAGCGACGCACTCGCGCTCGAAGGGGTCAGCTTTCACGCCGCCCCCGGCACCCTGACCGCGCTGGTGGGCCCCTCGGGTGCCGGCAAGAGCACCGTGGCCAAGCTGATTCCGCGCTTCTGGGACGTCAACGCCGGACGCGTGCTTGTCGGTGGCGTGGACGTGCGTGCGCTCGGCGGCGACGCGCTGATGCAACAGGTCGCCTTCGTCTTCCAGGACACCTTCCTCTTCGCCGACACCATCGCCGCCAACATCCGCCTGGGCGTGCCCGATGCAGACGATGCCGCTGTCGAGGCCGCCGCCCGCGCGGCCCAGGCGCACGACTTCATCATGGCACTGCCGCAAGGCTATGCCACCCAGGCCGGCGAGCGGGGCGTCTTTCTCTCCGGCGGGCAGCGCCAGCGCATCACCATCGCGCGCGCCATCCTGCAGAACCGGCCGATTCTGGTGCTCGACGAAGCCACCGCCTTCGCCGATCCCGAAAACGAAGCCGCCCTGATTGAGGCGCTGTCGGTGCTGATGCGCGGCAAGACCGTGATCATGGTGGCGCACCGCCTGAGCACCATCCGCGACGCCGACCAGATCCTGGTGTTCGACCAGGGGCGCCTGGCCGAGCGTGGCCGCCATGATGACCTTGTGGCCCAGACCGGCATCTACGCGCGCCTGTGGCGCAACTTCGAGGCCGCACAGAATTGGTCGCTCGGTCACGCTGGCAGCAAGGAAACCGCATGAACCACACCACACCAGCCCCCCATCCGGCGCCCCGACGCGCCATCACCTCCTGGCGCACCACCTACCTTCAACTGCTGCGCAGCGTGGGCGATGCCGCCCCCGGCATGCGCAACAGTTTGCTGAGCCTGTTGCTGGCCGCAGCACTGCAGGGCCTGGCACTGGCCTGTCTCGTCCCGATCTTTCGCGCCCTCATTCCGGATGCCAACTTCGCATTGGCATGGACCTGGTTCGGTACGCTGCTGGTACTCGCGCTCGCCTCCACCGCGCTGCGCTGGATGGGCCAGGGTTTCGATTACGACGGCCGCATGGCACAGGCCACGCACCGGCTGCGCACGTTGCTCGGCGAACAACTGCGGCGCATGCCGATGGAACAGCTGCAGGACCGCCGCTCGGGCGAGCTCAACTCCATGGTGCTGGGCAACGTCGACGAGAACCTGAGCTATTCGCTGATGATCGTCAACCTGATCTCCATCGCGCTGGTCACGCCCGCGTTCACCGCGCTGGCATTGCTGTGGATCGACTGGCGCATGGCGCTGGCCCTGGTCGCGGTGTTTCCGGCCATCCTGCCGCTGTACCGCTGGCGTCGCCCGAAACTGGGCAGCGGCATGCGGATGCTGGCGCAGGCCAACCAGAACGCCAGCGCCGACACGCTGGAATACGCCCAGGGGCTGCCCGTGCTGCGCGCCGCCTGCGTGGCCGGCGACAAGGCGCAACGGCTCAAGGCCAGCTTCGAGCACCTGGAAACGGTACAGACCGTGGGCCATCGCAAGGGTGCCAAACCCAACCTGCTGATCGCCACCGTGGCCGAGATCGGCCTGCTGCTGGTGCTGGGCCTGGGCGTGCTGTGGGTGCTGGATGGTTCGCTGGACCTCGCGACCCTGGCTGCCCTGTGCATCATCGTGGTGCGCTTTGCAGAACCCCTGGCCAACTTCGTGTCCTTCACCGCCATCCTCGAACTCATCGAGACCGCACTCGAACACATCGAAGCCATGCTCGCCATCCAGCCCTTGCCGCAGGCCAAGCCTGCGCAGGTGCCCACCTCGTTCGACGTACGCTTCGAGAACGTTGGCTTCCAGTACGCCCAGGCCGACGAGCCCTCGCTGCGCCAGCTTGACGCCTGCTTGGCGGCGCGCAGCCTCACGGCACTGGTGGGCCCCTCGGGCTCGGGCAAGACCACACTCACCCGGCTGCTGATGCGCCACGCCGATCCGCAGGAGGGACGCGTGCGCATTGGCGGCGTCGATGTGCGCCAGATAACTCCCGAAACCCTGCAGGGCCTCGTCTCGGTAGTGTTCCAGGATGTCTACCTCTTTGACGACACGGTCATGGCCAATATCCGAATGGCCTGCCCCGAAGCCACCGACGAGGAAGTGACAGAAGCCGCGCGCGCCGCCCAGTGCCTGGAGTTCATCGAGCGCCTGCCGCAGGGCTGGCATACCCGATTGGGCGACATCGGCGGCCGGCTTTCCGGCGGGGAGCGCCAGCGCATTTCCATCGCCCGCGCCCTGCTCAAGAACGCACCCATCGTGGTGCTCGACGAACCCACAGCCGCACTCGACACCGAGAGCGAAGTGGCCGTGCAGCGCGCCATCGACACCCTGGTGAAGGAAAAGACGGTCATCGTCATCGCCCACCGCCTGTCGACCATCACCGGCGCAGACCAGATCCTCGTGATCGAGGACGGCCGGGTGGTGGAATCGGGCCGCCACGAGCAACTGATCAAGAATCCGGGCAAATACCAGCGCATGTGGAACGCACAGCAGCGCGTCAAGCATTGGCACCTGAAGACCGATCCTCATGAGGATCTTGGAAAGACTGCAGCCGCCTGACCCGGAAGGGAACAGATTTCAATTTTTCAAAATGACTGGAGAGGATTTTGATGCAAAGCCTAGGCCCCCTTGTTGAATACGCGGTATTTGGCGTGCTGATTGCGCTGAGC
>JBDHSG010000029.1:0-12992 GCA_039808005.1 Allobrachymonas sp. | reverse complement strand
TTCGTGTGCAGCAATGGCCTTGTTTGCGGCGACGCATAGCGGACGTTTGCAAGATCCCGCGCATATTCATCTCCGAACGGGCCGTGTCCATTCAGTCAGGTCAGCGCAGCTTTCATGCGTATCAGCTGTCGATAGCACACCCATCTCAGCAACATCGTTGGCTGTTTCGGTTAGTGATTTCTCATTAACCTGGTGCGTTTTCCGCTTTCTGTGTCGATCGCAATTCGAATGGAGTGCAATGAATTCTTGTTGACAATTCATATCGATATATCTAAGATTATCGATATGAAATCGGATTACTCGAAAACCATCCCGCCCTCCTGGCAGGCCATGTCGAAAATTTTTGTCGCCCTGGGCGATGAACACCGCCAGCGCATCCTGCTGTTGTTTGATCCGGGAGAACGCCTCAATGTCGGCCAGATTGCCGAGGTGTCCACGCTCGCCCGCTCCACTGTTTCCCATCATCTGAAAATTTTGCACGAATCCGGGGTGCTGGCTTCCGAGAAGATCGGCAAGGAGGTCTGGTTCTGGATCGATCGCGATCTGCTTGTCGAAACCTTCGGCAACGTCATGGACTATGTGAAGGAGTCCACCTGATGCTGCGCCGTTTCCTGCGCCCGTTCTTGCGGGGTCTGGCCCGTGTGCTGTTTCGTGTCGAAGTATCGGCGCATAAAGTGGATTTTCGGCACCAGCGGCTGCTCGTGGTTGCCAATCACCAGTCTTTTCTCGATGGCCTGCTGCTCGGCCTGTTCCTGCCGATCGATCCGGTGTTTGTGGTGCATACCGCCATCGCCAAACACTGGTTTTTCCGTTTGCTGTTGTCGCAGATCGATTATCTGGCGGTCGATCCGGCCAGTGCGATGGCGATGAAGAAAGTGATTCGTTTGATCGAATCGGGACGTCCGGTGATGATTTTCCCGGAGGGGCGTATCACCCTCACCGGCTCCCTCATGAAGGTGTACGACGGCCCGGCCTTCGTCGCCGCCAAAACTGGAGCGACGGTGCTTCCGGTGCGGCTGGATGGGGCTGAGCGCAGCTATTTCTCGCGTCTGTCGGGGTTTAACCGACGACAGTTCTTTCCTAAAATCCGCCTGACTATTTTTCCGGCACGCCATTTCCCCATGCCTGAAGGGGATACCGCCAAGCTGCGCCGGCGCAGGTCGGGTGAAGCGATGCGCCGCCTGATGCAGGAGATGATCGTTGCCGCCCGCCCGGCGCATACGCTGTACGAGGCGCTCTGCACGGCGGTGGAAACGCATGGCCGACGGCGGCGCCTGCTGGAGGACGTAAAACAGGTCGAATATTCCTACAACGATCTGCTCAAGATGACGCTCGTTCTGGGCCGTCAAATCGAGCGCCAGAGCGTGCCGGGGGAATACATCGGCCTGCTGCTGCCGAATCTGGTGCCCACGTTGGGGCTGATTTTCGGCCTCTCGGCGCGCCGCCGCATTCCAGCCATGCTCAACTACACCGCTGGGGTTGATGCCATGCAGGCAGCGTGCGCGGCGGCGCAACTCAAGACCATCGTCACCTCGCGCGCCTTCGTCGAACAGGCCAAGCTCGGCGAAAAACTCGCCCGACTGGACGGCGTGCGCCTGGTCTATCTGGAAGACGTGCGGGCCAACGTGGGTCTGGGTGACAAGCTGTGGCTGATGCTGTGGGCGCTGCATTTCCCGCGCCGTTTCGCGCTGCCCGCTACGCCAGAAGATGCTGCCGTGGCGCTGTTCACTTCCGGCTCGGAGGGCAAACCCAAGGGCGTTGTGCTGTCGCACCGGGCGATTCTTGCCAACATCGCGCAGATCCGCTCAGTGATCGATTTCTCGGTACATGACAAGGTGCTGAACGCTTTGCCCATCTTCCACTCCTTCGGCCTCACCGCTGGCACGCTGCTGCCGGTGCTATCCGGCGCCAGCCTCTTTCTTTACCCTTCGCCGCTGCATTACCGGGTGATTCCGGAACTTGCCTACGACCGGGGTTGCACCGTGCTTTTCGGCACCTCCACCTTCCTCGCCAATTACGGCAAGTTTGCCAACCCGTATGATTTCTACCGCCTGCGCTACGTCGTTGCCGGTGCGGAAAAACTCTCCGAAAGCGTACGCAGCCAGTGGTTCGAGAAATTTGGCCTGCGCATTTTCGAGGGCTATGGTGCGACCGAAACCGCGCCGGTGCTGGCCGTCAATACACCGATGGCCTACCGCACCGGAACCGTCGGCAACCTCTTGCCTGGCATCGAGATGCGCCTGCAGGCTGTGTCCGGCATCGACCACGGCGGCATCCTGCATGTGCGCGGTCCGAACGTGATGAGCGGCTACCTCAAGGCCGAGCAACCCGGCATCCTGCAACCGCCCGCTTCCGAACTTGGTCCCGGCTGGTACGACACCGGCGACGTGGTGGAAGTGGACGAGGAAGGCTTCATCAAGATCGTGGGCCGCGTCAAGCGTTTCGCCAAGATCGCTGGAGAGATGGTCAGCCTGGAAAGCGTCGAAAAACTTGCCACCGCCGCCTCGCCGGACAAACAGCACGCCGCATCGAGCCAGCCGGACGCCGCCAAGGGCGAGGCGCTGGTGCTTTTCACCACCGATCGGGCGCTGACCCGCGATGCGCTCATGGTTCAAGCACGCACCCACGGCCTTGCCGAACTGGCCGTGCCGCGCAAAATTTTCCACCTCGACGCTTTGCCCCTGCTCGGAACGGGCAAGACCGATTATGTAACGCTCAAAAAGATGGCGGAGGCCGCATGATGGGAGATATCGAAAAACAAATGCGAACAGCGCTTGCCACGGGGCGAGGCTTGGCCTTGGGGGCTTTCCTCTTTCTGGGTGTCATTGGTTCGTTGCGGGCAGCAGAGCCGCCGGGAGTGGAGCGTCTGAAACGGCTTGGCCAATGGATGGCACATTATTACGAACGCCCGGAACCGAACGACCTGCCGCGCTGGATGCAGGAAATATCGGCCAGCGGCGGCCTGGAAAAAGCGTCGGCACGCTATCCGGTGATGGTCTTCGTGTCGGAGGTGGCGCGTGACCATCCGGCCAATGTGGGCGCTTGGTGCGAAGCGTTGCTGACCTTGCCTCCATCCCATCGCGCCGTGTTCGCGTGGTCGTTCAGAAATGCCAACGCACCGCAACATGAGCGTTGTCAGAGAGGTTTGCCGCCAGATGTCGTTACCAGCCTGCGTAATGCGAAACCCTTTCTTCCCCTGAGTCGCGTGCCGGTGACCCCCGGCGATCTGGACATGCTATGGGCCGCTTTCATGGCGACCGGTAACGAGCAGCCGGTCAACATGATCATCGATGTCCTGTCGCGCCCGCTACCGGAAAGAGGCGCCTCAGGCAGTGTTGAAGCATTGCTGATGAATGGTGCGGCAAAGTGGTCGCTGGCCTCGAACGCAAAACAGCATCCACGAGTCAGGCTGATTCTCGAACAGCGACAAGCCAAGGCGAGCGGGCTATTGCGCCAGCAACTCGATCGATTGCTGGCAAATCCGGAAACGAAATCGGCCGGAGAAAAACCATGAATCGTCGTCACTTCCTCGCATTGCTTGCAGGCGGAACCGCTTTGGCTGCCACCGGAGGGTCCAACCTGGCCAAATCTGCCCTCGTCAATCCCTGTCGCGCCGCGATTCCGGTGCGTCTGCTCGACAGCCCGTGGCTGCGGCAGGCCTGGGCGGGCATCGATCCCGCCCGGCTGTGGGATTGCCACGTGCACCTGGCCGGGCTGGGTGATGGCGGCAGCGGTATCGAGGTTGGGCCGCAGTTGTCGACGCCTTTGAAGCCGGTGCATTACGCACAGCGCCTGTTCTACATGAATGCCGGCTGCGCGCACAATGCGCCGGGCAAGGTGGATGCCGCTTACGTGGCGCGCCTGCTCAATCTGTGCGACGCCATGCCGGAAGGGTTCAAGGTGATGCTGTTCGCCTTCGCGCATTTTCACGATGCGGCGGGCCACGCCCATCCCGAGCATTCGGCGTTTTACGTGCCGAACGCCTGGGCGGCCAAGCTGGCGCGGGAATTTCCAGCGCGGTTCGAGTGGGTGGCTTCGCTGCATCCCTACCACGCCGCGGCGGCCGATGAGCTGCGGCAGGCGATTGCCGACGGCGCCTGTGCCGTCAAATGGCTGCCGGCGGCGCAGGGCATGGACCCGGCCTCGATGCAGTGCGACGCCTTCTACCGCGTGCTGGCCGAATCCGGCACGCCGCTGATCGTCCATTGCGGCGAGGAAAAGGCCGTCGAGGGCAGCGATACGCAGGCTTACGGCAACCCGCTGCGCCTGCGCCGGGCGCTCGATGCCGGGGTCAAGGTCGTGGTCGCCCACTGCGCGACGATGGGCAACGATCTCGACGACGACGGCAGGACGCGCCCGAGTTTCGAGCTGTTCCTCAAGGCGATGGTCGAGCCGCGCGCCAAAAAACTGCTCTTTGGCGACGTTTCCGCCATCACCTTGCGCAACCGCCAGCCGGCGGTGATCCGCACGCTGCTCGAGCGCGCCGATCTGCACGACCGTCTGCTGCACGGCTCCGACTACCCGCTGCCCGGCATCTTGCCGCTGATTTCCTCGTCTACGCTGGCCCGTGCCGGGTTGTTGCCAAGGGGAGCCGTCACTGATCTGGACGCACTGCGCGAACACAACCCGCTGCTTTTCGATTTCGTGCAAAAACGCCTGCTCTCCTGGCAAGGGCACGCTTTTTCAGCCGCAGTGTTCGATACCCGCCGGATATTCGGACGGGCTGCTCAATGATGCGTGCGTCTCATTCTCTGGCGCATGCTTCGATTTCTCTGGTCAGGCACCGGATCAATGTTCTGTAAGGCATACCGACGATGAGCGGCCAATTCTCCCTTCTCAAGGAAAAACGCTTCGCCCCGTTTTTCATCACGCAATTTCTTGGCGCATTCAACGACAACCTGTTCAAGAGTGCGCTGGTCGTTCTGTTCACCTTTCACGCGGCGCAGTGGACGACCTGGGCATCCGAATTGCTGGCCAATCTGGCGGCGGGGATTTTCATCCTGCCCTTTTTCCTGTTTTCCGCCACCGCCGGACAACTGGCGGACAAATACGACAAGGCGACGCTCGCCCGTTTGGTGAAAGTGCTGGAAATGCTGATCATGGGGGTGGCGGCAGCGGGTTTTTTTCTCACCAGCCTGTCCACGTTGTTGATGGCGCTGTTTCTGTTAGGGATGCATTCGACGCTGTTCGGGCCGGTGAAATATGCCATTTTGCCGCAGCACCTGCATACGGATGAACTGGTCGGCGGCAATGCGCTGATTGAAGCGGGAACTTTCGTGGCGATCCTGATCGGCACGCTGGGCGGTGGCCTGCTCGCCGGTTCGGTGGAACACCCGGCCTGGATCGCCGCTGGCGGTTTTGTCGTGGCCGCTACCGGTTATGTTGCGAGCCAGGGGATTCCAGTCGCGCCGCCGCCAGTGCCAGATTTGCGGGTGAATCTCAACCCGTTCAGCGAAACCTGGCGCAACCTAGCCTTTGCCCGGCAGAACCGCAGCGTTTTTCTCTCCATCCTCGGTATTTCCTGGTTCTGGTTGTACGGCGCGCTCTTCCTTGCACAATTTCCGGCCTATACCCGCAACGTGCTGGGCGGCGGCGAACTGATGGTGACGGTGCTGCTCGCCACCTTCACCGTTGGTATCGGTGCGGGTTCGCTGCTGTGCGAGCGGATGTCCGGCAAGCAGGTGGAAATCGGGTTGGTGCCGTTCGGCTCGATCGGCCTGACGCTGTTCGGCCTCGATCTCTACTTCGCTTCGCCGGTTGCGCTGGCCGGCAACGGGACGCACGGAACACTGATGCTGTTAAGCATGGCGGCGGTATGGCGGGTGTTGTTCGATCTGCTGATGCTCGGCGTTTTCGGCGGTTTCTTCATCGTGCCGCTGTATGCGCTGGTGCAACTGCGCAGCCCGCCGCAACAGCGGGCGCGGATCATCGCAGCCAACAACATCGGCAATGCGCTGTTCATGGTGGTGGGTGCGCTGGGCGCGATGGCGCTGCTTGGTAGCGGCTTCTCCATCCCCTCCCTGTTTGCGCTGGCGGCGTTGCTCAATGCCCTGGTGGCGGTGTACATCTATACCTTGGTGCCGGAATTCCTCCTGCGCTTCATTGCCAGACTGCTAGTCAAGACAATGTATCGCCTGCGCAGTCACGGGTTGGAACGCGTGCCGGCAGAAGGCGCGGCACTGGTGGTGGCGAATCACGCCAGTTTTGCCGATGCAGTGATTCTGATGGGCAGCTTCCGCCGCCCGATCCGTTTCGTGATGGATCACCGCATGTTCAGGACACCACTGCTCGGCTTCGTGTTCCGTCACTGCGGAGCGATTCCGATTGCACCGTTCAAGGAAGGCCAGGCGCTGATGGAATGCGCTTTTGCCGAGATCGATGCCGCGCTAGCGGCGGGCGATCTGATCGGCATCTTCCCGGAAAGCGGCATGACCTGCAACGGCGAATTGAAATCCTTTCGACCGGAGATCAGCTGTATTCTGGCAACTCGTCCGGTGCCGGTGATGCCAATGGCCTTGTCCGGCCTGTGGGGCAGTTCCGTCTCTCACATCGATGACGGGGCAGTGAAAAAACCTTTCTGGTGCAGCTTACTTTCCCCTGTCGAACTGCATATCGGCATGCCGCTCTCCGCCGCCGCCGCGACGCCGGAACGGCTGTCCGCCGAAATCCTGCAGTTGCTCAGCACCCGCCGCTGAAACGATTGCACCGGCGATGTGGGGCTGTCCGTGGGGGCCCTAAAGCAAGTGAATACCAAGTTATGGGAAAGAATCTTTCCCGATAACGATACTCCGACAAGGAAAGAGCGCTTCATTTCTGCACAAGCGGGTAGGGTACGCCGCATGCGGAGCCGAGGCGCTATGCAGCAATTGTCGAATCGCCGTGAAAATCGAATCCGGAGGTTTCAATACCGCTATTGACTGGCGATGCCTGCGGTCTGCTTTCGTGACCCGAATTGGTCTGACGAAGCCCCTGAAGGATGGGAGTCAGGTAAGATCCATGGCGATTGACAATGCAGTCGAAAGAGTCGTCCTTCCGTAAATCGCTCCATCCCCCGCGCCAGCAAAAGATGTGCGTTCCTGAGGGCACAAGCGACGGTGATGGTCCTGCCTATCACCGCAAATTCCTTCAACCATACGGGCTTGCGAGCCTCGTTGATGATGGAGAGGGAGATTCGGCGTCTAGCCAGATAATCCTGAGCGGTTCGATGCCATACGGTATTTCTCATGGCCGGCTTGCACGAGAAATACGATTGATGGCCGCAACCGACACCGCGAAGGTGCTCGATGAACATCTCTACCGCTTGAAGAAACAACCACCATGAAAATTGCCAGGCGTGCCGAACGCATCGATCCGTTCTATGTATTGGAGGCGGTCAAGGCCGCCGTGCAGTTGAGCCGTGAAGCTGACAGCGGCGCGAAGCCGATGATCCACCTGACCATCGGGGAACCAGACTTCACGGCGCCGCCCCTGGTGCAGGAGGCGGCCATTCGCGCCATCCGTGCCGGTGCAACGCAATATACCTCGGCTATCGGCATCGAGCCGCTGCGCGAGCGCATCAGCGACTGGTATCGCCAACGCTTCGGCATCGACGTTCCGGCCCGTCGCATCGTGGTCACGGCAGGAGCATCGGCGGCTTTGCAACTCGTGTGCACGGCCTTGATCGACGCCGGCGATGAAGTACTGATGCCTGATCCGTGCTACCCCTGCAACCGCCATTTCGTGATTGCGGCCGAAGGGAGCCCGGTGGTTGTACCGACCACGGCCGCCGAGCGCTACCAATTGAGCGCGGAGAAAGTCGCCGAGAACTGGAACGACAAAACGCGCGGTGTATTGCTGGCATCGCCGTCCAACCCGACCGGCACATCCATCCACCCGGAAGAGCTGCGGCGCATCCATGCCTTCGTGCAATCGAGGGGAGGTATCACGCTGCTGGATGAGCTCTATCTTGGCTTGAGCTATGACGATACCTTCGGCCAGACCGGGTTGGCACTGGACGAGAACGTCATCAGCATCAACAGTTTTTCCAAATATTTCAGCATGACCGGCTGGCGGTTGGGCTGGCTCGTTGCCCCTGAGCCGCTGGTGCCGGTGATCGAACGGCTGGCTCAAAACTTCTTCCTCTGTCCGAGTGCCGTTTCGCAACATGCGGCGCTGGCCTGTTTCGAGCCAGAGAGCATCGCTGAATACGAGCGCCGCCGGGGAGAGTTCAAGGCACGGCGGGATTGGTTCATTCCGGCTCTGGAGAGGGTCGGCTTCAAGGTACCAGTCACCCCTGATGGCGCGTTCTATGCGTGGGCCGACTGCTCGGAATGGTTCAAGGCATGGGGCGTTCCGAGTAGCTGGGAGTTTGCCTTCGAGGCCATGAAACGGGCGCACGTCGCCGTATCACCGGGCCGCGACTTTGGCGCGGCAGAGACTGCACGGTTCGTGCGTTTCTCTATGGCCAATTCGATGGAGAACCTGCAGGAAGCCGTCACCCGTCTTGGTGCGCTGCGGCCCTGATGCTAGCCACTTGCAGCGACAGCAATTCGGCAAGGGGTGATTGCGCGACGCAACCAGGCAAGGGTGCATAGATAGGGAACGCGGTGTGCCCGTCCCAGCGGCGCATGTCTGCGGCGCTGTGAAGTAATGTTCATACTTTTCGCCATTCCACATGGTGAGACTGGGGACGATTCACTGATGGCGCGGGAGGCATCTGGCGCATCGCTCTTGGAGCCGCTTTTCTGCTGCGTAGATGAGAGTCAGGCCATTGTTCGCAGCCACGCGAGCAAATGTGCCTGTGGGCTGTCTGGGTGTAAAGGCTGGGGCGACAGCAGGCAGTAGCGTGAGCCGTCTTCAATGAAACCGAGCGGTGCGGCCAGTACGCCGCTGTCCAGATCGTCGCGTACCAGATGCCAAGGGCCAATCGCCACGCCCAGGCCGGCTACGGCTGCCTGCAAGCTGAAATAAAAATGTTCGAAGGTTTGCCCTGATGCGTCGGGGATGGACTGGCCCGTGGCAGCCGCCCATTCCGGCCATGCGCCCGGCCGCGTCCGTGTATGCAGATGCGGTACCCCGGCTTTCAGTCTGGCGCCGAGCTTCTTTGTTGCGAACCAGGCCGCCACCTTGTCGGGACGGCAGACGGGCCCAACCTTTTCAGCAAACAAGGGTTCAGCATGGTAGCCGCTGGGCCAGGGGAAATCGTCGCGGCGGATGGCCAGATCGATGCCACTGTTGAAGGAGAATGGCCCGCCGCCCGCGACCAGATGGACGTCGATTTCCGGATGCCGAGCCTGAAAGTTCGACCAGCGCGGGATGAGCCAGCGCATCAACAAGGTTGGCTCGCACGACAGCACCCAGCGCTACGCCTGTAGGGCGCTGGCGCGCAACTCGCCGACGGCCTGTCTTATCAAACCGAGGCCATCGCCTACGGCGTGTGCCAGTGTGCGGCCGGCCTCGGTCAGGAACACACGCCGGCTGCGCCGTTCGAACAGCGCCACGCCCAATTCGTCTTCGAGCAGGCGCACGGCGCGGCTGATGGCGCCGTGGGTCAGGCTCAGTTCGACTGCCGCTTGGTTGAAACTCTCCAAACGGGCAGCTGCTTCGAAGCAGCGCAGTGCTGTCAAGGACGGCAGGTGTACAGTGTCATATGGTGAATTTTTCTCACCATTCTTGTCAGAAAACATCGTTATTCCTCAAGGCGTATTGCCAATATTATTGGCCTTGTTTCTTTATTCCACGACAAGGTGTCACCATGACAGAATGGATAGCTGTAATCACCATTACCTTGATGGCCGTCATCAGCCCTGGCCCCGATTTTGCGATGGTCACGCGCAATAGCCTGATGTTGTCGCGCCGTGTGGGTGTACTGACGGCTCTGGGCATTGGCCTGGGCGTATGCGTCCATGTCGCTTACACCCTTGTCGGTGTGGGTCTGCTGATCCAGCAATCGATATGGCTGTTCAATCTCATCAAGATGGCTGGCGCCGTCTATCTGGTCTATCTTGGAGTGAAGATGCTGCGTACGAAGCCCAGCGCAGCAACGGCTGATGGATGTGTTGCACCACTGTCGGACAGAGCGGCGCTGCGCACCGGTTTTCTGACCAACGTGCTGAATCCCAAGACCACGGTATTCATCGTCAGCCTGTTCATGCAGGTGGTGCGGCCCGACACGCCACTGGCGGTGCAGATCGGCTATGGCGCGTTCATCTCCATAGCGCACATGGTCTGGTTCGGCCTGGTAGCCTTGTGTTTTTCGGCCGGGGCTGTGCGTGATCGGCTGCTGGCTGTTCGCCACTGGATTGACCGCACGTTTGGCGGGGTACTGGTCGGTTTTGGTCTGCTGCTGGCGCTTGCCCGCGGGCGTTGACTGCAGTTCGCCGTGATGGCAGGGTTGCAATGGGCCCTCTGCAGGGCCGGCGGGGTTTGGCGGTTCTTTCTTTGCTCCGGTTTCCTGGCAGACCAGGGGGTGGTGTGGGCCTGCACATCGAACTGCCTGCGGCGTTTCATTCCATCATTGACGCTGCTGGCCCGCAGTCCAGCCAGCGCGCTATTTGCATTCCAGGGGAATGCCTTGTGGTCTGTCCCAGCCGCGTGCAGCCATGCATGAACTGCAGTCCATCAGGCAGGGCAGGCGGGTGATTGGCTGGCTCTGGCAGAAAGGGCTGCAGATGCGGCCGATGCCAGCAAAGGCCATGGCCAAGGTATCGCGGCATGTATGAATCTTGGCGTCCATACCGATGTCCACATTTTGGACCCGGTTTCATAAGGATTTCAGACCTGGGTGGTCCCCTCCCGTTTCTTGGCGTAAGTCTTCATGAGTTGATCGAGGAAACCAAACAGCTTCTGGTTCATGTCGTCGTAGTCATTGGCACGCAAGGCTTCGGGCTGTTGTACGAATCGGTGTGCGGTGAGTGCTCGAAGTTCCGGTTCCCCTGCTGCGATCAGTTGCGCGATCACGTCAGGCGTGAATTCCATGTGGCACTGAAATCCGTACACGAGATCGCTGTATTCCACGATCTGGCGGGGGCACCCTTCGCTGTACGCAATGATCCTGGCGCTCTCGGTCAGCCCGGGCATGTCGTTGTGCCAGTGTCCGACTTCCAGCCTTTCACCGAAGTGGGAAAACTTGTCGTTTTCTTTTCCGTCGGCCGTCAATGCGATCGGAAATTTGCCGATTTCCTTTTCCGGGCTGTGCGCGTAACAGGCGCCTAGGGCTTCGCCGATCAACTGCGACCCGAGGCAGACTCCAACGACAGCCTTGCCTGCGTTGACGCACTTGGCGATCAGGTCGCGTTCGGCCGCGGCATCGAAGTGCGGGCACTCCTCCTTCGTGGTGGATGGTGATTGCGGGCCGCCCATCACTACCAACAGGTCGATGCCATCGGCCGACTGCGGCAGCGGCTCGTAGTTGTAGACGCGGGAATAGCTCGCCTTGTGCCCGCGATCCTTGACCCAGGTTTCATAGGCACCTGGTGCCTCGAACGACTCATGTACGACGAAATGAACATTCATGATCTTTTCTTTCCGTTGATAGGTGACTGAATGGAAACAAGATGTTGGTGACAAGAGTTGGGCGGCTTGCATTGGTTGCTGCGTTTACGCTTAATGTCCAAAGAGCCGGAAACCTCGGCTGGATGAAAGCCGTTGCCTGGTTTCATGCGGGGTGCGAGTCTGTCCGGGCAGGTCGGATTTCTCGCCAGTGAATGTTCTGGCCTCGGCATGCGAGACGCATGCCCGCGTGCCTTAGTCATCCATGCTTCCATTGCACCCCAGTTCCATGCGATGCGACGCACCGTCCGGTTGCAGCAGGTTGTGGCGCCCCGTATCGGTGAGAGGAGGGATTGATGGTTGCTGCCGGTACTTCGTCGGAGAACGAGCCATGACACGCTTGAAGGCAGAACTGAAGGCGCCTTCGGATTCGTAGCCGAGCGAGAAGGCAATCGAGGCCACGTTTTCGTTGCTGGTGCGGAGACGATCCGCCGCCACCAGCATGCGCCAGCGTGTGAGATAGCCCATGGCCGTGCGGCCTACCAGAGACTTGAAGCGCTGGGCGAACACGGTGCGGGAGATGCCTGCGATGCGAGCAAGTCCTTCCAGCGTCCACGGGTGCGCCGGGTCGGCGTGCATGGCTTTCAGCGCCTGGCTGATCTGCCGGTCCGTCAGCGCCAGAAACCAGCCCCGGGGCAGATCGGGTGAGCTGTTCAGGAACAGCCGCAGCACCTGCACCAGCATCAAATGCACCAGATGGGTGGACAGCAGCGCGCCGCCCGGCTGTGGATCGTGCAGTTCGCTGGTCAACTGGTCGAGGGACCAGCGCAGAATTTCGGCTTGGCTCGATGCCTTCGGGATGTTGACCATAGGTGGCAATGCGTCGAACAGCACGGCGGCATGGTTGCCGGAAAAATCGAAGCGCCCGCTGATGAGGAAGAGCTCGCCGCCACCGTTGTGGACGGCAATGCCGTCGCGGGCAGCTGCTGCCAGGATGTGCTCGGAATCCTGCGGAGGCAACGTCGGATTGGATGACAGCACGAAGCGGCACCCGCTGTTGAGCAGGAAGCAGTCTCCTTCTTCAAAGCGAATCGGGTGTTCCAGGCCGTCCGTGATGCCCCAGCAGTTGCCGCGCATCACCGCGGTGAACTTGATGCCTTCGTGCGCTGGAAACTCGAACGACCAGTCGCCAGCGGCGTCCATCCCCGCGTAGAACTGGCTGCGGGGCTTGAGCAGCGAGAGCACGTCGGAAAGGGGGTCCATAACACTCCGTACTATCGAGAAAGAATTTCGTACTCTAAAGCATGGTTTGTTCGTGCATCAAGGGGTATCGTCAATTCCCTCGTAGAGTGCGCCTGTGCATTCCATGCACTGCGCCAATGCCTTGGAGCCTTTTGATATGACCAAGTCCGTGATTTTTAAAAACTATGTGTGGGAGGTGGCGGGGACCCTGCATCTGCCCGCTGATTTCGATCCCAAGCATCAATATGCCGCCATCGTCTGCGTGCACCCTTCAGGCGGCG
>JBDHSG010000028.1:0-13527 GCA_039808005.1 Allobrachymonas sp. | reverse complement strand
CCCATCGCCACCTGGTGGGCTGCCTCGTCCCGCTTCAGGCGTGCGTTCTTCAGCGTCAGCGCGGGGTACTTGCCCAGTGTCAGCTTCTCGTACTTGCCATTCAGCCGGTAGCGGTAGCGCCAGACGATGCCCCCGGTCGGGAAGACCTCTGCATACAGCCCCCTGGCATCGGTAACCGTATAGGTCTTGTCCCTGGGCTTGAGCGCCTTGAGCGCGGTATCGGTCAGTGCCATCTTATCCTCCGTATGTCCAAGTAGAGGATGGAGAGCACACATCCCGCTACTTGGAGCCAAACTTGGACATATCAATGAGTGGCTTTGACTGTATCATCGAATTCATCAGTGGACAAAAAATCCTTTATTTACAACATCTTAATGTCATTCTGAAGATGTCGGTGGATGTCCTTGGACATCGATTCACTTCCCGATGCAGAAGCGGCCGAAAATCTCGCCCAACAGGTCGTCTGAGGTGAATTCGCCCGTGATGCTGTTGAGGGCGTTCTGCGCCAGCCGCAGTTCTTCGGCCAGCATGTCCAGCGGTACGGCCGGCTGCTCCATGTGCTGCTGCGCCCTATCGATGTGAATGCCCACTTGCTGCAGGGCCTGCACATGGCGCTGGCGCGCAATGAATGTGCCCCCTTCCTGCCCCTGCCAGCCCGCCAGTTGCAGCAGGCGCTGGCGCAGGGCATCGAGCCCCCGGCCCGTTTGCGCCGACAGCATGAGCCAGTCATCGGTTCCTGCCGGCAGACTGTCCTGAGTCAGATCACTCTTGTTGCCCACATGGAGCACCGGCACACGCGCGGGTAGATCAGCGGCCAGCTGCTGCGCGATGCGCGCGTCGGCGGCCTGGTAATCGGCCTGCTGCATGCGCGAGAGATCGTGCACAAACAGCACGGCATCCGCCTGGCCAATCGCACTCCAGGCCCGTGCAATACCGATCTGCTCCACCGCGTCGATGGTGCCAGCGGCTGCATCGCGCAGGCCAGCGGTATCGACCACATGCAGCGGCACGCCTTCGATCTGAATGGTTTCGCTGACCTTGTCGCGCGTAGTGCCGGCGATGGGCGTGACGATCGCCAGTTCGGCCCCGGCCAGTGCGTTGAGCAGCGAGCTTTTGCCCGCATTAGGCTGGCCCGCGATCACCACCTGCATGCCGTCACGCAACAGGGCACCCTGCCTGGCCTGCTGACGGATCTGCTGCAATTGCTGCGCGATCTGCTGCAATTGCCCGCTGGCATCGGCAGCCCGCAAAAAATCGATGTCTTCTTCGGGAAAGTCCAGCGTGGCCTCGACCAGCATGCGCAATTGCACCACGGCATCGCGCAGGGCATCCACCGCACGGCTGAAAGCGCCGCTCAGGCTGCGGCCCGCGCTGCGCGCGGCCGTCTCGGTGCTGGCGTCAATCAGATCGGCCACCGCTTCGGCCTGCGCCAGATCAAGCTTGCCGTTGAGAAATGCCCGTAGTGTGAATTCGCCCGGCTGGGCCAGCCGCATCTCCCAATCGACGCCCACTTCCATGCAGCGCGCCAGCAGCAATTGCAACACCACATTGCCGCCGTGTGCCTGCAGTTCCAGCACGTCTTCGCCGGTATAGCTGTTGGGCGCTGGAAACCACAATGCCAGTCCCTGATCGATGGGCTGTCCCTTGGCATCGGCAAACGGCAGATAGGTGGCCTCGCGCGGCGTCAAGCGCCGCCCCAGCAGCGCCTGCACCAGCGGCTCCAAGCCCTGGCCGCTGACGCGCACGATACCCACCGCCCCACGGCCTGGGGCAGTGGCGATGGCAACGATCGGCTGGGTATGTGCGCTCAACATGATGCCGGGTATTGTCCCTGTTTCGTTTGCTGCGCTGCACCCATCCAAGAAAAAAGGACTGGCCCTGAAGGCCAATCCCTTGTATTTGGTGGTAGGACGTACAGGGGTCGAACCTGTGACCAACGGATTAAAAGTCCGCTGCTCTACCAACTGAGCTAACGTCCCGCGATGCGCAAGAACAAACGCGGTTTCATGCGCAACGAAGCTTTACATTATATAACGAGAGATAACGGATCCTCTATCTGGATCCATTTACTTGCCGGTTTGCACAGTGGTGCGCGAGCGGCCATAGTTCACGTCTATCTCGCCATAAACTTGGACATGGCTGCCACCGGTCCCATCTGCGGAAGCCGGGCCGCTTCCCGCGCCATTGGCGGCACAGCCCGCCAGAAAAAGTGCGGTGACAGGTGCGAATCCCAGAAAAGACTTCCGCACCCAGCGAAACACATGTGTATTTGTTGCATTCATCATGCACTTACGATAACACGTTTCGCTTTTGGCCGGTTCGTCCCTGCTTGTTGAAAGACAACAGCCAGACCCCGATACGCAAGCTGTCAACCTATCATGACGGCATGACACATCTACGCCGGACAGCCTGCGTAGTGCGATACGAGGTTGCGGTATTTTTACAACACCCCTTGCATCGGCAGTCGAACGTCCAGCCTCAAACATAGAACTTTTTTTCCTAAAAATACCCTTTTCATCGCTGATCGGCCAGAATGGCCTCACATGAATGGCCATGAAACCGCTGGCGGCGCGCAGAAAACGGTCTGGGATCTCGCGCGCAAAACAATCCACCGGCATACCCGATTCACAGGCGCAGCCCTTGTCAGCACACAGTCTTTGAAGACAAAAAGAGGGTTCGGGACTGAAATCCGGGTACAGTAGCGAAAGCGTTGCAATGTGGAGAATTCGGCCTGATACGGGCCCCTGCTGTTGCACACGCCGTGAAACCGCACAAACATTTCATTCGTAGACCTCTTACAGAGAAGTTTTTTTGTTCTTTCGAAGGAGCCTCGTTCCATGCATAAGCCCTCTCTTCTGACCTTTGGTGCTGCTGCAGCAGTACTGGCTCTGGCCGGCTGTGGCCAGCAAACACCGTCTGCACCTGCGGCTTCCGCCCCCGCTTCGGCAACCGCTGCCGGAGAAGCCGTCAGCGTTCCGTTCGCCGTGGCCGGCCCCACATCGGGAGGCATCGCCCACATTGGCAAGGACGTGGAAAACGGCGTGCGCATGGCGCTTGACGAAATCAATGCCACCAAGCCGGTCATTGGCGGCAAGACCGTGACATTCAAGATCGTGGCCGAAGACGATGCAGGCGATCCGAAACAGGCTACCGCCATCGCACAGAAGCTGTGCGACAGCAAGGTGGCGGCCGTGGTCGGCCATCTGCAATCGGGAACTTCCATCCCTGCTTCGCGCATCTACCACGATTGCGGCATTCCACAGGTCACCCCTGCGGCAACCAACCCGGACCTGACCAAGTCGGGCTATAAAAACGTATTCCGCCTGATTGCCAACGACAACCAACTGGGCGCCGCAGTGGCCGAGTTTGCCTCCAAGAATGAAGGCGTGAAGACGGTGGCGATCGTGGACGACCGCACGGCATTCGGACAAGGGCTGGCCGGAGTATTCAAGCAAGTGGCGGAAAAGAATGGCATGCAGGTCGTGGCGCATGAGTTCACTTCCGACAAGGCAGTGGACTTCATGCCCATCCTCACCAGCATCAAGACGAAGAAGCCGGACGCCATTCTGTTCGGCGGCCTCGATTCGCAAGCCGGTCCGATGCTGCGCCAGATGCAGCAACTCGGCATGAAGGGTGTCAAGCTCTTTGGCGGCGATGCCATCTGTACCGAGAAACTGCCTGAACTGGCCGCACAGTCGAGCACTGTGGAAGACGTAGTGTGTGCCACCGGCGGTTCTGCCGTTTCCAAGCTCAAGGACGGCGACGCATGGCTCAAGCGCTATGAAGAGAAATTCCCGAAGGAATTCCAGATGTACAGCCCGTATGCCTATGCGGCAACCTATGTACTGGTGGAAGCGATGAAGCAGGCCGATTCGACCGATCCCAAGGTCTATCTGCCCAAGCTGGCAGCCATCGACTATGAAGGCCTGACCGGCAAGGTTTCGTTCACACCGGAAGGCGAACTGTCGCAACCCACGGTCACCCTGTACACCTACCGCGACAACAAGCGCGTCGAGAAATAATCGTCCGCGTTTTGCTGCACCCCATGCCGGCAGCTATCCATGCTGCCGGCATTTTTTATGGCACAGCCCGTCCGATATGCGTGTCCGCATCGTCCATGCAGCCGGTCGATGTGTGGGTCATCACCCTGCAGGCTTCATACCTTGTGAAGATGTACATGGCAATAGCGCCATGTACAACATCATGCGCTACCGCCAGTTGAGGATAGCCGTCACACCGTCAGCCAGTCGCAGCCATAACCGGCATCGGTCAGCAACACCTCGTCGATGCTGCGTTTCAGGGCCTGCGCCAGCGCCGCAACGGCCAGTTCCGGCCGGTTGTTTCGCTCGCTCAAATGCCCCGCCAGCACATGTCCCAGCCGATCGTGATCGAGCATGGCCGCCAACCCTCCCGAAGCAGCATTGCTCAAGTGCCCCTGATCGCCCGCCACGCGGCGTTTGAGAAAGACGGGGTAATTCGAAGCCGCCAGCATGTCGGGGTCATGATTGGCCTCCAGCAGCAAGGCATGGCAACGCCGCAAGCTGTCCACCACGTGCGCGCTGGCATGTCCCAGATCCGTCGCCAGTCCCAGTACCCGGTCGCCATCGCTGCAACGCAGTTGCAGCGGTTCGCGGGCATCGTGCGGGACGGTAAAGGGCTGCAGCTGCATGCCGGCAATATCCAGCATGTCGCCATCACGCGCCTGGCGCAGCAAACCGTCGAAATCGGGAGCGCCCATGCCGGCATGCGTGCCGCGGCTCATCCATACCGGAATGCGCAGGCGCAAGGCCAGTTGCTGCACACAGCCCGTATGGTCGGCATGCTCGTGGGTAATGAATATGGCAGCGAGTTTTTCGGGCTCCACGCCGGCCTGCTGCAGGCGCGCCGTGAGATGCCGCAAAGGCAGGCCGCAATCGACGAGCAGATACCGGCGATGCAGGCCGTCTCCGGCCTCTACGAGGGTGGCATTGCCCGCGCTGCCGCTGCCCAGGCTCCTGAAGCGCAGGCTCATGGCAACAGACTCCCGGGCAAAAAACAGCCGCCCGAAACGGATCGGGCGGCTGGTGCAAAACGATTCTGCATCTCGTCTTCAGGAGCGGCGCAGATCCTCGGCCAGCAGCTTCAGAATGCGCGCGCTGTCATCGGCATCGGCCGCCTGGCCCCCTTCCGTCAGCACACGCACGAGCGTGGCCGAGCCCTGTCCCTGCAGGGTGACGCGGTAGCGCACGGTCTTGATTTCCGGTGCGCGGCGGAACAGGTTGCGCAGCCAGCCGGAGGATTCCTTTTTCTCGGGCACGAACGGCACATACCGCACGTAATACATTGCGGCGGCGCGATCGCGGTCTTCCACGGTGAATCCGGTGCGGTCGAGCGACAGCCCAACGCGACGCCAGGCACGGTCGATATCATCCGCCAGCACCAGTGTCTGGGCCGCTTCGTTGTACTGCACGGCTGCCTGCGCCTGATTCTGCACAGTCTGCCCGGCCGCGTGCGTCTGCTGGACCATGGCGGCCGCCCGTTCCTTGGGCACGCCCAAGGCAACCATCATGCGTCGCAAGAATTCATCTTCGAGGGCGGGATCGTTGGGACGCGGCTGCCAGCTGGTAGTGGTTTTGTCACGCGAGGTATACACCTCTTCCATGCCACGCTGGCTGACGAAAATATCCGTACCGCCTTCGGCATTCTTTTCCAAGCGGGTCCGGAACCGGTCGAGCTGGCCGGTGGAATACAGCGAATCCAGCGCCCAGCCTATGACTTTCCGAATCGGATCCAGCGGGATGTTGGCGCGGTTTTCGGCCCAGTCGGTTTCCATCACGCCGATTTTGCGGTCCTCCACCGACAGCACGAAGCCGTTGTCTTCCCAGAAGGCCTTGACGGGTTCCCACAGCTCGGCAGGTGCACGCCGCACCACCAGCCAGCGCTGGTTGCCGTCGCGCTTGATCTGCACGTCGCCCACCGCGCTGAGCGCCGTGGCCGCGCCCTGGCTGGCCGCCGGTCTTTCGCTGGCATAGTCCACGGCGCTGGCGCTGCCCGGCACGGCGTAGCGCCCGTCACTGCTCAGCCGCATCAGATCGGGCGGAACTTCCAGCGGATTGGTCCGCTGCGCCGAACGGTAATCGATACCGCCGCCAGACTGTGTGAATGAGGAACAGGCCGCCAGGGTCAAGGCCAGGCTGGCAAGGGACAGTTTCTGCAGGGTGTTCATAGAGAATCAGGCGTAAGGCAGCAGGCGCTGCGGCAAACGGAAAACCACATGGCCATTACCGGCGGGTCATCCGATCAATCCGGTTGATTGCAGTGCGCTTTCTACCACAGAATGGCAGGAGCCACTCAACGACGTCAAAGGCAGGCGCAAGTCTCCGCCGCACAGGCCCATGCGCTGCATGGCCCATTTCACTGGAATCGGGTTGGCCTCGACAAACAGGCTTCTGTGCAGCGGCAGCAGCAGCTTCTGGATGCGCATGGCTTCGTCGCGCTGGCCGGCAATTGCGGCCTTGCACAAGGCATGCATCAGGCGCGGCGCCACGTTGGCGGTGACACTGACATTGCCGTGTCCGCCGCACAGCATCAGCGCCACGGCGGTCAGGTCGTCGCCGGAATAGACGGCAAACCCTTCGGGCACATCGCGGATGAGCCACTGCGCCTTGGCAATGTCGCCAGTGGCCTCCTTGATGCCGATGATTCCCGGTATCTGCGCCAGGCGCAGCACGGTGTCGTTATCCATGCCCGCCACCGTGCGGCCCGGCACGTTGTAGAGCACCATCGGCAGATCGCCGACGGTTTCGGCGATTTTCCGGAAGTGCAGATACTGCCCTTCCTGGGTGGGCTTGTTGTAATAGGGAACCACCTGCAACTGGCAGTCCGCGCCCACGCTTTTGGCAAACCGCGCAAGATTGATGGCCTCGGCCGTGGAGTTGGCGCCGCAGCCTGCCATGACAGGCACGCGCCCGGCCGCCTGCTCGACCGCCACGCGGATGATTTCACAGTGTTCCTCGACAGAGACGGTGGGCGACTCGCCCGTGGTGCCCACCACGCCGATGCAGCTGGTGCCCTGCTCCACATGCCAGTCGATCAGTTTGCGCAGGCAGGCGTAATCGACCGTACCGTCGGGAAGAAAAGGGGTAACCAAGGCAACAATACTGCCGCTGATTGCTTGCATATCGGAATCTTTCAGCACATAAGCGCAACCGGTGTGGCCGCTCGATTCATTGATTGTAAATCGGTCATGAATCTGGAAAGGCGGATTTACCTGCGTCTTCTGGCAGGGTTTTTCAGGGCTTCGCGTTGCTGCTGCAGGCGTTTCTCCCTGATCGCATCCATTTTTTTCATTTCCTTGCGTTTGGTGTAGCCGGTGGCATCGGCCCAGGCCCACCATACCGCCGCCAGGGCAAAAGGCGCCAGAACGATGACCCAGCTCCAGCCGCCAACCGGCTCGATCTGCATGAGCTTGAGAACGAGCAGCACAATGCCGATTCCAAGAAGATACATAGTTGACGCTCCGCATGGATCATGATGGCCGGCACCCGTTCGTCCGGCAACCTTTGTCATTATCGGTCACTGCCGCAATAACCCCAATCATTCAAGGATGGGCATGTAGCACACGGCGTGTTTGGTTGCGGCGTAAAAACCCTGCGGGATTTGCGCGCCCGCGCGAGCCGGTGCAACCCAACGGGCAATTGCGCATAATTGTTGCCCTTGTTCTGCTGTAGCCAGGTATTGTCTCGTGACGCATTCTTCTGCCTCCTCCTCGCCCCCACAACCGGATACCGGGTCTTCGGGTGAAAGCGATTCTTCCAGTCCCCTGATCCGCATCCGCGGCGCGCGCCAGAACAACCTGCGCAATCTCGATGTGGACATCCGCACCGGCGAACTGACGGTGGTGACCGGCCCGAGCGGCTCGGGCAAATCCAGCCTGGTGTTCGACACGCTCTACGCCGAGGGCCAACGGCGTTACGTGGAAACCTTCAGCGCCTATGCACGGCAATTCCTGGACCGCATGGACAAGCCCGCCGTGGACAAGGTAGAAGGCGTTCCGCCGGCGATTGCCATCGACCAGACCAACCCGGTGCGCACATCGCGTTCGACCGTGGGCACCATGACGGAGATCAACGACCACCTCAAGCTGTTCTTCGCGCGCTTCGCCCAACTGTTCGACCGCCAGACCGCACAACCGGTGCGGCAGGACAACCCCGACAGCATCTATGCAGACTTGCAGCAGCGAACAGCAGCACGCGCGGGCGCATCCGATACCGATCCACGGCTGGTGGTGGCGTTTCCGGCCGAACTGCCGGCCAACATTTCGCCACAGGAGCAGGAGCAATGGCTGTCGGCCGCCGGGTTCACCCGCGTACAGGAAGAAGAAACGGCAGGCGAACGCAAGCGGCTGTGGGTGGTGACCGACCGTTTCCGCCTTGGCGCCGTCGAGCGCAACCGCGTGATCGAGGCATTGGAAACGGCAATCAGGCATGGCGGCGGCAAGCTGCGCGTGTATGCGCTGGCTGTCGAAGAAGGCGACGAGACGCAGGTGTGGCCGTACTCGGTCCACCTGGATTGCCCGGAAAGCGGCCTGGCCTACAGCGCGCCGATTCCGTCGATGTTCTCGTTCAACTCCGCCGTGGGCGCGTGCGAGACCTGCCGGGGCTTCGGCCGCGTGATCGGCGTCGATTGGGGACTGGTGATCCCGAACGAAAAACTCACGCTGCGCCAGGGCGCGATCCGGCCGATCCAGACGCCGGCCTGGAGCGAATGCCAGGACGACCTGATGCGCCATGCCGAAACGGCTGGCATCCCGCGCGACACCCCGTGGAACAGGCTGACAGAGGCACAGCGCCGCTGGGTGATCGACGGCGCGCCGGGCTGGAAGGGCCAGTGGAACAAGCAGTGGTACGGCATCCAGCGCTTTTTCGACTACCTGGAAAGCAAGGCCTACAAGATGCACATCCGCGTGCTCTTGTCCAAGTACCGCAGCTACACCGAATGCCCGGCCTGCCAGGGTGCACGGCTCAAGACCGAAAGCCTGCTGTGGCGCATCGGCAGCAAACAGGACGCGGATGCAGCGCTCCAGCCCGGTCCCCAGCAGGCCGCTCCAGGCGGAGGACCGCAAACAAACGGGAATGCCGGGGATGGGAACGGCCATTACCAACGGTTCATGCCCGCCGGCGTAGGCTGGAGCCGCGACCAGCTTGAACGCCTGCCGGGACTGTGCCTGCACGACCTGATGCTGCTGCCGATCGCGCGGCTGCGTATCTTTTTTGAACGGCTGGCGCAGGACAACACCCTGTTGGCGCGCGACGCGGCCGACACCCAGGCGCGCAAGCTGCTGTTTGACGAAATCAACACCCGCCTGCGCTATTTGTGCGACGTGGGCATCGGCTACCTCACGCTGGACCGCCAGAGCCGCACGCTCAGCGGCGGCGAGGTGCAGCGCATCAACCTGACGACCGCCCTGGGCACCAGCCTCGTCAACACCCTGTTCGTGCTCGACGAGCCCAGCATCGGCCTGCACCCGCGCGACATGCACCGCATCACCCAGGCCATGCTGCGCCTGCGCGACGCTGGCAACACGCTGGTGGTGGTGGAGCACGACCCGGCGGTGATGTGGGCGGCCGACCGCATGATCGACATGGGCCCCGGCCCCGGCGAGCGCGGCGGGCAAATCGTGTTCGACGGCACGACCGAGGCGCTCAAGCATGCCGACACCCTCACCGGCCAGTATCTGGGCGGTCGCAGGCAGGTGATCGATGCACAGCGCTGGCGACCACGCCCGGTGACCGATCACACGCTGCGCCTGATCCTCGACGGCGTGCGCGCGCACAACCTGAAAAACGTGTCGCTCGACATCCCGCTGCAGCGGCTGGTGTGCGTCACCGGCGTGAGCGGCTCGGGCAAGTCCACGCTGGTGCAGAATGTCCTGGCTCCCGCGCTGCTGCGCCATTTCGGCAAAGCCACCGAAGCGCCCGGCGCGCACGACCACCTGCTTGGCGCGGATCATCTGGCCGATGCGGTATTCGTCGACCAATCGCCCATCGGCAAGACCGCGCGCTCCAACCCCGCCAGCTACGTGGGCGCATGGGACGCCATTCGCCAGCTGTTTGCCACCGCGCCGCTGTCGCGCGAGCGGGGCTATACCGGAGCCAAATTCAGCTTCAACAGCGGCGACGGCCGCTGCCCCACCTGCGGCGGCAGCGGTTTTGAGCACGTGGAAATGCAGTTCCTGAGCGACGTGTACCTGCGCTGCCAGGACTGCAACGGCCGCCGCTATCGCCCCGAAGTGCTGGAAGTGACGATCGAGCGCAACGGCAAGATGCTCAACGTGGCCGACGTCCTCGACCTGACCGTGCACGAGGCCAGCCTCGTCTTTGCGCAAGACCGCGACGTGCTGCGCGTATTGCGGCCGCTGGTGGACGTGGGGCTCGATTACGTCAGGCTCGGCCAGCCCGTGCCTACGCTCAGCGGCGGCGAGGCACAGCGCCTCAAGCTGGCCGGTTTCCTGGCCGACGCGGCGAAACGCAGCGCCCCCGTGCGCACCGCCACCAAGGGCACCTTGTTCCTGTTCGACGAGCCCACCACCGGCCTGCACTTCGACGATATCGCCAAGCTGATGCAGGCCTTGCGCCAGTTGCTGGATGCCGGCCATTCGCTGGTGGTGATCGAGCACAACCTAGACGTGATCCGCGCCAGCGACTGGATCATCGATCTCGGCCCGGAAGGTGGCGAGGGCGGGGGCCAGATCGTGGCCCAGGGTACGCCGGATACCGTGCGGGCCAACCCCGCCAGCCACACCGGCGCGGCCTTGCGTGCATACGACGTGGCGATGGGGTTTGCCCCCGCGGCGCAACGTGTGGGCGATGCCTCTGCCAGCCGCAGCCTGGCGGTGCAGGAACCCCGCCGTCCATGGGGCGGCACGCATCCGGCATCGGGCCTGTCGCGCGCAACCGCCATCGGTGTCGTGCATGCCCGCGAGCACAACCTCAAGAACCTGTCGGTGCAGATCCCGCACGGCCGGTTCTCCGTCATCACCGGCGTGAGCGGATCGGGCAAATCCACGCTGGCATTCGACATCGTCTTCAACGAAGGCCAGCGCCGCTACCTCGAAAGCCTCAATGCCTACGCACGCAGCCTGGTGCAGCCCGCGGGGCGGCCCGACGTGGACGCGGTGTACGGCATTCCGCCCACCGTGGCGATCGAGCAGCGCCTGAGCCGCGGCGGGCGCAAGAGCACGGTAGGCACCACCACCGAAATCTGGCATTTCCTGCGCCTGCTCTACGTCAAGCTGGGCGTGCAGCATTGCGTGCACGACGGCGCGCCGGTACAGCCGCAAACGCCCGACCGCATCGTGGCGCAGATCATGCAGCAGCACCGCGGGCAGCACATCGGCCTGCTCGCGCCGCTCGTGGTAGGGCGCAAGGGCGTCTATACCGAACTGGCCGACTGGGCGCGTCCCCGCGGCTACACGCATCTGCGCGTGGATGGCGAATTCCTGCCCACACAAGGCTTCCCGCGCATCGATCGATTCAAGGAGCACCACATCGAGCTGCCGGTGCTGAGCCTGGACATCACACCTGAAAACGAAGCCTTGCTGCGCAGCGGCCTGCACACCGCACTGCAGCACGGCAAGGGCGTGGTGTATGTGCTGAGCGGGCTCGAAGGCCTGTCTGGCGCCATGCAGGAAGGACGCAGCACCGCCGGCATCGGCACCATGCACGTGTACTCCACCCTGCGCGCCTGCCCGGTCTGCAACACCAGCTATGCCGAGCTCGATCCGCGCCTGTTCAGCTACAACAGCAAGCAGGGCTGGTGCCCCGATTGCGTCGGCACGGGCGTGCGCCTGAACAAGGAGCAGCGCAAGGCGCTCGATGATTCGGTGCAGGAACGCGACGCCAGCGGCCGCGAGCAGACCTTCGCCGAACCCGACGTGGAAGACGTGAGCGACGAGGCCTGCCCCGCCTGCCACGGCACGCGGCTGAACCCGGTGGCGCGGCAAGTGCTCCTGCACGGCATCGGCATCACCGAAGTGGCGGCGATGAACGTGGCCCATGTGGCGCAGTGGATCGACAGCCTGCCCTTCACCGGCCGCGAAGCCGACATCGCCTGCGACATCGTGCCCGAAATCCGCAGCCGCCTGGCCTTTCTGCAGCAGGTGGGACTCGGGTATCTGACGCTCGACCGCGGCGCGCCCACGCTCAGCGGCGGCGAGGCGCAGCGCATCCGCCTGGCGGCACAGCTCGGCAGCAATCTGCAGGGCGTGTGCTACGTGCTGGATGAACCCACCATCGGCCTGCATCCGCGCGACAACCACATCCTCCTCGACGCGCTGCACGATTTGAGCAGCAAGGGCAACACGCTGCTGGTGGTGGAGCACGACGAGGACACCATCCGCTCTGCCTCCCACGTCATTGACATCGGCCCCGGCGCCGGCGTGCGCGGCGGCACGGTGGTTGCAGAAGGCACGGTCGCCGCCATCGAGGCGAACGCGGCATCGGTCACGGGCCGTTACCTGCGGGACGCCATGCACCACCCCCTCCAGCCGCGCCGCGCCATATTGGCGGATCTGCCGCACATCACCATCCATGGCGCGACACTGCACAACCTGCAGCACCTCACGGTGCGGGTACCGCTGCACCGGCTGGTGGCCGTGACGGGCGTAAGCGGATCGGGCAAATCCACGCTGGCGCGCGACGTGCTGCTGTCCAACGTCCACGCCATCGTGCTGCAGCGCGCCACCAAGGCCGGCCGCGAGGCCGATGCGCGCGGCGAACGCCCGGCATGGAGCGGCTGCGCGGGCATCACGGGCTACGAAGCCGTGGACCGCGTGCTCGAAGTGGACCAGACCCCGATCGGCAAGACACCGCGTTCGTGCCCGGCCACCTACATCGGCTTCTGGGACACGGTGCGCAAGCTGTTCGCCGAAACGCTGGAGGCCAAGGCGCGCGGCTTCGGCCCGGGGCGCTTCAGCTTCAACACCGGCGAAGGCCGCTGCCCCGCGTGCGAAGGACAGGGCATGCGCACCATCGGAATGAATTTCCTGCCCGACGTCAAGGTGCCGTGCGAGGTCTGCCACGGCGCGCGCTTCAACCCGCAAACGCTGGGAGTGACCTGGCGCGGCAAGACCATTGGCGACGTGCTGCAGATGGAGGTGGACGAGGCGGTGGAATTCTTTGCCAGCATGCCGTCCATCGCCCATCCGCTGCAACTGCTCAAGGACGTGGGCCTGGGCTACCTCACGCTCGGTCAGCCCTCGCCCACGCTCAGCGGCGGCGAGGCGCAGCGCATCAAGCTGGTGACCGAACTCACCAAGGTCCGGGACGACATCGGCAAACGCGGCCAGAAAACCCCGCACACGCTGTACGTGCTGGACGAACCCACCGTGGGCCTGCATATGAGCGACGTGGAAAAACTCATCCAGGTGCTGCACCGCCTGGTCAACGGCGGCCACAGCGTGATCGTGATCGAGCACGACCTGGACGTGATCGCCGAAGCCGACTGGCTCATCGACCTGGGCCCCGAAGGCGGTGACGGCGGCGGCCG
>JBDHSG010000016.1:0-54336 GCA_039808005.1 Allobrachymonas sp. | reverse complement strand
TGGTGGAGGTAAGCGGGATCGAACCGCTGACCTCTTGCATGCCATGCAAGCGCTCTCCCAGCTGAGCTATACCCCCCACAACCTCCGAGTGCCGGTCATCGAATGGATTGTCGGCGCTGCGAAGCTCCGCATTATAGGGTAATTTTCAGGCCGTTTGTAGCCGTTGCAAAACAATTTGGCGATTGTGCAACGCCAGCACCTGATCCAGCGATGGCGTCTGGGGCGTGCCCATCACCAATACGCGCACCGGCATGGCCAGTTGCGGCATTTTCAGGCCGTGTTGGGCGAGTGTTTCCTTGATGGCGGCGGCGATGGCCGGGGTTGTCCAGTCCACGCCGGCCAGCTTGTCCGCCAGCGTGGCGATGGCCGGGCGTACGGCGCCGGTCACGTGCTTGGCGAGATCTTCTGCCGAAGGCTGCACGTCGGTGTAGAACGCCAGCGCCCAGTCCGCCAGCACCACGGTGGTGTCGCAGCGGTCCTTGAACAGGCCGCAGATGGCGGGCAGGCGCGCATCGGCTTCGATGCTGTGCTTCTTCAGGTGTGCGGCCACCAGCGGTGCCAGCGCTTCGTCGGCCATGGCCTTGAGGTGCTGGGCGTTGACCCAGCGCAGCTTGGCTTCGTCGAAGCGGCCGGCGCTGCTGCCGAGGTGGTCGAGGTCGAACCACTGCAGGAACTGCGCGCGGCTGAAGATTTCGTCGTCGCCGTGACTCCAGCCCAGGCGCGCGAGGTAGTTGACCATGGCGTCGGGCAGGTAGCCTTCGTCTCGGTATTGGGTGACGGGCTTGGCGCCGTTGCGCTTGCTCATCTTCTCGCCCTGCTCGTTGAGCACGGTGGGCAGGTGGGCGTAGACCGGCGGCTCTTGGCCGAGCGCGCGGAAGATGTTGATCTGGCGCGGGGTGTTGTTGACGTGGTCGTCGCCGCGGATGACGTGGGTGATGGCCATGTCGATGTCGTCCACCACGACGCAGAAGTTGTAGGTGGGCGTGCCGTCGGGGCGGGCGATCACGAGGTCGTCGAGTTCGCTGTTCTGGAATTCGACGCGGCCCTTGACCTTGTCGTCCCAGGCCACCACCCCGCCCTGCGGGTTCTTGAAGCGCAGCACGGGCAACACGCCTTCGGGCACGGGCGGCAGGGTCTTGCCGGGCTCGGGGCGCCAGGTGCCGTCGTAGCGCGGCTTTTCCTTGTTGGCCATCTGGCGCTCGCGCAGGGCGTCGAGTTCGGCCACGCTCATGTAGCAGGGGTAGACCAGACCCTGCGCCTGCATCTCGGCCAGCACCTGCTTGTAGCGCGCCATGCGCTGCATCTGGAAGAACGGGCCTTCGTCGTGGTCGAGGCCGAGCCACTTCATGCCTTCGATGATGACGTCGACGGCGGCCTGGGTGGAGCGTTCGAGGTCGGTGTCCTCGATGCGCAGGATGAAGGTGCCGCCGTGGGCGCGGGCGAAGGCCCAGGGGTAGAGCGCGGAGCGGATGTTGCCCAGGTGGATGAAGCCGGTGGGCGATGGGGCGAAGCGGGTGCGGACTTTGGTCATGGTGCCTGGAAACCGGGAGAGGATGCGATATGCGAGTGGCGCATGGTATCAAAGGAAGGGTGCAGGGCCGGCCGGCAAGGACCGGGGCGTGACCGCTGCGGCCGGTATTTAGGCGAGCGAGTCCAGCCCCCGCGCCAGATCGGCCTGGAGGTCGTCCTGGTGTTCGAGCCCGACGGCCACGCGGATCAGGCCCTGTACGATGCCGGCGGCCTGGCGCTGGTCTTCGGTGAGCCGTCCGTGCGAGGTGCTGGCCGGATGGGTGATGGTGGTTTTGACGTCGCCCAGATTGGACGTGATGCTGCACAGTTGCGTGTGGTCGATGAGCGCAAAGGCGCGCACGCGGCCCTGCTGCATATCGGCGCTGCGCACGGCAAAGGATACGACCGAGCCTCCCATGCCACCCATCTGGCGCATGGCCAGGGCATGCTGCGGGTGCGAGGGCAGGCCGGGGTAGAACACACGCTCCACCTGTGGTTGCTGTTCCAGCCATTGCGCCAGTTGCAACGCGTTTGCGCTTTGGGCCTTGACCCGCAGTGCGAGCGTTTCCAGCCCCTTGAGCAACACCCAGGCATTGAACGGCGACAGCACCATGCCTGCGGTGCGCACCACGGGGTTGAAGACTTCTTCCACCAGTTTGCGACTGGCGCACAATGCACCGCCCATCACGCGTCCCTGGCCGTCGAGGAACTTGGTGCCGGAATGCACCACGATGTCGGCGCCCAGCGCCAACGGACGCTGCAGCACCGGCGTGGCGAAGCAGTTGTCGACCGCCAGCAGGGCGCCGGTGGCGTGCGCCATGTCGGCCAGTACGGCGATGTCGCACAGGTCGGTGAGTGGATTGGTGGGCGTTTCGGCAAACAACAGCTTGGTATTGGGGCGGATGGCGGCACGCCAGGCGGCCAGATCGGTTTGGGACACGAACGTGGCTTCGATGCCAAAACGTGCCATGTCCACGCCCAGCAGGCGAATGGTGGAGCCGAACATCGAGCGTGAACACACGATATGGTCGCCTGCCTTGAGCAGCCCCATGCACAGCAGCAGGATGGCGGACATGCCGCTGGCCGTGGCCACGGCGGCTTCGGCGCCTTCGAGCGCGGCGAGGCGCTGCTCGAAGCTGCTGACCGTTGGGTTGCCGGTGCGAGAGTAGGTGTAGCCGTCGGCCGGATTGGCAAAGTTGTGGGCGCAGATCTCGGCATCGGGCTGCACGAAGCTGCTGGTCAGGTACAGCGCTTCGCTGTGTTCGCCGTACTGGCTGCGTGGCAGTGCGATGCGCACGGCGTGGGTGTCCGGGTGCCAATCGGGATGGAAGCAGGAATTGGTGTTGGGCATGGATGTTGGGCAGACGAAATGCCGTGTCGGGATCCGGCCAGCATACGGCGCTGTGGGTGGTGCCAGGATGGGAAAACGGGAACAGACGCGATTTTACGGGGTCAGCCCGGCCACCTGTGCGCCGCCTCAGGCGCGGGAGCAGGAAACGATGGCAATCCGGCGCAGCAGGCAGGCGCCAGGTGGCTGCGCCTGCGCTGGACGGCGTCAGGCGGCGATGTCGTCTTCTATCTCGACGGCCTGCGGGCGTTCCTGCTGCATACGGGCAATGTCGTCGGCCGATATGTCGCCGGTGACGTAGACGCCATCGAAACACGAGGCATCCATGTTCTGGATGGCGGGGTTGAGCTCGCGGATGGTGGCCTTGAGCGACTCCAGATCCTGGTAGATCAGTGCGTCGCAGCCGATGATCTGGCGGATTTCCTCGACGCTGCGGCCATGCGCCACCAGTTCGGCCTGGGTGGGCATGTCTATGCCATACACATTGGGATAGCGCACGGGCGGCGCAGCGCTGGCCAGATATACTTTGCTGGCGCCGGCGTCGCGTGCCATCTGCACGATTTCCTTGCTGGTGGTGCCGCGCACGATCGAGTCATCAACCAGCAGCACCCTTTTGCCCTTGAATTCGCTCGGCACCACATTGAGTTTCTGCCGCACCGATTTCTTGCGCACCGATTGTCCGGGCATGATGAAGGTGCGTCCGACGTAGCGGTTCTTGACGAAGCCTTCGCGGTAGGGCAGGCCGAGCTTCTGCGCCAGTTGCATGGCGCTGGGGCGGCTGGATTCCGGAATGGGAATGATGGCGTCGATTTCGCCTGGAGGCACCACCGAAACCACGCGCTTGGCCAGAGCCTCGCCCATCTTGAGGCGGGCGCGGTAGACCGATACGCCGTCGAGTTCCGAATCGGGGCGCGCCAGGTAGACGTATTCGAACAGGCAAGGGTTGAGCACCGGCTGTTCGGCGCACGGCTGGGTGGTAATGCGGCCCTGCATGTCGACAAACACCGCTTCGCCGGGGGCTACGTCGCGGTCGAACGGCACGCCCAGTCCTTCCAGCGCCACCGATTCGCTGGCGAACATGACCATGCCGTCGGCGCTGTGGCCCATGCACAGCGGACGGATCCCGAAGGGGTCGCGGAACGCCAGCAGCCCGTGCCCGGCAATCATGGCGATGACGGCGTAGGAGCCGCGTATGCGCTGGTGAACGGCGCGTACGGCGGTAAAGATGTCCGGAATCGACGCTTTTTGTCCATTGCTGGCACGGCCCAGTTCATGTGCCAGCACGTTGAGCAGCACCTCGGAGTCGCTCTCGGTGTTGATGTGGCGGTGATCGGTTTCGGCCAGCTC
The DNA here is from genome assembly GCA_039808005.1 of Allobrachymonas sp. Classification (GTDB taxonomy): domain Bacteria; phylum Pseudomonadota; class Gammaproteobacteria; order Burkholderiales; family Burkholderiaceae_C; genus Brachymonas. Next base: position 50,132 of record JBDHSG010000016.1, on the reverse strand, counting down.
CTTGCGCAGGGCCTGCGCATTGGTCAGATTGCCGTTGTGCACCATGACGATGCCGAACGGGGCGTTGACGTAGAACGGCTGGGCTTCTTCTTCGCTGTAGGCATTGCCGGCCGTGGGGTAGCGCACTTGACCCAGGCCGCAGTTGCCGGGCAGGGCGCGCATGTTGCGGGTGCGAAAGACGTCGCGCACCATGCCCTTGGCCTTGTACATCAGGAACTTGCGGTCTATCTGTGTGGCGATGCCAGCGGCATCCTGGCCGCGGTGTTGCAGCAGCAGCAGGGCATCGTAGAGCAACTGGTTCACATGGTCCTTCTGTACCATGGCGACGATTCCACACATGCTTGTCAGTCCTTCAATAAAAAAACGATGTCAATGTTCCATCTGGCTACCGCGCAGGGCGGGCGGCAACCATTGCCCCAGCGAAACGGGCAACCAGGGCGTCATCATGCGCAGCGACTGGTCCAACAGCGGGGCCATCTGGGATTGCCGCCACCATGGCTGCTGGTGCAGGGGCGTGAGCCAGATCACAACCGTTGCCGCCCACAATAACAGAATTGCCCTTAGCAGGCCGAAAGTCATTCCCAGCGTGCGGTCGAACGCCCGCAGCCCGGTTTTCTTCATGCCACTGCGCACGGCAGAGGCGCACAGTCCCAGTAGCAGCAATGTCAGCACGAATATCAGAACGAAAAGCACCGCCTGCCGGGCCTGGGCATTGTCGGTCAGCCATTGCCGCGGCCATAACGGAGCGGCAATGACGCTGCCCCATTGCGCCGCGAAAAAAGCACCAGCCCACGCAGCCAGCGACAACACTTCGAAGGCAAAACCACGCCACATCCCGATCACGCAGGAAAGCAAGGCGATGACCAGACACAGGATATCGAGCAGGTTCAGGCCCGCAAATAGGTTGGCAATCCCGCTCACAACTGGTACATGGATACCGGCAGGCCCAATGCGCGCACCTTGGCCGCCGCCTGCTCCATCTGCTTGCGCGAGGTAAAGGGTCCAATGCGCACGCGCGTGATCTGCTGGCCGTTGACGGTGACGCGCTGGGTGTAGTTGTCCAATCCTGCCTGGCTGAGTTTTTGCCGCACGCTGGTTACTTTTTCGGGATCGACATAAGCGCCAATCTGTACCACGAAACGTCCCTTTTCAGGAAAGCTGTGCGTGGCCGCCGGCTCGGGTGGGGTGGATGGCGCTGTGGCAGCAGGCTGTTCCTGGGTCTGGCGCTGGGCGATGAGCGCGTCCAGGCTGGAGGGTTCTGGCTGGGCCCGGGTGGCGGATGGTGTGGGCAATGCTTGCGGTTTTTTTTCGGGGTGTGGCGCCGTTGCGGCAACTGCCATGGAGGCCGCGGGTGAAACCGTCGGATTTTCTGGACGAGTGGGCGTTACCTGGGAAGAGGCCGGGGTGGGAACAGACGTGGAAGCGGCTGGAGTGCTATTAGCGGCGGGAGTTGCCGGGCTGGATGCTGCCGGAGCCAGTGCCACAAGGTCTGCAGTTGTGGGGGTTTTGCCGGATGCTTGTCCGTCGATGACGATCGGCATGCTGGCCGGGGACAGGGTGGGGGGCGGAACATCGAACAGCCAAGGCAATGCCGCAACGGCCACAATGACCAGCAGGGCTGCGCCAATCAGCCGGTGGCGCGCCCGGCGGCGCACCCCGTCGGTATGGACGGAACCGGATTCAGGTGCCTGGCCTGAGCCGGGGGAAGCCGGGTTGCTGGGGCGTTTCTTGAAAAAGGCCATACCGGAAAAGCGGAGTGTTACTGTGTTGCAGCAGGAGAGACGGCGCGCCTAGCCTGGGGCGCTTGCATGCGGGGCATCCAGGCGCGGTAAGCCGTCTTCCAGGACGGCCCCCACTGTATAAAAAGAGCCAAACACAACAATTCTATCAGCCGGGTTTGCTGCCGCCAGGGCTGCATGCAGGGCCTGTACGGGGCTTGCAAAGGTCTGGCTGGTAGGCGTAGCCAGCTTGGGGGGCGACTGGGCGCTTACGCCTTGCCACATCTGCTGCAATGTGGCGGCCTGGGCAGCGCGCGGGGTCGGCAGGTCGGTGAAATACCAATGGTCGACCACCGGATGCAGGCGCCTCAGCATGCTGTCGAGGTCCTTGTCGGCCATTGCACCGAATACGGCATGCGTGGCCGGATAAAAGCCCATGGCATCCAGGTTGGCCACGAGCGCGGCAACGGAGTGCGGATTGTGCGCGACGTCCAGGATCAGCGTGGGTTGCCCAGGCACGATCTGGAAACGACCGGCAAGCGTCGCCTGTGCCAGGCCGGTGCGCACGTCCTGCGCGGCCACCGGCAGACGGCTGTGCATGGCGGCCACGGCAGCCAGTACCCCAGCGGCATTGACGAGCTGGTTGGCGCCACGCAGCCCCGGCCAGGCCAGGCCGCTGTAGCGGCGCCCCCGGCCCGACCAGCCCCATTGCTGGCGGTCGCCTTCGATGAGAAAATCTCGTCCATGCAGCCAGAGGTCGGCGCCGATGCCGTTGGCGTGGTCGGCCAGCGCACGAGGCGGCTGTGGGTCGCCTACGATGGCCGGTTTGCTGCTGCGCATGATGCCTGCCTTTTCTTGGGCAATGGCTTCGCGCGTGGCACCCAGAAATTCCGTATGGTCGATGTCGATGCTGGTGATGATGGCGCAATCGGTATCGATCAGGTTGACGGCGTCGAGCCGTCCGCCCAGGCCCACTTCCAGAATCACCACCTCCGGATTTGCGTGGGCCAGACAGTCCAGAATCGCCAGCGTGGTGAATTCGAAGTAGGTCAGCGGCGTGGCGCCACGAGCCTGCTCCACGAAGGCGAAATGCCGGGCCAGCCGGGCATCATCGACCGGCTGGTTGTCAATCCTGCAGCGTTCGGAAAAATGCACCAGATGTGGCGAGGTGAACAGCCCGGTACGGTAGCCGCCGTGGCGATAAATGCTCTCGAGCATGGAGCAGGTAGATCCTTTGCCATTGGTGCCGGCTACGGTAAAGACCGGGCAGGCAAACCGCACGCCCGCACCGTTGTGCATGCGACTGGCCACCTCGCGCAGGCGCCCCAGCCCCAGTTCGATGCCCTGAATGCCTTGGGGGTGCAGCTGTTCGCAATAGGCCAGCCATTGCTGCAGCGTCACAGGCGAGGAATCCGTGCTCTTGGTAGTCATGGCCGGTATTGTGCGGGAAAACGCTGCCCGGCCAATGCTGTGGAGCAGTAGGTGCAGGATCGGCCGTGCGCCGCCTGCAAACCACGCCATAATCGGCCCCATGGCTTCTATTCCCACTGTTTATGGCATTGCCAATTGCGACACGGTCAGGAAGGCGCGGGCCTGGCTGCAGGTGCAGGGCGTGGCCTATGTCTGGCACGATTTCAAGAAACAAGGGGTGCCGGCTGCGTTGCTTGGGCAGTGGCTGCAACAACTGGGGCGCGAGGCGCTGATCAACCGCAAGGGCACTACCTGGCGCCAGCTTGATGCAGCCGTGCAGGCAGGCGTGATTGATGACGCCAGTGCTGCTGCGCTGATGCTGGCACATCCTAGCGCGATCAAGCGGCCCCTGGTTGACTGGGGCCAGGGCAGGGTGACGCTCGGCTTTGATCCGCAGCAATGGATGCAGATGCAGGCAGCCGCAAACACCCCGGATTGACCGCCGCGATGCCTCTTTGCGCCAACCCGTCCTTTTCATGAACATCTCCATCACCGAGATCTGGCAGTTTGGCGTGCAGCATTGGCGGGTCCTGCTGGGCTGGGTGTGGTTCATCGCCGGTGTCTATCTGGCCATCCACATCACCCTGCAACGGCGCTCGCCGGCAGCCACCCTGGCGTGGATTCTGGCGCTGTTCCTGATTTCGCCCATCGGGCTGGTGGTGTACCGTTATTTCGGGCCGCAAAAAGTCCAGCGGCAGTCTCTGCGCCGGCTGCGCAGCAGGGCCCGGTTGCATGCGCATTACGACATGCGCAAGATCTTGCTGCAAGACCCCGAGCCTCCAGTCTGGGCGACGCAGCACAGCCGGCTGATCGAAGTCTGCAGCGGCATTCCGCCATCGAGCTGCGAGTCGGTGGAAATCATCAACGGCGGCGGGGCAACCTTGCAGGCCATTCTGGCGCAGGTCGCCAGGGCGCGGCTGCATGTGCATCTCGAATACTACATTCTCGAACCTGACCAGAGCGGCGTGCAACTCATTGATGCCCTGATCGTCGCCGTACAGCGCGGCGTGAAGGTGCGCCTGTTGGTGGACGATGTGGGCTCCTTTCGTTTCATGGGCCGGGCCGGACGGGAGCTGCGGGAGCGTTTCGTGGTGGCAGGCGGCCAGTTGGCCGCCTTTCACCCCGTTCGTTTCAGTCTGTTCTTGCGGCCCATGCTGAATTTGCGCACCCACCGCAAAATTGTGGTCTGCGACGGATGGGTGGGATTCACCGGTGGAGCCAATATCACCGACGAAGAAAACGAATGCCTGTTTCCGCAGACGGCTTACCGGGACACGCACCTGCGCATGGAAGGATCGGCCGTGCGCTGGCTGCAATACCTGTTTCTGGAGAACTGGGCATACGCCAGCGGCGAGCACAAGTTCGAGCCTTCGGTTTTCGTTGCCGGATTGCCTGGCCAACACGCGGTGCATGTGGTGGCTTCCGGGCCCGACAGCAACCAGCAGGCCATCCACCACAGCGTTTTGCATGCGATCGGCATAGCGCATCGCCGCATCTGGCTGACAACGCCTTATTTCGTGCCGACGGAGCCTGTCTACCAGGCCCTGCTCAATGCGGCATTACGAGGCGTAGAGGTAAAGATCCTGGTTCCCAAGCGCTGCGATTCTTTTTGGGTCACCATGGCGGCGCGCTCGTATTTCAGGGAATTGTGCGACGCTGGCGTGGAGATCTATGAATACGCCGCACCCATGCTGCATGCCAAGACATTGGTGGTGGATGGCAATTACAGCATGGTGGGTACGGCCAACTTCGACAACCGTAGCTTCCTGCTCAATTTCGAAGTCTGCGCGGTGCTCTACAGCGAAGACCTGACGCAAAAACTCTCGGAAATGTTCGTGCAGGATCTGCATCAATCCCAGCAAGTGATCTGCACCCCGGAAAAACAGCCAGGCTATGTGGCCTTTGCCGAGGCAAGCGCGCGCCTGCTGTCTCCCCTTTTGTGACGGGGTGCTGGCAATTGGTCGGGAGGCAGGGCAGTCCTGTTGATATCATTGGCCGGCGCCGTGCAGGTGTGCCTACGCACATGTCGCCTGTTTCGCCGGGCCACGATGGCGGTGACGACGCGCGAGTTGCCCGCCCCATTCCTGCCAGCCAGGCAGACGAGGCGGCATATCGCTGTCTTGTCTGTCTTGCGCCTTTTCGCACAACGCTCTATCGCTTCATCTGCCGCGCATGGAAACCTTCTTGCACACCCTGATGCAGACATTTGCGCTGCCGCAGTATGGCCTTAGCACCGTGTTTGTGGTGGCGTTCGTGTCAGCCACGCTGTTGCCTATCGGTTCCGAAGCTGCCGTCTACGGGCTGGTGGTGCTCAACCCAGGCCTGTTCTGGCCCGCGATGCTGGTGGCCACACTGGGCAACACGCTGGGCGGGGCGGTCAGCTGGTGGATGGGGCTGGGGGCGCACAAGGCGGTGAGCAAGGTGCGCAACAATCACACGGAACTGCGCGCGCTGGCCTGGCTGCAGCAATTCGGCCCCAAGGCCTGCTTCCTGTCTTTTCTGCCGGTGATTGGCGATCCGCTTTGCGCCGTGGCCGGGTGGCTGAAAATGCCGTTCTGGACGTGCCTGTCGTGGATGGCTATTGGCAAATTCCTGCGCTATGTGGTGCTGACGGCACTGCTGTTGTGGGTACTGCCTCCGGAGTGGGTGGCCAAGGTCTTGCAGGCCGGATAGATGTTGGCCCCGGCTCTGCCCGCCCTGTGGCGGGCGGCCTTCCTTTCGCAACGGTTGCAAAGGGCTGTGCAACCAGATTGCGCGCTTCCTCCTGGGGGCTCCGTACCGCTTGGCAAAACCTGCGTATGCCCGGGCCGATCGTCGTGTAGAGGGCAGCAGAAAAGACCGGCCGGTATTAGCGTTGCCGCTGCTTCATTGCGCGCTCCACCTCGCGCTTGCCTTCGCGATCCTTGATGGTGTTGCGTTTGTCGTGCTCGGCCTTGCCTTTGGCAAGGGCAATCTCACATTTGACGAGACCATTCTTCCAGTGCAGGTTCAGCGGCACCAGGGTATATCCCTTCTGCTCGACCTTGCCGATCAGCCGGCGGATTTCTTCCTTGTGCATCAGCAGCTTCTTGGTCCGGGCAGCCTCGGGCGTCACGTGGGTGGATGCCGACTTGAGCGGCTGGATCTGGCAGCCGATCAGGAACAGTTCGCCGTTGCGGATCACCACATAGCCGTCGGTGAGCTGCACCTTGCCTTCGCGCACGGCCTTGACTTCCCAACCGTGCAGCACAACGCCGGCCTCGTGCTTTTCTTCAAAAAAGTAGTTGAAGGCAGCTTTCTTGTTTTCGGCAATGCGGGCAGGTGCATGGGTTTTTTTCGTGGCCATGAAAGACAGTTCAGTGCATTTTGTGCACAATACAAAATCGAATATTGTATGAAATCCGTCCGTAAATCCGTTCTAGTGCCATACAGTCCGGCCGAAATGTTCGAGTTGGTCAGCTCAGTACCCTCGTATCCGCAGTTTCTGCCATGGTGCCATTTTGCCCGTGTGCTCGAAACCCTGCCCGACGGCAAGGTGGCCGAGGTGGGCATTGGCCTGGGCGGGTTGCGCCAGAGTTTTGTCACGCGCAATACCGAGCGTTGCGGCCAGCAGATCGACATCCGTCTGGTGCGCGGCCCGTTTTCCGATCTGCATGGCCAATGGCGCTTTGAGCCCTTGGGCGATGGCAGTACGCGGGCCTGCCGCGTGCAACTCGATCTGAATTACCGTTTTTCCAGTTTCCTGCTGGCACGGCTCGTAGGGCCCGTGTTCGACAGGATTGCCGTCACGTTTGTGGATGCGTTTACCCAGCGCGCATATCAGGTGTATGGAAAAAGAACCTGACGCACTGTGCGTCACTTTTGTGTACGCCCCGCAAGCGCGCATCGTGCTGGAAGAAATCCTGCGCCTGCCAAAGGGCAGCACAGTACGGGAAGGGCTGCAGGCCATAGGCTGGCAGAGCAGGCCCGCGGTGCGTGAACTGCTCGAGCAAGATCCTGCCGCCTCGCAACTGACGTGTGGGATCTGGGGCAAGGTGTGCGGGCTGGACCAGCTTCTGCAGGACAACGACCGGGTGGAGCTGTATCGGCCCCTGCTGGCAGATCCGAAGGCCGCGCGGCGTGAACGTTTTGCCCGGCAGGGCAGCCGCGGGGCGGGACTATTTGCGCGCATGCGGGCGCCTGCGAAACCGCAGAATAATTCCTGATCTGATCCTGGTCGCACCCTTTGCACTGGCGTTCGTCGCCGGGCATGTCGCGGGTTTTGCCAGGCGGTGTGGAGCCTCTGGAAGAAGCGCACTGCCTCGGTGCACAGCCTTTTTGCAATCATTGTGAAAGGGCGCTACCCACCAAGAGGGCGGGCAGCGCAGGTACACGTCACAAACGGGCTGCGGGTAGCCTGATGTCACTGCATTGCGGTGGATCAGGCCGCAGACAATGCCTGGTCGAGGTCGGCGATGATGTCGTCGGCGTGCTCAATGCCGACCGAGAGGCGGATCATGTCTTCGGTTACGCCGGCTTTTTCCAGTTCGGCCGGTGACAGCTGGCGGTGCGTGGTGCTGGCCGGGTGGGTGGCCAGCGTCTTGGCATCGCCGATGTTGACCAGGCGCAGGATCAGTTGCAGCGCATCCTGGAAGCGCACACCCGCCTCGCGTCCGCCCTTGACGCCGAAGTTGAGGATGCCCGAGGCGTTGCCGCGCATGTATTTCTGCACCAGCGGGTAGTCCTTGTGATCGGGCAGTCCGCTGTAGTTGACCCAGCTGACCTTGGCATGGCCCTTGAGGAATTCGGCCACTTTGCGGGCGTTCTCGCCGATGCGGTCCATGCGCAGCGGCAGCGTTTCCAGCCCTTGCAGGATCAGGAAGGCATTGAATGGGCTGATGGCCGCGCCCATATTGCGCAGCGGTACGGTACGAGCGCGTCCGATGTAGGCCGCAGGGCCGAGCGCCTCGGTATAGACCACGCCGTGGTAGCTCACCTCGGGGGTGTTGAGGCGCTTGAACCGTTCCTTGTGCTGCGCCCAAGGGAATTTGCCGCTGTCCACGATGATGCCGCCGATGCTGGTGCCGTGGCCGCCGATGTATTTGGTCAGTGCGTGTACCACGATGTCGGCGCCGTGGTCGAACGGGCGGCACAGGTAGGGGCTGGGCACGGTGTTGTCCACGATCAGCGGAATGCCCGCGGCGTGCGCAATATCGGCCAGTTTCTCGAAATCGGTCACATTGCCCAGGGGGTTGCCGATGGATTCGCAGAAGATGGCCTTGGTCTTGCCGTCGATCAGTTTGGCAAACTGATCGGGATGGCGGTAGTCGGCAAAGCGGACTTCCACGCCATATTGCGGCAAGGTATGGGCGAACAGGTTGTAGGTGCCACCGTAAAGGGTACTGGAGGTCACGATGTTGTCGCCCGCTTCCGCGATGGTCTGAATGGCATAGGTCGTGGCTGCCATGCCGGAAGCCACGGCCAGCCCGGCAATGCCGCCTTCGAGTGCCGCCACGCGTTTTTCCAGCACATCCTGCGTCGGGTTCATGATGCGGGTGTAGATATTGCCAGGCACTTTCAGGTCGAACAGGTCGGCACCGTGCTGCGTGTTGTCAAAGGTGTAGGAGGTGGTCTGGTAAATCGGCACGGCGGCCGCGCGGGTCGTGGGCTCGCTACTGTAGCCACCGTGTACGGCAATGGTTTCGGGTCGGTAATTGTTGGCGGGTTCACTCATGAGGCACTCCTTCGGGCATGGGATCGGGAAGATTGTCAAATGGTAATGCGTCGGGGGAATGTCTCGCGCATGCTGTTGAGATCATTTGGCTATGTGCTTATGCCCAAATGCCATCCAGGTGCGGTTCCTTGTTTCGGCGCCCAAAGAGTGCGCAGACCCAGTCACGCACAGGGTAGAGCAAGCTTCTGTAGGAGATTCTGAGCGGGTTCGGCCAGCGATACGGCCAGCAGTGCTCTGGCCGAAGCCGGAGGAACGGTGTTTCCTGGCGCGGCGACAGTGGACGCGGGAAACGGAAATGCCGGGGGGAATCAGCCGCCTGCGCGACCCAGTTCACGGCGAATACCTGCAATGTCGCTTTCGGTGCGGGCAATGCTGGACTTGAGTTCGGCCACGCGGTCCAGGTATTTCTGGTGGTTGAGCGTTTCGGGCCCCAGTTTCTCTGGATTGCCGTTGTTGTACTCTTTCTGCAGTTCCGCCAGCCGCTGGCCGGCTTTGTCGAGTTCCATTTGCAGGATGGAGCGGGCGCCCGCGTCGCGCGTGCGCTGCGTGCTGTTCTCCACCGTTGCCCTGGAGGTTGCGGCTTCGGAGGCGGTCAGGGGAATCCGCCGTGCGGTGGATGGGGGACGCACCATGTTCGACGTGCGAATCGCGCCGGCGCGTACGATGGTCAGATTGCCGCCGCTCAAGGGTGTGCAGCCGCCTTGTTTGATGCGCGATACATTGTTGGTGTACTCGTTGCCGCACCGGTACACTTGGCTTTGTGCGGCCGCTTGCGTGGCCAATCCGCTGGATGCCGCGGCGATGCAGCCCCAAACAAGGGTCTTGCATTCAAATTTCATGGTCCTCACTCCCATCTGCAGATGCCGGTCTGCGTGGTCTGCAGCCGAAGAAGCTGCCGCACCACAGAAAACAAACCGCAGTATCCCGCAAGCGGGAGCCATTGCCAAGAAAGGAGCGCGCGATTTTGTTGAAATGCAACAAAAGCCGGCAAAGGACGGCATTTGTGCATGAAATGCGGGGGATTTTCTTTTTTCACATGGGCGCGCAACCTCCCGCCAGGAAGGGATGCGCGCATCGCATGGCTTTCGAGGCAGTGGCCTACAGGGAATAGTACATCTCGAATTCAACCGGATGCGGCGTCATGCGCAAACGGGTCACTTCCGTCATTTTGAGCTCGATGTAGGCATCGATCATGCCGTCGCTGAATACCCCGCCCTTGGTCAGGAAGGCGCGGTCCTTGTCCAGCTCTTCCAGCGCCTGGTCGAGGCTGTGGCACACGGTTGGTACCAGCTTGTCCTCCTCGGGCGGCAGATGATAGAGGTCCTTGGTGGCGGCTTCGCCCGGATGAATCTTGTTTTCCACGCCATCGAGCCCCGCCATCAGCAGGGCGGCAAAGCCGAGGTACGGGTTCATCAGGGGATCCGGAAAGCGCGCCTCCACACGGCGGGCCTTGTCGCTCATCACGTGCGGGATGCGGATGGAGGCAGAGCGGTTGCGGCTGGAGTAGGCCAGCTTGACCGGCGCTTCGAAGTGCGGCACCAGACGCTTGTAGCTGTTGGTGGATGGGTTGGTGATGGCGTTGAGCGCGCGCGCGTGCTTGATGATGCCGCCAATGTAGTACAGCGCAAAGTCCGAAAGGCCTGCATAGCCGTTGCCGGCGAACAGGTTCTTGCCGTTTTTCCATATCGACTGGTGCACATGCATGCCGGAGCCGTTGTCGCCGGCGTAGGGCTTGGGCATGAACGTGGCGGTTTTTCCATAGGCATGGGCCACGTTCCAGATCACGTATTTCTGCAACTGCGTCCAGTCGGCGCGCTGCACCAGTGTGGAAAAACGCGTACCGATCTCGTTTTGTCCTGCCCCGGCCGTTTCATGGTGAAAGACCTCCACCGGGATGCCCAGTTGCTCCATGATGAGCGCCATTTCGGCGCGCATGTTGTGCGTGGTATCGACCGGTGGCAATTGAAGATAGCCGCCCTTCATGCATGGGCGATGTCCTTTATTGCCGCCGCCTTCAAAGTCGCGCCCGCTGTTCCAGGTGGCCTCGTATTCGTCGATCGCGACGAAACAGCCCGAAGGGCCGGAATCCCAGCGGATGCTGTCGAACAGGAAAAACTCTGGCTCCGGGCCGAAAAGGGCAGTATCGCCCAGGCCCGACGCCTTCAGGTAGGCCTCGGCGCGCCTGGCGATGGATCGCGGATCGCGGTCATAGGCCTTGCCGTCACCGGGTTCGAGCACGTCGCAGGTCAACAACAGGGTGGGCTCTTCAAAGAAAGGGTCTACCACGGCCGTTGCCGGATCGGGCAGCAGCAGCATGTCGGAGCATTCCACGCCCTTCCAGCCGGCAATCGACGAGGCATCGAAGGCATGGCCTTCCGTGAATTTGTCTTCATCGAAATGCGAGATCGGCACCGTGACGTGCTGTTCTTTGCCGCGGGTGTCCGTAAAGCGGAAGTCAACGAATTTGACCTCGTTGTCGCTGATCATTTTCATTACGTCGGCTACAGCCTGGGACATGAGGGAAACTCCTGAGCGAGAAATGCGTGAATGTGAACGATGGGGCGATCCCGGGGCGGAGTGCACCGGATCGCCGAAGCCTGTATTGTGAGGCTTTTCCGGCCCCTCTGTTCTGTCCCTTTCTGGCCCAAAACCGGCTGAATGGACAGCGATTGGCCAATTTTGCCTGTTATTTGTGCGAATCGAAGGCGTGATGCGCGACAGGCGGAGAGAAAGGACATGCGTGAGGGTGCTGTTTGTGCAAGCTGAAGTGGTCTGGAAGACGTGTCGTGGCCTTCGATGCCAGGCCAGGCGGGCCTGTGGGTGGAAATACTGCCGACAGGCACTGCCAAAAGCATTTCAGGCCGGATAGAATCAGGCCAGATACGTTCTGCCGGAATGAGGAGACACGCGCGATGCAGGATTTGAAAGAGAAACGCTGACGCGGCAGGCGCAACCGGTTTCATTTCAACCAAGGAGTTTGTAAAAATGGCACTTGTTTCCATGCGTGAGTTGCTTGATCACGCGGCAAGCAACGGTTACGGCATTCCGGCATTCAACGTCAACAACCTGGAACAGGTGCAGGCGGTCATGAGCGCGGCCGATGAGGTGGGCGCGCCGGTGATCCTGCAGGCCAGTGCGGGTGCGCGCAAATATGCGGGTGAAAATTTCATCAAGCACCTGATTCAGGCGGCGGAAGAAACCTGGCCGCACATTCCGTTGGTGATGCACCAGGATCACGGGCAAAGCCCCACCGTTTGCAAGGGTGCCATCGACCTGGGCTTCGGCTCCGTGATGATGGACGGTTCCCTCGAGGAAGATGGAAAAACCCCCGCGGATTTTGAATACAACGTGCGCGTGACGCGAGAAGTAGTGAACATGGCCCACAAGGTTGGGGTCACCGTCGAGGGTGAGCTGGGGTGTCTCGGTTCCCTGGAAACCGGCGAGGCAGGAGAAGAAGACGGTATCGGCGCCCAGGGCAAGCTCAGCCATAGCCAGATGCTGACCGATCCGGAAGAGGCCGCCAAATTCGTGCAGGCCACGCAGCTGGATGCGCTGGCCATCGCCATCGGCACCAGCCATGGCGCCTACAAGTTCACGCGTCCGCCCACCGGGGACGTGCTGGCCATCAGCCGCGTGAAAGAGATCAATGCGCGCATTCCCAACACCCATCTGGTGATGCATGGATCTTCGAGCGTGCCCCAGGAATTGCTGGCGATCATCCGCGAATTCGGCGGCCAGATGAAAGAGACGTATGGCGTGCCGGTGGCAGAGATTCAGGAAGCCATCAAGCACGGCGTGCGCAAGGTCAACATCGACACGGACATCCGGCTGGCCATGACGGCAGCCACGCGCAAGTTCCTTCACGAGAATCCTGAGAAGTTTGATGCCCGTGAGTGGATCAAGCCCGCGCGCGAAGCAGCCAAGGCCTTGTGCAAGCAGCGGTATCTGGAATTTGGCTGTGAAGGTCAGGGCGCGAAGATCAAGGGCATCCCGCTGTCGGAAATGGCGCTGCGTTATGCCCGGGGCGAACTCAACCAGGTGGTGCAATAAACCGTAGGTCTATTGCCACGCACACATCGGGCCACCGCACTGCGGTGGCCTTTTCATTTGTCGGCGCCAGTCATGCTGGTTGAGGGGCGGGCAGGATCCGGACCCAGGAACGAACGCCCGGTTATGGTCAAGGCCTGTTACCATCGTCAACAAAGGGAGCGCATTTGCTCGGGCAGGCGGACGTGGAGCACGCTTGTGCCGCAACGTGTTTTGCCGGGCAGATGCTGCATCACTCGCTATCAGGATTTTCCCGTCTGCTGTCGAAGCAGTGAATCGGCGCCATTTCCGGAGAATTGACCAAGCATGCCACAGCCAACACCTTTGCATAAATTGCCGCCCCAGGAAAGAGAAAAGATGACAGTGCCCGCTCAACGCAAGCCGGGCAAGGGCATTTATGTATTGCCCAATCTATTCACGCTGGCGGCATTGTTCGGCGGGTTTTATGCCGTGGTCATGGCCATGAATGCACGCTTCGATCTGGCCGCTGTTGGCATCTTCTGCTCCATGGTGCTCGATAGCCTGGATGGCCGTGTTGCGCGTCTGACCGGTACCCAGAGCGCTTTTGGCGAGCAGATGGACTCATTGTCCGACATGGTGAGTTTCGGCGCCGCGCCTGCACTGATCGCCTATGAATGGGCATTGCGCCCGCTGGGACGCTGGGGCTGGATTGCCGCCTTTGTGTACTGCGCCTGCGCGGCCCTGCGGCTCGCGCGGTTCAATGTCAATACGGTGGTGGTCAACAAACGGTATTTCCAGGGATTGCCTTCCCCTGCCGCCGCGGCGCTGGTGGCCGGTTTCGTCTGGCTGACCAGCCAGATGTTCAGCCACCATTACGAAGTGCCCTGGTTCCAGGAGGGCATGAGCCTGTTGGGAGCCAGCCCCTTCGAGCGCGGGGATTTGTCGTGGCTCATGTTTGCCATCACGTTGTTTTCCGGATTGACGATGGTGACCAACATTCCCTTTTACAGCTTCAAGGAATATGGCGGCAGGCGCAGCGTGCCTTTCACCATTCTGGTGCTGGCCGTATTGGGCATCGCGCTCATCAATGTGGAACCCCCCACGGTTTTGTTCGGCCTGTTCGTGGCGTATGCCCTGAGTGGGTACGTGCTGTACGCCTGGCGCAAGATCAAGGGTCAACCGGTGAGCATGGTCAGCACATCGATCGATGAGCCTGACGAGGAAGGGCTGCATCATTGACAGGCGCGTCACACATGTGACATGAACAGCGCGGGCTGCCTGTTCGGCGAACGGTTTCCTGATTGGTTGGAAGATCTGTTTCCATTGAGCAGGGCAGCGTTGGTTCGTTGATGCCTTTGCAACGGCCTATTGGCCAGCATCGAAAAGCCGTTGATGTCTTTGCCCCGGAACGGCAGCGGCGGTGCGCTGCCTCTTCCGGGGCGGTCTGTCAAATGCCTATGCGGACGAGCGCATCCTCCATCATGGCGACGGTGCGGTCGACATGGCGCAGCTTGTCTAGGCCGAACAGGCCCAGGCGGAAGGTGCTGAAGCCTTGGGGCTCATCGCACATCAATGGCACGCCGCTGGCGATTTGCAGGCCGGCGCTCAGGAACTTGCTGCCGCTGCGGATATCGGGATCACTGGTGTAGCTGACGACCACGCCGGGCGCCTTGTAGCCTTCTGCGGCAACGCTGGCAAATCCCCGGCTTTCGAGCAGCGCCCGCATTCTGTTGCCCAGTTCGAGTTGGCGCTGGCGCGCGGTCTCGAACCCGTCCGTGCGCGTTTCCCGCATCGCATCGCGCAGGGACAGCAGGCTGTCCGTGGGCATCGTGGCGTGGTACGCGTGCTGGCCCTTGGCGTAGCCTTCGGCAATCGCCAGCCATTTTTTCAGGTCGCAGGCAAAGCTGCTGCTGGTCGTTGCATCAATGGCGCTGCGGGCGCGTTCACTCAGGCATACCATGGCGGCGCAAGGGGTGCTGCTCCAGCCTTTTTGCGGGGCGCTGATGAGGACGTCCACATCGCAGTCGCGCATGCGTATCCACATTGCGCCGCTGGCGATGCAATCCAGCACGAACAGCGCGCCCACGTCGTGAGCGGCGGCGGCAATCTGTTTCAGGTAGGCGTCTGGCAGCACGATGCCACTGGCTGTTTCCACGTGTGGTGCGCACACCAGCGCGGGCTTTTCGCGGCGGATGGCGTCCGTTACTTCGTCGATCGGTGCAGGAATCCAGGCTGCTTGCGTGTCGGTACTGACCGGACGGGCCTTGCAGACGGTGACCGCGCTGGCGATGCGGCCGGTTTCGAAAATCTGGCTCCATCGGTAGCTGAAAAAGCCGTTGCGCAGAACCAGCACTTTCTTGTCTTGCCCGAACTGACGTGCCACGGCTTCCATGCCGTAGGTGCCGCCACCGGGAACGATGGCCGATGTGTGGGCTTCATACACTTCCCCCAGCATGCCGAGAATGTCCTGCATGGCAGTGATGAATTTTTTCGACATGTGGTTGAGGGAGCGATCGGTGTAAACCACCGAAAATTCGAGCAAGCCATCAGGATCGACATCGGGCAGCAGGCCAGGCATGGGGGGAACTCCTTTGGGGGCATGAAAGAAAATGGGGAACATCACCCGGCTGGCGCATGGCCAATGGTGTGTTTGTCTATGGTAAGACTTTTTTGAGATGTTGCCCGTGCATTTGCGCCATGTGGATGCCGGAAAAACGCAACGGTGCATGATGGCGTCCGATGCATGACTGCCAGTCGACGCAAAGAGCGGGATGTGAGCCCTTGCCTGCAGTGCAAGCCGTAAGCCGTTTGCCTGTCGAATGCGTTCCAGGGCGCCTGTTGGTGCCGGTGCGCTTTCTGTCCGATATTCTGAAAGGACATGCGTTTTGCACGAGAATCGCCCCAAAGTTTGGAGAGCTATCCCCTTGTAGGGGCAGCGATACATGCGGTACTCGAGAATGAGCCGGGTGATTTGTCGTGGAAAATAGCCGCCCCGCCACGAAAATGAAAAATGGGGCGGGGATCTGCCAGATTGACTTCGTGCGCGGGCAACGATTCGTGTAGGGAGTCGGACTGATATGCACCATGACCTTCGTCAATGGTGGATTGAAGGCCGATTTTTACAGAAAGTTTTTGATAATGAAAAATCATGTTCCCATGCATCATTCGGATTCCGCCCTGGCTGCCGCCCTGCAGTCCCTGACGGCCGATCAGCTGGCGGGCATGCGCCGTGGCCTGGAAAAGGAAAGCCTGCGCGTGCGTCCGGACGGAACCATGGCGCTGACGCCGCATCCTGCGGCGCTGGGGTCGGCGCTGACGCATCCGAACATCACCACCGATTTCAGTGAATCGCAACTGGAGCTGGTGACCGGGGTGCACGCCAGCGTCAAGGCCTGCCTCGACGAACTGATCGTGATCCACCAGGCCGTTTACCATGAACTGGCAGCGTCTGGCGACGAGATGCTGTGGGTGTCGAGCATGCCGTGCGGGCTGCCGACCGATGAGACCATTCCCATCGGCATGTATGGCACTTCCAACATCGGGCGCGCCAAGAGCGTGTACCGCATGGGGCTGGGCCACCGTTATGGACGGCGCATGCAGACCATCTCGGGCATCCACTACAACTGGTCCCTTCCAGGGCTGTCGAGCGAACAGTATTTCCGCCTGATCCGCAATTTCCGCCGCCATGCTTTCTTGCTGCTGTATTTGTTTGGGGCTTCGCCAGCGGTGTGCGGCAGTTTTGTCGAAGGGCGTGCGCATGGATTGCAGCCGCTGGGCGCCGGCGCCATGTATTTGCCGCATGCCACGTCGCTGCGCATGGGAAGGCTGGGCTATCAGAGCGATGCCCAGGCGTCGCTGGCCGTCAGCTACAACAGCCTGGAGGGGTATGCCGCCTCGCTGCATGAGGCCCTGACCGTTCCCTATCCGCCCTATGAGGCGATTGGCATCCGCAATCTGGGAGGCGATTACAACCAGCTTTCCACCGCGTTGCTGCAGATCGAAAACGAGTTCTATGGCACCATCCGTCCCAAGCGCGTGATCCGGCGTGGCGAGCGTCCGCTGCACGCCTTGTTCGAGCGGGGAGTGGAGTACGTCGAGGTGCGGCTGATGGACCTGGATCCATTTGTCGATACCGGCATCGATGAAGGCACTGTGCGGTTCCTGGATGTCTTTTTGATGCATGCGCTATTGACGCCCAGCCCGCCAGATACGGCCGCCGAAATCGAGGCCCTGGGCCGCAACCAGCATCTTGTCGCGAGCCGGGGCCGGGAGCCGGGGCTGGAATTGGAGCGGGGCGGCAAGCGGGTGCCGCTTGCACAATGGGCGCACGAAATCCTGGATGGCATGGAGCAGGTGGCGGCGCGGATGGACGCGCTCGGCACCGGGCAGGATTACACCGCTGCTGTTGCCATGGGACGCGAGCGGTTGCAACAACCCGATTTGCTGCCTTCGGCGCGCGTTCTGCAAGGCATGCACGCGCAGGGCGATTCCTTCATCGGTTTCGTCAAGCTGCGTTCGCAGCAGGCCCGGCAGGCCATTCGTGCCCTGCCGTTTGCAGCAGAGCAACAGGAGCGTTTCCGCGAACTCGCACAGGCGTCATATGCCGAACAGCGCCAGATCGAGGTGGGTGACACCCTACCCTTTGAAACCTTCCGGCAGCAGTACATTTCGGCCGAACCACTGTTCCTCTGACCCGTGTGCGCAAAGGCCGGGTCGAGAGGCATTCATGGGCGGTCGGTGTTGGTTCGCCTGGGGGAGAGCGGCGCGGGCATGGCAGTGTCGTTCTGCTGGCGCTTGCGAAACAGGGTTGCGCGCGCCAGCAGAATGCTGGTAATGGGCACCGTGATGGAAAGCACGATGATGATGAGCCAGGAACCAGGCGCCAGGCGATTGTGCGTTGTTGAAAAATAAACGATGACTGCCAGCGTGACGCACCAGGATGCACCGGTGGCCACCAGCGCGGGAGGATGCATGCGCAGGAAAAAATGGCGCAGCCGCGCAAGCCCCCATCCGGCAATCAATGCAAACAGGCCGCTGGCCACCAGCAGCGCCGCTACGATCCATTGCGCCCATTGCGGGGTTGTTGGTACGCTCATTCGATCACCTCGCCGCGCAGCAGGAATTTGGCCAGTGCCGCAGAACTGACGAAGCCCGTGAGGGCGATGACCAGTGCGGCTTCGAAGTACATGTTGCTACTGTTGCGAATACCCAGTACCAGCGTGACGAGCATGCCCAGCATGTAGAGGAAATCGAGTGCCAGCACGCGGTCCTGCGCCGATGGCCCCCGCACCAGCCGCCACAGGGCGGGCAGGCCGGCTACGCCATAGCTGACCAGTGCGAAAGTCAGGGCAAGGTGCATCCAGGTGCTGATTGCGGGGGTCATTGGCGGAAAATCTCCAGCAAAGGGGCTTCGTAGCGGGACTTGTAGTCAGCGATGAATGACGTCTCGTCTTCGAGATCCCATACATGCAGCAGCACGGTGCTGCTGTCGCGCGCCAACTCGCACCAGACGGTTCCCGGAACGACGGTGGTAATGATGGCCAGCGTTGCCAGGGCGGTCGGGTCGCGCAACTCCAGGGGAATGGTGACAAAGGCTTCGCGTGAGGGGCGCTGCCGCAATATGCCAAGCGCCACCTCGAGGTTGGATCTGAGTACGTCATAGCCAACCACCAGAATCAATCGCAGTATCCGCAGCGGGTGGCGGATGCGGGGGCGCAGCGGCCGCAGTTCTGCCAATAGAAAGGGCAGCAGCCAGCCGAGAAACACTGCAAGCGCCACATGGCCGATGAACAATGATTCATTGAGCATCAGCCACATGGCTGACAGGGCGGCGGACAGCAGCGGAGCGGGGAACAGTCTGCGTATCAAGGCTGTACTCCGGGGGCAATGGGGTGCGGGTCGACAGCGGGGGCAGGGACGGAAGTCGGTCCCGGCTTGACCGAGGCGGCCATGACTGCTTCGACGTAGGCGTGCGGGGTATGCAGATGGAAGGCTGTGGTCTCGGTGTAGCGCAAGACCGCTTCGGCCCGCACAGCCAGCAGGAGGCACAGTCCGAGCAGAAGGCCGATGGGCGCGACTTCGATGCGTTTCAGCTGCAGCGCGGGATGGCCACGGGGCGACCAGAAAAAGCGGATGCCCGCCCGTGTATAGGCAATGGCGGCCGAAAGCCCCGAAAAAATGAAAAGTGTCAGCACGACCCATACCCCCGCGCTTGGCAGGCCACCGTAAACGCCCAGGCCATTGGGGTTGAGCAAAGCGGTCATCATGGTGACCTTGCCGACGAAGCCAGATAGCGGAGGCAGGCCCGCGATGAGCAAGGCGCACAGGATGAACGCAATGCCCAATACTGCCAGGGCAGCCGGGATGGGCTGGCCGAACAGGGGGCGCTCGCTGTCATCCAGGTTGATCTCGGGATCTGTTGTGGCCGGATCGGGGAAAAACGGCAGCAGTGCCGTGCCGAACTGGATGGTTGGCACCTCCTCTTCTTCCTGGCGCGAGCGCGCGATCAGGTCGGTAACGAGGAAAAGGGCACACAAAGCCAGGGTGGAACTCATCAGGTAGTACAGCGCACCAGCCGTAAGGCGTGCCTGGCCGAACCCGAAAACGGCCAGCAGCGTGCCCGACGAGGCCAATACCGAAAATCCGGCCAGCCGTCCCAGATTCTGGGAAGCCAGCATGCCGATGCTGGCAAGGCCGAGGGTCAGAATGCCGCCCCACAGCAGCACCTGGTGCCCGAAAAGTTCCGATCCCGTGGCGCTGGGCGGGAACAGCAGGGTCCACAGCCGCAGGATGGCGTAAAGCCCGACTTTCGTCATCACGGTGAACAGTGCGGCAACGGGAGGGCTGGCGGCCGAATAGGCCGAAGGCAGCCAGAAATTCAGCGGCCAGATGGCTGCTTTGGTGAGAAAGGCCATGGCCAGCAAGGCGGCGCCTGCATGCAGCAGGCCGCGGTCGCTTTCCGGAATCAGTGCGATCTTGCCTGCCATGTCGGCCATGTTGAGGGTGCCGGTGATGCCGAACAACACGGCAGCGCCAAGCAGGAACATGGAAGACGCCAGCAGATTGATGGCCACGTAATGCAAGGCTGCGCGCACACGCGGCCAGCCCGAACCATGCAGCAGCAGGCCGTAGGAAGCCGTGAGCATGATTTCGAAAAACACGAATAGATTGAAGAGGTCGGCAGTCAGGAATGCGCCATTGATCCCCATGAGCTGCAACTGGAACAAGGGATGAAAGTGCACGCCTGCACGGTCCCAGCCGGCATGTGAAAAAAGCTGGGCGGCCAGCCCGACGACCGCGGCAACGAGGAGCATCATGGCGGTCAGCCGGTCGGCCGCCAGTGCGATGCCGAACGGGACGTGCCAGTTTCCGGGAAGGTATACGCCCACGGCTATGCTTGCGTCGTGGTTCCTGGTCCAGATCACCAGCAGCGCAGCAGCGATCAGGCCGAACAGGCACGACACCATGCCGAACCATCCCCTGATGGCGATGGCGCGTTCGGGCAGCAGCAGCATGACAGCGGCTGTCAGCAGAGGCACCAATATAGGAGCCAGCAGCAAATGCGGCATCAGGGTGTCGGTCCACGCATTCATTGTTCGCTCTCCTGGCCGTCGACATGGTCGGTGTCTGACAGGCCGCGCGCGGCCAGCAGCAGCACCAGAAACAGGGCCGTGGTGGCAAAGCCGATGACGATGGCTGTCAGCACCAGGGCCTGCGGCGTGGGGTCCGCATAGTTTTCCAGGGTGGGCTTCAGCCAGCGCAGCAGCACTGGCTCGCGCGCGATGTTGAGGCTGCCCGACACGAAAATGAACAGGTTGACGGCATACGACAGCAGCGCAAGACCAATGATCACCTGAAAGGTGCGCGGCCGCAGGACGAGCCATGTTCCCGAGGCGGCCAGTACGCCGATGGCTAGGGCCATGATCATTTCCATCAGGCAGACTCCTCTGTAGCGTGTTCGCGGGCCACCGATTCGGACGTTGCCCCTTCTTCGCGCACGGGCTTGCGTTGACGGCGAATGGACTGGTGCGCCAGCGCCGTGAGGATCAGCAGGGTCGCGCCTACCACTACGGCAAATACGCCCATATCGAAAAACATGGCGCTGGCAATGTGCATTTCGCCCAATAGCGGCAGCGTCACGTGGGCGGTATGCGTCGTCAGGAACGGGTACCCAAAAAGCAGGGCTCCCATGCCGGTAAAGCCTGCCGTCAGCAGTCCCAGGGCAATCCAGCGGCGAAGCTCAAGGGTAAGGTGCATTTCCACCCATTGCGTGCCTGCCACCATGTGCTGTGCCACCAGAGCGATGGAAACCACTAGGCCGGCCACGAAGCCGCCGCCCGGCGCATTGTGGCCGCGCAGAAAAATGTGAACCGCGAACAGCATCATGATGGGCAGCAGCAGCCGCACAAGAACGGCAGGAACCATCAGGTAGCCCACAGCGGTATCTGCCGCGGTGCGCGGGTGCTCCACGTCGGTCTGCAGATCCAGTGGGATGTCGCGCTGCTGGTGCGGGGCTTCCATGCTCTCCAGTGGGGGGCGGAAACGCCGCAGCAGGGCATACACCGTCAGCGCCACCACGCCCAGCACGGTGATTTCGCCCATGGTATCGAATCCGCGGAAGTCCACCAGCATGACGTTGACCACGTTGGCGCCACCTCCCTGCGGCAGCGACCGTTCCAGGAAAAAGCTGGAAATGCTTTGTGGCGTCTGGTGTCGCGTCATCAGCGCATACGAAAGCGCCGCCATGCCCAGGCCGACTGCCGTGGACAGCAACAGGTCACGCCCTCGCCGCATGCGGGTGCGCAGGGATGGTGGCGTTTCTGGCATTGGCTGGCGTTTGGGCAGCCAGCGAAGGCCCAATAGAAAGAGCACGGTCGTGACCACTTCCACGGTCAGTTGCGTAAGGGCGAGGTCCGGCGCGGAAAACCAGACGAAAGTCATGGCCGTTGCCAGTCCGGTGCCGCCCATCAGGATGAGCGCGGCCAGCCGGTGGAATTTGGCCTGCCAGGCGGCGGCGACGGCACAAACAGCGCCAACGATCCATACCAGGGCGAACTCCCAGCTTGCCTCTGCGCGTGGTCGGTTTCCCCAGCCCAGTCCGGACTGCCAGAACGAAACGGCAACCACGGCCAGGCAGGCCAGCATGAACAGGAAGACCTGTGGCTGCAAGCGCTGCGTCTGCAGGCGCCGCTGCACCCAGCGTGCCGCCAGTGAAGTCTGGGCCAGCAGGCGGATGAATATTTGCTGGCCGTCCAGGAACGGTGCAGACGCGGTGGCGGACCCGGACCGCAGCCGGCGGGTGACAGGACCTTTGCGCAACAGCAGGTAAACCGCCACGCCGCCAGACATGGCCAGCAGGCTCATGACCAGCGGCCGGTTGAACCCGTGCCATACAGCCAGGCTGTAGGCCGGCATGATGCCGTCGACTACCGGGCGCGCGGCCAGTGCAAGCACCGGGCCGATGACCCATTGCGGGGCAATGCCAACGGCCAGACACAGGATCACCAGCATCTCCACGGGAAGGCGCATCCAGCGCACAGGTTCATGCGGTGTGCGGGGAAGGTCGGTGTAACGCGGGCCGAAAAATACTCCCACGGCAAAACGCAGGGAATAGGCCGTGGCAAACACCGAGGCCAGCAGCGCCGCCAGCGGCAGCACGATCTCCACCCAGCGGTGCGACTGCAGATACACCGTTTCGGCAAAGAACATTTCCTTGGACAGGAAACCGTTGAGCAACGGCACGCCGGCCATCGCAGCGCTGGCCACCAGCGCCAGCGTGCCGGTGATGGGCATGTCGGGCATGAGGCCGGAAAGGCGGCGGATGTCGCGGGTGCCGGTCTCGTGGTCGATGATGCCGGCCGCCATGAACAGCGAGGCCTTGAAGGTAGCGTGGTTGAGGATGTGGAACACGGCGGCCACGGCGGCCATGCGGCTATTGAGGCCCAGCAGCAGCGTGATCAGCCCCAGATGGCTGATGGTGGAATAGGCCAGCAGGCCCTTGAGGTCGTGCTGGAACATGGCGATATAGGCGCCCATGACCAGAGTGATGAGGCCCAGGCTGCTGACGCTCCAGAACCATTCCTGCGTGCCCGAAAGCACCGGCCACAGGCGTGCCAGCAGGAAAACGCCAGCCTTGACCATGGTGGCCGAGTGCAGGTAGCTCGACACCGGCGTGGGCGCGGCCATGGCGCGCGGCAACCAGAAATGGAAAGGGAACTGCGCGCTTTTGGTGAGCGCGCCCAGCAGAATCAGCACCAGCATGGGACGGTACAGGCTGTGCGCGCGGACCAGATCACCTGCTTTGAGCACGGTATCGAGGTCGTAGCTGCCGACGATGTGGCCCAGCAGGATCACGCCGGCCAGCATGGCCAACCCGCCGGCTGCGGTGACCGTGAACGCGGTGCGCGCGCCCCGGCGGGCGTCCTTGCGGTGGTGCCAGTAGCCGATCAGCAAAAAGGAGAACAGGCTGGTCAGCTCCCAGAAAAACACAAGCTGGATCAGGTTGCCGGCGGTTACCACACCGATCATCGAGCCCATGAATCCCAGAAACAGCGAGAAGAAGCGCGGCACGGGGTCTTCGCGCGACATGTAGTACCGGGCATAGATGGACACCAGCAGGCCGATGCCAGTCACCAGCAGGGCGAACATCCACGCAAAACCATCCAGCCGCAGCAGGAAATGAAGCCCGGCATCCGGCAGCCAGCGTTGTCCGTAATGCACAACGGCGTCTGCACGCAGATCGGGCCAGAATCCTGCCACCAGCACCAGGCAGGCGCACGTTATCAGCGCAGACCAGGTGGCAGCGGCATTTCGGGCATGGGTCGGCAGCAAGGCCGCCACGGCGCTGCCAAGGAATGGCAACGCGAGCAGGAACAGCAAGGTCATGCGTGCGCTGATTGAGAGAATTGGCATTGCGGCCGTCGGCCGCAGACGAAGATTGCATGCCCGACCCGGCTCGGCTGTGGGCACGCGTTTGCCGATTCTAATGAAAAACTGGCGTTTCCATACGGAAAAACCCCTGGCATGGGCCGGAAACAAGGTTGCAGAGCGGCGGTTTCAAAGCCATTTCTGCACGAATAGTGCCAACCCATCTGCGCCGAATCGCGCGCATCGGGCGAAAGCCGAAATGCTGATGGGCAGCCTGGGTTTGGCTGTTGCTGGCAATACGCTCCGCGTCAGTGAGCGGCAACCGTTGATGTGAATATGCACTTCGGCAGCACCAGCAGGCGCTGAGCAATGCCCTGATCGCGCCATGCGATCGATCATCCGGCACACGAAGGAGCGCGCCGGATGATGGTGGGATCCGCTGCAGCGTTCTGCAGCGTTACTTGGCTTCGGATGTGGCGAAGCCTTCCACCGGCACGCAACTGCAGAACAGGTTGCGGTCCCCGTAGACGTTGTCGACGCGGCCCACTGCCGACCAGTACTTAGTGTTGCGCTGTCCTGCCGGTACGGCGGCGGCCACTTCACGGCTGTAGGGGTGCTTCCATTCGTCGGCAAGCAGTACAGAGGCAGTGTGCGGTGCGTTCTTGAGCGGGTTGTCGTCCTGCGGCCATTCGCCGCGTTCGACCTTGCGGATCTCTTCGCGGATGGCGATCATGGCGTCGATGAAACGGTCCAGTTCTTCAAGCGTTTCGCTTTCGGTCGGCTCCACCATCAGCGTGTTGGGTACGGGGAAAGAAAGCGTCGGCGCGTGAAAGCCGTAGTCCATCAGGCGCTTGGCCACGTCCTCGGCCATGATGCCGCTGGTTTCCTTCAGGTCGCGCAAGTCGAGAATGCACTCGTGGGCCACGTGACCGTTGGCCGATGCGTACAGCGTGGGGTAGTGGTCGGCCAGGCGCTTGCTGATGTAGTTGGCTGAGAGAATGGCCGCTTCGGTGGCGTGTTTCAGGCCCTCGGCGCCCATCATGCGGATGTACATCCACGAGATCGGCAGCACCGCGGCATTGCCCAGAGGCGCTGCGCTGACGGCAACGGCCGTGCGGGCGGCGCCGCCCGGCAGGTAGGGCACGAGATCTTGCACCACGCACACCGGCCCCACGCCGGGGCCGCCGCCGCCATGCGGGATGCAGAAGGTCTTGTGCAGGTTCAGGTGGCTCACGTCGCCGCCGAACTCGCCGGGTGCGGCCACGCCCACCAGCGCGTTCATGTTGGCGCCGTCCACGTAGACGCGCCCGCCGTGCGCGTGCACGATCTCGCACAGTTCCTTCACCTGGGTCTCGAACACGCCGTGCGTGCTGGGGTAGGTGATCATCACGCAGGCGAGATTCTGGCTGTGCTTTTCGCACTGCGCCTGCAGGTCGGCCATGTCCACGTTGCCGTTCTCATCGCACTTGGTCACCACCACCTGCATGCCCACCATCTGCGCGCTTGCCGGATTGGTGCCATGTGCGCTGCTGGGGATCAGGCAGATGTTGCGGTGCGCGTGGCCCTGTGCCGCGTGGTAGGCCTTGATGGCCAGCAGGCCCGCGTATTCGCCCTGGCTGCCGGCATTGGGCTGCAGGCTCACGTCCGCGTAGCCCGTGGCCTGGCACAGCCAGGCGCGCAGCAGACGGTCCAGCTCCTGGTAGCCCGCCAGCTGGTCGGCCGGGGCAAACGGGTGCACATGGGCGAACTCGGGCCAGGTGATGGGAATCATCTCGCTGGTGGCGTTGAGCTTCATCGTGCACGAACCCAGCGGGATCATGCAGCGGTCCAGTGCCAGGTCCTTGTCCGACAGCGCGCGGATGTAGCGCAGCATGCCGGTCTCGCTGTGGTGCGTGTTGAACACCGGGTGCGTGAGGTAGCGGCTGGTGCGGCGCAGTTCGACAGGGATGAGGTCGCTGCCGTCGTCGAGCGCCTCGATGGCGGGGATCTGCTGGCCGTCCTGGGCGAAGATGTTCCAGAGCAGTTCGATGTCGGCGCGCGTGGTGGTCTCGTCCAGCGAGATGCACAGATGGTCGTTCCAGGCTTTGCGCAGGTTGGCGCCCATGGAGACTGCACGGGCAGCGATTGCATCGGTCGCGCTGCCGGTCTGGATGCACAGCGTGTCGAACGCCGCGCCGTGGTGGTGCGCGGCGTAGCCCAATTGCGCCAGGCCCCGGTTCAGAATGGCCGTGAAGCGCGCCACGCGCTGCGCGATGCGGGCCAGGCCCTCGGGGCCATGGTACACCGCGTACATGCTGGCGATGACGGCAGGCAGTACCTGTGCGGTGCAGATGTTGGAGGTGGCCTTTTCGCGGCGGATGTGCTGCTCGCGCGTCTGCAGCGCCAGGCGGTAGGCGGGCTGGCCGTGCGCGTCCACGCTTACGCCGACGAGGCGGCCGGGCATGGAACGCTTGAATTCGTCGCGGCAGGCCATGTAGGCCGCGTGCGGGCCGCCCGCGCCCATGGGCATGCCGAAGCGCTGCGTGGAGCCGACGACGATGTCGGCGCCCATCTCGCCCGGGGCCTTGAGCAGCGTGAGCGCAAGCAGGTCGGCGGCCAGGATCAGTGCGGCCTGCTTGGTGTGGATGGCGTCGGCGCTTTGCGTCCAGTCGGCCAGCCAGCCGCTGCTGGCCGGGTACTGGTTCAGCGCGGCGAAGTAGTCGTCTCCGTTGATGGCGGCAATCCACTCCTCGGCGGAGCGGACGATCTTCACTTCCAGCCCCAGCGGCGCGGCCCGGGTCTGGATGACCTCGATGGTCTGCGGGTGGCAGTCGCCAGAGACGATGAACACGTTGCCCTTGGCCTTGACCGAGCGCCTGGCCAGCGTCATGGCCTCGGCGGCCGCGGTGGCTTCGTCCAGCATGGATGCATTGGCGATCGGCATGGCCGTCAGGTCGGTGATCATGGTCTGGAAATTGACCAGCGCTTCCATGCGGCCCTGGCTGATTTCGGCCTGGTAGGGTGTATATGCGGTGTACCAGGCGGGGTTTTCCAGAATGTTGCGCAGGATCACGCCAGGCATATGCGTGCCGTAATAGCCCTGGCCGATGAAGCTCTTGAAAATCCTGTTTTTGCCGGCGATGGCCTTGAGTTCGGCCAGTGCGGCGGCTTCGGTTGTGGCCGGCGGCAGATCCATGGGTTTGGCGCGCGCAATGCTGCGGGGCACGATCGAGTCGATCAGGGTGCGGCGCGAAGCTTCGCCGATCACCGACAGCATCATTTTTTCATCTTGCGGCGTAATGCCGATGTGGCGCGCGATGAACTCGGAGGAATCTTCCAGTTGGTCAAGGGTGAGGGTGCTCATGGGGCAATCGTATGCAAAGAAAAATGGGGGCCTGCGGGAAGCTGGCATCAAGCGGCTCCAGAGCTGCGGCCCGATGGATTCGGTGGTGCCGCCAGGACGGATGCCATGATTTCTTGCGCGTGTGAAACACTAGGTGCAGGCTGGCCTGCCGCAAAAAGATAAGTACGCCGTGCAATCAGGCTGGCGGCGGCCTGCGCCTTGCTCCTGGGGGTGCCAGTGCGCCATTTCATGATGGGGGGCAGAGCGAGCGTTCGGGGGGAACGCTCTATCTCGCGGATGCATGCGGCAATCGGTGCGGGTTGCTGCCTTTTTACGGTTTACGCAGTCAGCGCCTTGTAGGCGGCTTCGTCGAGCAGGGCGGCGATTTCGTCTGGGCTGGAGAGCTTGACCTTGAAGAACCAGCCGGCGCCCATCGGGTCGCTGTTGGCCAGCGTGGGGTCCGCCTGCAGTGCCTCGTTGATGGCGACAACTTCACCAGAAACCGGCATGTAGACGTCGGCGGCGGCCTTCACGGATTCGACCACGCCAGCGGTTTCCTTCTGGGTGTAGCTCTTGCCCACTTCCGGCAATTCGACAAACACCACATCGCCGAGCGCATCCTGGGCATGCTGCGTGATGCCGATGGTGGCGACATCGCCTTCGACTTGTACCCATTCGTGGTCTTCGGTGTATTTCAGGGTGGACATAGGAATCTCCTTCTAGGGGGCGGTTGATGGAATAAACGTGCAAATGCAATGGGGAGTGGGTCATCGATGCGGCCAACGGACATGCGGGCCAAAACAGCGGTATCTCGGCAAGCCGCAGTCTGCCGCAAGGAAACGGCCTTTTGATTGGGCAATTGTCGGTAAGCAGGGCATCGTATGCAACCGGATTCAGGCCAGGCGATCTTCGCTGGCAGGTTTGAAACGGTACACCAGAACCGGAATGGTGCTGTGGGTGAGCACTTTCTGCGTTTCACTGCCCAGCAGCAACGCGCCGACGCCTTGCCGGCCATGGGAAGCCATGAAAATCAGGTCACAACCCTCGTCTTCGGCGGCTTCGATAATGGCCTGATACGGTTTCTGACTGCTCACGGAAAGCGTCCGGCAGGGAACGCCGGCCGCATCGCTGGCAGCTTCTGCCTCGCGCAGGTATTGCCTGGACTGGTTCTTGAGGGTTTGCCGGATTTTTTCGGGAGCGGCAAATGCCACCAGATCACCGGAAAAATCGTCGAATGCGCTTTCGTGCACCACATGGACGAACGTCAGGCGCGCCTGGGCTTCCTTGGCAAACGAAATGGCGCGTGCGCAGGTTTTTTGGGAAATCTCCGATCCGTCGGTCGGCACCAGAATGTGTTTGAACATGGCTTTTCCTTCCTTGTCCGTGTAGTCCGTCCGGTACTGCTTATCCTCTATGGTAGCGCGTGGCGACGAACGGCATGGGCGCTACCGCCATGGGCACTTTCCTGCCACGCACCATGGCAAATATTTCGGTGCCATCGGCCGCGCAATCAGGCATGACATAGCCCATCGCGATGGGCTGGTCGATGGTAGGGCCGAGCAGGCCGCTGGTGACCTCGCCAATTCGCTGCCCCGCGGCATTCTGCAATTCGGTGTGCTCGCGCACCGGTACGCGTTCTTTGGCGATCAGGCCCACGCGCTTGCGTTTCAGGGGCTGGCTGCCGTCCAGTTGCGCCAGGATTTTGGCGGCGCCGGGAAAGCCGCCGGCGCGCTCGCCGCCGTTGCGGCGCACTTTCTGCATGGCCCAGTTCAGCCCTGCTTCCACAGGCGTGGTGGTGGTGTCGATGTCGTTGCCATACAGGCACAGTCCGGCTTCCAGCCGCAGGCTGTTGCGTGCTCCCAGGCCGGCGGGCTTGACTTCGGGCTGTGCCAGCAGAGCGCGCGCAAAGGCTTCGGCGTGATCCTGGTGGATGGAGATTTCAAAGCCGTCTTCGCCGGTGTACCCGCTGCGGGTGGCATACAGGTGAACGCCGTTCCAGTCGAAGGCACCACCCGTCATGAATACCAGTTTTTCCACGCCCGGTGCCAGGCGTTCAAGCGCGTCGACCGCTTTGGGTCCCTGCAGCGCCAGCAGTGCCCAATCAGGCATGGGCGTGATGCGGCAACGCTGGCCGATACGACTCTGGATGTGCGTGATGTCGGCGGCCTTGCAGGCGCCGTTGACGATGACGAACAGATCGTCTCCGGTGTTGACGAACATCAGGTCGTCCATGATGCCGCCCTCGTCGTTGAGCAGCAGGCCGTAGCGCTGTTTGTTCACACCCAGGCTGATCACGTCCACGGGCATCAGTGTTTCGAAGGCAGCGGCGGCATCGGGGCCCGCCAGCCGCAACTGGCCCATATGGGAAACGTCGAACAGGCTGGCCGATGTGCGGGTGTGCTGGTGTTCGGCGATCAGGCCATCCGGGTACTGAACCGGCATGCTGTAGCCGGCAAACGCAACCATGCGGGCGCCAAGCTCTACATGCAGTGCATACAAGGGGGTTTTGAGCAATTCGGCGGCAGAAGGACTGGTCATGCTTGGTCTCCGGGGCAAACGATCGCAACAACACGGCCATGTGGTCGTGCAACGAGCCCCGCTGTCCTTTGTACCTGAGAGATTCGCCGCGCGGCTTAGACGGCTTGCTCCTTCGGTGGCAGCATGTTCGGGCAGGCTGCACTCTCCAGCGAAGAACGCCTGCGTAGCAGGCGGTTGCCAGTCCTTTTTGCCTGAGCGTTCTGGCGTTCATGCATGGGCATGGCCGCATCCTGCGCCTTCGGCGGCCTGCTGCGCAATGCATGCGCGGGCCGGCACTCTCCTGACAACGCCGCAATTATAGTGGGCACAGGCCGTGCCGCGATGCCTGTTTTTCATGCGGGTAAATCTGTTCCGGCGGTGGCTGTGTGTCGTTGCAGGGACGGGTTCTGGGCGGGCCGGTCACTGCCGATTTGTTACAAGAAGATGCCGAAGGCTACAATCGCTTGCTCCTGATCCATCTGCCGTTTGGAGGGTGGCACCCGCGGATACGCGGGGCGCCGGACGATCAGGGAGCCAACAATTTGG
The DNA here is from genome assembly GCA_039808005.1 of Allobrachymonas sp. Classification (GTDB taxonomy): domain Bacteria; phylum Pseudomonadota; class Gammaproteobacteria; order Burkholderiales; family Burkholderiaceae_C; genus Brachymonas. Next base: position 19,993 of record JBDHSG010000016.1, on the reverse strand, counting down.
GGCTTTCTTCATGCGATGCGCAACGCGCGCGTGCCTGTCCGTTTCTGTTGATGGAAAAGGGAAAGCCATTCTTGTCAGGAGAAAGATGCATGTTGGGAAAAGCATTGGAATTTTTTGATCTGGACAAGCCTATCCAGTGGCGCGCAGAGATCCTGGCGGGCTTGGCGGTTGCCATGACCATGATTCCCGAGTCGCTGTCATTCGCCATCCTGGCTGGATTTCCTCCCCTGTCGGGGCTGTATGCGGCTTTCATCGCCGGTCTGGTGGCGGCCCTGTTTGGCGGGCGTCCGGGGCTCATTTCTGGCGGCGCGGGCGCAACGGTAGTGACGCTGATTGCATTGATCCGGTCGCATGGGCTCGAATATGCATTCGCGGCGGTGGCACTGGCAGGTGTGATCCAGCTCATCGTCGGCATCTGCAAATGGGCCAAATACATCCGCCTGGTGCCGGAAAGCGTCATGTATGGTTTCGTCAATGGCCTGGCGGTGATCATTTTCAGCGCGCAAATCCAGCAGTTTTTCACCACCGATCCGGGCACGGGAGAAAAAGTGCTGCTGCAGGGCAGCGCCATGGTCGTCATGGCCAGCCTGGTGGCGTTGACGGTGGCCATCACCTTCTTCTTCCCCAGAATCACCAAAAAATTTCCGGCTTCGCTGGCCGCGATCATCGCGGTATTCGCTGTCGTTCTGATTTTTGGCATCCAGACCAAGACAGTCGGCGACATTTCGCCCATCAGCGGCACGCTGCCGCCCTTCCATATTCCTTCGGTGCCCTTCACCTGGGAAACCTTCAAGCTGATCCTGCCGTATTCGGCGGTGGTCGCGGCGGTGGGCCTGACGGAAGGCCTGCTCACGCTCAATCTGGTGGATGAAATCACCGAAACCAAGGGCAACGGCTCGCGCGAGGCCCTGGCGCAGGGCGCGTCCAACATGCTCAACGGCTTTTTCACCGGCATGGGGGGCTGTCCGATGATCGCCCAGACACTGGTCAACCTCAATGCCGGTGCCCGCAGCCGTGTGGCGGGCGTCGTGGCGGCCATTGCCATCATGGCCATCGTCCTGGTGGGTGCGCCCGTGATTGAAAAAATCCCCATGGCTGCGCTGACCGGGGTGATGATGGTGGTGGCGTTCTTCACCTTCAACTGGAAGAGCTTCAAGATCCTGAACCGGATGCCCCTGCAGGATGTAATCGTCATGATTGTGGTGACGGCCATTACCATCATCTGGCACAATCTGGCGCTGGCCGTGCTGGCGGGCATCATCATCTCGGCGCTGTCGTTCGCATGGAAAAAGGCCATTGGCATCCAGGTGCGGGCAAGCACCGGGGCTGATGGCAGCAAGCGCTATATGCTGCAGGGCGATCTGTTCTTCGGTTCCATCGGCGATTTTGAAAAGGCGCTTGACATCAGGAACGATCCCCAGACGATCGTGCTCGACTTCCTGCATAGCAGCATCAGCGACATGGGCGCGCTGGAATCGCTCAACAAGATGACGGGCAAATACCGTGCGGCCGGAAAGAATCTGGTGGTCGAAAACCTGGATGCAAACTCCCGGGCGCTGCTGCAAAAAGCCGCGGGCATGAGCGCGGTGCAGGTGGCGTGACCCGGGAAAGGTATCCGGCGGCGTTGTGGAGTTAAAGGCAATTCATGGGGTTTGACGTTTCCCTTTGTGCCCAGGATCTGTGGGAAGACATTGAAGCCGTGCGCCGCGCCGGCCCGCTCGTTCACAACATCACCAATCTGGTGGTGATGAACCTCAGTGCGAACGTGCTGCTGGCTGCGGGCGCTTCGCCCGTGATGGCGCATGCGCACGAGGAAGTGGCCGATATGGTCGGCATTGCGCAGGCGCTGGTGCTCAACATCGGCACGCTCGATCCATACTGGGTGCAGAGCATGCAACTGGCACAGGCGGCCGCCCAGGCGCGCGGCACGCCGGTGGTGCTCGATCCCGTGGGCGCGGGGGCAACGCCGTACCGCAATCACACGCTGGCCGAGCTGCTCGATGCCGGCGCACCTGCGGTCGTTCGTGGCAACGGTTCCGAAATCATGAGCATGGCCAACACGGCCGTCAAGACGCGCGGAGTGGACAGCAGCGCCAGCGCGGACGCCGCCGTGGATGCCGCCCGCACGCTGGCCGTACGCACGGGGGGCACTGTCTGCGTGAGCGGCGCCACCGACCACATCGTGCATGCCGATGGCCGCCACGCCTGCCTGGACAACGGCCACGTGTGGATGACGCGCATCACCGGCGTAGGCTGTTCGCTCTCGGCACTGATCGGCGCCATTTGCGCCGTGCAGCCCGATGCCTGGCGCGCCACCGTGGCGGGCATGGCCTGGATGGGGGTGGCCGGAGAGATCGCCGCCAGCAAGGCAATGGACAGGGGCGTTGGCAGCATGGCGGTCCTGTTGCTCGACGCCATTCACCAGCTGCCTCAGGAGGCCTTCACCAGCCGCCTGAAGCTTTCCGTAACCGGCAATTGATGCGTATTGACGGATACAAATGACTGCAACCAACTCAGCCGATACCCGGCAGCAGGCAGAAATGGCGTGGCGCAAGCCGGAACTGGTGTGTCCGGCGGGCAGCCTGCCGGCGCTCAAGGCCGCGGTGGACCATGGCGCCGACTGCGTCTACCTCGGCTTTCGCGATGCCACCAATGCGCGCAATTTTGCCGGCCTGAACTTTGATGCCGCCGCCATTGCCAGCGGCGTGCAGTATGCGCACGAGCGGGGACGCAAGGTGCTGCTGGCGCTCAATACCTATCCCAAGGCCGGCCATGAGGCCATATGGCGGGGAGCCATCGACCGGGCTGCCGCGCTGGGCGTGGATGCGGTGATTCTGGCCGATCCCGGCCTGATGGCGTATGCCTGCAAGAACCATCCGCACCTGCGGTTGCATCTGTCGGTGCAGGCGTCGGCCACCCATGCGGCGGCCATCAGGCTTTACCAGGAGCAGTTCCATATCGCGCGCGCCGTCTTGCCGCGCGTGCTGTCGCTGGAACAGGTGCGGCAGCTCGCAGGCAAGACCGAGGTGGATCTGGAAGTGTTTGGATTTGGCAGCCTGTGCGTCATGGCCGAGGGGCGCTGCACCCTGTCGTCTTATGTCACGGGGGAGTCGCCCAATACCCATGGGGTGTGTTCTCCGGCCAAGGCCGTGCGCTGGCAGGAAACGCCAAAGGGCCTGGAAGCGCGGCTGGGCGGCGTGTTGATCGACCGGTACGCGGCAGGCGAAAAAGCCGGGTATCCCACGTTGTGCAAAGGCCGCTTTGACGTGGGCGAGGTGCGCAATGACGGCTACTACGCCATCGAGGAACCCACCAGCCTGAACACACTGGAGCTTTTGCCCGACCTGATGCGCATCGGCATCAGTGCGATCAAGATCGAGGGACGCCAGCGCAGTCCGGCCTACGTGACACAGGTTACGCGCGTGTGGCGGCAGGCCATCGATGCCTGCCATGCGCAGCCCCAGGGGTATGCGCCTGCAGCTTGCTGGATGGGAGCTCTCAGCCAGGTAGCGGAAGGCCAGCAGCAGACACTCGGCGCCTACCATCGCCCGTGGAAATGACGCCGTCGCAAATGGAGAAATGATGAAGCTTTCCCTGGGCCCCCTGCAGTATTACTGGCCTCGCGAAACCATTTTGCGCTTTTACCAGGACGTGGCGGCTTCGGCGGTCGACGTGGTGTACCTGGGAGAGGCGGTTTGTTCGCGCCGCCACGAAATACGCCTAGCGGATTGGCTGTCATTGGCGCAGGAACTGCGTCAGGCGGGCAAGGAAGTGGTGCTTTCCACGCAGGTGCTGGTGGAGTCCGGCCCCGATGCCACGACCATGCAGCGCATCGCGGCGAACGGCGAATTCATGGTCGAGGCCAACGACATGGGCGCCGTGCAGGCACTGGCTGGGCGTGTGCCTTTCGTTGCGGGACCGCACCTGAACATGTACAACGAAGCATCGCTGGCATGGATGGTGCAATTGGGCGCCAGCCGCTGGGTGGTGCCGCTGGAAATGACGGCGGTCGATCTGGCACTGATGCAGAAAAGCCGTCCTGCCAGGCTGGAAACAGAAGTGTTCGTTCAAGGGCGCATGCCGCTGGCCTTTTCCGCGCGCTGCTTTACCGCGCGGCATTTCAATCTCAAGAAAGACGACTGCGGTTTCCGCTGCATCGATTACCCCGATGGCCTGCTGGCCCAGACCCGCGAAGGCGAGGATTTTCTGGTGCTCAACGGCATCCAGACCCAGTCGGCCCGCTCCTGCAACCTGATCGATGCATTGCCCGATCTGCAGGAAATGGATGTACAGGTTCTGCGCCTGAGCCCGCAATCCAGTCACATGATGGAACTGATCCAGATCTGGCGCGACGCCATGCAGGGAACGCTGGCCGTGTCCGAAGCGGCCAGCCGCATGCAGCCGCTGCTGGCCGGCGGAGCGTGCAATGGGTATTGGCACGGTACGGCAGGCATGGTACAAGTGGAGGCATGATGCGCGACGGTTCTTCCTTTCAATCCGGCAATGCCACGGGCGCAGCGTCTTCCTTCGCCGTTCCGGCCCCGGTGGCCGGGGTGCTGGCACGCCTGCCCGCATGGCCGGGTTCGCTGGCCTTTGCCGGCGGATTGAATCTGCTGCTGGCGCAGCATGTGCCCGCCGATGTGGCCGAAGCCCTGCGTGGCCGCCATTTGCGCATCGCCGTTCGCGACGCCCGCGTGACGTTCGATTTCGGCTGGACGGGCGAGGCCTTCGCTGCCTACCCCGCGTCGGCCGTGCGCAATGCATCGCCCGACCTGACCATTGCTGCCACGGCGGCAGATTTTCTTGCCCTGGCGCGGCGTGAGCAGGATCCCGATACGCTGTTTTTCTCGCGCCGGCTGGTCATGGAGGGCGATACCGAACTGGGGCTGATGGTCAAGAACATGCTCGACGCCATGGATCTGCCCGTGTTCGATCCGCGCCAATGGCGTCTGCCGGCACCCAGCGCCGTGGCTGGCAGTGTCTGGGCCGCCTTGCGGCCCGTGCCGCGCCGCCAGCCATGAATCCGGCTCCAGCCACTTCTGCCCGCCGCGTGGTGGTGGGGATTTCCGGCGCCAGCGGCGCAGTGCTGGGGATACGCCTGTTGCAGGCATTGCGGCAGGTGCCTTCGGTGGAAAGCCATCTGGTGGTGTCCGACGCCGGACTGCTGACCTTGCGCCATGAAATGAACATGGAGGAAGCGCAGGTGGCGGCCCTGGCGAGCCATTACCATCCCTGCCGCAACGTGGGGGACACGATTGCCAGCGGCGCGTTTGCCTGTCACGGCATGGTGGTGGCGCCGTGCTCCATGCGCACGCTGGCAGCCGTGGCGCACGGGCTGGCCGACAACCTGCTCACCCGCGCAGCGGACGTGACCCTGAAGGAGCGGCGCAAGCTGATCCTGCTGGTGCGCGAAACCCCCCTGAATCTGGCGCATCTGCGCAATATGGTGGCCGTAACCGAAATGGGCGGCATCATCTTCCCGCCTGTACCGGCTTATTACCACCGGCCCCAATCCATGGAAGATGCCACCGGCTTGACGGTGGCGCGCGTGCTGGATCTGCTGGAATTGCCGCAGACAGGCGCTGCGTGGCAGGGATTGCCCGACAAGACCGGAGAGGCCTGAGCATGGCGTACCGCGATTTGCGTGAATTCATCCAGCAATTGGAATCCATCGGCCAGTTGCGCCGCGTGACCGAAGCCGTTGCGCCTTGTCTGGAAATGACCGCGGTGTGCGACCGCGTGTTGCGTCAGGCAGGCCCGGCGCTGCTGTTTGAAAACCCCACCGGCTACACCATGCCGGTACTGGGCAACCTGTTTGGCACGCCACAGCGCGTGGCACGGGCGATGGGCGTGCAGGACATGCGGGAGCTGCGCCAGGTGGGCGCGGTGCTGGCCGATCTGAAAGAACCACAAGCCCCGCACAGCCTGCGCGAGGCATTCGGCATGGGCAGCCTGCTCAAGCAACTGCTCAACATGACACCCAAAAGCGTGTCGTCGCCGCCCTGCCAGGAACAGGTGTGGGAGGGTGCGGACGTGGACCTGGCAAGCCTGCCCATCCAGCATTGCTGGCCGGGTGATGTGGCGCCACTCGTCACCTGGGGGCTGGTCATCACGCGCGGGCCGCACAAGCGGCGGCAAAACCTGGGCATCTATCGCCAGCAGGTGCTGTCGCGCAACCAGCTCATCATGCGCTGGCTGCCGCACCGGGGCGGCGCGCTCGATTTCCGTGACCATGCGCTGGCGAACAGGGGTCAGCCGTTCGCGGTGGCGGTGGCGCTGGGCGCCGATCCGGCCACCATGCTGGGAGCCGTCACCCCCGTGCCCGACAGCCTGTCGGAATACCAGTTTGCCGGCCTGTTGCGCGGCGGCCGTACCGAGGTGGCCGATGCGCTGGGTGTGCCGCTGCAAGTGCCGGCGCGCGCCGAGATCGTGCTCGAAGGCCATATCCAGCCCGATGCTTCGCATGCCACCGGCTATGCTCACGCACTGGAAGGCCCCTTCGGCGACCATACCGGCTACTACAACGAGCAGGCCGAGTTTCCCGTGTTCACGGTCGAGCGCATCACGCAGCGGCGCGATCCGATCTATCTTTCCACGTATACCGGCAAGCCGCCGGACGAACCTGCCGTGCTGGGCATGGCGATGAATGAGCTGTTCGTGCCGCTGCTGCAGCGGCAGTTTCCCGAGGTCACCGATTTCTACCTGCCGCCCGAAGCATGCAGCTACCGGATGGCCGTGGTGCAGATCCGCAAGGCGTATCCCGGCCATGCGCGGCGCGTGATGATGGGCGTGTGGAGCCATCTGCGCCAGTTCATGTATACCAAGTTCATCGTCGTCGTGGACGAAGACGTGGACGTGCGCAAATGGGAAGAGGTGATCTGGGCCCTGAGCACGCGCATGGATCCGGCGCGCGACACGGTGCTGATGGAGCACACGCCGATTGACTACCTAGACTTCGCATCGCCCGTGAGCGGGCTGGGCAGCAAGATGGGGCTGGATGCCACCAACAAGTGGCCGGGCGAAGTGCAGCGCGAATGGGGGCGGCCCATTGCCATGGATCCCGACGTGCAGGTGCGCGCCAACGCCTTGTGCGAGGCACTGGGGCTGTGAGCGTGCTGCGTCATTTTTCCGGATGCATGGATGTGTCGATGCACAGGAAGCCGGCTTCCGGCATGGCTGTTTTTGTCTATAGAATTTCGGGGAAATAAACCCCATCAACAGGAGATAGTGCATGTATCAGCACATCAAGGTTCCCGCTGCGGGACAAAAGATCACCGTCAATGCCGACATGTCGCTGAACGTGCCCGACGAGCCCATCATTCCCTACATCGAGGGCGATGGCACGGGATTTGACATCACGCCGGTGATGATCAAGGTGGTCGATGCCGCAGTGGAGAAAACCTATGGCGGCAAGCGCAAGATTCACTGGATGGAGGTGTATGCCGGCGAAAAATCCACCCAGATTTACGGCCCCGACGTCTGGCTGCCGGACGAAACACTGGATGTGCTGCGGGAATACGTCGTGTCCATCAAGGGGCCGCTGACCACGCCCGTGGGCGGGGGCATCCGTTCGCTCAACGTGGCGCTGCGCCAGCAGCTCGACCTGTACGTCTGCCTGCGTCCGGTGCAGTATTTCGACGGCGTGCCTTCGCCGGTGAAAGAGCCCCAGAAGGTGGACATGGTGATCTTCCGTGAAAACAGCGAGGACATTTACGCCGGCGTCGAATGGGAGGCCGAAAGCGAAAAGGCCAAGAAGCTCATAAAATTCCTGATCGAGGACATGGGTGTGACCAAAATCCGCTTCCCCGAAACCTCGGGCATCGGCATCAAGCCCGTGTCGCGCGAAGGGACCGAACGCCTGGTGCGCAAAGCCATCCAGTACGCCATCGACAACGACAAGCCCAGCGTGACCATCGTCCACAAGGGCAACATCATGAAGTTCACGGAAGGCGCTTTCCGCGACTGGGCCTATGCACTGGCCCAGAAGGAGTTTGGCGGTGAGTTGCTCGACGGTGGCCCGTGGGTCACGGTGAAGAACCCCAAAACCGGAAAGGACATCGTCATCAAGGACAGCATCGCCGATGCCTTCCTGCAGCAGATCCTGCTGCGTCCAGCCGAATATTCGGTCATCGCCACGCTCAACCTCAATGGCGACTACATCAGCGACGCGCTGGCCGCGCAGGTGGGCGGCATCGGCATTGCCCCCGGCGCCAACATGAGCGACACGGTGGCGATGTTCGAGGCCACGCACGGCACTGCGCCGAAGTACGCCGGCAAGGACTACGTCAACCCCGGCAGCGAAATCCTTTCTGCGGAAATGATGCTGCGCCACATGGGCTGGAAAGAGGCGGCCGACTGCATCATCAGCAGCATGAAAAAAGCCATCGCCAGCCAGCAGGTGACGTATGACTTTGCGCGGCTCCTGCCGGGGGCCACGCAGGTGAGCTGCTCGGGTTTCGGTCAGGCCATGATCACCCGGATGTAAGTTCTGTTCGTGAACGCCGCAGCCCCCGCACGCCTGTGGCGTGATCTCTCGCTCACCGCCGTGACCGCAGGGCTGGTGGCGACGCTGGTGGGCTTTACCAGCTCCATTGCCATCATCTTCAGCGCGGCCCAGGGCTTTGGCGCGGATGCGGCACAGATTGGCTCGTGGGTGTGGGCGCTGTGCATGGGCTGCGCCATTTGCAGCATCGTGCCTTCGGTATGGCTGCGCATGCCGGTGATGATCGCCTGGTCCACGCCGGGCGCAGTGGTGCTGGCCACGGCTGCAGCAACGGGGCGTTTCGCAATGGCCGAGGCCGTGGGTGCGTTCATCGTGAGCGCGGTGCTGATCACGCTCGCGGGCGCCACGCGGCTGTTTGAACGTCTGATGAACCGCATTCCCATGGCGGTGGCCTCTGCCCTGCTGGCCGGGGTGCTGGCGCGCTTTGCCATGCAGGCGTTTGCCGCCGCGGGCAAAACGCCAGGGCTGGTGCTGGCCATGCTGTTCGCCTATCTGTTGGGCAAACGTCTGGCGCCGCGCTATGCCGTGGTGCTGACCCTGCTTGTCGGCGTGCTGTTTGCGTGGGGCACCGGCATGCTGCAGGGGGCCGCCATCCAGTGGGGGCTGGCTGTGCCGGTTTTCACCGCGCCCCGCTTCACCTGGCAGGCGATCACCAGCCTGGCGCTGCCGCTGTTCGTGGTCACGATGGCTTCGCAGAACCTGCCGGGCGTGGCCGTGGCGCGCGCCATGGGCTACCGCCTGCCCGTTTCGCCCATCATCACATTGACGGGGGTGTTCACGTTGCTGCTGGCGCCGTTTGGCGGCTATGCGCTCAACCTGAGCGCCATCACCGCAGGCATCTGCATGGGCACTGAAGCGCATCCCGATGCCGACAAGCGCTATACCGCCGCCGTGGTGTGGGGCGTGTGCATGCTGGTGATCGGCGTGCTGGGCGTGGCCGTGGCCGGTGTGCTGCAGGCCTTTCCGCCGCAATTGGTGCAGGCGATAGCGGGGCTGGCGCTGCTGTCCACCATTGGCAGCGGCCTGGTGAGTGCGCTGGAACAGGTGCGCCACCGCGAAGTGGGCGTGATCACTTTTCTGGTGACGCTCAGCGGTGTGGAACTGCTGGGCATAGGATCTGCCTTCTGGGGGGTGCTGGCCGGTGTACTGGCCCTGCTCCTGCAGGAGGGGTTCCGATCCCGGCCCAACTGAAGGGATCCGGTACGGCGTCGGAAATTTTTGCAAACCCTCTACACTCGTTCCCTGAAACCCATTGGCGGCTCCGGCTGCCTGCAGGAGGCACCGTCTGTCATGCGTCTGTTGTTCATTGCCGATCCGCTCGAATCATTTGCCGTTTACAAGGACAGCACCTTCGCCATGATGCGCGAGGCCCAGGCGCGCGGATACCAGGTGCATGCCTGTGAGCCGCAATACCTGTGCTGGCAGCGGGGAGAACCCGTCAGCGCCGAGGTGCGCGCCATCACATTGACCGGCAAAAAACCGGCATGGCTCGAGCAGACTGGCACGCGTCGCATGGCGCTGAAAGATTTCGATGCTGTTCTGATGCGCAAGGATCCACCTTTCGACGCGGAATACATTTACGCGACCCATCTGCTCACGCAGGCTGAACGCGAGGGCGCGCGCGTGTTCAATGCACCGCAGGCGTTGCGCGAGCACCCGGAAAAACTGGCGATCATGGAGTTCGCGCAGCACATCGCACCCACGCTGGTGACGCGCAGTGCACAGGACATCCGCGCCTTTCATGCCGAACACCAGGACGTGATCCTGAAGCCGCTGGATGGCATGGGCGGCATGGGCATTTTCCGCGTCAAGGCGGATGGGCTGAACCTGGGCAGCATCATCGACACGCTCAACGACGGTGGGCGCCAGACGGTGATGGTGCAGAAATTCCTGCCGGAAATTGACCAGGGCGACAAGCGGGTGCTCATCATTGGCGGGGAGCCCGTGCCGTATTGCCTGGCGCGCATTCCCCAGGGCGGCGAAGTGCGCGGCAATCTGGCCGCTGGCGGCAGGGGCGTGGCACAGCCTCTGAGCGATGCCGACCGCCAGACCGCCACTGAAATTGGCCAGGTGCTGGCGCCGCGCGGTCTGCTGCTGGTGGGGCTGGACATCATTGGCGACAAGGTGACGGAAATCAACGTGACCAGTCCCACGTGCTTTCAGGAAATCCATGACCAGACCGGCTGCGACGTACCCGCCTTGTTCATCGATGCGCTGGAGCGGGCCTGTGGAGCAAAACCGCAGAGTTGAATGAGAACGTGATGAATGCCCAGGCCGTCACAGGCCCTCAATCCAGCCCATTTCCACCGATGCGCACAACCCTACGCGACAACAAAAAATGACTGATTCAACGGAAAGACCCAAGCTGTTTTCCATGATCCGCGGCTTTCATCTGGCCGACTGGTTTACGCTGGGAAACGCGGTTTGCGGGGTCGGCTCCCTGTTTGCCACCATCAACTACATCCAGGACCAGGGCGTGGAGCATGTCTATTACGCCTGCGCCCTGGTGCTGGCAGCCTTCGTGTTCGATGTGCTGGACGGCCGGGTGGCGCGCTGGCGGCATGCCTCCTCGCCTTTGGGCCGTGAACTGGATTCGCTGGCCGACGTGATTTCCTTTGGCGTGGCTCCTGCAGTGATCGCCTATGGTTGCGGCATGCAGGGCCTGTGGGATCGGATCGTGCTGGGCTATTTCGTGGCGTGCGGGGTCTCGCGGCTGGCCCGCTTCAATGTCACCGCCGAAAAGCTCTCGGCGGGTTCCGGCAAGGTCAAATACTTCGAAGGCACGCCCATCCCCACTTCGTTGCTGCTGGTTTTCCTGCTGTGGGCAGCCGCTGCGTACGGTGCGATTGGTCCCCACCTGTGGGGAGGCCAGATCGTGATCCTGGACTACATCCTGCATCCGCTGGTGCTGCTGTTTGCGCTTTCCGGTTCGTTGATGATCAGCCGTCTGCGCATTCCCAAGCTGTAGCCGGCCTGTTCGGACGGCAATCGGCGCGGAGGTCTACCTGCGCATTGCCAAAACAGAATGCCGCATTGGTTGCCGGGGTAGAAAGTCCGTAGGGCATGCGTGCATGACGCACAATGGGGTCATGTCCATTTACAAGCAACCGGCTTTCTGGCGCCTGGCCTTTCGCATGCTGTGGCGTGACCTGAAAGCCGGCGAATTGCGCCTGTTGCTGACGGCGCTGGCCTTGGCGGTGGCCGCATTGTCGGCCGTTGCCTTTTTCTCCAGCCGCCTGGATGCTACCTTGCGCCGCGATGCCGCCCAGTTGCTGGGCGGCGATCTGGTCATCAGCGGGGACAATCCCCTGCCGGCGCGCTTTGCGGATAAGGCCGTGGGGCTGGGCCTGCAAACGGCGACCACCCAGACATTCCCGACCATGGCGCGCGCTCCGCAGGAAAAGGGCGGTGGCGGGCGTTTGGTGTACCTCAAGGCCGTCAGCGGCAGCTATCCCTTGCGCGGCACGCTGTTCGTGAGTCAGGATAGCCACTGGCAGCCTGGTGCGCCCGAAACCGCCGCTAGGCAGCCGCCACAGTCTGGGCAGGTGTGGGTCGAAGCGCTCCTGCTCGAAGCGCTGGGTTTGCAGGTGGGGGATGCCGTGTTGCTGGGGAATGCCACCCTGCGCATTGAGCGGGTGCTCACGCAGGAGCCTGACCGGGGCGGGGCGTTTGTCAGCCTGGCGCCTCGGGTGCTGATGCATGCCTCTGACCTGCCTGCGACCGCGCTGGTACAGCCGGCCAGCCGGGTGAATTACCGCCTGGCGCTGACGGGATCGCCCGGCGCCGTACGCGCCTACGCGGCCTGGGCAAAGGCGCAAACAGGCATGGCAGATGCTTCCGCTGTCCGCGTGCATTCACTGGAAGAAGACAACCCGCGCATGCAGGAGACGCTGGCGCGTGCCAGCAGTTTCCTCAACCTCGTGGCCCTGCTCGCGGCGCTGCTCAGTGCCGTGGCCGTGGTGCTGGGTGCGCGCAGTTTCGCGGCGCGGCATCTCGATGGATGCGCCATGCTGCGCGTGCTGGGGTTGCGTCAGCGCACCATTGCTCTGGCATATGGCTGCGAATTCATGCTGGTGGGCCTGGCGGGCAGTGTGCTGGGGGTGTTGGCTGGGTATGGCATGCACTACGCTTTTGTGGCCGTGCTGGGGGACGTGCTGCGCATGGCCGATCTGCCATTGCCGGGCGTTCGGCCTGCACTGCTGGGAATCGGGGTGGGCATGGCCCTGTTGCTGGCGTTTGGCATGCCTCCCGTGTTGCAGATGGCCGATACGCCGGCATTGCATGTGATCCGGCGCGAGCTGGGGCGGATCAAGCCTCTGTCGGTTCTGGTGGTGGTTGCCGGCGCCGCCGGTTTTGCCGCCTTGCTGCTGGTGGCCAGCGCGGACCTGAAGATGGGCGCCATTGCCGTGGGGGGATTTGCCGCAGCCCTGGCGTTGTTCGTGTTGCTCGGCGTTGTCGCCGTGCTGCTGCTGCAGCGTCTGGCACATTCCGACCATACGCGATATCTGCCGCAAGGCGGACGCCTGGCCATCCGGCAACTGGGCGCGCGCCCGGGCTTTGTGGTGGTGCAGATAAGCAGTCTCTGTCTGGGGCTGATGGCGCTGGTGTTGCTGGTGATCGTGCGCACCGACCTGGTGCAGAGCTGGCGCAATGCCACGCCACCCGATGCATACAACCGCTACGTCATCAACATCCTTCCGGAGCAGGCGCAGGATGTGCAGCAGGCGCTGCACGATGGCGGGGTCACGCGATACGACTGGTACCCCATGGTGCGCGGCCGACTTGTCGCCGTCAATGGCCAGCCCGTGCATGCCTCGCAATATGCCGATGATCGGGCGCAGCGTCTGGTGCAACGCGAATTCAACCTGAGTTACAGCGCAGCGCTGCCGGCATGGAACCCCGTGACGCAGGGCATGTGGCGTTCGGGCGAGGCAGACGGCATCAGCATGGAAGAGGGCATCATGAAGACGCTTGGGCTGCGCCTGGGTGACAGGGTGGTGTTCGACATGGCCGGCGTGCAGCGTGCCAACACCATCACCTCGGTGCGCAAAGTCAATTGGGCATCGATGCACGTCAACTTCTTTGCCATGTACCCGCTGGCCAGTCTGGAGGAGGGGGTGGCGCAGACCTACATCACAGCCTATCACGCCCCGCCCCGGGTGGCCGGCCGTCAGAGCCTGGATGCCCGTTTGTTGCAGGCGTATCCCAATATCACGCAGGTGGACATGGACAGCACCCTGCATCAGGCCCAGATGGTGCTCGAAAAGGTGATTCGCGCAATCGAGCTGCTGTTTGGTTTTGGCCTGGCTGCCGGTGTGCTGGTACTGTTTGCCACGCTTGCCAGCACCCGGGAAGAGCGCGCGCATGAATTTGCCATCATGCGTGCCCTTGGGGCGCGCAGCGCCCTGTTGCAGCGGATACAGAATGCGGAACTGCTGGTCGTGGGCGCGTTGTCCGGGTTGTTTGCCGGTGCCGTCGCGCTGGCCATCGGCTGGGTGCTGGCGCATTACGTGTTTGAATTTGAGTGGACGCTGGCGTGGCAGGTTCTGCCTGTGGCGGTGATGGCTGGCGCACTGCTGGCCTGGTTGGCCGGCCGGTGGAGTCTGCGCAACGTCTTGCGCCAGCCGGTGGTGCAAAGCTTGCGGACAACGGTTTAGCCACTCCTCACGAAAACGGCCGCGGCCGCATCCATGTGCTCGGGGTGTGGGTTTCGTCGTTCGCTGTCCTGTCGGATAGTGTTGCGCTGGCGAAGAGGTAGCATCCCGTGGATGCGGGCGTTGTTTCAGGCCGGATGGGCGATCATTTTGAGCAACTCGCGCACCAGTACTTGTGCATCCTCGAATATCTGGCTGATGTGCGCATCGAGCATGTAGCAGGGCGTAGTGACCAGGCGGTTTTGCGTGTCCACCACCACTTGGCCGTGGCCGGTATCCTGGTGAATGGCTCCCATTTGCCGGCATGCGTCGGCCGTTTCTGCGTCCTTGCCGATCGTCAGTCGTGCGCCCGGCAGCAGCCTGGCGAGTATCACGGGCGCGATGCACAGTGCCCCGATCGGTTTGCCTGCCTGGTGCATGGCGGCGACTGCGTGCGCCACATCTTTTTGCACGGTGCATTGCGCACCGGCTTGGGCGAAGTTGCTCAGGTTAATGGCTGCGCCAAAACCGCCAGGCATGACCAGGGTATCGAACCGGCTGGCATCAAAGGCGGCCAAGGGCTGGATTGCGCCGCGCGCGATGCGCGCCGATTCCACCAGCACGTTGCGCGCGTCCGGTATTTCGGAGCCGGTCAGGTGATCCACGACGCGCGCCTGTGCCATGTCCGGAGCAAAGCACTGGTAGTGCGCGCCCTGCTGGTCCAGTGCCAGCAAGGTGCACACGGCTTCATGAATCTCGCTGCCGTCCTGAAAGCCGCAGCCGGAAAGAACCACGGCGACTTTTGGGGATGAAGAAAGGGTCATGGTGGTTGGCCGGTTATTCGAGGATACCGATTCTGATGGATGACGCGGATCCGCGCAAGAAGTGGCTGCGCGGCCCCGGCCGAAATCCTATCGCTCGACCTGGGTCACATCGCGCACGGCGCCGGTGTCGGCGCTGGTGGTCATGGCGGCGTAGGCGCGCAAAGCAGCGGATACCGTGCGTTCACGGCTGGCCGGCTTCCATGCCGCCTTGCCCTTGGCCTGCATGGCTTGGCGCCGCTGCGCCAGCGTTTCGTCGCTGACGGCGAGGTGGATGCGGCGGTTGGGGATGTCGATTTCGATGGTGTCTCCCTCTTCTACCAGCGCGATGGTGCCACCTTCTGCCGCTTCGGGCGAGGCGTGACCGATCGAGAGGCCCGAGGTGCCGCCGGAAAAGCGGCCATCGGTCAGCAGGGCGCATTGCTTGCCCAGCCCTTTGGATTTCAGGTAGCTCGTGGGATAGAGCATTTCCTGCATGCCGGGGCCGCCTTTGGGGCCTTCGTAGCGGATCACCACCACGTCGCCGGCAACGATCTGGTCGCCCAGGATGCCTTTCACCGCGGCGTCCTGGCTTTCAAAGACACGCGCCCGGCCCTTGAATTGCCAGATGCTTTCGTCCACGCCGGCGGTCTTGACGACACAGCCGCGCTCGGCAATGTTTCCAAACAGCACGGCCAGGCCGCCGTCCTGCGAATAGGCGTGCTCCTTGTTGCGGATGCAGCCCTCGGCGCGATCGGCGTCCAGCGACTTGTAGCTGCGGTTCTGGCTGAAGGCCTGCGTGGTGCGCACGCCCCCGGGGGCGGCCAGATAGAGTCTGTGGGCAGCGCTGTCTGCGCTGTTGAGCATCACGTCCCAGCGCTCCAGCGCATGGCCCAGCGTCGTGCTGTGCACCGTCGGCAAGTGGGTGTGCAGCAGGCCGGCGCGCTGCAATTCGGCCAGGATCGCCATGACGCCACCGGCGCGGTGGACGTCTTCCATGTGGTATTTCTGCGTGGCGGGCGCCACCTTGCACAGGCAGGGCACCTTGCGGCTGAGGCGGTCGATGTCGGCCATCCTGAAATCCACGCCGGCCTCGTTGGCGGCGGCCAGCAGATGCAGGATGGTATTGGTGCTGCCGCCCATGGCGATATCCAGGCTCATGGCATTCTCGAATGCCTCCTTGGTGGCAATGGAGCGAGGCAGCACGCTGGCATCGTTGTGTTCGTAATAGCGCTTGGCCAGCGACACGATCAGGTGGCCGGCCTGCACGAACAGTTCTTTGCGCTGGGCATGCGTGGCCAGCAGCGAGCCATTGCCCGGCAGAGAAAGCCCCAGCGCCTCGGTCAGGCAGTTCATCGAATTGGCCGTGAACATGCCGCTGCACGAGCCGCAGGTGGGGCAGGCGCTGCGTTCTACTTGCGCGATCTGTTCGTCGGATACGTGGCTGTCTCCGGCCTCGATCATGGCGTCTACCAGATCAAGCTTGCGTTCCATCTGGTTGCCGTTGGCGATCGTGATGACCTTGCCCGCTTCCATGGGGCCGCCGGAAACAAAGATGACCGGGATGTTCAGGCGCATCGCGGCCATCAGCATGCCGGGAGTGATCTTGTCGCAGTTGCTGATGCACACCAGCGCATCGGCGCAGTGGGCGTTGACCATGTATTCCACGCTGTCGGCAATCAGGTCGCGGCTGGGCAGGCTGTAGAGCATGCCGTTGTGGCCCATGGCGATGCCGTCGTCGATGGCGATGGTGTTGAATTCCTTGGCAATGCCACCGGCGGCCTCCACCTCGCGCGCCACCAGCTGGCCCATGTTGTGCAGGTGCACATGACCGGGCACGAACTGGGTGAACGAATTGGCAATGGCGATGATCGGCTTGCCAAAATCGCTGTCGGCCACACCGGTGGCGCGCCACAGGGCGCGGGCACCAGCCATGTTGCGGCCGTGGGTGGAGGTTTTGGAACGGTAATCGGGCATGGGGTGTCCTTGGGATCGACGCTGCAGCAAGCAACGCAAATGTCTGATGATGCGCCGCCTTGCAACGCAGTGCATACGCACGCAATCCTGATTGAATACCAGGGCGAATCGATTATGCCAAAACGGTACGTCATCGGCCCGCCCAGGCGTGCCTTGGCCTCCATTCTTGCGAGGCCATCGAGAGGCGGGCTGAGAATATTCTGGTATGCAATCCAGGTGCGCAGCAGGCTGCTGTGGGGCGGTGGCCGCACACGAGGGGTCCAGGTACCGAAATTTCTCTTTTAATTAGATTTTTCTATTTCGCGATGTCATAATGTAAAACTTATCACGGCAAACGGGTCACTGTCCGGTGCGGCTTGCATGCAAGCTGGTGTCACCCATGACAGCGGCCTCAAGTCCCAAGGTCGTCTCACAAGGGCGCTGCCAAGGGGCACCCGCGGTTTTTCTTGAGTGAAATTCGCAAAGGTTTAATTCATGGACATTACCCAAAATGCTGCAGCCATTGCAGCGGCTTCTGCCGAAGCCCATCGCCCGACCATGTTGATGGGGGCCGAAATTCTCGTCAAATGTCTTGAAGCGGAAGGCGTCAAACAAGTCTGGGGTTACCCGGGCGGCGCTGTGCTCTACATCTATGACGCCCTGTACAAGCAGGAAGAGATTCGCCATGTACTGGTGCGCCACGAACAGGCGGCCGTGCATGCCGCAGACGGATTTGCCCGCGCCACTGGCGAGGTGGGCGTGGCGGTCGTGACTTCCGGACCGGGCCTGACCAATGCCGTCACGGGCATTGCCACCGCCTATATGGACAGTATTCCGGTCGTGGTCATTTCGGGCCAGGTGCCCTCGGGCCTGATTGGGCAGGACGCTTTCCAGGAATGCGACACGGTGGGCATTACGCGGCCTATCGTCAAGCACAATTTCCTGGTCACTTCGCCGCAGGAAATTCCCTCTGTCATCAAGCGCGCTTTCCACATTGCGCGCAGCGGGCGCCCGGGGCCGGTGGTGGTGGACATCCCGAAGGACATTTCCTTCCAGAAGGCAGCCTGGAGCGGGTATCCGCAGAAGATGGAAATGCGCAGCTACAACCCGACCAAAAAGGGGCATGCCGGCCAGATCAGAAAGGCATTGCAACTGCTGCAGAACGCCAAGCGCCCTTACATATATGCGGGCGGTGGCGTCATTTCCGGCAATGCCTGCGAGGAACTGCGCACCCTCGTCGATTTGCTGGGTGCGCCCTGCACGCTGACCCTGATGGGGCTGGGCGCCTATCCGGCGAGCAATCCCAATTACCTGGGTATGCTGGGCATGCATGGCACGGTGGAAGCCAACAATGCCATGCAGAACTGTGACGTGCTGTTGGCCGTGGGAGCGCGCTTCGACGATCGCGTGATCGGCAACCCCAAGCATTTTGTCCAGAATGAACGCAAGATCATCCACATCGACGTCGATCCGTCGGTCATTTCCAAGCGTGTGAGGGCCGACGTGCCCATCGTGGGCGATGCGCGCGACGTTCTCACCGAGCTCATCGCCGCCATCCGTGAGACGGGCGTGAAGCCCGAAGAGCGGGCCTTGCAGTCATGGTGGGAGACCATCAACAAATGGCGCAGCTCCGAATGCCTGCGCTACGACCGTGACAACGGCCTGGTCATCAAGCCGCAAAAGGTGGTTGAAACACTGTGGAACCTCACCAAGAACGATGACGTCTACATCACGTCGGACGTGGGGCAGCACCAGATGTTCGCCGCACAGTTCTACCGTTTCGACGAGCCGCGGCGCTGGATCAACTCCGGAGGGCTGGGTACCATGGGCGTTGGTCTTCCCTATGCGATGGGCATCAAGCTCGCCAAGCCCGCAAGCGATGTCTACTGCATCACCGGCGAGGGCTCCATCCAGATGAACATCCAGGAGCTTTCCAGCTGCCTGCAGCACAACACGCCGGTCAAGGTCGTTGCGCTCAACAACCGGTATCTGGGCATGGTGCGCCAGTGGCAGGAGATCGAATACTCCGGCCGCTACAGCCACAGCTACATGGATGCGCTGCCCAATTTCGTGAAACTGGCCGAGGCCTATGGCCATGTGGGCATGCTGATCGAAGATCCCAGGGACGTCGAGCCGGCGCTGCGCGAGGCACGCAAGCTCAAGGATCGCACCGTGTTCATGGATTTCCGGACCGATCCAACGGAAAACGTGTTTCCAATGGTGCAGGCAGGCAAGGGCATTACGGAAATGCTGCTGGGCCCGGAGGAACTCTGACCTGTCGTCTCATTTTCATCTGCTGAATCTATTGCTCGCCAGAGCGGCTGCTTACCGGCAGCCGGCGAGGGCGGCAGTTGCCGGACTTGCGCCGGCGGGCTGCGTTGGCGAAAAGAGGAAATACCGTGAAACACATCATTGCCGTATTGATTGAAAACGAGGCTGGCGCCTTGTCCCGCGTAGTCGGCCTGTTCTCGGCGCGTGGCTACAACATCGAAAGCCTGACCGTTGCCGTCACGGAGAATCCGGAGATTTCACGGATGACCATCGAGACCACGGGCAACGAAGACATCATCGAGCAGATCACCAAGCATCTGAATCGGCTGATCGAGGTCGTCAAGGTGGTTGACCTGACGGAAGGCTCCTACATCGAGCGTGAATTGATGATGGTCAAGGTGCGTGCGGTCGGCAAAGAGCGCGAAGAGATGAAGCGCATGGCGGATACTTTCCGCGGCCGCATCATCGACGTGACCGACAAGAGCTACACCATCGAAGTCACTGGCGACAAGAGCAAGAATGATGCGTTCCTGCACGCCATTGAAGACAGCGCGATTCTGGAAACGGTGCGCACAGGCTCCAGCGGCATTGGTCGGGGCGAGCGCATTCTGCGGATATAGGTTTTTCATGGGATGTTGCGCGACGGTAGGTAGGCTCGGCGCGGCATTCGTATTGGCGAGAGCGTGATCCGTTCGCCCTGAGCCTGTCGAAGGCCAACTTCGGCACATCACCTGATTCATTACCGGAGATAAGTATGAAAGTTTTCTACGACAAAGACTGTGACCTGAGCCTGATCAAGGGCAAGACCGTGGCCATCATCGGCTACGGCA
>JBDHSG010000036.1:0-2853 GCA_039808005.1 Allobrachymonas sp. | reverse complement strand
AACTTGATACATCTGCGCTGCGGCGCGGCCGCCGTCCCCTCTGGGATTACCCCAAGCCCAAACGCCGTTTCTCGCGGCAAAGTGTGGCCCGTGACAGGAACTGAGATAACTCAATGGATTTTGGCTTGATAAATCCGGGAAGTTGTGGGATTTGCCGGGAAGGTGTGGGACGGGTCTGAAAATCTTTTGCAATTGCTGCAACAGTCAGGGCGCGCCGTTTTCGATGAATTTGAGGGCCATCTTGATGATGGCCTTTTCTGCATGCGGGGTCAGAGCCTGGCCGCCTGTGCTGGGGGTGATGGGTAGGTACGGGCGGGCCGGGATGGTGACTTTGCGGCCACGGCCAGCTTGACCGCCGAACTGGTGGATTTTGGCATATTTGGCCGATTTGCCACTGCCGGCCCCCACCGATGCTGTTGAAGCAGTGCTGCCGCTCATGACGCTGCCTAACAGGCCGCGTCCACCGCTGCGGTTCAGGATCGGGCCAGGCCAGCTGGGTGGCTCCGGGTTTTTACCTTTACGTCCAACGCTGCGCTGGGCGATGGTGGATGCTGCGAGGCTCTGCCATTTCTCGCCGCCGGGCTGGCCCTGCTGGTAGAACGCCTGCTGGGTTTGGCTTTCGAGGCTTTGAGCGACGGCGGCCATGAGCGTGGACGGGTTTTGCAGGCGCTGCATGATCCGGTCCAGTTCGGCGTTGAGCTGGCTGGCATCGATCTTGATCTCTAGCATGGTGTGATCCTACAATGGCTTGGCAGGTGTGACACGGTAATATTCTCCCGGCCGTAGCACGCAGTCAGCAATGACGTTAGTCGGAGCGCCATGTGGGGTTTCCCTCATTTTTTTGAGGGCTGGGGGGCCCCACCACCTGCACCCTTCTCCAGTAGACGGAGGATTTCACGGTTTCGCGAATCACCCCGGCTTGACAGCCTGCGCATGCTGGTCAGAAATAGCGCCTGCCCCGTCTTGGTGGCTTTGACTATCGCCACCTGATCGCCTTCCTCATACACATAGATCAGGTTGTGCGCACCTTCCTGAATGACTTTGCCCAGTGACATGGATTTCTGCACCAGCAGATATTCTGCATTGGTCAATTCCTTGTGCACCCGATCCTGCTTTGCCATGGTATCCGGTGACAGGTTGACGATACGGGAGCCTTGCTTTTGGCCGATGCGGTTGGCGTCTTTCTGGCTGGCGACAGCGATGGGGAAGTTGCCCTGCGGGTTTTCACGCCAGAGGGAAAAGGCCTGGCTTTTTGTCAGTACCGAGGCTGCAGGAATGCGAGCCGATTCGGGGAGGCGTTCCAGGCTGCGGGCCAGGTGTTCCAAGTGGCTGGCTGAATTTCCGGGTGCAACGTCGAAACCGGCATCGGGGTAGAGCTCTCGGCCGTCTGCCGTGCGCCAGCCGCGCAGCTTGACCATGTCGCGTGCCGCATTCACAGGTACGTATTTTTCGATGCCGTCCCCGCCCTCGTTCAATGTGCCGGGGGGTACGTCATCGCCTGTGAGGGATTGCGTCATGCAACGGCAGCGAAAGCCGTTGGGCGGGTAGATGCTGGCCCAGATGGGATGATCCACCGGCCAGACCTGACCGTGCAAAGCGCGGTGTGCGGGGCGTGTGCGCCCGTCCATGACAGCGATGTAGCGCAGATAGGGAAATGCGCCCTTGACCGCCATTTGCCGTTCGCGCCGGCCAGCGCCGTAGCTGGTGGCCATGTTGGTGTCGTAGATCAGTCGCAGGCGCGAAGCAGAGCCGTAGACCACCGGATTGTGGGTGCCGGGGTACATTTTCAGGATTTCGCCAGTGGCCGGATCGATGGCCTTGCCCCACCAGCCCTTTGCGCGCAACAGGGGTTCCAGATGATCCTGAAACTGGCTGACGCTCCAACCTTCGTCGCGGGCGCGTTTCAGAGCGTCCTGGATATCGCCGAGGATGTTGAAGCCGGCGCTTTGGGCGACAGTGAATGCGCGCTGTTGCTCGGCAGCGCTGACGGTTTCCCAGCCTTCGCTGGGTTGCTGACGTTTGCGGTCAAAATATTCGACCACCTCCTTGGCCGGTTTGCCGAAAACCGCCTGCAGCTGCGGGTCAGGCATCGCCGAACCCCATCCAGTGGGCGGCAAAGCCGGCGCGGTGCAGGGCTTCACCCAACGCGGTCACGTCCAGGTGTTCCGTGGCAGCATCCAGCGCGGCCTGGGCGGCTTCCAGGCTATCTGCCTGTGCAATGGCTTGCAGCACGGGCGTGAGCATGGCTTGCAATTGGGCGTCGAGCTGCTCGGGCGGTAGGCGCTGGGCCGCGTGGTCGATGGCCTGCATGCCCTGCAGGTCGGGCTGTGGGCCGGGCAAGGCGTCGTCGATTTCCGGGGCGTTGCCGCTGAGCGCAGCCAGTGCCGCTTTGCGCGGAGCTGGCTGCGGCTGGTGTTGTGGTGTGGCGTCGGCAGGTGGCACGGTAGCCAGCACCGGGTCTTTGTCGCCAGCCTGCGGAATGCGCAGTTTCTCATGCGCCCAGTCGGGCGGGATGCGCATGCCGATATTCACCAGCTTGGGCAGCGCATTGGCGTACAGTTCGATATCGTCACCTTCGGCCAGCGCAAACTGGAAGCGCGGGCAGCGGCGCGGGTCGGCCCAGCCCTTGTTGATGGCCAGAAGAGGATAGACCAGCTGTTTGGTGATGGTGCCGGCCAGCTGTTTGGCATCAGAGTCGCGGATTTCCTTGCGCACATCATTTGCCAAATCAGCCAGGCCGCTGCCAATACCATTGCCGGTGCCTTTTTCGTTTCCAGGCAGGTTGCCGGTAATGGCCTTGGTCTGGGTATTCTCGGCCCAGCGGATCATCATTTCAAAGGGCTTTTCACTGCC
>JBDHSG010000035.1:0-3000 GCA_039808005.1 Allobrachymonas sp. | reverse complement strand
ACGAGGCTGCTACTTGATGCCCAACAATTCATTCAAGCCGACGCCGCTTCGCGGCGCGGCTTAATTCAGGCGTTAGGTGTCGCATCCCGGACGATCATAAGGTCGTTTTCGGAACATCTCTGGATGCGAGTGGTACCACTCTTTCATGGCCTGCATAGGCGTCTTACTGGCTACGTTATACCCCACGGGGGAGTTCATGGCAAGTAGAAAAAGGATTTTTATATGTCATATTCTCGATAAATGGGAATTGACAGAGTTTTGATACCCGGGGTTTATACGGAGAAGAGGCGGCATTCGAGACATTCGCGTCCGTCATGGCGTCATGGCATGATGTGAAGCGCGGTGCCTCTTCCTCGCTGTGCAGCGGGGCAGGGCATGCCAGTTGTGCCACCCCTTCAGGAGAAATCCCATGATCGTCACCACCACCCCCAGCATCGACGGCAAGCGCATCACGCAATACTGCGGCGTGGTTGCCGGCGAGGCCATCCTGGGCGCCAACGTTTTCAAGGATCTGTTTGCCGGCCTGCGCGATATCGTCGGTGGCCGTTCCGGCATGTACGAGCGCGAGCTGCAGAAGGCTCGTGACATCGCCATGCGCGAACTGCAGGAACGCGCACAGGCGCTTGGGGCCAATGCTGTCGTTGGCATTGACCTGGACTACGAGGTGCTGGGGCAGGGCAACGGCATGCTGATGGTGTCTGCCAGCGGTACGGCGGTGGTTGCCGAGTGATGGCGGCTGGTGCAGCGGCAGGCGCCGGCGTTGCTGCCGGCAATGGGCGCGTGTTGCAGGCGTCCCCGTGGATCCGGCGGTTTACCGAACTGGTGCCGGCAGGCTCCACCGTGCTGGATGTCGCCTGTGGGGCCGGCCGCCATATGCAGTGGTTTGCCGCACAGGGCTATCCGGTGCTGGGCGTTGACCGTAATGCCGAAGCCTTGGCAACTGCCTGCCAATACGGCGAGGTCCTGCAGGCCGATCTGGAAGACGGCAGCCCCTGGCCCTTGCACGGACGGCAGTTTGGCGCGGTGGTGGTTACCAACTACCTGTGGCGTGCCGTGTTTCCGTCGCTGTTCGACAGCGTGCAGCCAGGTGGCGTGCTGCTGTACGAAACGTTCGCGGTGGGCAATGAAACGGTCGGGCGGCCGTCGAACCCCGAGTTTCTGTTGCAACCGGGCGAACTACTGCAGCGTGTTGCGGCAGCCGGACCGCAATGGCGTGTGATTGCCTACGAGGATGGCTTCGAAGCGGATCCCGAGCGCTTCGTGCAACGCATTGCGGCCGTGCGCACCGTGACCACGGACGCGGATGCGGAAGCGCCGATGCGCTACCCGTTGCAGTCTGGGCTTTTGTAGAACATACAAGCACCGCCATCAAGGCGCAGCACGCATGGCTGGCTTTTTTTCAGCATGCTGCTTGCCGTGCACAGGTGAGAGCCCCGACTGATCACTCCAGCGGCGCAGCCGCCTCAATCAGACCACTCCCGCGCAGTGCCTGCTCCACCATCGCCGGCGCAATCAGCCAACCGTGGCGGAACAGCCCGTTGATGCGGGTCAGACCGTCCACCAGCGTGATGGCGGGCATGTTGTCTGCCAGTGCGGGGCGCAGATTGCTCTCCATATGCACCACGCGCGCTTCGGTCAGCTCCGGCAGCACGCTGTGCGCAGCCGCCAGCAGCTCTACCGTGCTGCGCAGGCTGACCGGGCTGCGGTCTTCGCTTTCGATCTCGCTGGCTCCCACCACGATCATGTCGCCCGGGCGTGGCACCACATACACGCGGTGGCGCGGGTGCATCAGGCGCACCGGCCGGTGCAGCTCCACGCCGGGCGCATGCAGCCAGAACACTTCGCCGCGCACGCCACGCATGGCCTGATCGGGCAGGGTGGCACCAGCCGCCAGTTGGTAGACAAATGGCGGCAGCGAACCATCTGCCGCAGGCAGGGAGACGGTGCTGTCGGTGTTGCCATCACGCGCCCCCAGGCCGCGCGTATCGAACACCCAGTCAAAGCGCTCGCCCTCAATCGCGTGCGGCAGCACGTCGCGTACGGCGGTATTCCAGCGGAACGTGGCGCCGCACTGCTCCGCAGCAACGACCAGCGCCACCAGCATTTCCACCGTATGCACCTGGCCTTCCTTGTCGAGCATCCAGCCGCGCAGCTGGCGCGATACGCCGGGCTCCAGTTCCTGCAGTTCCTGCGCGCTGAGAGGGCGGGCCAGCGGCTCGTCGCGTTGCGAGGCAGGCGCCTTGCTCTGCAGACCTGCCAGCAGCCGCTGGGCCGAGCCCATGTCGCTGCCGTGCGCCAGCAGCAGGCTGCCACGCTGCGCAAAGTACACGCTTTGCTGATGGGCCTGCTGCAGCCGCTCGGCATGCGCGCGCCACAGGTCCACGCTCATCCAGCCCAGCTCGGCCAGATTCCAGTCCGCGCATTCCAGTTCGGCCAGCGGGCTCAGCATGCCGGCAGCGGTAAAGCCGGCCGCGCGCGGTTGCTGGTAATCGGGAGCGGCACCCGCGGCAGGATCAAACACCGTCACCTGATACCCAGCCGCCGCCAGCTTCCACGCCAGCAGCCGCCCCAGCACACCGGCGCCGGCAATGCCGATGCGGGCGGGGGCTTGCAGCGCAGGATACCGAGGAGAGGGAAGCAGGGCGGTGTGATGATTTTGCATGGCGGGCATTATCTTCAACAGGAACAATAGGCGCTTTGTCGTGGGGCAAGAAAATGCCAACCTGGCAAAGAAAAACGGCCTGGATGCAAGCACTGCAGGCCGTGGAGACTTGCGACCCATGGCCGCAAGCGCAGGAGATCAGGCCTGGGCCGTAAATTCCTTGAACGCAGCCAGGGCGTTCGCGGTATACATCAGGGACGGGCCACCGCCCATGTACACGCACATGCCCAGGGTTTCTTCAACCTCCTGCTGCGTGGCGCCAAGCTTGACCAGCGCCTTCACGTGAAAGCCGATGCAGGCGTCGCAATGGGCAGCAACGGCCAGGGCCAGGGCAATCA
>JBDHSG010000027.1:0-15276 GCA_039808005.1 Allobrachymonas sp. | reverse complement strand
CGCCGCCGCCAAGGCACAACCCGGCCACGCACTGCCCGCTTTGCGCATTCCCGTCGACTATAAACTCGTGGAGTGACGCCGCCATTGCGTCAGCACGAAGAAACAAGGAATGATTTTTTCATTTTTCGAAAAACTGCTTGATCCCTATCCGGATCTGTCGCGCGGACGCACGCTGTCCCAGGCACCCAGGCCCCGGTTCCTGGCCTTCATGCGGTTTTCGCTGCACGGACTGGGCTGGCAATACGGCGTGCTCGTGGTGCTATCGGCCGCCATCGCCGTTCTGGAGGCGCTGCTTTTCGGTTTTCTGGGCCGCATCATCGACTGGTTGTCCGGAATGCAAGCCGGAAGCATGTGGCAGCAGGCCAGCGGGCAGTTGGCCGGCATGGCGCTCGTGCTGCTGAGCCTGGTGGCATTCACCAGCCTGCAAACCCTGTTCAAGAACCAAGTGCTGTCGAACAATTTCCCCATGCGGCTGCGGTGGATCTACCACCACCTCATGCTCAATCAGAGCATGGCGTTTTTCCACAACGAGTTCTCGGGAAGCGTTACCCACAAGGTCATACAGACCGTCATGGCCGTGCGTCAATTGCTCAGCGTGCTGTGCGGCATGGTGGTTTTCGTCGTGGTGTATTTCATCACCCTGTTTTCGGTCATCAGCAGCTTCCACCCCCTGCTGCTGGTGCCCTTGTGCATCTGGCTGCTGTGCTACGCAGCCATTTTGCTGGCCTACGTTCCCAGCCTCGGCCAGATTTCACAAGATCAGGCCGCAGCCCGCGCGTTGATGAGCGGGCGCATCAGCGATGTCTATGCCAATATCGGCACGATCAAGCTGTTCGCGCATACCAAGCACGAATCGGCCTACGTCAAAGACGCCATGAAGGAATACATGGTCAGCGCCCACCAGATGGCGCGCAGGGTCGCTAACATCGATATCTACAACGAAATACTGAACATCGCCGTCATTGCCGGCACGCTCGCGCTGGCCCTGTGGCTGTGGAATCAGGGGCACATCACCACTGGCGCGGTTGCCGCCGCCGCTTCCATGACGATCCGCCTGAAAAGCATGGCGTATTCGATGATGTGGGACATGGCCAGCCTGTTCGAAAATGTGGGGGTGGTGCGCGACGGCATGCGAACCTTCGCGCGCAGCAACCTGGTCCTCGATGCGCCCGATGCCGCGCCGCTGCAGGTCAGCAAAGGGGAAGTGGTGTTCGACCACATCACCTTTGCCTATGAGAACCCGGGCAAAACAGCCGGCGCCACCGGTGCCGTCCACGCACCCGCGCCAGTCATCGACGACCTCAGCCTGTCCTTGCGTCCCGGTGAAAAAATCGGCCTGCTGGGCCCGTCTGGCGCGGGCAAATCGACTCTGCTCAGCCTGCTGCTGCGGTTTTACGATGTGCAGGGCGGCAGCATCCGCATCGACGGCCAGGACATCCGCCACGTTACGCAGGAAAGCCTGCGCCGGGCCATCGGCGTGGTGACGCAAGACACCTCGCTGCTGTACCGCTCCATTCGGGACAATATCCTGTATGGCAGGCCCGACGCCACCGAAGAAGAAATCATCGCAGCGGCGAAACAGGCGCAGGCACATGATTTCATCGAGCGCCTGCGCGACAGGAACAACCGCCGAGGCTACGATGCTTTGGTGGGCGAACGCGGCGTGAAGCTTTCCGGCGGACAGCGCCAGCGCATCGCCATTGCGCGCGTCATGCTCAAGAATGCGCCGATCCTGCTGCTCGACGAGGCCACCAGCGCGCTCGACAGCGAAGTGGAAGCCGCCATCCAGGAAAGCCTTTACCGCCTGATGGATGGGAAAACAGTCATCGCCATTGCGCACCGGCTCTCGACCATCGCTGCCATGGACCGCCTAGTGGTACTGGACAAGGGCCGGATTGTCGAACAGGGCAGCCATCAGCAACTGCTGGCCAGCGGGGGCTTGTACGCCAAGCTGTGGGCGCGCCAAAGCGGGGGATTCCTGGGCCGCCCCTAAAACGGACACGGCCATTTGACCGTCTCTGCCCCTATACGATCACGGAGAAGCGAACGCAATCGTTCCTAGCTGGGGCACACTTGTGAGCCCAGGCGCCTAACGCCTCTCCATTGTGCTGGGCCTGGTTGCCAGCCCATGAGCAAAACACCGATCCTCCCCCGAGCAGCCGCGCGTTCATGGACGTCAAAAAGCGCTTGTATGCAAACCCACCCATGACGATTCATTGCTTGTCGCAAAAAAATCCCCGATAACTGAAAAACAGTTACCGGGGGAAGGCTCTTGGCGTCTAGAGAGGTACTTGCTGCCACTACAGACAGTTCCCAATATATCATACAAATGATAAATTACATCATATTTTTTATTCGATACATCTATTTTCCGGGAAAACCCTAAGAATTATCGAAAATACTTCTTTGCTTCCCAGACACACTACGAGGGCACTTCAGTGGCCCAGCAACCGGGTCAGCTCCGCGTCCTTTTCCTGCCACAGCGTATGGATCCATTTCTGCACCGGCGCACGCTGCACGGATTGCCCTGACTGCGGCAGCAGGTCCGCTGGTACTGGCAAGGTGCGCACCGTTACCGAAATCGCCTTCAGCCGGCCAGCCATGACATCGAAGAAGGTGGGAACACCGTCGGGGTAAGCGATCGTCACATCCAGCACCCTGGTAAACATGTCGCCCATGGTTTCGAGCGCCACGGAGATGCCCCCGGCCTTGGGCTGCAGCAGATGCAGATAGGGCGATTGCTGGGCGTGGTGTTTTTCTGCGGTGAAACGCGTACCTTCAACAAAGCTGATGACCGAAGTGGGCATGTGGCGGAACTTTTCGCAGGCCTTGCGCGCAGCCTGCAGATCCTTGCGGGCGCTGGCGCCGCCACGCCGGCGCATGAACGGATAGTCGAGCGCCCACCAGACGATGCCCAGCAACGGCACATACAACAGCTCATACTTGATAAAAAACTTCAAAAAGGGAATGCGGCTATTGAAGGCTTTCTGCAACACCAGGATATCTACCCAACTCTGATGGTTGCAGACCAGCAGATACCAGCCCCGCATGGACAAATCGTCCGGCAGGCGGATGTTCCAGCGCACGGGATTGATGAAATCTATCCACCATTCATTGCACACGCTCCAGTTGTGCGCCAGCGCCACGAGCACACGGGCGCAGAAGGCACGCAGCGGCTGGACCGGCAGGAGTTTGAGCAGAATGAACGGACTCATCACGCAAAAAGTGACGCAGGTGCCCGTCACGAAGAAAAGGCCGGAGGCCAGGAATTTCAGAAAAGCCATGATTGAAACGCTTGCTGCCTGACGGTCAAAACCCTCACTGTAACGGACGCTGCGGTAGCTCTCATGCGGCCAAGGCCTCCCGCAGGGCCTGCGCAGCGCAGGCCACGGTCTCGTCGATGTCGGCATCGCTGTGGGCGGCGCTGACGAAGCCCGCCTCGTACAGGGCGGGCGCCATGTAGATGCCGCGCTGCAGCAGGCCATGGTAGAACCTGTTGAATCGCGCGGCATCTGTCTGCATGACCTGCTGGTAATGCTGCGGCAGTTGCGGCAGGAAAAAGAAACCGAACATGCCGCCTTCGCAATCGGTCGAAAACGGCACGTCCTGCGCATCGGCGACAGCCTGCAACCCCTGCATCAGCCGCTGCGTCTGACGGGAAAGGTTTTCGTAAAAGCCCGGTTTCTGTATTTCGCGCAATGTCGCCAGCCCGCAGGCCGTCGCGACGGGATTGCCCGAGAGGGTGCCCGCCTGGTAAACGGGCCCCTGCGGCGAAAGATGCTCCATGATGGCGCGCCGGCCGCCAAAGGCCGCCAGCGGCATGCCGCCGCCAATCACCTTGCCCAGCACGGTCAGGTCGGGCTGCACGCCCAACAGCGCCTGCGCCCCCCCCAGTGCTACGCGAAACCCCGTCATCACTTCGTCGAGGATGAGCAACGCGCCATGCTGCGTGCACAACGCGCGGCAACGCTGGATGAAAGCCGGCGTCGGCCGCACGAAATTCATGTTGCCGGCAATCGGCTCGATGATCAGGCAGGCAATCTCCGCCCCATGCCGGGCAAACGCCTGTTCGAGCTGTTCAGGGTTGTTGTACTCCAGCACGAGGGTGTGCTGCACCACCTCGGGCGGCACGCCCGCACTGGTCGCCATACCGAAAGTGGCCAGGCCCGATCCGGCCTTCACCAGCAGGGCATCGGCATGCCCGTGGTAGCACCCCTCGAACTTGACCACCAGCTTGCGGCTGGTTGCGCCACGCGCCAGACGGATGGCGCTCATGGCCGCCTCGGTTCCGGAATTGACCAGCCGAACCATCTCCACACTGGGCATCAACCGGATGATGGTCTCCGCCAGCTCGATCTCGCGCTCGGTTGGTGCGCCAAACGAAAATCCGTCCTGAATGGCTCGCTGCACCGCTTCCAGCACGGCCGGATGTCCATGCCCCAGAATCATCGGTCCCCAGGAGCCGATGTAATCGACATACCGTTGCCCGTCTGCATCCCAGAAGTAGGCGCCATGCGCCCGCTGCACGAAACGCGGTGTTCCTCCCACGGCACGAAACGCGCGCACCGGCGAATTGACGCCGCCCGGAATCACCTGCAAAGCGCGCTCAAACAGCACCTGATTCCGATCGTTGGGGGGCAATACCTGCAATCTGTCCATCTGGAAACCTGCTCAAAACATCGGAAAAATTGAAATCTTTGCAAAAAGGGCGTTCTGCCCAGCGCATATTTCATGTGTAGTTTACGAGGCATTGCCGCATGACCAGACCGGCCCTTTGCCTGCGCACGCCGCCCCATACGCACCATCCCCGTTCTGGATCACACTTGGCAACGAAAATGGCCATTCGGAAGGGTTCATTCTCGGCAAAAAGCGTGATCGATTTCCCTGAAATCTGCAGGCTTTCCGGAGCGCATGTGTAGAATAAACAAAGATTCACAAATTTTTTATTGTTTATCAATAAGTTGCGAATCGGCTCGCACATGAACAATATCGACCGCTTCCACATGCAATCTCTCGCTCCAGCGCCCTGGTACCTGTGGCCGAACGCATGGCCGGGTAGACGGCTCCATACAACGCCAGCCACGGTGGCGGCCGGCACACACAGGGAAAACCCTGAACACCTGATACTCTATGTGCAGGACACCAGCCCGAATGGCCGCAAGCCGGTACTGACAGTGGTGGCAACCTGTGCACACAGTTCACAAACGGCTGTGGCCCGAATGGTTGCCGCCGCATCCAAAGCCGCCGGGCCTTTTCTCGTGCACAGCTGCCTGAAAATCCATGCGGGATGATGGAGGGAAAGATTGAAGATACTCGTGATCGATGACAGCAACACCATCCGGCGCAGTGCCGAAATCTTTCTGAAACAGGGCGGCCACGAGGTTCTCCTGGCAGAAGACGGCTTCGACGCCCTGTCCAAAATCAGCGACACGCATCCCGACATCATCTTCTGCGACATCCTCATGCCGCGGCTGGACGGCTACCAGACCTGCGCCATCATCAAGCGCAACCAGCGGTTTTCGCATGTTCCAGTGATCATGCTCTCTTCCAAGGACGGCGTGTTCGACAAGGCGCGCGGCCGCATCGTGGGCTCCGACCAGTACCTGACCAAGCCCTTTACCAAGGCCGAACTGCTTGCCGCTGTAGAGACATTCACCTTCAAGGAGTAACCTGCTCATGCCCATTCAGCACGTCCTGATTGTTGACGACTCCAAGACCGAACAGATGTTCCTGTCCAGCATCATGCAAAAGAACGGCATGACGGTATCCGTAGCCGAAAATGCCGACGCCGCCATGGTCGAGCTCGCGCGCTACAAACCCGACCTGATCCTCATGGACGTCGTCATGCCCGGCAAGAACGGTTTTCAGCTCACGCGCCAGATCAGCAAAGACCCCCGCTTCGCCGACGTGCCCATCGTGATCTGCACCAGCAAGACGCAGGAAACCGACGTGGTGTGGGGCATGCGCCAGGGCGCCCGCGCCTACATCACCAAACCCATCAACCCGGCAGAACTGCTGGCGAAAATCCGCGAAATCGGATGACCATAAGACGCAACCTTTGCGCCAGCATCATTCCACCCAACGTCCACCATGGCCAAACGACAGGCACTCCGCGAATTGCAGCAGCGCATTGCCGAACTGCTGCAGCAGGCTGAAAACCAGCAGGGCCCGGCTGCCTCCTGGCTCGGCGTGCGGCTGGGCGAACAGCGGCTGCTGCTGCCGCTGCAGCAATCCGGCGAGATCCATGCCCTTGGCGCCATTCAGCCCCTGCCCTATGCGAAGCCCTGGTTTCTGGGCGTAACGGCGCTGCGCGGCAATGTGTATGGCGTCGTGGATCTTTCGGCTTTCCTGCCGCAAGCCCCGGCAGCCGCTTCCCAACCAGAGCGATCCCTGCAGCGCCTGGTGGCCTTCAATGAAACGCTGGGCCTGAACGTGGTTTTGCGCGTGGATGGACTGGAAGGACTGCGGGGGCACGACGCATTCGTCCGTTCCGAGGCCCCCGCGCCGGAAGCTCCCGCGCATTGGGGCCCTGTTTTTTTTGACGACAACGGCATGGCCTGGCAGGAAGTCAATTTGCTGGCACTTGCGCAAGATCCGCAATTTCTCGACATCACCGCCCAAGTGGCGCCGGCAGACCAGGCTCTGGCTACCTGAGCCGCATTGCATACAAGGTATCCGTCATGGAAAAAAAATCGAAGAACGCCTCCCGGGACCTGCCCTTGGTACCGGATACCCCCGACACCATCCTGTCGTATTCCGTCTTTCCGGATGCCGGCAACAGCCTGTTCAGTAACGAAACCGAAAGCATCCTGCCTTCTCCGGTCGATGAGCAGGAGTACCTGAAAACCTACCGGCAGAAGAAGGCATCGACCGAAGGCGTATCCCTTCCATTGCTGGGAAGACAGCCAGCGGCAGCGCATATGCGCCTCCTGTCCATTCTGTTCATCTTCTTCTTGCTGGTGACGGTGTCGCTCGGGTTCTATGCCATCAGGCAGAGCGGTGCCGCACGCAGCCAGTTGGCGGCAGCAGGCGCCCTGCAGTTGAACGCCGCAAAGCTGTCCCGCAGCATCGATGCGGCCATGGCGGGCAAACCAGCGGCGTTTGCAGAAACCAGAAAAAACTACGAAGACCTCCACGCAAGCATCGACGCCGTTTCTGCGCAGTCTCCTGCCATCAATGCCGGCAGTATCGACACCATCCAGGAAAAACTGGGCACCACAATGGACAAGGATGTCGATGTATTCATCAAGGGACAGCAGGCGCTGACGACCCTGGTGGCCGCTGTCAAGAGTGCCCCGACGGATGTCGCTGCCGTGCAGGAACAGGCGGACCTTCTCAAACAGGCATTGGCGCAGCGCAATGCGTCAGCCAGCCAGACGATTGCGCTGGGCGATATCTCCACGCGGGTACAGCGCATTGAAAAATCCGTCCGCTCCATGCTGGAGCCATCAAGCGCCAGCCCCGACGATTTGCGCCTGCTCGGCGAGGACCTGCGCGCCGTCGACAGTCTCCTCGCGGCACTGGCCACAGGCGACAACGCACGGGACATCGATGCCTTGCACGGACAGGAACGCGCCCTCCTGGAAAAAACCGGAAACGCTTTCGCTTCGCTCAAGAAAAGGGCCGGTGCCGTTTTGGAGCAGGCCCAGACCCTGACCGCCACGCAGCAGGCACACGCTCGCATCACCGCAGGCCTGCACAACGCCACAAACGAGATTCTGGAATTGGGCCGGGGGCTTGGAGCCCATCCGACAGGCGGTGCCGCCATTGTTCCGTGGTGGATATATGCCGGCATGGCCGCCTCCGGTCTGCTGGCCCTGCTGGCGGCCGTCGGGCTTGTCAACGTCCAGCTGACCGACACGCGGCGGCTGCAACAGCGGGCAGAAACCGAAAACAGCAAGAACCAGTCGGCCATTCTGTGCCTGATGGATGAACTGCAAACCATTGCCGACGGTGACCTGACCCGCGAAGCAACCGTCACGGAAGATATCACCGGCGCCATTGCCGATTCGGTCAACAACACAGTGGAAGAATGGCGCGTACTGGTGGGCAACGTACAGACCACCGCCGACAAGGTGGCGCAAACTACTGCAGACGTGGAACTGACGTCCAGCACACTGCTGGAAGCCTCCACCGAGCAGCTCAACGAGATCCGCCACACCGGACAATCGGTGCTCGAAATGGCCAAGCGCATCAATGCCGCTTCTTATCAGGCCAAGGAATCGGCCCTGGTGGCGATGCGCTCCCGGCAGGTCGCGGCAGAAGGACACAAGGCCGTGCAGAACGCAATCGACGGCATGAATGTCATCCGGGACCAGATTCAGGAAACATCCAAACGGATCAAGCGGCTGGGCGAGTCCTCACAGGAAATCGGCGAAATCACCGAGCTCATTTCCGACATTACCGAACAGACCAACGTGCTGGCCCTGAATGCCGCCATCCAAGCGGCTTCCGCAGGCGAGGCAGGCCGTGGTTTTTCCGTGGTGGCCGAAGAGGTGCAGCGTCTGGCGGAGCGCTCCGCCGAAGCCACCAAACAGATCGCAGCCCTGGTCAAGGCGATCCAAACCGATACACACGACGCCGTCGCGGCCATGGAGCGGTCCACACAAGGAGTGGTTCATGGTGCCACCCTTTCCGACAATGCCGGCCAGACACTCGGAGAAATTGACCGTGTGTCCCAGCAATTGTCCGGCCTGATCCATAACATCTCCGCGGCCACCAGCGAAGAAGCCGAGCAGGCCAACGCGATGGCCGGCAACATCCAGAAAATCTTTTCGGTGACCGAACAGGCGACGGAAGGCACCCGGACGACCGCACAACAGGTGCGTGAGCTTTCCAGGGTCGCGCAGGAACTGCGCGCATCGGTGGCGCGATTCAAAATCAAGTAGGCGCGACAGAACATGGAAACTGCTGCTTTTCCCATCAGCCCACGCTGGATGCATCAAGATGATTGATCAGGACCGACCGCTTGCGGCAAACCGCGATTCATCGGCAGTCGACCTGGGGCCGCTGTCATGGGTGGTGGGTTCCCTGCGCGAAACCTTCGATGGCGTGAGCGCACAGCTCGCCGAGTTCGGCAGCAAGGCTGAAGCCGCCAGCGGCAGCCACCTGACCGCGCTGGATACCACGCCCTTGCGGTTCGCCGCCCAAGGCCTGCACGAGGCAGTCGGGGTACTGGATCTGATAGAGCGCCCGGCCGTCGCACAGGTGGTGGGTGCCATGGAACGGGGAGTCCGGCGTTTTGTCGAAAGCCCGGAATTGTGCACGCCCGATGCCGCCCGGCTGATTGCACAGGCCGGATCCTCGGTGATCGACTACCTGACAAGCGTGCTCGGTGGGCATCCGGACCACTCCGTCGGACTTTTTCCCGTTTACCGCGAAGTGGCGGAGCTGTCAAAACTCGACCGCATCCACCCGGCAGACCTGTGGCACCACACCTGGCAATGGCTGGAAGTGGATGACGAAACTCCCGCGCAGCTTGCCTCCCTTCCAGAAAACACCCCTCCTTTTCTCGAAGGCGTGCTGCAACTGTTTCGCAGCGGCGGCAAGCAAGGCGCGCCTGAGCTGGCCGCGCACACCCAAAAGGCCTGGCAAGACAGCACCCATCCCAGGGAAAGGATTTTCTGGCAGCTGGCCACGGGCTTTCTGCAAATCCTGTCGGCCCAGGTGCTGTCCTTCGATGACCCGGTCAAGCGCCTGTTGTCACGCATGGCCGTCCAGTACGACTTGCTGCAACAAGGCACCAGCGAAGTGTCGGAACGGCTGGCGCACGATCTCCTGTTTTTCATCGCCTTGGGCACCCAAGCAGGCATTCAAGATCCAGCCGGACCCGCAACGCCGGTTGCGGCCGCCATCGTGCAGCACTACGGACTCGACCTTGCCTCGGTATGCACCTATGACACCCTGATTTACGGCAATGCCGATCCGGTAGAACGCGAGCGGTTGCGCGAGGCCCTTTCTGCCTTCAAGGAGCTGTGGTCCGACGTTTGCGCGGGCGACGTGCACAAAATCGACGCCCTGGCCGATCAGGTCACCCGCATGATCCACGGCATGGAAACGGTGTGGCCACACGCCTGCCAGTTTCCCGATGCCCTGCATGCGGTCATCCGCAACATCCAGCAGAGCGAACAGGCGCCACACCCCGACCTGGCCATGGAAGTGGCCACGGCCGTGCTTTTCCTGGAGGCTTCCGCACAAGAACACCAGCGCGACGACCAGGAATTCGTCGAGCGCACGGATCTGCTGGCGCAACGGCTGGAGGCCGCGCTCAATGGCATACAGGCAGCCCCTTTGACCGATTGGATGGAGGCCCTGTACGCCCGCATCAGCGACCGGGACAGCCTCGGCCAGATCCTCACCGAATCGCAAGGCACCATGGCCGAAGCGGAGGGAATGCTGGACGATTTTTTCCGCCATCCGCAAAAAACGGAGCAGGCACGCGCGTCCATCGCCAAACTTGAAACAATTGCCGGCATTCTGACGATGCTCAATTGTGAAGAGGCCAGCACCGCCGTTGCGGCCATGGTCCAGCAGGTGCAGCAGCTGGTGGAGGCGTCGGAGCAAGCGGGTTCCATCGACGATGCGCAAAGCCGGGCCAATGTGCTGCGGCTCGGCAACAGCCTGGGTGCGCTGGCCTTCATGCTGGACATGATGGGCTACCAGCCCGATCGGGCACGTACGCAGTTTCATTTCGACGTCGGGAACCAGGAACTGGTGCACACGCCTTCCCAGCCGGACTTCTCGCCAGCGCCAGCCGGTCCGCCCAGTGAGGCCACACCCCTTTTCTCCTCGTCGCCGAACCAGTCGCTCGTTCCGGCCCTTGACAGCCTGGTAAGCGCCCAGGTCTCCGGCGGCTTGTCTCCTGCCGACGCCGCCCGACAGCTGGACAGCGTCATCCAGCAGGCGGAGCTAGCGGGCCAGCCAAGCTTGGCTCGGCAAGCCCGCCAGGCGCTTTCAGACATCCAGGCGACCGAAGATCCCGCAGCGCTTGCGCAGGCCATTTCCGCACTGGCGCCCGCAGCCGTACAAGCTGCTGACGCCATCTGCGATACACCGATCGAAGAGGAAGACCTGCGGGACATTTTCCTGGAAGAGGCCGCCGAAGTCATCGACAAGGCACGCACAGCCATCGACGCCCTGGGCGTCAACATGGCCAATTCCGAGCAATTGACCAATCTGCGCCGCGCCTTCCATACCCTCAAGGGCAGCGGCCGCATGGTCGGACTGGCCTCTTTCGGCGAAGCCGCCTGGGAAATGGAACGCCTGCTCAACGGCTGGCTGGCGGACGGCAAACCCGCCACCCCTGCCTTGCTGCAATTGGCCACCGCCGCACTGGATGCGCTGGCGCACTGGCGCGAATCCATCGCCCGCCAGGAACCGTCTCCCTGGCACCATGCATGCTTCGCCCAATCTGCGGCCGCGTTGCAGGAGCATGGCCTGTTCATGCCGCTTGCCGCCCCCCCGGCCATCGCCTCGGCAGACGACCAGTCGGCCCCAGCATCTGCGGCCGGCCGTTTTTTCGAAATCCCATCCGATGCGCTGTTTGCGCCAGAACCGGAGACAGGGCAAGCCGGCAAGCCTGGAACTCCCGAGCCCGCCCTGTTTTCCGACGACCATCCAGAAGAAGCTTCGGTGTTTGCCTCGGAAGACTCGGCGTTTGCACCGCTTTCATCAGACATCCCGACGACCACGCAATTCCACGACTTTGCCGCTACGGACGTCACCTTCACTTTCGGCGAACAGGATGCAGACGACGAGGAGCAGTCTTCGCTGCTGGCGAAGATTGTCCCGCAGACACAAACGGGCGCAGACCAGGAGCTTGCTTTCGTCGATTCATCCCTGCCGGAATTGCCGGTTTTCGCCGCATCCTCCCTTCAGGCAGACGAAGATCCCCTTCTGTTTGCACCGCAGCCCGACCCCGTCGCGCCCGGCCATGACACAGAATCTTTGCCGCCGGAAACCAAAAACGACGCAGACCCTGCGCCAGACCACACGCTTGACCCAGCCGGCGCATGGGCTTCGACGCCTTCCGCACCGACAGAACCGGATCATCCGCCCACCGCTCCTGCTCAGACACCGGTGAGCCCTTCCCTGGCAGGCATACTGGTCAATATCGCTCCTCAGCTGGCCGTTCTGCACGACATGGTAGAAGGCCTGCACGAAGACGAGATCAAGCGCATCGGCGACGTACGCATCCCTCTGGCCTTGTTCAACACCTACCTCAACGAGGCCGACACCTGGTCGCGTCAATTGGTGCAAGAATTGGGCGAATGGGCGCTGGATAGCAACGCGTCCGTTCCCGAATCCAGCAGCCACCTGGCCCACTCCCTCGCGGGGAGTTCTGCGGTAGTGGGCATGGGTGGACTGGCATCGATGGCGCGTGGGATCGAACACGCGCTCGACCATATCGCTCGCCGTACCGCTCAGCCCGGCGAGGCGGACATCCTGCTGCACGCAGCCGAGACCGTACGCCAAGGACTGCACCAATTCGCGGCCGGCCTGCAGCGCCCCGCAGACATGGCCCTGCTGGAAAAGCTCGCCGCCATCATCGACAGCGTGCCGCCGCAAACGATCAGCAGTGCCTCCCTGTTGCCATCAGACACCGAACATGGGAACGGTCTTTCGTCTGGAACAGAAAAAAAAACCGTTGAGACCCTGCCTTTTTCCGCCACGCTGACGGACCCTGCAACAGAAAAAGAAGACGGCATTTCTGGAATGCCCGATCCGGCTGGACCGGCCCGGATCGATACCCCGTCCGCACGTGCCACCCGCACCGATACCAACGATGCCATCGATCCGGAGTTGTTCGCCATTTTTCGTGAAGAAGCGCAAGCACTGATGCCGCAATTAAGCGCCGTCATGCGGCAGTGGACGGCACGGCCCGACAACGAAGGCGCGCGCCAAGAAACCATGCGGCTGCTCCACACCCTCAAGGGTGGCGCACGCCTGGCAGGTGCCATGCAGCTTGGCGCCATGGCGCACGACATGGAATCGGCCATCAGCGAAATCGGGCGAACCGGCAACAACAGTCCGTCCCGGCAGGCACTGGAATCCCTGCAAGCCCAACTGGACGACATCGACAAGTATTTCACCCTGTTGCTGCAAGGCGATAATCCCCCTGCAACTTCACCACACGGCCTGCCGGCTGCTTCCGCCGATGCCGCGTTCCGCCATAACCCGCTTGCGCCATCCGCGCCTGCTGCCAGCCTTGCAGATGAAACGGCGGCGGCGCCAGCCGGAGCCGTTTTGCCCGCGCCGCACAACCGCCTGCAACCCCAGGTGCGGGTCCGCTCGAACGTTCTCGACCGCATGCTGGGCCGCACGGGTGAAATCATGACGAGCCGCGCCCGGCTTGAAACCGAGGTGCAGCAGTTGCGCCAGGCCATGGAAGAAATGGATGGCAGCCTCGATCGGCTGCGCGTCCAGCTGCGCGACATGGAGCTGCAGGCAGAAACCCAGATGCAGTCCCGCATGGCGCAGTCTGCCGGAGTGGACGCCAACTTCGATCCGCTCGAATTCGACCGCTTCACCCGCGTGCAGGAACTCACGCGCATGATGGCCGAATCGGTCAATGACGTGGCCTCCGTACGGCGCAGCATGGTCCGCGCCGTGCAATCCTCGGAAGACAACCTGATGTCGCAGACGCGCCAGGCGCGGGAACTGCAGAGCGACCTGCTGCGCACGCGCATGGTGGAGTTCGACAGCCTTTCCGAGCGCCTGTACCGCGTGGTACGCCAGGCTGCCCGGGAAGAGAACAAGCAAGTTTCCCTGGACATCGTGGGCGGCCAGATCGAAATGGACCGCTCCATCATCGAGCGCATTGCAGCCTCTTTCGAACACTTGTTGCGCAACGCTGTGGTTCACGGCATCGAACCGGCCGAACAGCGCACGCAGATGGGCAAGGACGCAGCCGGACACATCGAAATCCGCCTGCGCCAGGAAGGCGCAGACGTGGCCATTTCGGTGCGCGATGACGGGCGTGGGCTCGATGTGCAGCGCATCCGTGACAAGGCCGTGGCAAGAAATCTGCTGCAGGCCAGCACTCCCGTCAGTGACGAGGAGGCTGCGCAACTGATCTTTCGCAGCGGCGTGAGCACCGCCGACACCGTCACGTCTCTGGCAGGCAGGGGCGTGGGACTGGATGTGGTGCGAACGGAGGTCAGTGCCCTCGGCGGGCGCATCGAGCTCCAGAACCACCCGCATGCCGGCACGGAATTCACGCTGGTGCTGCCTCTGACGACCGCCGTGACACAAGTGGTGGAACTGCTGGCCGGCGACCTGCATTTTGGCGTTCCGTCCAACCTCGTCGAATCGGTGCGGCGCACGTCGGCAAAGGAAATCACGCATGCCTACAACACGGGGGTTTTTGCCGTAGATGGCGAAAACCTTCCGTTCTACTGGAGCGGCACCATGCTGCAATCCTCCCGTCGCAGCCGCGACATGACCGCCAAACGCCAGGTAGTGGTGGTGCTGCGCAGCGCGGCCCAGCGCATCGTCATGCACGTCGATGCCGTTCTCGGCAATCACGAAGTCGTCGTCAAGAACATCGGCCCCCAGCTCTCGCGCATGCCCGGCCTCTCGGGCATCACCATCCTGCCCAGCGGCCTGCTGCTCCTCATCTACAACCCGGTAGCGCTTTCCTTCCTATACCAGGAACAGATCCGTTCGTTCAGTTCCGACCGCGCCGATCCCGCCGTGCTGGGCGGAGAGGCGGGAGATGTTTCCAGTGCAGCAGATTCTGCGGATTCCGAGCCGCTGGTACTGGTGGTGGACGATTCCATCACCGTGCGCCGGGTCACCGAGCGTCTGCTCAGGCGTGAAGGCTATCGCGTCACGCTGGCGGCAGACGGTATGGCAGCGCTGCGCGAACTGGCCGCCGAAAAGCCGGCCGTCGTGCTGTCCGACATCGAAATGCCGCAGATGGACGGCTTTGACCTCCTGCGCAACATCCGCAACGATCCCAGCTACAACGACCTTCCGGTGATCATGATCACCTCACGGACGGCTGACAAGCACCGCGAACATGCGCAGCAGCTCGGCGCGACCGACTTCCTGGGCAAACCTTACCAGGAAGAACGGCTGTTGGAACTGGTCGGCCAATACGCTCGTTCCTGCGCGCCCGCTTCCGGTGCATAGATCCTTTCTGCAGACAGCAGCTGTGACAGTCCCGATAAGGGCTGCCGGCTTTCGTTGCCGCCTTCCTGGAAACGACACTGGGCGCCATCAGGGGATACCGGCGGCGCCCGCTTCGATTCATCCTCGGGGTCTACAATGCCT
>JBDHSG010000001.1:0-189741 GCA_039808005.1 Allobrachymonas sp. | reverse complement strand
TCTTGCCGTGATCCACGTGTCCAATCGTGCCTACGTTGACGTGCGGCTTGGTCCGTTCAAATTTTTCCTTGGCCATGATGGCTTCCTTTTCAAAAATGAGCGTTGCCCGTGAGTTGGTTTAACGTCTGCATGCTGTCACGGGTTCTGTGATCACGGGCAATCACAGGTGCAGCATCGCAGACAACTAAATTACTTCGCGCGTGCCGCAATGATGGCTTCAGACACGTTGCGCGGGGCTTCCGCGTACTGCTTGAATTCCATCGTGTAGGTGGCGCGGCCCTGCGTCATCGAACGCAGCGAGGTGGAATAGCCGAACATTTCGGACAGGGGCACTTCGGCCTTGATGGCCTTGCCGCCACCGACCATGTCTTCCATGCCCTGCACCATGCCACGCTTGGACGACAGGTCGCCCATCACGTTGCCGGCATATTCTTCGGGCGTCTCGACTTCCACGGCCATCATCGGCTCGAGGATGACGGGGTTGGCCTTCCGGCAGCCTTCCTTGAAACCAAAGATGGCTGCCATCTTGAACGCCTGCTCGGACGAGTCCACATCGTGGTAGGAACCGAAATGCAGGGTCACTTTCACGTCGACTACCGGATAGCCGGCCAGCACACCACTGTTGAGCGCCTCTTCCACACCCTTCTGCACGGCGGGAATGTACTCACGCGGCACCACGCCGCCCTTGATGGCGTCAACAAATTCAAACCCTTTACCGGCTTCGTTGGGTTCGATCTTGAACACCACGTGGCCGTACTGGCCCTTACCACCCGACTGGCGCACGAACTTGCCTTCGCTGTCCTCGATGGTCTTGCGGATGGTTTCACGGTAGGCCACCTGCGGCTTGCCGACATTGGCCTCAACGTTGAACTCACGCTTCATGCGGTCGACGAGAATTTCGAGGTGCAGTTCGCCCATGCCCGAAATGATGGTCTGGCCGGACTCCTCGTCGGTCTTGACGCGGAAGGACGGATCTTCAGACGCCAGGCGCTGCAGGGCGATACCCATTTTTTCCTGGTCGGCCTTGGTCTTCGGCTCGACGGCCTGTGCAATCACGGGCTCGGGGAACACCATGCGCTCCAGTATCACCGGTGCGGCGGGATCGCACAGGGTTTCACCGGTAGTGACTTCCTTCAGGCCCACACAGGCCGCGATGTCGCCAGCAATGATGGCTTCGATCTCGTTGCGCTCGTTGGCCATCATCTGAACGATACGGCCAATGCGTTCTTTCTTGCCCTTGACCGAGTTCAGCACGGTGTCGCCCTTGTTGAGCACGCCGGAATACACGCGCACGAAGGTGAGCTGACCCACGAACGGATCGGTCATCAGCTTGAATGCCAGCGCCGAGAATTTCTCGTTGTCGTCGGCCTTGCGGGTGATGGGCTTGTCGTCCAGATCGTGACCGGCCACCGGCGGAATGTCGGCAGGCGAGGGCAGGAAATCGATCACAGCGTCGAGCATGCGCTGCACGCCCTTATTCTTGAAGGCGGTGCCGCACAGCATGGGCTGGATTTCGGTCGAAATGGTACGGAT
Organism: Allobrachymonas sp.; assembly: GCA_039808005.1. Taxonomy (GTDB): domain Bacteria; phylum Pseudomonadota; class Gammaproteobacteria; order Burkholderiales; family Burkholderiaceae_C; genus Brachymonas. The sequence continues at coordinate 188,208 of JBDHSG010000001.1, read as the reverse complement.
GCGCAGACCCTTCTTGATGTCGGCTTCAGACAGGTCGCCTTCTTCAAGGTACTTGTTCATCAGTTCTTCATCGGCCTCAGCGGCAGACTCGACCATTTTCTCGCGCCACTCCTTGGCGGTGGCCACGAGTTCGGCCGGGATGTCCTCGTAGGTGAACTTCATGCCCTGCGAGGCCTCATCCCATATGATGGCCTTCATCTTGATGAGGTCAACCACGCCCTTGAAGTTGTCCTCGGCACCGATCGGGATCACGATCGGCACGGGATTGGCCTTGAGGCGCAGCTTCATCTGGTCCACGACCTTGAAGAAGTTGGCACCCACGCGGTCCATCTTGTTCACGAAGGCCAAACGCGGCACTTTGTGCTTGTTGGCCTGGCGCCAAACGGTCTCGGACTGGGGCTGCACGCCGCCCACGGCGCAGTACACCATGCAGGCACCATCCAGCACACGCATGGAACGCTCCACCTCAATGGTGAAATCCACGTGGCCGGGAGTATCGATGATGTTGAAACGGTGCTCGGGGTAGGACAGGTCCATGCCCTTCCAGAAGCAGGTCACGGCCGACGACGTGATGGTGATGCCGCGCTCCTGCTCCTGTTCCATCCAGTCGGTGGTAGCGGCGCCGTCATGCACTTCACCAAGCTTGTGGTTCACACCGGTGTAGAACAGAATGCGCTCGGTGGTGGTGGTCTTGCCGGCGTCGATATGCGCCGAGATACCGATATTGCGATAGCGCTCGATGGGGGTTTTGCGAGCCATTTTGATATTCCTGAAAATAAATGAGGATCACTACGCGCGGCCAATGCGCCAGGGCGTAGCGAGCAGCGGTTTTAGGCCGTGTGCGCCGCCACAGGAGTACTCTGAGCGTACAACGGGGCGGACACAGCAGCGCATAAAACCGCGTAGCCCTTTAGAAGCGGAAATGGCTGAATGCGCGGTTGGCTTCTGCCATGCGATGCACCTCATCGCGCTTCTTCATGGCGCCGCCCCGGCCTTCGGTGGCCTCCAGCAACTCGTTGGCCAGACGCGCTGCCATCGATTTTTCGCCACGCTTGCGGGCCGCTTCCTTGATCCAGCGCATGGACAGCGCCAGACGGCGCACCGGACGCACTTCCACCGGCACCTGGTAGTTGGCACCACCGACACGACGGGATTTCACTTCCACCATCGGCTTGACGTTGTTGATGGCGGCATTGAACAGCTCCAGCGGATCCTTGCCGGCCTTCTTTTCCATTTGATCGAGCGCGCCATAGATGATGCGCTCGGCAACCGCTTTTTTGCCGCCTTCCATGATCACGTTCATGAATTTGGACAGCTCGACACTGCCGAACTTGGGATCGGGCAGAACTTCACGTTTAGGGACTTCACGACGACGTGGCATTTTTTACCTCTTTGCTTCAGCTGACGCCTTTCGGGCGCCGCGAGATGTCATGTCAGGACATCTCACTTACTCGACCCACACAGATGCGAATGAAAGAATGTCTGTGCTTTGCGGGTCACTACGCTTGACCAGCCTGCCGGGCCGGAAAAGCACCTGTTTCAAAAAAACAATTACGCTTTCTTGGGACGCTTGGCGCCGTACTTGGAGCGCGACTGCTTGCGGTCTTTCACGCCTTGCAGGTCGAGCGAACCGCGCACGATGTGGTAACGCACACCGGGCAAGTCCTTCACACGGCCGCCGCGAACGAGCACCACACTGTGCTCCTGCAGGTTGTGGCCTTCGCCGCCGATGTAGGAAATGACCTCAAAACCGTTGGTCAGGCGTACTTTCGCCACCTTACGCATGGCGGAGTTCGGCTTCTTGGGGGTGGTGGTGTACACACGGGTGCACACACCGCGGCGCTGCGGGCAGTTTTCCATCGCAGGGCTTTTGGATTTGATTGTTTCGACCGCGCGCCCCTGGCGCACAAGCTGGCTGATGGTTGGCACAAGGCCTCCTTCTATATGTGTAATTCCCTAAACGTGAATGAATTACGGGTTGAACAAACGTGATTTTTTCTTTTCCGCGCAGCCACGAGACATCCTCGGACGCACCGAAAAGCTTCTCAGTATAGCCCGAAAGCGCATCCCTTGCCAAAGGGAAACGGTATTGCGACCTGGCCAGAACGGTGGTTTTCCCTGAGTGCCTGTTGCGAACAGACTACATCGCGGCGCGGTAGACGCCCATTGCCGCCAGAGCGGCCACTGGCGCCGTCTCGGCACGCAGGGTGAATGGTCCCAGGGATACCGGCGTCCAACCCTGACCCATGGCCAGGACTTCTTCTGCCGCCGTCAACCCTCCTTCGGGGCCCGATAGCAGCCAGACGGCCCGATCCCGTCCGATCGCCTGCAACATTCGAGGCAATGGCTGGCCGTCTTCGCGCAAGGAAAGCATCAGGCCGACCGGTGCTTGTGCAGATTCATCGTTCTGGCCATCATTCACAGGCCAATTGCCGCGATCCTGCTGCAAAAAAGACTCCAGCGGCAATAAAGGCCGCAGCCAGGGAACAGCAGTGCGGCCGGATTGCTCGCAGGCCGCAACGGCAATGGCCTGCCAGTGCGCCACGCGCTTGTGTGCGCGCTCGCCGCTCAGACGCAGCACGCTGCGTGCGGCAAGCAGGGGCTGGATGCTGGCCGCACCCAACTCCGTGGCTTTTTCCACCAGCCAGTCCATGCGGTCGTTGGCCGGTACGGCACAAGCCACATGCATCGGCCCGTGTTCCAGCATGCGCGGCGCATGCCAGTTTCCTATGTGAACACCCACTTCGGTACGACCCATGTGCGTAATGGTGGCATCGAACCAGCCGGTGGTTTCCTTGCTGGCCGCTCCCGCGACTGCTGCATCCGGCACACCATCGCTCCCAGGCAGACCGCCATGAAACAATTCCACTGCATCCCCTGGCTGCAGGCGCAAAACCTGTACATGCCGGGCAGCATGGGGAGGCAGAACCATGCTAGCGCCGCTTTGCAACAGCAGGGGACAGTACAGCCGCGGGGCCACTAGCGTCCTCCCGAGACGTCCATGAGCAGGCCGGTGACGTAGCTTGCTGCCGGGCTGGCAAGCCACACGATGGCCTGGGCAATTTCTTCGGGCGCAGCCATGCGCCGCAAGGGAATGGCCTGCATGCGCCGTTGCATCTGCTCGGGGCTGTCGGCATGGATGCCGGTGTCGACCACGCCAGGGCGCACGGCATTAACGCGAATGCCTTCCTGCGCCATCTCCTGCGCCAGGCCGACCGTGAAACTGTCGATGGCGCCCTTGCTGGCGGCATAGTCGATGTAGCGCCCGCCCGCCCCCAGCCGCGAGGCAACGCTTCCGACATTGACAATGCAGCCGCCACGCCCGCCCCGGGCCGTGCTCATGTGCCGCACCGCGGCGCGCGCGCACAGCATGCCGCCGAACACATTGGTGGCAAAAATCTGCTGCCAGCGCGCCAGGGACATGTCGGCAAAAGGGCTGCATGCGGCCACCATGCCGGCATTGTTGACCAGGCAATCGATGCGGCCTGTGGCCTGCAGCACGCGATCGAACAGGTGTTGTACCTGCGTCTCGTCGGACACGTCGGCCTGCACGGCCAGGGCATCGTGGCCCCTTCCGGCAAGCTGCTGCACCAGCGCCTGCGCTGCGGTCGCATTACTGCGCCAGCAGAAAGCCACACGCCAGCCCTGTCTGGCCGCCAGCAACGCGGTAGCCGCGCCAATGCCCCGGCTGCCGCCAGTGACGAGCATGACCGGCGCATCAACGCTAGGGGCGCCTGGAAATGGGATGCCAATGTCAGGGGACATATCAACCAGGCGGTTAGGATGCCATCAGCTCAGTACCACGCTGCTCAAGCGGCGGCGGTAGCTGGCCACCGTGGCGTCTTCGGGCGGGATCTGGCCTTCGGCCACCGCCACGCGCGGCGGCTCCATGATGTCGAGAATGGCGATGTAGCTCTTGCGCGCCCGGTCTTCCTCCCAGGTCTTGTCGCGCATGAGGATTTCGAGCAATTCGTCCATGGCTTCGGTGAACCGCTCCTGCGCCATCAGCGCCAGGGCGCGGGCATGGCGGGCCGTGAAATCGCGCTTGTTGGCGGCAATGGCGGCATCGAGCGCGGCCAGGTCGGCGGGCTGGCGCTGTTCGGCCTCGATGGCATCGATCCAGCGCTGCAGGCTGTCGTAGCGACGCACCGCCAGTACCTTGTCCTTCACCGGCGAGAAGGCCGTTTTGGCCTCTTCCAGCCGTCCCAACTGCAACAACAGCTTGACGTAATCGAAGCGCGCATTGTCGTTGGCCGGGTCGGCCGCCACGGTGTGCTGCAGGCGTTCGAGAACCGCCTCTTCATCCTCATCGACCTCGGCCTGATCCGGCGCGAGGGATTCGGGTGGTTCCACCAGCCCCGCACCCACATGCTTGTCGAGCAGGGCACGCACCTGGGTTTCAGGTTGGGCACCCAGGAAGCCATCCACGGCCTGCCCATCCTTGATCAGAATGCAGGTGGGGACGCTGCGCACACCGAACATCGCGGCAAGCTGCGGCGATTCGTCGATATTGACCTTGGCCAGGATGAAACGGCCGGCATACTCCGCATCGAGCTTGTCCAGGATGGGGCCCAGCGTTTTGCACGGCGTGCACCACGGCGCCCAGAAATCCACCAGAACCGGCGTAGTGACAGAGGCTTCGATGATATCCTGTTCGTAAGTGGCGATGGTGACATCGATCATGGGACAGAGTTCCTGTAAAGGGTGGGTTGGCCGGAAAAGGGACCGGCACTACAATGCCAAGCCTGCATTGTGCGGCAAATGCAACCAGCGCTGTGCGCCCCACGCACCCATAACCTGTTTTCTGACACCTTCTCATCATGCAGCAAGCTCCCTTGGTTGGCGTCATCATGGGATCCAGTTCCGACTGGGACACCATGCAGCACGCCACGCAGATTCTTGACGAATTCGGCGTCAGCCATGAAGTGCGCGTGGTCTCGGCGCACCGCATGCCCGACGACATGTTCGCCTATGCTGAAAGCGCAGCGCAGCGCGGCCTGCTGGCCATCATCGCTGGTGCTGGCGGCGCGGCACACCTGCCAGGCATGGTGGCGGCCAAAACCACGGTGCCGGTGCTGGGCGTGCCGGTACCCAGCCGCCACTTGCAGGGCGTGGACTCGCTGCACAGCATCGTGCAGATGCCCAAAGGCGTGCCCGTGGCCACCTTTGCGATCGGCGCCTCCGGCGCGGCCAATGCCGCGCTGTTTGCTGTGGCGATGCTGGCCAACAATGATGCGACGCTGCGCCAGAAACTGCACGATTTCCGTGCGCGCCAGACCGAAGCGGCGCGCGCCATGACACTGCCGGCGCGCGATTGAGTGCCGTTGCCGATGCCATCACTCCCGCAATCTCCTTCCCGCGTCTGCGCCGACGATAGCCGCCCTTCCACGCTGGGCGTGCTGGGCGGCGGACAACTGGGGCGCATGCTGGTGCATGCTGCACAGCGCATGGGCTATGGGACCGTGGTGCTCGACCCCGCCGCCGACAGCCCAGCCGGCCAGGCCAGCCACCATCAGATCGTGGCGGCTTATGACGACAGGCGCGGCTGGCAGCAATTGCTTGATGCCTGCGACGCCATCACCACCGAATTCGAGAACGTCCCCGCCGCCGCGCTGGAGTTTCTGGCAGCGCGCAAACCCGTGTCGCCACCAGCCGCCGCGGTCGCCATCGCGCAAGACCGTGCGCTGGAAAAGCAGCATTTCACCCGTTGCGGCGTACCCTGCGCCCCGTACCGCGCCATTGCCACAGCAGACGACGTGGCACATGCGCCAGCCAGCCTGTTTCCGGCCCTTCTCAAAACAGCGCGCCTGGGCTACGACGGCAAGGGCCAGGCCACCGTCAGCAGCGCCGGCACGCTGGCCCAGGCGTGGCAGGACATGGGGCAGGCGCCGTGCGTACTGGAGCAGAAACTGCCGCTGGCACAGGAATGCTCGGTGATCGTGGCACGCAGTGCCGATGGCGCCGTCGCACATTTCCAGCCACAGCGCAATGTGCATCACAACGGCGTCCTGGCGACCACGTATGCGTTTGCCGGCGCCGTGCCCGCGCACCTTTCCGACGCCCTGGTACAGGCCACCATGCGCATTGCCGAGGGACTCGATTACGTGGGCGTGCTGTGCGTCGAATACTTCATCCTGCAGGACGGTAGCTGGATCGTCAACGAAATGGCACCGCGCCCGCACAACAGCGGCCACTACACGGTCGACGCCTGCGAACACAGCCAGTTCGACCTGCAGGTGCGCACCACCATGCGCCTGCCGCTGGTGCAGCCGCGCCAGCACAGCGCCGCCGTGATGCTGAACCTGCTGGGAGACGCCTGGATCGATGCCGCAGGCAATACGCGCACGCCCCCGTGGGACGCAGTGCTAGCCCTGCCCGGCGTGCACCTGCACCTCTATGGCAAGCATAAGGTACAGCGCGGCCGCAAGATGGGGCACATCACCCTCACCGCCGCCACCGCAGACGCAGTGCAGGACAAAGGGGCGCAAGTGGCCGCGGCACTCGGTCTGCCCTACGAACGGTTGTAATTTTTGGGACTGCGCCCTCCGGCAACGGTCAGGCCGGGCGCCTTGCCAGCAGCACCCAGATGCCCGCAGCGGAGAGCAACGAACCGCTGGCAAGCGTGAATTTGCGCTGTGCCTTCGACGATGCGAACAGCCTGCGCGCCGATGCCGCAAAGTATGCATACAACGTGGAATTGATGATGGCCATGACGACAAACGTGCAGGCCAGCACCAGCATCTGCGGCGCAACATTGGCCCGCGGATTGATGAATTGCGGCAGGAAGGCCACGAAAAACACGATGCCCTTGGGATTGAGCGCCGTCACCAGATACGTATTGGCAAACAGGCGCCAGCGCGAATAGGGCATTTCAGGCGTGCTGGCCTGTGCCGCCGAGTCCCCGGCGCGCAGCTGCTTGACCCCCAGAAACAGCAGGTACAGCCCGCCCACCCACTTGACAACCGAAAACCAGAAGGCCGACGCCTGCAGCAGGGCTCCCAGGCCCAGCAGCGAGACCGCCAGCGCCGTGGTGTCGCCCAGCGCCACCGCGGCAATCAGGGCAGACCGGGCCCGGCGGCCGTGCGAGACCGAATAACCGATGACGGTGAGGATGGTCGGACCGGGCATCACCAGCAGCACCGCCGAAGCCGCGACAAAGGCCAGCCAGAGTTTGAGGGTCATGAATAGGGTTCCTGCAGGCTTTTGGCGCGGCCGTTCCAGAAAAGGCTTACCCCGCAAACTGCTTGCGGCGCTCCATCATGCGCCAGACGAATGGCGTGAAGATGAGCTGCATGGCCAGTTCCATTTTGCCGCCTGGAATGACGATGGTGTTGGCGCGGCTCATGTGGCTGCCGTCGATCATCGACAGCAGATAGGGGAAGTCGATGCCTTTGGGGTTGGCGAAACGAATGACCACCATGCTCTCGTCGGCGCTGGGGATGTCGCGCGCGATGAAAGGGTTGGAAGTATCTACCACGGGCACGCGCTGGAAGTTGACGTGCGTGCGCGAGAATTGCGGACAGATCACGTTCACGTAATCGGGCATGCGACGCAGGATGGTGTCGGTCACGGCCTCGCTGCTGTAGCCGCGCATTTTCTGGTCGCGCCAGAGCTTCTGGATCCATTCCAGGTTGATGACGGGCACCACGCCGATCAGCAGGTCGGGGTATTTCGCCACATTGTGCTCGGGCGTGACTACGGCACCGTGCAGCCCTTCATAGAACAGAACGTCGGTGCCGGACGGCAGCGTCTCCCACGGCGTGAACGTGCCGGGCTCCTGCTTGTAGGGGGCCGCCTCTTCGGCGTTGTGCAGATATTTGCGCGCCTTGCCTTGGCCGGTCTTGGCATAGGTGGCGAACAGGTTTTCGAGTTCGCCGATCAGATTGTTGTCCACGCCAAAATGGCTGAAATGGCGATCGCCCTGGGCCTCGGCCTCGGCCTGCTTGACCTTCATTTCCTTGCGGTCGTAGCGGTGGAAGCTGTCGCCCTCGATGACAGCCGATTTCACGCCTTCGCGCTGGAAAATGCCGGCAAACGTGCGCGTGACGGTGGTGGTGCCGGCACCCGACGATCCGGTGATGGCAATGATGGGGTGGTGTTCAGACATGATGGACGATCCTCGATAAAACAAAAACCTGTAGCGCTTGCGCAAACCCTTTCCCCGAAAACCTGCTGCACCGCCCACTGTCCGTCTATGGCTGTCAACAGCTTCCGCCACTGGCTACGGCGGATTGGCCTTTCATTGCAGCAGGCAGGATTTCCGGATGCTTCTTCGCAGACGCATCAGCGCCGGAACAGGCCGCGTTCGGCAAACAGCGGGCTGCGCAGCGGCGCGTTGTGCATTTTTTCGTCGTGGTAGCGCTCGATCAATTCCACTTCATTGCGCGAACCGCAAATCAAGCCGATGCGCTGGTGAATGCCGCCCGGCTGCACCTGCAGCACCGGCTCGTACCCCGTGGAAGCGCGCCCGCCCGCCTGCTCGATGAGAAAACCGATGGGATTGGCCTCGTAGAGCAGGCGCAGCTTGGCCGGACTGGCCGGATCCCGCGTATCGCGCGGGTGCATGAAGACGCCGCCGCGCATGAGAATGCGGTGCGCCTCGGCCACACGGCTGGCCACGTAGCGCATGTTGAAATCCTTGCCGCGTTCTCCGCTCTTGCCGGCCAGGCATTCGTCCACATACCGCTTGACCGGCGGCTCCCAGAAGCGGGCATTGCCCACATTGATGGCGAATTCCTGCGTGTCGGCAGGAATCTGCATGTCGGGATGGGTGAGAATGAACTGGCCCAGGCTGGGATCGAGCGTGAAGCCATGCACGCCGTGGCCCACGGTGAGCACCAGCATGGTGCTGGGGCCGTACAGGGCGTAGCCGGCTGCCACTTGCTGGCTGCCGGGCTGCAGAAAGTCTGCGGGCTGTACGTCACGGCCGCTGTCAACCACTTCCTTGGGGGCGCGCAATATCGAAAAAATGCTGCCCACGGTGCCGTTGACGTCGATGTTGCTGGTGCCGTCGAGTGGATCGAACAGCAGCAGGTACTTGCCCCGCGGCTGGCCGTCGGGGATCTGGTAGGGTTCTTCCAGTTCTTCGGACACCATGCCTGCCAAGTGTCCGCTCCAGCTGTTGGTCTGGGTGAAGCAGTCGTTGGTGAGCAGCGCCAGCGTTTTGCCTTCTGCACCGGCCACCGACGCGCCTTCTGCGTGTGCGGCGCCAGAAGCGGGATTGGGCTGCCCGGGAAGCGCCGCCAGTTTGCCAAAGGCCACCGTGCGGCTGATAGCCTTGCACGCCAGCGCCACGTCGAGCATGAGGGCGTTGAAGTCTCCCGTAGCGCCTGGGTAGCGTTTACGCTGGTCGATCAGGTATTGGGTCAGGGTGTAGCGGCGGCGCGCAACCGTCGGGTTGGCAGGACAACAGGTGGAAGACATGGGAAAAGTCTTGTGGAAATGAAGAAACGGGTGTCCATGCAGGGCTTGGCTTGCTCAACCCGGCTGGTCGGCGGCGCCGCGCAAGGCCTGCATGATGGTGCGGTAGCCCTTGTCGGCATCGGGCGCGCCAAATACGGCGCTGCCGGCCACCAGCGTATCGGCGCCTGCGGCCACGATGGTGCCGATATTGCCGGTCTTGACGCCGCCGTCCACCTCGAGCCAGATTGGCTGGCCGCCTGCGGCCTGGTGGGTATCGATGCGGCGGCGCGCTTCGCGCAGCTTGGGCAGGGTGCCGGCGATGAAGCTCTGGCCGCCGAAACCGGGGTTGACCGACATCAACAGGACGATGTCGAGCTTGTCCATTACGTGATCCATCCACTCCAGCGGCGTGGCCGGATTGAGCACGATGCCGGCCTTGCAGCCCTGATCGCGGATGAGCTGCAGCGTGCGGTCCACATGGCGGCTGGCCTCGGGATGGAACGTGATGATGTTGGCCCCTGCCTTGGCAAACATCGGCACCAGGCTGTCCACCGGCTCCACCATCAGGTGCACGTCGATCGGGATTTGCACATGCGGACGGATGGCCTCGCACACGAGAGGCCCGATCGTGAGATTGGGCACGTAGTGGTTGTCCATCACGTCGAAATGCACCAGATCGGCTCCAGCGGTTTCGATGGCCCGCACCTCCTCTCCCAAACGGGCAAAGTCGGCCGACAGGATGGAAGGGGCGAGGCGAATGGCTGGCATGGCAAAAATCGGAGTGGGCGCTTGGGATGATGCAGGGAAATGGGGTCGTCAGGCGCGGCTGGCGTGCCAGGCACGCAGTTGCTCCAGCGTCACGCCTTGCAGACTGGGCAGCACCCGCAGTGCGCCGGAAAAATCCTGATGCGCCGTGAAGCTGTTGGGCGTGACGATCACCGGCAACCCTGCCGCGCGCGCCGCCTGTAGGCCGTTGGCCGAATCCTCGAAGGCCAGGCATGCATCTGCAGGCAGGCCCAGACGCTCGAGCGTTTGCAGGTACACCTGCGGATGCGGCTTCTTGTTTGGTGCCGTGGAGGCGTCCTCGATCACGGCGAAGCCGTCGCTCCAGTTTTCGCCCAGCGCATTGCGCAGCAGCACGGCAATGTTCACCGGCGACGTGGTGGTGGCAATGGCCAGCTTGAGCCCGGCCGTGCGCGCGCTTTCGATCAGCTCCAGCACGCCAGGCCGCAGCGTTACCATGCCTTCCTGCACGGCCTGTTCGTAAAACGATGTCTTGAGTTCGTGCAGGCGCGCCACGGTGTCGCGCACCCCGCCACCGATATCGACCAGGTCGGGCTGCACCTGCTGCCAGTAATGCAGGATGCGTTCCTTGCCTCCGGAAATTTCCAGCAGGCGCGTGTATTCGGCCTCGCTCCAGCGCCAATCACGCCCTTCTTCGGCGAAGGCGCGATTGAATGCGGCCAGGTGGGCGGACTCGGTGTCGGCCAGCGTGCCGTCTACGTCAAAAATCAGGGCCTGCAACATGGTTGTTCTGGTTGTGGGAAGGTTTGCTCGCATCTATGTCTTACTAACTGTAGTTGGATAGAATTATCAGCACTAATCATCTTTTTTGTTCAAAATATCAATAAATTCTGATATTTTTGATGTTTATTCGTGCGCAACTACACCCTCAAGCAAATCCAGACCTTCATGGAAGTGGCGCGCCAGGGATCAGTGTCCAAGGCTGCTGAACGCCTGTTTGTCACACAACCCGCTGTTTCCATGCACATCCGCCAGCTCGAGGACGCCTTTGGCGTGGCACTGTTCGAGCCGCAAGGCCGCGGCATCCGGTTGACGGATGCCGGACGCGCGTTTGCCGGGCGCGCCACGGCCGTGATGGCCGAATTGCACGAGCTGGAGTCGCTCATGGCCGAATATGCCGGCGCGAAGCAGGGGCGGTTCGAACTGGCCGTGGTCACGACCGCCAAATATTTCGTCCCCATGCTGCTGGTGCGCTTCGGCCAGCTGTTTCCTGGCATCGACGTGGTACTGCGCATCGACAACCGCGAAAACGTGCTGGGCCTTCTGGCCCGCAGCGAAGCCGATCTGGTCATCATGGGCCGCGCGCCCAAGAACATCGCCACCGAGGCGGTTGCGTTCGCCACCAATCCGATGGGCATCATCGCACCCCCCAACCATCCGCTGGTGCGGCGCGAGCGGCTGCCGTTCACGGCGCTGGCCGACCACGCCTTCGTGGTGCGCGAAGCGGGTTCGGGTACGCGTGCCGCCATGGAGCGGCTGTTCGCCCAGAACGAAGTCCCGTTGAAAGTGGCCATGGAGATGCCCAGCAACGAAACCATCAAGCAGGCGGTGATGGCGGGCATGGGCCTGAGCTTCCTGTCGCTGCGCACCGTGCGTCAGGAGCTGGCCGGCGGCTATCTGGTGCAGCTCGACGTCAGCGGCATGCCGCTGAGCGGGCAATGGTTCGTCACCCACCTGGCGGGCAAGACGCTGTCGCCCGCGGCGCGGGCGTTCAAGGGATTCCTGATCGAGCAGGGCGGAACCCTGATGGATTCCATCGTATAAGAAATAAATGATAGCTAGAAAAATAAAAATAAATTTACCTGATGCTTCTGGCTGGTTACAGTAGCCCCACATTTCCCCTCTGCATTCTTAAAGGAGCCACTCCATGGACCAATCCAGTCGCTATGCCGACCTGAGCCTGAAGGAAGCCGACCTGATCGCCGGCGGCCGCCACATTCTGTGTGCCTACAAGATGAAGCCCAAGGCCGGCCATGGCTACCTCGAAGCGGCCGCTCACTTCGCAGCCGAGTCCTCGACTGGCACCAACGTCGAGGTCAGCACGACCGACGATTTCACCCGTGGCGTGGATGCGCTGGTGTACCACATCGACGAGGCGACCCAGGACATGCGCATCGCCTATCCGCTGGAGTTGTTCGACCGCAACATCACCGACGGCCGCATGATGATCGTTTCGTTCCTGACGCTCACCATCGGCAACAACCAGGGCATGGGCGACATCGAGCACGCCAAGATGGTCGATTTCTACGTGCCGCGCCGCGCCATCGAACTGTTTGACGGCCCGTCCAAGGACATCTCCGACCTGTGGCGCATGCTGGGCCGCCCGGTCAAGGACGGTGGCTACATTGCCGGCACCATCATCAAGCCCAAGCTCGGCCTGCGCCCCGAACCGTTTGCCAAGGCGGCCTACGAATTCTGGCTCGGCGGCGACTTCATCAAGAACGACGAACCGCAGGGCAACCAGGTGTTTGCACCGATGAAGAAGACCATCCCGCTGGTCTACGATGCCATGAAGCGCGCGATGGACGAAACCGGCGAAGCCAAGCTGTTCTCGGCCAACATCACCGCCGACGATCACTACGAAATGCTGGCGCGCGGCGAATTCATCCTCGAAACATTCGGCGCCGACGCCGACAAGGTCGCCTTCCTGGTCGACGGCTACGTCGGCGGCCCCGGCATGATCACCACCGCCCGCCGCCGCTTCCCCAACCAGTACCTGCACTACCACCGCGCCGGCCACGGCGCGGTGACCAGCCCGAGCAGCAAGCGTGGCTACACGGCCTACGTGCTGGCCAAGATGAGTCGCCTGCAGGGTGCTTCGGGCATCCACGTGGGCACCATGGGCTACGGCAAGATGGAAGGCGACAAGGACGACCGCGCCATCGCCTACATCATCGAGCGCGACAGCTACACTGGCCCGGTCTACCATCAGGAGTGGTACGGCATGAAGCCGACCACGCCGATCATCAGCGGCGGCATGAACGCCCTGCGCCTGCCGGGTTTCTTCGAGAACCTGGGCCACGGCAACGTAATCAACACGGCGGGCGGCGGTTCTTACGGCCACATCGACTCGCCGGCTGCGGGCGCCAAGAGCCTGCGCCAGGCCTACGAATGCTGGAAGGCCAAGGCCGACCCGATCGAGTGGGCGAAAAGCCACAAGGAATTCGCGCGCGCCTTCGAGTCCTTCCCGTTCGACGCCGACAAGCTCTATCCGCAGTGGCGCGACAAGCTCAAGGGCCACAAGTAATCCGCACGAGCCATCCGTTCACCTGTCGGGTTACCAATCAGCCCTTGCCCTGCAAAGGCAGGGGCTTTTTTTCGGAGGTCGCCATGCAAGCAGACATTGCACAGTACCGCATCGCCAAGGAGCCCTTCTACCAGCCCCAGGGCGACGAAACATCCCTGTACGAAGCCGCCTACGCGGCGCGCCTGCCCGTGATGCTGAAAGGCCCGACCGGATGCGGCAAGAGCCGCTTTGTCGAGTACATGGCATGGACGCTCGGGCGTCCCCTGATCACCGTGGCCTGCAACGAGGACATGACCGCGTCCGACCTGGTTGGCCGCTACCTGCTCGACCACGACGGCACGCGCTGGCTGGACGGGCCGCTCACGACCGCCGCGCGCATCGGGGCGATCTGCTACCTGGACGAGATCGTCGAGGCGCGCCAGGACACCACCGTGGTGATCCACCCACTCACTGACCACCGCCGCACGCTGCCGCTGGACAAGAAGGGCGAAGTGGTCGCCGCCCACCCCGATTTCCAGCTGGTGATCTCGTACAACCCCGGCTACCAGTCGCTGATGAAGGATCTCAAGCAGTCGACCAAGCAGCGCTTCGTCGCCTTCGACTTCGACTACCCCGAGCCGGTGCTGGAAACCGAAATCGTGGTGCAGGAAACCGGCATCGATGCGGAAACCGCCACCCGTCTGGTGAAGCTCGCCCAGGCGGCGCGCAACCTGAAGGGCCACGGCCTCGTCGAAGGAACATCCACGCGCCTGGTCGTCTATGCGGCCCAGCTCATCGGCCACGGCGTTGCCCCCCGCGCCGCCTGCCGCACGGCGCTGGTGCGGCCCATCACCGACGACGTCGACATCCGAGAAACCCTCGACCACGCCATCGACGCGGTCTTCGCGTAGGCATCGGGCCCAGCCAGCCGCACGGGACACCGCCATGAACCAAGCAGCGGATGCACGCCAGCGCCACATGCAGCATCCCCAGGTACAGGCCTGGTGGCGCGAGATGGACTGCGGCTTCGCGCAGGTGGCAGATGTCTTCGAGGCATGTCTCAGCCAGGCGCTGCCCACCTTCTCGCAGCAGGAGATGGACGATTACGTGGCGGCGGCAAAAGCCCTGAGCCGCCTCGGCCGCGGCCCGGAGCCGGTATTGGCCTTCCTCGAAGCCTGGCCGACCGCAGCGGCTGTCGTCGGCACAGCGGCACTCGAAGACGTCATGGCGCTCGTCCGCACCCTGCAGGCATCCCCCAACGGCCACGCCATTGCCACCATGATGCAGACGCTCGCCGCCGTTGCGCGCCGTCTGGGTTCCCGCGCGCAACTCGCGGGCTATCTCGACATCGCGCGCGAACTGATGACGCGCACCACCGGCTCCATCCACGGGCGCCAGGCAACACTCGCCAGCTCCGGCCTGCCCGCATTCTTCCGCCAGGCGCCGCAACTGGTCGAACAATTGCCGATCGCCGGGCTGAAGCGCTGGGTCGACTATGGCATCCGCCACTATGGCAGCCTCCCGCAGCAGCAGGAAGCGTACTTCCAGCTGACGCTCGCCGACAGCCGCGCCGTGCTCGCCAGCGAACGCTGCGGCACGCTGTTCGCCAACGTCGAGCGCAAGCTCGACCTGTACCTGCGCGCACTCTGGCACGACCCCCAGCCATTGATCCCTTATTCGAACGCCTACCATACGCTGCGGCAGATCGTGCCCTACTACGACAGTCTCGGCATGCGATTGCCCGACGTGTACGACACCCGCGCCGGCATCGGCGGCATCGACCGCTACCGCGCCACGCTGGCGCACATGGCCGGCCACCGCCGCTGGTCGACGCCGCAGATCGCCGACAACTGGAGCCCCTTCCAGCGCCTGGCCGTGGAGTTCCTCGAGGACGCGCGCATCGACTGCCTGCTCATGCGCGCATACCCGGGCCTCGCCCCCGTCCTGCTCGTCCTGCATCCGAAACCAGCCGAAGACGCCTGCGATCCGGAAACCACCTCCTGTCTGCGCCACCGCCTGGCCGTGCTTTCGCGCGCCTGCATCGATGTGCAGCATGGCTACACCGACCGGGTCCTCCACGAGACCGTCGCCGCTTTCCATGCCGCGCTGGCCGATGGCCCCTCCAGCACGGCGCAGATGGCCGAAATCGCCCTCGCCTACGTGGCGCGCACGCGGCGGCCGAGCGACCAGTTGCCGCGCATCCACTTCGAGGACACGGTAGTCAACTACCGCGACGACAACCGCCACCTGTGGTCCTTCATAGAGGAAGGCGACGAGGAAGAGGCTTTCGATACGCGCAAGCAGACAACCACCGAAACGCAGGAGCAGCAGGGCCTGCCGCCGCGCCACTACCCAGAGTGGGACCAAATCAGCCAGTCCTATCGGCCGGACTGGGTCAGCCTATATGAAGCGCTGCATCCCACCGGCGAGGCGGCGCACATCGATCGGCTGCTGGCAAAGCACGCCGCGCTGGCCCGCCGCCTGATGCGCCTGCTGGACCTCATCAAGCCGCAGAACAAGCAGCGCATCCGCTACCGGGAAGACGGCTCCGAGCTCGACCTCGACACGGCGATCCGCTCGCTGATCGACTACAGGTGCGGCATCACGCCCGACCCGCGCATCAATCTCGACCACCGCACCAGCGGCCGCAGCATCGCCGTGCTGCTGCTGCTCGACCTGTCGGAATCGCTCAACCAGAAAGTCGCGGGCAGCCAGCAGACACTGCTGGAACTGTCGCAGGAAGCGGTATCGCTGCTGGCGCAAAGCATCGAGCAACTGAACGATCCGATTGCCATCGCCGGCTTCCATTCCAACACCCGCCACGAAGTGCGTTATCTGCACTTCAAGGGTTTTTCGGAACGCTGGGACGACACGGCGAAGGGCCGGCTCGCCGCCATGCAGGCTGGCTGGTCGACACGCATGGGCGCTGCCTTGCGCCACGCCGGCGACGCGCTGGCGCAGCGCCCGGCCGACAAGCGGCTGTTGCTGCTGCTTACCGATGGCGAACCCGCCGATGTCGACGTGGACGACCCGAAACACCTGCATGCCGATGCGCGCAAGGCCGTTGGCGAGTTGAGCGCCAAGGGTGTCGACACTTTCTGCCTCAGCCTCGATCCGAAGGCCGACGACTACGTGCAAGATATCTTCGGCCAGCGCCACCTGGTGCTGGACCGCGTCGAGCAACTGCCGGAAAAGTTGCCGCTGCTGTACATGGCGCTGACGAAGTAGGCTGTATGGATTCGTCCGCTTCCTTTCTGGAACGGATGATTGGCAACAACCCAGGCATGGGCCGCACCGGGACTGTCAAACGGGTCCCTTTTCACATGCCGCCTCCGCCATCTTTCTAGATCGCCCTTTCATTTCTTCTGATCTGTTTCGGCTGGCTGCAAAAAGCCGCAGAGAGATAATCGGCAGCCATGGAGCATTTCACGCACGCACTGCAGCTGGCACAGCAAGCCATTCCCTTGAGCGCCCCCAATCCGCGGGTGGGCTGCGTCATCGTTTCCGCAAACAGCCAGATCATCGGCCGTGGCCATACCCAGCGCCCCGGCGAGGCCCATGCGGAAATCATGGCACTGCGCGATGCGGCCAGCCGAGGCGCATCGGTCGCGGGCAGCACAGTGTACGTTACGCTGGAACCCTGCTCCCACCACGGACGCACGCCACCCTGTTGCGATGCGCTGATCGCCGCAGGTGTTGGGCGCGTGATGGTCGCCCTCGCAGACCCCAATCCGCTCGTGGCCGGCCAGGGCCTGCAGCGGCTGCGCGCGGCAGGCATCGACGTGCATCTGGCCGATGCGGATTCGGCGGTGGCCCGTGCAGCGCACGATATCAATATCGGCTTTCTGCGCCGCATGCAGCAGGGCCGTCCCTGGGTGCGGCTGAAAACCGCCTCTTCCCTCGACGGCCGCACCGCCCTGGCCAACAGCCAGAGCCAATGGATCACCGGCGAAGCCGCCCGCGCCGACGTGCAACACTGGCGCGCCCGGGCCTGCGCCGTCCTCACCGGCATCGGCACGGTGCTGTACGACGATCCGCTGCTCAATGTACGCTTGCCGCAGGCGCCGCGGCAGCCGCATCTGATCGTGCTCGACACCCAGTTACGCACACCGCTTGACGCCCGTCTGTGGCGCGTGGCCGACCGGCAGGTCTGGCTGTGCACGACCGAAGCCGCCGCCGGCGACAGCACCATCCGACAGCGCGCCACCGCCTTGCAGGCCGCTGGCGCCAGCGTGCTGTTTCTGCCCGCCGACGCGCAGGGTCGCACCGACCTGGATGCCCTGCTGCGCGAACTGGGCCGGCGTGCGATCAACGAAGTGCATGTGGAAGCAGGTGCCACTCTCAACGGGGCGCTGCTGCAACAGGGGCATGTGGATGAGATGCTGGCCTACGTGGCCCCGCTGCTGCTGGGGCCGGGCCAGCCGCTGGCCGCCCTGCCCGTGCTGGGCGATCTGGACCACGCCGCCCGCTGGCAGCTGTGCGAGACCCGCGCGCTGGACAACGACGTGCGATTGCGCCTGCGGATGCGCAGCAACACCGAGGCCCCTGCCGTTCAGCAGTAGGTATCTGCTCCCGCCACAAGCATGTGCGCTTCGTTCGTTGCTTTGCGTGACAGCTTTTACTTTTGCACGAACGATGCAGCCGGGAGCACTTATACAGTTGTACCGGCTGCATATAAACGTGAAATTTTTCACTTTTTTGTGTAGCGCTTCAGTCCCAGACGAACATTTTGGATCTGCTTGAAAAACGGATGCGGCACTGCATGACCCGTGCATCAGCCGCCCGCGCGGGACGTGAGGGCAGGCTTTGCGGTCTGCACAAGCCGAACGCGGCCGTTGACAAAACAGTTTCTGCAAGGTTCCTGGGGATGTTGACGTTTTCATGCAGGAGAATCACTATGCAAAAACTCTTCAAACTGTCGGCTGGCGTTCTCGCCATCGCCGCCGTGGCCGGTTGTTCCACCAGCAATTCTGCCGGTTCACGTGCCAACGCCCCCCGTCTGGAGGTATGCAAGAAAGCCACCGAAGCCGAAGTCGCCTCCCTGTTCGACCGCTGGAACACGGCGCTGCAATCGGGCGATCCCAAGAACGTGGTCGCGCTGTATGACGAAGGCTCGATCCTCCTGCCCACCGTGTCGAACAAGCCGCGCCTGACACCGGCCGAGAAGGAGGATTATTTCGTGCACTTCATGGCCAACAAGCCCGTGGGCACGATCGACATGCGCCACATCCAGATCGACTGCAACAAGGCCGTCGATTCCGGCTTGTACACCTTCACCTATGAAAACGGCAACAAGGTGCAAGCCCGCTACACCTATACCTACCGCTGGAACGGCAAGGAGTGGAAAATCTCCAGCCACCATTCTTCGGCCCTGCCCGAGAAATCCGGTGCTGCCGCGCACTGACGTGCGCGTGGACATATCTCCCTTCATCGCCCGCCGCAGTGGCAATCCATGGGCGATGAAACAACAAAAGCCCGCCCGGCCCTGCCCGCGCGGGCTTTTTGCCGGCAGCCGATAATCGGCGACATCACCTTCACGGAAGCCGCCATGCCCACCTCCTGCATCCAGATCCGCACCGAAGCCGAAAAAATCGGCGTCATCACCCTCAACCGCCCGCAGGCGCTCAATGCGCTCAACGACCAGCTGATGGATGAGCTGGGGCAGGCGCTGCTGGCCTTCGATGCCAACGCGGCCATTGGCTGTATCGTCATCACCGGCAGCGACAAGGCCTTTGCCGCCGGAGCCGACATCACCGCCATGGCCGGCTACGGCTTTGCCGATGCCTATGGCGGCGACTTCATCACGCGCAACTGGGAAACCATGCGCCGTGTGCGCAAGCCGGTGATCGCCGCCGTAAACGGCTATGCGCTGGGCGGCGGCTGCGAACTGGCCATGATGTGCGACTTCATCATTGCTGGCGACAGCGCCAAATTCGGCCAGCCCGAGATCAAGCTGGGCATCATCCCCGGCGCCGGCGGCACGCAGCGCCTGCCGCGCGCCATGGGCAAGGCCAAGGCCATGGATCTGTGCCTGACCGCGCGCATGATGGACGCGGCCGAGGCCGAACGCGCCGGGCTGGTCAGCCGTGTGGTGCCTGCCGACAAACTGATGGAAGAGGCCCTGGCTGCCGCGCTGGTCATTGCCGGCCAGCCCCGCCTGGCCGTGATGGCGGCCAAGGAAGCGGTGAACCGCGCTTTTGAGGCGCCGCTTTCCGAAGGATTGCTGGCCGAGCGCCGCCTGTTCCACGCTCTGTTCGCCACGGCCGACCAGAAGGAAGGCATGGCCGCCTTCCTTGAAAAGCGCCCAGCGCGGTTCACCGGACAATAAGCGGCGTTCTGCACGAAGATTGAACTTTTGTGGAAGCAGTCGTCCGGCTCAGCATCCCGGAAAGGAAGAAGTCGAAGCCTTGCTCATTGCGGCAGAACTGTTCCGCCTGCGATTTTCCAACCAGTCTGGGCAGGCGGAAGGGAATACGTTCCCACGGCGTGGGCCACGGGTTCAGGGGAACCTTCTGAATAGAGCAACACCTCTCCAACGGCCAGCGACCGCCCGACTTTCATCAGCTTGCAGTCACCGATGACACGGGCCTGCGCTGACGGTTTGCGCAGGAAATTGACGGTCAGGCTGGTGGTGACCGCCAGCGGCACGATGCCAATCTCTCCAAGGATGGCCACATACAACGCGACATCGGCCACGCCCATGAGAACAGGGCCGGATACCGTGCCGCCCGGACGCAGCTCATCGGGGCCGACGCAATGCGAAACCGTGGCGCTACGCTGGCCCACGGCTTCCACCACGCATTTGCATTGCGGAAATTCTGCGGCCATGAAAGTGGCTATCTCTTCCTTCGTTGCTGGCATGCACACACTCCCTCGGTCCTGACACCCGCTGCGCATCATACGGTTGCCGGTTGGCTCCTGCCCCACTCAATCAGGCGCCAGGCTCCATCAACCAACCGGCGAATGATGGACATACGACAAATTGTGGAACGGACCAGGAAATTCGTTTTATAATCCAGCCCTCTGGCGCTTTAGCTCAGTCGGTTAGAGCGATGGAATCATAATCCACAGGTCCGCGGTTCGAATCCGTGAAGCGCCACCAAACAAATCAAGCACTTAGGTGAGAAATCGCCTAGGTGCTTTTTGTTTTCCGCCAAGTATGTAAGGGCGGATGTAAGTCCATTTTTGGAATTTGCGCCACACTGCCGCGTACAGCAAAAGGCTTTCGCTCATCGCTCACAATCAATTTGTGCGGGCAATCGACAACAAAAAACCCAGCACGGGGCTGGGTTCGGGGCTGGGTTCGGGGCTGGGGCTGTTGCTGAAGGCCAGCCCTTCGCCTTCATTGGCTTGACTACGTCCATCTCAGAAGAAACGCCACATATGATGGCGGTTGACTGTAGAGCACTTTGATTCAGTAGAACGGCACAGAAGGAAAGGATGGTGATGCCACGCCATTGCATGTTCACATCTTCCCAGCGCATCGTCAACACTTCGCCCGGACGCGCACCAGTCAGCAGCAGAGTTTGCAGATACGCCGAAATGACAGGATTACCAATTTTGCGGACAGCATCAAACCACTCGGGCAACTGTTCGCGCAGCAGCGCATCTTGTTTTGGCTTGGGCCTACCGAATGCCTCTCTTGACTTGCGTGTTGCAGCGGCATTTTTGGCGGGCATGATGCTGGCGTACTGGGGCTGTTCAGCGCACCAGTTCAGGAACACTTTCAGCAATCGCCACGCAAGTCGGGCGGATGTTGGACGGGTCTTTGCCTGTTCAGCGGCCCATGCCTCGACGGTGGGCGCGTCAAGCTCAAAAAGGCGCAGAGGCATCAGCGGGTAAAGGGGCATATCAATTGTCAGGCCACCGCCATTGATGCCACGCTTGGGCATTTCGCCCCCTTTGCGGGCCAGCTTGATGTGGTCCTGATAGTGCAAATCGCCCCAATACGGGCGGCGGGCCTCGATGTAGATAGACCAGACTTCGCCAATGGTGACGGCTCTGGCCATATCTTGTTCTTGCTTGGCTTGTGCCTCTGCAATCGCTTCGCGTTTCAGGCTCCGCGGGTCCTTGCCTGCATCAATCAGGCGCTGCAACTCTCGGGCCTTGGCTTGCGCGTCAGGAATACTCCAAGAGGCAGGGCTTCCAATTGTCAGGCGTAGGTCTTTGCCTTGGTATGGGGCCTGAAAAACATAGGCGGGTTTGCCGGACGGCGTCTTTCTCAATCCCAGCCCCGGCGTACTGGCATCCCACAGAAATGCTTGCCGCTTGTCTGCTGGACATTTGAAACTAGCTACCCGGCCTGCCGTGAATGCAACTTTTGCCATGTCGCCCCTCCGGTCTTACATCGCCAAGTATGTAAGGGCGGATGTAAGTGTTTTTTAAAGATATAGACGTATATCAATCAACACGTTTTATGGATACATACACAGCATTAATCTAATAACCTGTTGATTTTCATGGATTCTATCACCATCAATCAACGGCCGCAAATGACACTAAAGTTGGAATCATAATCCACAGGTCCGCGGTTCGAATCCGTGAAGCGCCACCAGACAAGTCAAGCACTTAGGCAATTTCTTGCCTAAGTGCTTTTTCTTTGTCCTCAAGCATGCAACGCCGGATGCAAGTCCATTTTGGGAATTTGCGCCATGCAAACCCCAAAAGGACAAACCCTTCCGCATGGCATGCGATGCCTGTCGCAGACCAGCAGCAGCGATAAAAACCAGCGCAGGGCTGGGTATGTATCTGGGTTGATGTACGTTCTGGCTAGCCGAAAGTTTTTCCGGCCAGCTCTTGAATAGCGGTGCAGTCCCCCAAGAAAGCATTAATAAATACTTCTTGGTGATGCCGCATAAGGCCAGATGTCCATATTACAAAATGGCCGAAGCTGTTGTTGGCATCAAAGCTTCAGGTAATAGCTGCTGACCAAGCAGGCCTTCATGTGACGCGAGATTGTGTGCCTCCCCTGCTGCATGAAGTATCAAGCCGCCACCGCATCGCCAACGGCATCGGCACGGCCCTTCTGCAGGTAATGGAGTCCGATTGCTGCAAAAAGCACTATCCCCCAGTTTCCCTCTCGGACGGGAACCGCCTCCGGCGCATCTGTCTCTTCTTTCGATCAAAGGCCAACAAGGCGACACGATCGTTTGTTTTACAGGAGCCAGAAAGTTGTGAAAAAGTTCCGTATTACGACGGATTTGAATAGATCAAAGATTCCAGTAGAAAGATAGTTGTATTACGCTATAGGGTATATCAGAATTGCGCTGTTTTTCTGGTAGTGATAGCTGAGTAATTAATGACCGGTTCAGCGCTGGGAAAGGAAACCATGAAACAGACGGAATGGACTCGGTTGTTTACGGGTCATGTAAATCGTAAATTTAGTCTTGATTTTTATGCCAATCGGCGACCCTTGCCTCATAAAGCAGGGTCGATCGCCATCGTGCTGGCATTGTCCAGCGGCGCCGCTGCGGCCGATTGCACCTTCAGCAACACGGTCTGGGATCCGAGCGCGGTCAGCTCCTGCACGGGAACCATCACCATCACCACGAACCAGACCGGGGGATTCACGCCCATCCAGGGCCATGGTCTGTATGCCAATAATTCGACGTGGAACCTGACCGGAAAGACGCTGAACATCACGACCTCAGGAATGCAGGCCGATGCCATCCGGACGAACGGCAATGCCACGATCACCCTGGGCGACGGTCTGACGGTGTTCACTTCCGGCCTGTCCGCAGATGCGATCAATCTCACCAAGGAAAGCTCCGCCACGCTCAACATCGGCAACAACGCCAATCTCACCACCACCGCAAGCTCCCTCTCCACCCTTGCTGAAGGCGCGCATGTGGTGCGGGCGAACAATTCCACCAACGGCGGCATCAACACCATCAACGTCGGCAGCAATGCACAGATCACCACCAAGGGCAACAACTCCTGGGGCGTGCTTGCCGGGCTGGGAACGCAGGAGATTTCCACCAGCAGCATCGCCAACAAAGGCTCCAGCAAGATCACCATCGACAACGGTGCAACCATCAAAACGGAAGGCACCGGCGCTTACGGGGTTTACGGTAATACCCGTCGGAGCAGCATCATCCTAGGCGATAACCTGACCGTCATCACCAATGCCGCCGGCAAAGGGGGATCCGGCTCCCACGGCGTATATGCCACCAACGGCGCCGCGATCGAATTGCAGGGCTCGGCCAATATCAGCGTGAATCCGGTCAACAGCTACGCCATCCTCGCCGGACGCGAAGCCAGCGTGAAATCCACCGACTTCGACGCGGACGACAACCTGGGCAGCGCGAACGTCTATCGGGTCAACGGCACCATCCGCGCCGATCGTTCCAAGATAAAGGACTCCACCGACAATGGCGCCTACCTGTCGCTCAACGATCAGGGAGGAGTCGTTCAGCTGCGCATGGGCGGAAATTCCGTCCTTTCGAGAAGCGACTGGCTCGCTGGTCAGAGCAAATACATTCTCGAAGCGAACAACACCGCTGTCGATGCGGCGGAAGAGGGAGTCAACCCATCCGACGCGCAGATCGACATCAAGGCGTACGATGCGACTGCGATCACCGGCGACCTTGCAGCGAGCAACGGTGCGCAGCTCAATCTTGCGTTGAACGACCAGGCCACGCTGAAAGGCGCCAGCATCAGCACGGGAGCGCTCAACATCGCCATGAACGGCGCGCAGACGCAATGGAACGTCACGCAATCCGGCGTGACATCGGCGCTATCGGGTGCGATGCATGCCTCCGCCGTCAATTCGCTGGCACTGCAGGACAACGCCCAGGTCATTCTCGGCGCGGGCAATTACAGCGTCACCGATGAGAATGACCGTGTGCAGCTCGATGTCGCCAATCTTTCGGGAAGCGGCCAATTCACCATCCGGCCCTATATCACCGGTATCGGCACGACCGCGGCCAACCTCGGCGACCTGCTCAACATCACCGACAGCACCGCCGGGAATCATTCCGTCTATATCCCCAGCGCGGAGTTGGGGCTAGGCGGCGTGGTCGTCGACGGTACCGAAGAGCTGAAAGTCGTGCAGACCGCAGATGGAAACGGATCCTTCACGCTGAAGGACGGGCAAGCGGTCGATATCGGCCACCTGAAATACAAACTTTCGCAGGAAGACGGCCAGAACTGGTATCTGGTGGCGGAAGGAGACGAACCCGTCAATCCAGCCGACGTCTCGGCCAATTTCTTGAATGTCAATTACCTGATGACCTATGTGGATACACAGACCTTGCTGCAGCGAATGGGCGCTCTGCGCCATACCCGGCAAGGCGATGCTTGGATAAGGGCATTCTCGGGCCACCTGAATTCCTTCAGTGACCGTTTGTTGTCCGGTTTCAAAATGGATTACCACGGAATCCAGGCGGGGGTGGACAGGAGAATCGATGTCGGGGACAGTGAATTTTTCCTGGGCGGCATGCTCGGTTATACCAAGGCCAATCCGCACCATCACTACGGCACCAGCAGTGCCGACAATTACCATGTCGGTATCTATGCCACTTACGGTACGGAAGACGATTTTTATGTAGATGGACTGGTCAAATACGTACGGATGAAGAATAAATTCAACGTCCGCGACAGCCAGGATGCGGCAGTGCACGGCAATGGCAGCAGCAGTGGCTGGGGGATGAGCCTGGAGACGGGCAAGCGCTTCTACCTGCAAAAGTCACTCGAAGGCTTCTACCTTGAGCCGCAAGCCCAGATCTCCCACAGCCGCCAGGGCGAACTCGGCATCACGGCCAGCAATGGCCTGCGTGTCAACATGGACGCCTATAAATCCACTCTGCTCAGATTCAGCATGTTGATGGGCTACAACGTGAAAAGCAGTGATACGCCTTTCCATGTGTATTTGAAGACCGGCTATGTCCGAGAACTCGATGGAAAGGTTGATATTCACTACAACCGCGCCGCTACCGAGCGGTATGCCTTCAACAAAGGATGGTGGGACAACGGAATTGGCGTGACTGCGGAAATCCGGAAACAGCACAACCTGTATTTCGAAGCAAGCTACGCCAAGGGCGACAAATTCGATAAGAAACAATTCGGCATGGGCTATCGATATGCCTTTTAAGGTGTTTCGAAAACCCGGTTCTGCCCCGCGA
Source organism: Allobrachymonas sp. (assembly GCA_039808005.1). Taxonomy (GTDB): domain Bacteria; phylum Pseudomonadota; class Gammaproteobacteria; order Burkholderiales; family Burkholderiaceae_C; genus Brachymonas. Next base: position 162,654 of record JBDHSG010000001.1, on the reverse strand, counting down.
CACACGACAAGCGTGTGCCGCGCGCGATACGGATAAACTGCCCGCATCCCTAGGTTCCCTTCCCATCCCTGATGACGCAGAGTTGCAGCGCATCTCTATAAAACGATGCGCGTTTCGTGCATTTTTCTGCGCCTCTTTTGGATCCTTCCTATTCCGTGCAGCCGATCGGTTTCCTCATCGTCGTCACGACCAGGGCGGCAAGTGCCAGCACGAGCGGCACGAAAGACGCCCACAGCACCGTGTGCCAGCCATAGGCGGACAGCAGACCGCCGGACAGGAAAGAGCCGACCGCCATGACCCCAAAGACGACGAAATCGTTGACCGATTGCACGCGCGTTTTTTCCTCCGGCCGGTGGCATTCCAGCACCAGCGCGGAAGCGCCGAGAAAGCCGAAATTCCAGCCCAGTCCGAGCAGGATCAGCGCCCACCAGAAGTGGGTCACGTCGATGCCCCCCAGCCCAATGGCTGCAGACAGGCCGATCAATGCCAGGCCCACCGTCGCCACGCGCCCGGCACCGAAGCGGGCGATCAGGTTGCCCGTGAAGAAGCTGGGCGCATACATCGCTATGACATGCCACTGCAGGCCCAGGTTGGCGGATTCCTGCGAATGCCCCGAAAGGTGCATCGCCAGCGGCGCGGCGGTCATCAGGAAGTTCATCAGCAGGTACGACACAGCGCCGCAGATGACGGCCGCGACGAAGCGCGGTTGGCGCGCGATCTCGGCCAGCGGCCGGCCGCCAGCAATTTCCTGCGCGGTGGGCATTGGCAGGCGCACCCCCAGCAGAATGATGGCGGACAGCGCCGCGACTGCCGCCTGCACCAGGTAGGTCACTGCGAACAGGTGCGCCGGCCACAGCTGCATCGTCCACGTCACCAGTTGCGGCCCGACCACCCCGGCGGCCACACCCCCGGCCATGACGAGCGACAGCGCACGCGCACGCCGCGGCGGCGCCACACCGTCAGCCGCGGCGAAGCGGAAGGACAGCACCACGGCCGCGTAGCTGCCACCAAAGAAGGTCGCCAAACAGAACAGCCAGAACCAGCCCTTCACAACGGCCAGCATCGCCAGCAGGCCCGCCAGCACTCCGGCCCCGGTACCCGCCAGAAAGGCGGCACGCCGGCCATGGCGTTGGGCAATGGCACCCACGGGCAGGATGCATGCCGCCATGCCCACCACGAAGATGGAGATGGGCAGCGTGGCCAGCATCGGCGAAGGGGCCAGCTTGTTGCCGACGATGGCGCCGGTGGCATACACCACCACCGAATTCGCGCCAGCCAGCGCCTGGGCAATGGAAAGCCGCCAGATGTTGGCGCTCTGGACTTTTTCGGGCAGCTCGGTGGAAGAACTGCCGGTTGCAATGGTCGTATCGTTGATCATTGTTTGTCGAGAGGATGATGGGGTGACGCGTTTTTCTGCTTCGGCGTCTTGTCATTGACACAGGACGTGCCGGTCATTAAAACCGAAGACGCGGCACCGACCCGCTGGCTTTCCACGGCTTCGCAGGTTCCGTCTCCCAGATCCAGCACCTGGCCATGGTGCATGAACCATTCACGCAGCCGCTGTGCCTGTGTCCGCTCGCGGCGCGACAGGGCGCTCTCGCCCAGGCGCTGGCCCCAGTAGCCGTTCACCAGCAGGGTAGTGAAATCCGCACGGCCTATCTGCACGAGCAAATCGGCCGCATACCCTGCCTGCAGATAGAGCGTGACGTCATTGACGAACAGCACGTCACGCCCGCTGCCGGGCGACGGCAATTGCGCCAATAGTGCATCAATGGCACGGGCATTGTGCGCGGCCTTTTCATTAGCCTCTGCTTCGGTGGACGAACTCAAGCGTGGCGCGTACAGATGCGTGCGCAGGTCAAGCACGCCGCAGTCTGGCGGCGGCGGCAAATAGCCTCCCACACCTGCCAGGCCACGCGCCTGTGCCATCGCTGGCGGAATATGCGCCGCCAGATCGAGCACCACGATACGCGTGCCCAATCCCCTGGCACAAAGCCGCGTCAGCCATTGGCGGCACAACGTGGTCTTGCCCACGTTCACGTCGCCCATGATCAGCAGCTTTTTCCCAAGCGGATCGTCGGGTGGCAACAGCGGCGCATCGTTCATGGCGCGTCCTTTTCTTTCGCCGGTTGCGAATGGTAGGTTTCGGGCAGCATGAACAGCATGGCCACGCCCACCAGATAGATGATGCTGGTAACGGCCAGCCCCGCCTGCAGGCCGCGCGTCTTGCCGATCACGCCAATGGTGTACGGCGCAACCATGGCGCCGATACGCCCCATGTTCCAGCAAAACCCGCCGGCGTAGGCACGCAAGTGCGCAGGAAACAGTTCGGCATAGTACGCGCCCAGAATACCGCCCGCACCGCACAAGGCAAAACCCACGACGACGCCCCACCAGAATAAAAACACCGGATCGGGCACCACGATGTAGACGGTAATCGATACCGCACAGGCAGCAAACGCGGCCAGCATGGCGCGGCGACGGCCCGTACGATCGGCCAGCCAGCCAAAGAACTGAAAGCCGAAGAACATGCCGGTGTACATCACGAAAGTGAAACCGAGCATGGCCTCCACGCTCAAGCCGCGCTCCTGCGTCAGAAAGGTCGGAATCCAGAACGCCGCACCCCAATAACCCGCCAGATTGACCACGCTGATGAGCATGGCCGGCAGCGTGATGCGCACCAGCCCGCCACCAAAGATCGCCCCAGGGCCAATGCGCTCAGCGGAGGGAGCCGCGGGCACTATTGCGGTTGCGTTTCTGGCCGGCATCGGCTTGCGGCCATCGGGCGGAATGAGACGATACACCAGCGGCGCGCCTGCAATGGACGCTGCCCCCACCACGAACAGCCACTGCCAGTGCTGCGGCAACAGCCAGCGTCCCAGCAGCGCCGCGACGATGGCCCCGACCGCAAAACTGCTGAGCACGAACGACACGGCACGCCCACGAAAGCCGGGCGCCCAGTGGTCGGCAATGAGCGCTGCGCACGGTCCCCACACGCCACCAATCGCCAGGCCGGTGATGAAGCGCAGCACCATCCACGGCAGCCAGCCGTGGATGATCCAGGCGCCCGCCATGCCCAGCCCCAGCCAGCACAGAGCCAGCACCAATGCAAAGCGCCGGCCCCGGTTTTCGGAAATCAGGCCGAACAGGACGCTTCCCAGCATCGCGCCCAGCATGGTCGACGTGCCCAGCAGGCCGCCTTCCGGCAGGGTGAGTGCAAGCGCCTTCAACATGACCGGCATGACGATGGCCAGCACCGTCAGGTCGAAGCTGTCGAAAAAGTAGGCCAGAAAGGTCGCCCACAGCACCTTCCAGCGATGGGGGCTGCCGCTGGGTGCGTGGGACGGGGGATGGTCATGGGCGGCTGCGCCGCGGTGCGTGAGGGGGGCCAAGGGTGTCTCCGTGCAGATGAAAATGCCTGCCGAAAGCCCTGGCCGCAGGCGCTGCACAGCAGCGCCCGTTGCATTGGCAATTGCGTTGTTTCCTCCGCGGGGATGACCCCGATCAGGTTCAACGGGTTCCACATCCATGTGGTCTCAGCCGCGACTCAACGTCAGCGGCACCCCGACAAGCCCTTCAAGTATAGGCCAGGCGGGGCCCTGCTCCCCTCACTGCACCAGCCGCGCCGGCAGTCGGACTCTCACCAGCAGGCCCGTGGCAAAGTGCACAGCATCATGCAGTTCGATCTGCCCGCCCCAGCGGTCGACAATGGCCTTGGCGATCGACAGCCCCAGCCCCGATCCCGCTTGCCCACTGCCAGCCACGCGGTAAAAGGCATCGAGTACGCGGACGCGTTCACTGGCCGGTATGCCCGGGCCGTTGTCTTCTATCTCGATGAGGACGCTGCCACCCTTCACGCACGCCGACAGATCCACCTGCCCGCCTTCAGGGGCATAGCGGATGGCGTTGTCGACCAGATTCTTCACTACCGTCGTCACATCCACGGCATGCATGCGCAGCCGCACATCGGGGCCTTCGGCCATGCCGATGTCGATCTGCCGCGCTTCGGCCAGCGGCACCAGGTCTTCGAGCACGCGCCGGAAAACGTCTTGTAGTGCGACCGGCCCGGCCTCGTGCGCCGAAGGCTCTTGCGCCCGCGCCATGGCAAGTAGTTGGTCGAGCAGATGCCGGTTGCGTTCGATGCCCTGCTGCAGCGCATGCAAGCGTTCCTGCGCATCGCCAGACATGTCGCTGCCCGACAGGCGCTGCGCCTGCAGCGACAGCGCCGTCATGGGCGAGCGCAGTTCGTGCGCGGCATCGGCCACAAAACGCCGTTGCGCGGCCATGGCCTGCTCCACCCGCGCCAGCAGCCGGTTGATGGCGTGCACGAAAGGCATGATTTCAGACGGCAGTGCCCGCTGCGGCACGGCATGCAGATCGGTGTCGCTGCGGGCGTCGACCTCGCGCGCCAGCGCGGCCACCGGCCGCAGCATGCGCTGCACCAGCAACACGGTCATCGCCACCAGCAAGGGCACCAGCAGCAACAGGGGCAGCACCGTGCGAATGGCACCGTTGATGGCGATTTCATCGCGCAGGCTGGTTTCCTGCATCACGGCAAAGCGCTCGCCGCCGGGCAGGCGGTGCACCAGCACGCGGTAGCCGGTATCGTCCTGCACCACTGTCTGCAGGCCGTCTGTCAGGTCGCCGCGCAGATGCGGCCCGCCTTCTGCACCTGGTTGTCCCAGGGGCTGCACCATCACCTGCGATTCGTCGTCGATATCGAATGCATCATCCTCGCCGTCCTGGTCTGCAGCGCTGGACGGCGCCTGCCCCGCGGGACTGCGCCACTGTGCGCCGCCCGATCGGCTGACCAGCACGGCCACCTGCCGCAGCAGGTCGTCCTGCAGTTCGTGTGCTTCGTCAAATGCCTGCCAGAACGCATAGGCGCCCGCCACCGCTGCCACCACCACAATCGATGCCGACAGCCACAGTGCCAGCCGCAGGCGCAGCGAATGGCCTACCGGCCCCTTGGCACCATCCATCCGGCCCCCCGTATGTTCTTGATGGCATCGCTTCCCAGCTTCTTGCGCAGCGCATGAATCAGGTATTCAATGGCATTGCTTTCCACCTCCTCGCCCCAGCCGTACACGCGGTCTTCCAGTTCGGCGCGCGACAGAATGGCGCCGGGCCGCAGCATCAGTGCATGCAGCAAGGCAAATTCGCGGTTCGACAGCAGCACCGATTCGCCCCCCTGCCGCCGCGCTTCGTGCGAGGCGGGGTCCAGCCGCAGCAGGCCATTGTCGAGCGCCGGCGCACCCGTGCCGCCCTTGCGGCGCAGCACCGCGCGCATGCGGGCCAGCAGCTCGTTCATGTCAAAGGGCTTGATGACGTAATCATCGGCACCGGCGTCCAGCCCGGCAATGCGGTCGTCCACGCCGTCGCGCGCGGTGGTGATCAGCACCGGCACCGGGTCGCTCTTGACGCGCAAGGTGCGCAACACGTCCAGGCCATCCTTGCCCGGCAGTCCCAGATCCAGCAGCACCAGGTCGTACCGCTGCGCGGCCAGCACAGTCAGACCTTCGGTGCCGGTTTTCACCCAGTCGGCCGCACACGATGCGTCCTTGAGCGCAGCCTGTGCCGCCGCCCCAATCATGGGATCGTCTTCGATCAGGAGTACACGCATTGCAGGGTATGAACGCTTGAGGCCGGTAACCGCAGACAGGCTATTGTCTCGCGGCCTGCACGGCGCATCGGCACGTGGCCGCATGGCACGTACAGGCCTGCCGGGTCGATGGATCAGTCCTCGCGGTCCAGCCGGCTGGAAAGCACCTTGCCGCTGCCGGCATCGATCTTCACATCGTACTCTTGCCGGTTGGGCATGCGCACTTCGACTTCATACACGGCCTGGCCCCATTCGGTGTCGAGTTCGGCTTTGGTGGCGGTGCCGCCGGGATGGTGTTTCTCGGCCACGGCAATCGCCTGTTGCAGGGAGATGCGCCCCTGAGGCTGCGCGGCTGGTGCGGGCTGGGCCGCAGCGCCGCCGGGAGCCGGTTGGGCCCAGGCCAAGCCCCCTGCAGTGGCGAGTCCGGCGGCGACCATTACGGCGGCAAAATGTCGTTTGGCATTCATCGTGAATCTCCTCTAGTGGTTGTGTGTCACAGCAGGAATTGCTGCCAACGTCTGCATGATGCCACCATAGACTTAGCCCTCAATTAGGGCGTGCCGGTACAGGTTTTTCGAACGGTAACAGCCGTCACCGCACGTACTGGTTCTCTCCACTTTTCTTTCCTCCACATGCAGGCGTATCTCTTGCAACCCGCCTGTATCATTGGCCCTTTTTTTCCGAATCTTTCCTGCCCATGTCCGCCGGTTTGAATGTCTCCCAGCAAGAAGCTGTCAACCACCTGCACGGCCCGTGCCTGGTGCTGGCCGGGGCCGGTTCGGGCAAGACGCGGGTCATCACGCACAAGATCGCACGTGTGATCCAGGCCGGCTGCGCACCCAGCCGCATCGCCGCCATCACCTTCACCAACAAGGCTGCCGCCGAAATGCGCGAGCGCGCCAAAGGGCTGATCGGCAAGGCCGCCAAAGAGGTGATCATCTGCACCTTCCACGCGCTGGGCGTACGCATGCTGCGCGAGGATGGCGAAGCGCTCAACCTCAAGCCCAATTTCAGTATCCTTGACAGCGATGACGTGCTGAGCCTGCTCAAAGATTGCGGTAGCACCACCGACGCCGCCGTGGCGCGGCAATGGCAGTGGCAGATCAGCCTGTGGAAGAACCAGGGCCTGAACGCGGATGCGGCACTGACACACACCACGGGCGACGACGGCCACCGCAGCGCCGCCATGGTGATGCAACGCTACGAAGAGCGGCTGCTGGCCTACCAGAGCGTGGACTTTGACGACCTGATCGGCCTGCCGCTGAAACTCCTGCAAGACCACGCCGACGTGCGCGCCAAATGGCAGCAGGCGCTGGCCTATGTGCTGGTGGATGAATACCAGGACACCAACGCCACGCAGTACGAACTGCTCAAGCTGCTGGTGGGCCACCCCGGCAAGACCGACGCGCGCTTCACCGCCGTGGGCGACGACGACCAGAGCATCTACGGCTGGCGCGGCGCCACGCTCGACAACCTGCGGCAATTGCCGGTGGATTTTCCACAGCTCAAGGTGGTGAAGCTGGAGCAGAACTACCGCTCCACTGCCGCGATTCTGCAAGCCGCCAACAACGTGATCGGCCCCAACCCCAAGCTGTTTCCGAAGAAGCTGTGGAGCGCGCTCGGAGAAGGCGAGCCGGTACGCGTGGCCGATGCCGATAACGAGGAACATGAGGCCGAACGCGTGGTTGCGCGCATCCAGAGCCTGCGCGCCAACAGCCCGCACAAGGAATTCAAGGACTTTGCCGTGCTCTACCGCGCCAACCACCAGAGCCGCCTGCTGGAAACCGCGCTGCGCAAGGCACAGATCCCGTACAAGGTCTCGGGCGGGCAGAGTTTCTTCGACCGCGCCGAAATCAAGGACCTGTGTGCCTGGTTCCGTCTGCTGGCCAACCAGGACGACGACCCGGCCTTCTTGCGCGCCATCACATCGCCAAAGCGCGGCATCGGCCACACCACGCTCACGCAACTGGGCACATTTGCCAACCAGTACAAAATCAGCCTGTTCGAGGCACTGTTTTCGCCCTTGCTGCCCACCGCGCTGCCCAAGCGCGCGGTGGACGGCCTGCACGCATTTGGCCGCTACCTCAACGACCTGGAATTTCGCGCCCGCTCCACCATCGGCGCCGAGGCCGCCAAGGCGTTTTTGCAGGAATGGCTGCGCGACATCCAGTTTGAAAAATACCTGTACGACAACGAGGACAGCGAAAAAATCGCCGCCAGCCGCTGGAGCAACGTGCTGGAATTTTGCGACTGGATGGGCAACCGCTGCGGCGGCACGATCGACGACACCGCCGGCATCACCATCCAGAACGACGCCAAAAGCGTGCTGGAAGTGGCGCAGAACGTGGCGCTGCTTTCCACCATCTCCGAACGCGGCGAAGATCAGAACGTGGTCACGCTCTCCACCCTGCACGCCGCCAAGGGGCTGGAATGGCCGCACGTGCTGCTGGTGGGCGTAGTGGAAGGGCTGCTGCCCTTCAAGGTAGAAGAGGAGAAAGGTACCGCCAAAAACGGCGCCGCTACCGACGGACTGGCCCTGCGCATTCAGGAAGAGCGCCGGCTGATGTACGTGGGCATCACCCGGGCGCAACGCACACTGATGGTGAGCTGGCCGCGCAAGCGCAAGAAAGGCCGCGACATGGTGGCCGCCCAGCCCAGCCGCTTCATCCAGGAAATGGCGCTGGATGTAGCCACCACCAAAGAAGACCCGCGCGAAAAACTCAAGGCTCTGCGGGCCGAATTTGCCAAAAAAGCCGCCGAGAGCGCGGCGGGTAAACAGTCCTGAAGTGCGTTAATGGTCATCCGCGTATTAGCTCACGCTATGGCGTTGAGTTACGCAAACTTCCTCTCAATGAGGGCGGATTAAGGCCTACGTCGAGCGTATCAGTGTGCTGAAGAGCTACCACTTATACTATCCAGATCGTTTAACTCTAGCTAGAAAATTGGAGTTTTAATGGCATCTCCGCGGTCAGTCGCCAAAATTGAAACGGAAGAGCCAACGCTTCGCTTGGCCGTTCTCATTGATGCTGACAATGCACAAGCTGCCGTCATTGAAGGACTGCTTGCCGAGATTGCACGGTTCGGAGAGGCAACTGTAAAACGCATATACGGTGATTTCACCGCTCCTGCAAGCGCATCCTGGAAGAAGGTTCTTCAAAAATACGCTATTAAACCTGTCCAGCAATTTGCATATACAACAGGTAAAAACGCCACGGACAGTACGCTAATTATTGATGCGATGGATTTGCTCTACACGAGAAAATTTGATGGCTTTTGCCTGATTACAAGTGACAGCGATTTCACTGGCCTTGCCATGCGTCTGCGCGAAGAAGGACTCACTGTTCTTGGATTCGGCGAGAAGAAAACACCAGAGGCTTTCCGTAATGCCTGCCATAAGTTTCTATTTACAGAAGTTTTGCGCCCGAATACCACAACTGAACCTGTTGCCCAGCCTCAAAAGGGAGAGAGTGATCAAAAAGTGTCCCAACCACTGCCTCCTGCTGAAACTACAGAAGTAAAACAAGAATTTCCCAAAAAATTTGTACTAGCCGCTCTTGAGCAATCAAGTGACGACGCAGGTTGGGCACACCTAGGAACTTTCGGCAGCTATCTAACCAAATTGCAGCCTGATTTTGACTCCAGAATCTACGGATATAAAAAACTCTCTGATCTTGTGAGAGCCAAGACAGAACTCTTTATAACTGAAGAGCGACAGGCACCGGGATCAACCCAAAAGGTTCTATTTCTTCGTGCGAAATAGTTTTCTAACTCGCTCTCTTGTCTCGCTCCCTCCGATCAGTGAGCGCTGTGCGAAAAGCCGCGCATATCAAACTTTACGCGTTAGCTTTTCCACGCATCTACTCTTTACACTAACAGCTATCATTGTTATAGGGACGGTGTTAGCAGTCGCACCCTTTTACACCGAGTGGAAAGGCAGGACACCCATTTTTTGAAGGTTGGTTCGGTTGCCAGCGGCCAAGAAGCATGAATGCCGGCTGACAATTCCGCTGATGCTGCATGGTCAGTTCCGTCCGTTTCGCGTAGCTCATCACAGGAGGTTTGCCATGTTGTCCATTGATGTGCCGGTGGATGAATTCACCACCCCCGACCCGGTCACCGCCCGCGAGGACATGTCCATCGACGAGATTCGGAGCCTGATGGAACGCCACGACATCCGTCACCTGCCGGTGATGCGCGGCAACGCCGTGGTGGGTCTGATCAGCGAGCGGGACGTGCGCCTGGTTTCGGGCCTGACGGTCGCCGAAAAGCTGCTGGTAAGCGCCAGCGACCTCATGACCACCGTGCTCCTGACCGTGAGTGCTTCCACGCCGTTGGTGGAAGTGGCCCACGCGATGGCCAGGCAGAAGGTCGGCAGCGCGATCGTCAACGACGAGGATGGCCGGCTGCTGGGTATCTTCACCGCCACCGATGCCCTGAACGCGCTGGTCGAGATCGCCCGCGGCACCGGCACGCGCTGGACACATTCAGGGTAAAGCGCCCGGCCCCTGCTGCGGACGGTGCTGCAGTGAGGTGGAACACCCCCTCTCAAAGCACCCTCCTCAAGCCTTCGCCAGCGTAGGTTTGGGGGACGCTGCGGGCTTCCCCCGCAGGTGTCGTTCGCGTCAATCCTTTCTGGCCGTTGGCGCTGACCGTTCGCGCAGACCGGCACGGATGCGGGATGGTTGCACCGCTACCGTTTTTGGCGAGATGCCCGGCATGGCACCCGGATGCCGCCCCCGCAACGGCACGGTTCATTCCGGGCAGGGATGCCCCTTTCTTTCGTTAGACTGTTCCGGTCATTCCCATCAACGCTCCATGTACGAAGCCAAACACCAACCTCTGCTCACCCGTTCCGCCTTTTTTCGACGCGTCGCGACGCATGTAGCCATGGCGGCCGCTCTTGTCGTAGCCTCACTTGGCATTGGCATGATTGGCTACATGGCCACAGAACAAATGCCCGCGATGGATGCCTTTCTCAATTCAGCCATGTTGCTTGGCGGCATGGGGCCGGTCGGCACGCTCAACACGTCCGCCGGCAAGCTCTTCGCAGGCATCTTCGCCCTGTATGCCGGACTGGTATTCATTGCGTGCGCTGCGCTGGTACTGACGCCATTGCTGCATCGCGTGCTGCATCACTTCCATGTCGGCGACACGGTTTGAGTGACGCCACACGGCCTGTACCGTAACTGCCGATCATTGAATGTAGCCGGCACATAAAAAAGGATTCTTCCCTTTTCTCCTGCCGCCCCTGGCACAAAGGGCTACGATTCCAGCCATGGATACTGCTTCAACCGCTTATTTCGAGCGCGAACACCGTCGCATCGGCGCGCTGTTGCACGCGCACCTGCTGGACGTGGTGGTGGCGGATTTCTCCCGCGCGCAGCAGCGTCTACAACGCTGGCGCCGCGCGTTGACGCGGCACATCGACATCGAAAACCATCTGCTGCTGCCACATGTGCCCAAAGATGCACGCTGGCCGGCACGGATGTATCTGCTGGAGCACGAGCGCATCGAGCTGCTGGCCGATGACTATGCCGCGCGGGTGGCCGCATTGGCGGCACGCCCACCGCGTGGGGAGCGCACACGCCGCGAAGCGGTGTTGAAGCTGCTGGATGCCGCGCATGCGCTGCGCCACCTGCTCGAACACCATAACCAGCGCGAAGAGACCGCGCTGGAGCAGGAACTGCCACGCGCATTGCAGCAAGCCGCCTGGGAGCGGGGCCGCACGTTGAAACCGGCATAGCGCCTGTAAAAATTCCTTGCGCTGGCGTGTACGCCTAGCCTTCAGGGCGCGTCTGTGCCGAGCAGATCTTCCGGGTGCTGGCGGATTTCCAGGCTGCGGCGCTCAATTTCCTTGCGGAAGGAGCGGCGCAGTTGCGCGGCGGCCCAGCGCCGTTTTTCGTCGGCCGTTTCCACCTCCATGGGCGTAACCGCAACCGGCCGGCCATCTTCATCCACCGCTACCATGGTGAAATAACAGGTGATGACGTGGCGCACGGTGCGCTCGCGGACGCTTTCCGCTTCCACGCGCGCGCCGATTTCCATGGAGGTGGTCCCGGTGAAATTGATCGACGCCCTGAACGTGACCAATTCACCCACGTGCACGGGGGCGCGGAACGTCACCTGATCGACCGACACGGTGACCACGTAGCGCCCGGAATAGCGCGCCGCACACACATAGGCCACCTGGTCGAGCAGCCGCAGGATGGCGCCGCCGTGCACATGCCCCGAAAAATTGGCCATGTCCGGCGTCATCAGAACGGTGAGGGTGGTGGTTTTGCTGGGAGCGTCTTGGGACATGGTGTTTCTCGTGTACCGCCTGGGCGAAAGAGTGGCGCCTGCTTCCTTGGGCTGCTGCTCGGCGCAGCAGCGGCCGGCCAGAGCATCCCATCGAATGTGTCGGGTATTCTATTAGGCCCTGCCCTGCAGATAATGGCACCCGGGTTTCTACGGATATAGAGGTGTCCACCAGAAATATCCCGCGCACAAGCTCCACAAACCCCAACAGGGAGCGGCTGCCTACAGCACCGAGAACAGCATTTTCAGGCTCAGGCCGAGCAGCAGCAGGCCGAAGATGCGCTTGAGCGGCGCCACATCGAGTTTCTGGGCCACGGCCGCTCCGACGGGCGCCAGGAAGTAGCTCCCACAGGCCAGCAGCACGGCCGCCGGCAGGTACACGAATCCGGCGGTCAGCGCCAACTGGCTGCCGCCGCGTCCCGCCAGGATGCCATTGATGGCATACCCCAGCGTTCCCGCCACGGCGATGGGAAAGCCCACGGCGCTCGACGTGCCGATGGCCTTCTTGATGTCGACCGACTGCCAGTGCAGAAACGGCACGGTGAGCGATCCCCCGCCGATCGACACCGGGGCCGAGACGGCCCCGATCACCAGCCCGCTGCCGAACAGAGCGGCGGCTGACAACAGCGGCCGCGTGCCCTGTCTGCGGCCCACGCCCCACAGCATCTGCATCGATGCAAAAGCCATGAACCCTGCAAAAAACAGCGCCAGTGCACGCGACCCGAGTTGGCCGGCCACAAACGTGGCAATGAAAGTGCCGATGACGATGCCCGGCGCCAGCGCCCGGACAACGGGCACGATCACGTTGCCGCGGCGGTAATGGCTGCGCATGCTCGAAAAGGCGGTGACGATCATGGCCGCCATGGAGGTGCCCAGTGCCAGGTGCACCACCTCGCCCCGTGGTAGGCCCATGGCCATGAACAGCGCCGTGAGCGCAGGCACGGCGATGCCGCCGCCGCCAATACCCAGCAGGCCGGCGGCAAAGCCCACCACGCAACCCAGGGCGGCAAACAGGAACAGGAATTGAATGGGCGGCATGGGATGCGAATCTGTCTTGGGCAAGCAACGGCGCTGGCTTCAGCGCTTGGGCCGCAGCTGGTTTTGCCGCAGCAACTGTTCCAGGTGCACGTCGGCCGCGATGCGGTCGAGCACGCCCTTGACCTGCCGGTCCACCGCCGATCCGTCCGTATAGTCGGCCGCCGCGATGAAGTTCACCCGCCCTTCTTGCAGCAACTGCCCGGCTACTGCCTTGGCGCCACGTGCGCTCTTGCGGTACACCGCCAGCGAATGCCCGCCCTGGTCCTTCACCAGCCGCATGCAGGGGATATCGGTTTCGCCATCGCCCAGAAAAATCATCCGCGCAAACGGCACCGGACGTTCGGCTTGCGGCTGATAGGCGTTGATGACGCGGTTGTCCCACACGTCCAGTGTGCCCTTGTTGATGCGAAACAGATACTGGGTCTTGGTGGTGTAGTTCAGCGCCAGCGCCGGTGCATAGGCCACTCCGTGCACGTCGTAGGCAAAAGCCGATGCGAAGATCCGCGCGAATTGTCTGCCAACCAGGCTGCCCTGCACCATTTCGCGCAATCCCGATGAGACGATGTAATGCCGCACCGCCAGACCCCGTTGCTTGCCGTAGGCGTTGATGCGGTCGAACCAGGTTTCCACGCCAGGAAACAGGCTTACCTTGCTCCCGTATGCCACGAAGTCGTCACGGCGGATAGGCACCCCCCGGGCCCGGGCTTCGCTCAACATCAGGTTCAGGTAGGCCAGAATCAGATCGCCATCGCACTGCCGGGCCAGTTCGTTGGCCTTGCTCCAGAAGCGCGCTGGCGCCATCCCGAGTTTGGGGATGAAGTCGTACTCCTGCATGTTGCCGGGAGAAAGGGTTCCGTCGAAATCGTAGGCGATGGCCACTTCGGGCAGTTTGCGGGTCATGTGTGCGTCATTCAAAACCGTTTGGCATACCCGCATGATTTTAGGGTGCCGTCTTTTCCGGTGCCGCACCCTGCCTCCGCTCAGAACCAGTAGACCGGATAGTGCCTTCTGGGGTTTGCCGAGAGATTATTGACGACCAGGGCGATCAGCAGGAGCAGGATCGCCCCAAACAGAACCGGATTCAGCACATACCAATAGCCGAGGCTCTTGATCGACTCATTGCCAATGACGGCAATGAGCGCCGTGGCGCCGCCCGGCGGATGCAGCGTTCTGGTGAAGTGCATGGCGATAATGGCCGAGGAAACCGCCACCGCGCTGGCCCATGCCATGTGGTGCGGCCATACCAGATTGGTGGTGACGCCGATGATGGCGGAAAGCATATGCCCGCCAATCAGGTTTCTGGGCTGGGAAAAGTCGGCCAGTGGCGCACCATATATCAGCACGGCCGACGCGCCCAGCGAAGCGATCAGGAACAACCGGTTCCTGTCGTCGGATTTTCCGGCTTCTGCCAGCCAGGCAAGCAGAAAAATACCCAGGAAGGACCCGACCCCGGACCACAGGATTTTCCTGATGGGTTTTCTGGGTGGACATTGCCCCTTGGGCATCATCCGGGACCAATAGTCGTTCATCATTCAGATTTCTCAGCGCGTGGCCGTGCAATGTTTGCACATCCCCTGCTGGCAACGGCAGTTAACCGGATTCTCTCCCGGCGCAGCCCCGCACCCATTGGGGGGAAACACGTAGCCGGCATCCAAAGCGCACCTGCACCCCGGCTCACTCAGATAGGCACTTGGCCGCTTCGCGGTTATCCGGTTCTGGATGATCCCTCTGCCTGAAAGGCATCGTGAAAGGCGACCGTGCCCTGCGGATAGCACCCGGTGAACGTGCGCGCGAAAAAGAATTCAGCCGGTACCCCGTTCACGGCCAGGCCCGTCGGATTGCAGAACCCCAGTTTCCTGTAGTAGCCTGGGTGCCCCACCAGGCAACAGCCCTGGGCGCCCATGGCCTGCAGGCGTGACAGCCCTTCCCGTATCAGCGTCTTGCCGACGCCCTGCCGTTGATGCTCCGGCAGGACGGAAACCGGACCAAGGCCATACCACCCGGGCGTGCCGTCCGAAACGGCCACCGGGGAAAAGGCGATATGGCCAATCACCATCCCATTCCTTTCGGCCACGAGCGACACGGCAAGCGCTTTGGCGGCCCGTAGCGCCTCGATGATGAACGGCTCGGTGTGCCTGCTGATCTTCAGCGTCTTGAAGGCGGCTTCGGTCACCTTGCTGATCGCCCCTGCATCGGAGCTGGTTTCGTCCCTTATGGTTGTTGCGGCCTGCGCGTTGGTCTGGTTATCGATCATGATCTGCTTCTTTATGTTGTCCGCGTATTTTCAATCAAAAAGCAGGCTGTTTTCAAAATCTTGCTACACCCTTTTCATTCAACAAGCCTGCAGCCATATACTGGACTGAGCTTGATCGGGGATTGGCAATTTTCCAAAACAGCTAACGATACATCTCATCTTCTTCTGAGAAGATATATCTCATTCTCTAGCGTCCAATGAATGGCGTCTTTCATTGCGATTTGACGTTCATACAGACAAAAATAATAGCCTGCTTTTTGTGACAAACAAGGGCATCAAACCAAATAAGGAAAGCCCTCACACATGAAAATCAGTTGGCCGCGCCTAATATATAGAATAAGAAAATTATAGAGACACATGGCAAGATTCAATAGCCAACCAAAATACTTCTAATATCTGTGTGCCTAGAGCCATCAGATCGGCTACCTCCCTAGTCTTCTGACACCAACAAAACATGAGTGAGCGCTCACATTTTTAAAATGTGCTGCTATTGCTTCAATATGATTGGTCTGTCTCCTGGTTCCCTTCCAGAAAGCATTTCTTCCCTCTAGGGCAATTGGTACAGGAAGAGTGCATTGTCTGAATGGATCGTCGTCAAACCATCTCTGTAACCATATAGTATAAATCCAGCCATCAGTCTATTTTTCTATTTCTGGCTGTGAATGCCTTACCAAGAGAGGAAAAGACAGGATCATAAATAATCGGTCAACAACAAGCATTTATATTCATACACTGTACGCAGTCAATACGCTTGACTGTGCTTGTTTGAGACGATAACCGCTAACTCAGAATATCCGGATCTCTGCTTTCCAGGAAATATCCCGAACAAGCATTCATTCTTCGTCGCGCAATACCTCATTGACCCGTGCGCGCAGCGCCGGAAGCAGTTCCTGCTTAAACCACGGATGGCGCGCAAACCAGCGGTTGTTGGTCGGGCTCGGGTGCGGCAGTGGCACAAGTGCCGGCCCGTATTTGCGCCAGTTTTGCACGGCTGCCGTCACACCCGCGCACTCTTCGGGCAGGTGGTAGGCCATGGCATATTGACCAATGACGAGCGTAAGACGCACCTGCTGGAGCGCATCCAGCAACGGCACACGCCATTTGGGGGCACATTCTGGCCGGGGCGGCAAATCGCCCGATAGGCCTTTGCCTGGATAGCACAGGCCCATGGGCACGATGGCAAACAGTTCCGGATTGTAGAACTGTTCCCGGCTCACGCCCAGCCAATCGCGCAAACGGTCGCCGCTGGCATCGTTGAACGCGATGCCCGTCTCGTGCACCTTGCGGCCCGGCGCCTGGGCCGCAATCAGTATCCTGGCCGACGGATGAAACTGCAGAACAGGCCGCGGGCCATGCGGCAGGTACCGGGCACACAGGGTGCACGCCCTGACTTCGGCCAGAAGTGTTGCAACGGAAGGTGCAATGGCGCGCATGGCCGACACAGTCAAGCCTGCGCTGCCGAGGAACGACCCAGCAACATCAGCAGGCAGGGCAGACTAAGCTGCCGCATTCAGTATTTTCTGGAGCACCACCGCCTCGTTGTGTTCCTGGTCCCTGGCGGCATACAGCAAGGTGACGTTTCCCTGGGCGGACAGCGTGCGCAGCTCGTCCAAGGTAGGGTTGCTTTTGAGCTCGGCCCGGTAGCGTGTTTGGAATTCGGCCCATTTTTCGGGATCGTGCCCAAACCACTGGCGCAGCGCCGTGGAAGGCGCCACCTCCTTGAGCCAATGATCGACTTTTGCCTTGTCTTTCGACAGCCCGCGTGGCCAAAGGCGATCGACCAGGATTCGCTTGCCATCCGCGCTGGTCGCCGGCTCATAAACCCTTTTCAGCATCACCCCCATGACACCCCTCCTTCTATGCCGGAATCCGGCATGCTCCACTACCAATCTGCAGCACATTAGCCGACCCCCATGCCAGCTTCCGATAGTAGGCTCATTGCATCACGCCTGCAAGGAGCCTGCAACCGCTAGGGGCATTCAGCAAAATCGGGCGGCATTGGCGAGATTGACGATGAGCATGCACGTCCGCCCGCCCACGACAAAAACCACGACATAGAAATGAGTGACGAGAACGGGATCTGCAAGAAGGCGATAAGTCACTGGGCGACGACTGTTACGCCAAATGTTTGGTCTCAGCAACAAGTCACGCAGCGGACCGTTGGCTGCAGCGAATGGTCAGCCGAATCACGGTGAAACGTAGCGCTTGATGGTCATGTGCGAAGCACGCAATGTACCTTGGACCCATTGACCAATTATTAGATTCCAGCCGGGATCTTGGACCGCATCATTTTTTTTCTATCGATCTTACGCCCATCCACCACGAAGGTGCCATCACCAACTGCATGTATGGTTCGTTTCTCTTCCCGTGAACTATCGAAGTAAGCAGCGACGCCCTCGAGAACGACGATATTGTGCTTTTCGACAATATCCTTAACTCTACATTCGATGTTTGCCAGACATTCCTTGATCAGGGGCGCCCTGACATGTTTTCCCTTTAGCGGCGTCAGTCCGAATTTTTTAAACTTATCCGTATCGGTTCCTGTACACGTTCCAATACCAACGACCTGATCAATGAGGTCAACAGCGGGAATCGAGATTACGCACTCCCTCGACCTTTGGAGCGCGGCATATGAATGGTTCCAGGGCCCGGTGGTTATGGCAAATACCGGGGTAAAGTCCACCACCATGGTCCAGGAGATGGTCATGATGTTGTTCTTCTCGCCATCGTGTGTCGTCACAAGGACGACCGGTCCCGGTTCCATCAACGTAAACGCCTTGCCGATCTGCATTTTTTTCATGCTTGCACACTCACTTCCTATTTGCCTAACGGTCAAGTGAGGCACTGCCACCGGAACGAAGCACCCGCAGCGAGTCGGACGACGATCGAAAGTTACCGAGGGTGGCCGTTATCTCGACTATCAGCTTGGGCAATGTCATTTCGTCTTTTCCCACCAAACTGCTCTGCCAATCCTGCCAGCAAGTGTAGAAGCCGGGCGACACACAAGCAAGATACACGCCTTGACTTCGGCTAGAAGAGGTCAACAAATGGTGTAGTGGCGTGCATGGCCAGCACGATCAAGCCCACAGTGCCAGGAAGCAACCTGGCAACATCAGCAGGCAGAGCAGACTAAGCCGCCGCATTCAATATTTTCTGGAGCACCACCGCCTCGTTGTGTTCCTGGTCCCTGGAGGCATACAGCAACGTGACGTTTCCTTGAGCGGACAGCGTGCGCAGCTCGTCCAAGGCGGGGTTGTTCTTGAGTTCGGCCCGGTAGCGCTTTTGAAACTCGGCCCATTTTTCGGGATCGTGCCCAAACCATTGGCACAACGCGGGAGAAGGCGCCACCTCCTTGAACCAATGATCGACTTTTGCCTTGTCTTTCGACAGCCCGCGTGGCCAAAGGCGATCGACCAGGATCCGCTTGCCATCCGCACTGCTTGCCGGCTCATAAACCCTTTTCAGCGTCGCCCCCATTGCACTTCCCTTTCCCGGAATTTGGCGCGCATCACCGGAAATTCACGGCGTGCTGCGTCCTTATTTCTAGTCTCCTGGATACTAGGCCGAATTCACCACGCCTGCTGAGAACCGCTACCGCGTCATCACAGAAATATTTCTGCAAAACCGGTCTCGCGCCGGTTATGCGAAGGGTGAGGGGTATTTCCGTCATGGCCGAGGCATCTTGCGCTGCAAATCGGCAAGAAATTTGGGATCAAGTTCCGCATGGCGTGGTGTAGCTTTCGCTGGCTTAAGTTTCTCACTAAAACCTCGGATTGATACTCAACGACAGCATGGCCGACAGCTGGCACAACTGCCTTCCCGAGCCTTGCTGCAATGCATTGAAGGTATCCTGTACGATTTGCATGTCGCGCTGGCTGGTAGGTTCGTGATCAATAATGCCTGCGGCCATCAGGCGCGCAACCACATCACTGGTCAATAAAAAGGTATCCTTTCCCGCCAAACGCAAGAATCCGGGGGCCGAGCGTCCGCCCAGGCGAGCGCCACGTTTGCCCAGCAACCGCCATAAGCCAATGATGTCGGAGCCTGGCCAGTTGGCAATGAACGCACCAAAACTACCACCTTGCTCCCGGCGGATATCCAGAATGAATTGGGCATTTTTTGGAATGGTTTGCAGTTTGGTGCGATCACGGATGATCCGGCCATTTTTCATATGGCCTTCGATTTGCTCCGCACTGAGCAGCGCCATTTCCTCGGGCACAAAGCCCGAGAAAGCTTCTTCAAAGGCCGGCCACTTGGCATCGACCACCGAGTGCTGCATGCCCGCCTGAAATACCCGCTGACTCATGGCGGAAAGATAGCGATCATCGCCCTTCTGCTTTAGCTCCTCAGGAGCCAGCGCCTTGGGCAGAAAAGCCTCCATCGCTTCATCCGATTCAAAACGCTTGCGTACAGTGTCGTAAAGCCAGTGGTAGTCAAGGGTCATGTTTGTCCTCGTTTTGATTCGTACGAAATGCCAGTGTGAATCGGACAACCTTTTATGACACAGATTGTCCAGAAGAAAATGGCCTGAGAGTGTCATGCCGAAAGCATTCTTCTTTTTCAATGCTGCCCACGCTTGAGTGAAGCCTTGCCGCGATCAACTAATGAAGGTTGATACGCAGTAGCTAGCCTGTTGGATATCTATCTTGCTTGCCGCATTGCGTCAAGTCTGCACCTCACCGCACGCACACCTTTATATCGCTGCAGTTTTGCGCTGGCGCATCCACACCAGGCAGCGTTCGGCGCCCAGACCCGGCACCTGCAGTTGTTCCACGTGAAACACGTTCACATTTTCAGGGAGCGCTGCCAGTTCATCGTTTGGATGCTTGCCTTTCATGGCCAGCCAGACGCCGTCCGGCGCCAACGCGCCAGCAGACCATGCCGTAAAGTCGGGCAGCGCCGCAAACGCACGCGAAACAATGACGTCGTGCGGCTGGCTGATGGTCTCCACGCGGGCGTGGCGTGCATGAAGGTTGGGCAATGCCAGCGCACCGGACACTTGCTGAATGAAAGCGGTTTTCTTGGCTACGGCATCGACACAGGTCACGTCTATTTCCGGGCAGCAAATGGCAATGGCCACTCCCGGCAGGCCGCCGCCGCTGCCCACATCCAGCAATTTCACCGCACTGCCCTGTGTATGCCGTCGCAGCGGCGTCACCACCGAAAGACTATCGAGCAGATGGTGGGTGAGCATGTCTTGCGGATTGCGCACTGCCGTAAGGTTGAAGACCTTGTTCCATTGGGCCAGCAGATCCAGATAGGCCAGCAACTGGCGAAGCTGCCCCTCGTCGACGGACATCCCCAATGCATGCATGCCTGCGCGCAAAGACTCCTGCAGCGGATGGAGACTCATACAGCCGTCCGGTTCTGGCGCGCCTCCGCAGCCAGCCCTTTGCCACCGTCTTTTTTCAGGTGGATCAGCAGCAGCGAGATGGCCGCTGGCGTAACCCCTGAAATACGGCTGGCCTGCCCCAGCGTTTCGGGCCGGTGCTGTTGCAGCTTCTGACGCACCTCAAACGACAGTGCAACGATCTGCATGTAATCCAGATCAGCTGGCAACCGCAGGTTTTCATAATTGGCCGCCCGCTGCACTTCTTCGCGCTGGCGGTCGATGTACCCGGCATACTTGGCAGCAATTTCTATCTGTTCCACGACCGGATCATGCAAGTCGCCGAGTGTTTCACGTGAAACATCCGCGCTGACATACTTGCCACCATCCAGACTCATCAATTCTTCATAGTCCGTTTCCGGGCGCCGCAACAGATCGAACAGGTTGTATTCCCGCTCGATTTCCTTGCCCAAAACACGCTCGCTTTCCGCTGTTGGCAAGTTGCGTGGGTTGACCCAGGTGGACCTGAGTCTTTCTGTTTCACGTGAAACAGCATCGCGTTTGCGGCAAAACGTTTCCCAACGGGCATCCCCTACCAGCCCCAGCTTGCGCCCGGTTTCGGTAAGACGCATGTCGGCATTGTCTCCGCGCAACTGCAGCCGGAATTCGGCACGGCTGGTAAACATGCGGTACGGCTCGGTCACGCCCTTGGTAATCAGGTCGTCCACCAGCACACCCAGATATGCTTCGTCCCGGCGCGGCAGCCAGACGGATTGCGTCCACTGCGGCGCAATGGCAGCCGATTGGGCACTGCCCTGGGTGCGCGCATGCAGTGCGGCATGCAACCCGGCAAACAGTCCCTGCGCCGCCGCTTCTTCGTAACCCGTGGTGCCATTGATCTGCCCAGCAAAAAACAGGCCGCCAATCTGCCGGGTTTCAAAACTGCTCTTGAGACCGCGCGGATCGAAGTAATCATATTCAATGCCGTAACCGGGCCGCATGATGTGGGCATTTTCCAGACCAGCCATGGAATGCACCATTTCCACCTGGGTATCAAACGGTAGACTGGTGGTGATGCCGTTGACATAAAACTCAGGCGTGGTCAGTCCTTCAGGCTCGAGAAATACCTGGTGACTGTCCTTGCCGGCAAAACGCATGACCTTGTCTTCAATGCTTGGGCAGTAGCGCGGTCCTACGCCTTCGACCGCATCGCCAAACATGGGGTTGCGTTCCAGCCCACTGCGAACCAGTTCATGCGTATGGGCGTTGGTATGCGTGATCCAGCACGGCAGTTGCGCCGGGTGCATGCGGGCGCTGCCCATGAAACTGGCCACGGGCGCATCCGGTCTGGCGGCATGTACCTTACCCTGCCAGAAATGGCTGGTGCCCGGCAGGTCATTCGCATCGATGCGGTCACCCACACCATCGCCCGGCTGTTCTTCACAGCGCGAAAAATCGATGGTGCGGCCATCGATGCGCGGCGGCGTGCTGGTTTTTAGGCGTCCCTGCGGCAGCTGCAATTCCTTCAACCGCGCCGACAGCCTGGCCGCTGGCGGATCGCCCGCACGGCCAGCCGGAAAATTCTGCAGGCCGATGTGAATGCGGCCATCCAGGAACGTGCCGGCTGTGAGCACCACGGCATGTCCCGAAAAATGGATGCCGCTTTGGGTAATGGCCCCGGTCACCCGGTCGGCCTGCACCACCAGGTCGTCCACCGCCTGCTGGAACAGCCACAGATTGGGCTGGTTTTCCAGCCGGCGGCGAATGGCTGCCTTGTACAGCACGCGATCGGCCTGGGCGCGGGTAGCACGCACGGCGGGTCCCTTGCTGCTGTTGAGGACGCGAAACTGGATGCCGGCTTCGTCCACGGCCAGTGCCATGGCGCCATCCATGGCGTCCACCTCTTTCATGAGATGGCTCTTGCCAATACCGCCAATGCTTGGATTGCAGCTCATCTGCCCCAGTGTTTCCAGATTGTGCGTCAACAGCAAGGTATGCGCCCCCATGCGCGCCGCCGCCAACGCCGCTTCGGTTCCAGCATGTCCGCCACCAATCACGATCACGTCGAAATGGCACGGGTAGTTATAGGAAAAATCAGACACAGTCAATCCGGTGCTTAAGAAAGGTGCAATTTTAAAAGCCCATTCAGGAACATGCATCCGTCAGGTTGTTCCCTGTTTCAAAACCAGAGTAGAAGCAGTCCTGCCGCATCTGCCGTCTGGTACCGTATAAATGTAATATTTTGTAAAAACAACGCTTTTTACAAGGTATGAAACCCTGTGCATAAGATTTTGTCAACTTCTCAGTTATTCACAAGCCATTTTTTTCATTACCAGGTTCTTTCGCAAACTGCACAGCTACAAAAGTCCTCCTACACAGGATTGTGCAAGCCATAACTCTGCTGTCAGTCAATGAAAAACAGACTTATCCACAGATTCTGTTCCCTCTCTACTCACTATTCCTAATTTAAAAATCTGATTTTTGAAAAAACAATCCACCGTTGAAAAAGCCGTACAGCAAAAGCTAATCGATCCTGGCCGGCTGACCTAGAATTCGTTGCAATTCAAAGTGCCAAAAAGATTGTCAGGACGCAAAAAAAGACGGTCTGATGGCATTTGTATGGGGCGCCATCGGTAAGGCCCATACACGGTCCTGTGAGCACAATTTTTTTGGTTCCAGTGTGCGAGAAACGGTTTTCCCATGTGTCAGCTTCTTGGAATGAACGGCAATACGCCCACGGATATCACTTTCAGCTTCCGGGGGTTCAGCCAGCGCGCCGGTGTAACCGATCATCACACCGATGGGTGGGGCATTGCGTTTTTTGAGGGCATGCCTGCGGGGACAGCTGCAGATCCGGCGCAGGCATCGGCCACGGTTTCCGACAAGGGCCTGCGCCTGTTCATCGACCACAATGCCGCCAGTGAATCGCCCGTGGCCGATCTGATCCGACGCTATCCGATCAAAAGCCGCAATGTCGTGGCGCACATCCGCAAGGCTACACAGGGCGTCGTGGCCTTGCAGAATTGTCACCCGTTCGTGCGCGAACTTTGGGGCCATTACTGGGTGTTTGCGCACAATGGCAATCTGGAAAACTACCATCCCTTGCTGCACAGCCATTTCCGGCCGGTGGGCGACACCGACAGCGAGCAGGCCTTTTGCTGGCTGATGCAGGAAATGGCCAAGGCGCATGCCACCATGCCATCTGTGGCCGAACTGACCCGGACGTTGCGCGAATTTGTGCCATCCATTGCACGGCATGGCACGTTCAACATGCTGCTGTCCAATGGCGTGGCGCTGTGGGCACATGCAAGCACCCAGCTGCATCACATCGTGCGGCAGGCACCGTTTGCGACTGCGCATTTGAGCGACGAAGACCTGCAGGTCGATTTCACCGAACACACCACTCCACAGGATCGGGTGGCGGTGATCGCCACCCAGCCATTGACACGCAACGAACAGTGGACGGCATTGGCGCCCGGTTCGCTCATGGCGTTTGTTGATGGGCAGCCGGCCTGATTCAGATGCAGGCGGACTGTTACGCGGTAGAGTGGGTGAAGGGTCAGCCGTGCAGAAAAAAACCGCCCGGCAAGGGCGGTCAAATAACCTGGAAGAAAAATCCTTGATGGCGCAAGGATCGGGTGCAAACAGAATCAGAATGTGTGGCGGATGCCAAGCTGGACATAGCGGGTGTGACCGTTGAATGTGCCCAGATAGCCGCTGGAAGGGGTGTCGTCGTAGACGCGGGCCTTGAGGCTGTTGTTGCGGCCGGCGCGGGCGTAGAGCTCCGTGCGCTTGCTCAGGGCGTAATTGGCGCCAGCCATGAAGTTGTTGCCATGCCCTTTGAAACGGTAGCCGGCTCCCAAGCCCAGGCTTTCGACTGCGGGTCCGTAGATGTCGCCGAGGCGGTCCATGTCGTTATGGGCAGTGACGCGGTTGCGGCCGTATTCGGCCATCAGCGTCAGCGAATCACCCACCGGCACGCTCACCCCGATATTGGCATGCTCCCATTTGGAATAGGCACCGCCGGATGCGGCATGCTTGCTCGACAGATAGTGGCTGAACAGTTTGGCGGGGCCGAAGTCGTAACTCGCGCCCACACCGTATTCGGTGCGGGTGTGGGTGCTGCCCCCATCGCGATTGCGGAATTGCTGCAGCGCAGCGCCCACAGAGAATGCGTCATTGCTGTAGCTCACTCCCAGGCCATAACCTGTTTCACGGGTATCGATGCCGATGCCGCCACTGGTCTTGGTGCGGTTGTGGCCCAGCATCGCGTTGATGCCGACTCCCGAGAATTCTCCGGAATAGAAAACACCCGAATAGGTTTCCGCATAGGCCACGTCGCCCTTTGTGTCGCCGTCTACGTCAAACCCCCAGTTATCCAGCGGTGTGCGGTCCAGACCGGCGACTACGGAGCCAAAGTCTCCCTTGACGCCTACAACCGCGCGGCGACTGAAACCATTCTCGAAGGCACCGGAAGCAGAATCAAAGCCTGCTTCCACATTGAAAACGGCCGACAGACCGTTGCCCAACTCTTCTTCACCTTGCAGGCCCCAACGGGAACTGGAAAGCACGCCGCTGACGAGTCCGGCATTTTGTGTTTTGGTGCGGATGGATGGCCCGCCGTTGGGATCGATACGGAGAAGTTCTTTGCCGAACTGGTAGCCGGTGTCGATCTCGCCATACAGAGAAACCGAGGATTCGGCGCAGGCGGAACCAACGGCCATCAGGGTGGTGATGGCGATCACGGAATGTTTTATCATGATAAATATCCAAGAAGTGGGAATTGTTTGGCATCTGCACACAACCAGATAGGGGGCGCCATGGCTTGTCCCGCGTGGCCTGCGCTGCTTGTAAATGGATGTGGATACAGACACATGTGATTTTAAATAAGAATAAGAATCATTCTCATATAAAAATAGAAGGGTGTGGCGTAGAAAAAACAGGAGAGGCCCTTCAGCGTAGGGTGCGTGACTGGCTGCGATACAAACCGGGCAGGCAAAAGGATAAAGCCAGCCATCCGAAACCAATCGGCCCCTGAATCGGCATAATCGGCGCAAGACTGTCGAATTCCGTGTCCTATTGCCATGCTTTTTGTCCTGTCTCCAGCCAAGTTGCTGGATTACGAAACCCCGCTTGCGCCGGTCGCGCACAGTACCCCCCTGTTCTCGCGGGATTCGGCGGAATTGATCGCCATCCTCCGGGAACAATCCCCACAGCAGATTGCCGCGCTCATGGGCATCAGCGACAAGTTGGCGGTGCTCAATGTCGCGCGTTATGCGGTCTGGAGCAAGAAGGCCACGCCAGCCAATGCCCGGCAGGCGGTGCTGGCGTTCAATGGCGATGTGTACGATGGTCTGGATGCCCGCACGCTGACCGCGGAACAGCTGGACTGGACGCAGCAGCACCTGTGCATCCTGAGCGGCCTGTATGGCGTGTTGCGGCCGCTGGATCTGATGCAGCCCTACCGGCTTGAAATGGGCACGGCGCTGGCCAATGCACGCGGCAACAATCTCTACCAGTTCTGGCGTGACACGATTGCCCAGTACCTGAACGCGCGCCTGCAGGAACAGGACGGCGAGCCTGTATTGGTGAACCTGGCGTCGCAGGAGTATTTCAAGTCCATCGACCGCGGCGTGCTCAAGGCTCGCGTGGTGGAATGCGTATTCGAGGATTTCAAAGACGGAGCGTACAAAGTCATCTCCTTCTTTGCCAAACGTGCGCGCGGCCTGATGATGCGCCATGCCATCGAAAACAAGGTCTGTTCGGTCGGGGGCCTCACTGCCTTTGCCAGCGCCGGCTATGCCTGGACGCCGGAAGTCTCCGGTCCCGACCGGCTGGTGTTTCGGCGCAGGAACCGGGAATGAATACTGTGACAAACGAAAGTCCGGCGCGAACGCCCGAGCAATCGCAACTGGGCAAGGCCACGGCCTATCCCGACCAGTACGCGCCGCAGGTGCTGTTTCCGATCGCGCGCCAGCCCCAGCGCGGCGAATTGGGCATGGCCGCTGGCGGCGCGTTGCCTTTTACCGGCGTGGATCTGTGGACCGGTTATGAGCTGAGCTGGCTCAATCCGCGCGGCAAGCCGCAAGTGGCGCTGGTGCAGGTAACGGTGCCCTGCGAAACGCCGTGCATCGTCGAGAGCAAATCGTTCAAGCTGTATCTCAACAGTTTCAGCAACAGCCGCTTTACCAGTGCGGACGCCGTGCGCGCGCGCATTGCAGCGGATGTGGGCGCGGCGGTGTGGCAGCCTGTAGTCCCCGAATCGCAGCAGACGGCGCGCGGAGCGCCGCCCACGGTGGGTGTGCGCCTAGTGCTGCCTGAGCAGTTCGCCGCGCAAACGGTACAGGAACTCGAAGGGCTGAGCTTGGACCGGTTGGACGTGGAATGCACCGAGTACGAGCCAGCGCCGCAATGGTTGCGTGCCAACGCGGCAGAAGGCGCAGTGACCGAAACGCTGACCAGCCATCTGCTGCGCAGCAACTGCCCGGTCACGCAACAACCCGACTGGGGCGATATCCAAATCAGCTACAGCGGCGCGCCCATCGACCAGGAAGGGTTGCTGCGCTACATCGTGAGCCTGCGCAACCACAACGGTTTCCACGAACACTGCGTGGAACGCATGTTCATGGATATCCTGCGCCGCTGCCATCCTTCGCGGCTCACGGTGTACGCGCGTTACACCCGTCGCGGCGGGCTCGACATCAATCCGCTGCGCACCAACCATCCGGGGCCTATTCCGCCCAATGTGCGCACGGCGCGGCAATAACTGCTCGCGCGTTGTCGACCACGTAAAAAAAGAGCATCTGAGCTGCCGCATGGAGGTCGCGGGGCAACCTTCCTGACTGCTAAAACGCAACGGTCATGCAAGCGGCCGGTTGCGCCAGAAAAATCAATCGCTCGATTGCGTTTGTGCTGTAATACGAAGAATGAAACAGGCCAAAATGGTTCTTTCTGCCGCCCTGTCGGAAAAGACCCGGCCGGGGCGCGACGACGGATTGAAGGCGCGTGAACGCCTCCTGGGAGAGGCGGTGCGCCTGTTTGCCGAACAGGGCTTTGCCCGCACGTCCACCCGTACCATCGCCCAGGCCGCCGGTGTGAACATATCGGCCATCAGCTATTACTTTGGCGACAAGGAAGGGCTTTATCGCAGCGCCTTCTACGAGCCCTTTGCTGCCTATGACGCCGAGGGCGCCATTGCCGCGCTGCAGGCACCGGACATGCCCCTGCATGAAGCGCTGCAAACATATTTCAGCTACATCCTGGCACCCTTCGGACAGGGTGCGCAGATGCAGCAGTGCCTGCGCCTGCACATGCGCGAAATGCTCGAACCCACGGGCCTGTGGCAAAAGGAAATCGAAAACCGCATCACCCCTCTGCACCGGGCTTTACAGGCGCTGGTGACGCGCCATCTCGGCCTGACCTGCCCGGATGCCGGCATCCAGCGCCTGGTGTTTGCCATCATGGGCATTCCCATTTACCTGATCCTGGCCCAGGATCTGGTTCAGACCCTGGCACCGGATCTGCTACATCGCGCGGACACCATAGCCGCTGCGGTGGAGGCTTTCACGCACTATGCCCAGACGCTGGTTGAGAAGGAGCGTGAAATGCGGCAGCAGGCTTGCTGCGGCGCTGCGCAGGAAGC
This sequence comes from Allobrachymonas sp., assembly GCA_039808005.1. Classification (GTDB taxonomy): domain Bacteria; phylum Pseudomonadota; class Gammaproteobacteria; order Burkholderiales; family Burkholderiaceae_C; genus Brachymonas. Next base: position 134,492 of record JBDHSG010000001.1, on the reverse strand, counting down.
CCAGGCCCATCATCGCAGCTGTCGGCCGCAACAAAGATCTTCCGGCCAATCACCTGCCAGCGCATGATGGCCTGTTTGTCCGTCGTCATGTCTGCCGTGCGCCGCATTACTGCTCCGCTGTTTGTCTGCCGGGCCAGTTTGCTGTCACTGATGGGGCGTACCAGCGTATCACCGGCGCGTGTTTCGCAAGGATAAGGGCCGTGGGCAGGGCACAGAATCACCGCACGGGCGACAGACGCACGCCGGCAATCGGGCCTGCGCAGCCGCCAGAGCGACGGCGCAGCGCTGCATGGGGGCTGGTGCTGTTCCATACAGGCCTGATCGTATATGCCTCGCTGTATCCGTTTGCACCCTGGAGCAGCAATGGCCTGCCGTGGTGGGACTTTCTGTCGCATCCCTGGCCGCGCTACTGGACATGGTTCGACATCACGGCCAACCTGCTGGGCTACCTGCCGCTGGGGTTTCTGGTGGCGCTGGCCGCGCTGCGCGATCGCGGCAGGTTCCTGCCGCGTGTGGCCGTGCCGCTGGGCATTCTCTTTTGCGCGTTGCTGTCATTTGCCGCCGAGTCGCTGCAGAACTGGTTGCCTCAGCGGGTTCCGTCGAATGTGGACTGGCTGCTCAACACCCTGGGCGGCACCCTGGGGGCTATGCTTGCCTGGGGCACGGGCAAGGCTGGCGCGCTCGATGCCTGGAACCGGATGCGCCAGCACTGGTTCGTGCCCGATGCGCAGGAAGCCCTCGTGCTGCTGCTGCTGTGGCCCTGGGCCCTGTTGTATCCCCTGCCCGTGCCGTTCGGGCTTGGCCAGGTACAGGAACGGCTGGAAAACTGGCTGTGGAGTTGGCTGGTGGGTACGCCATTTGCCGAATGGTTGCCGATACGCGGCATCGAATTCCAGACGATGCTGACGTGGCAAGTGGCCCTGGTCGTGGCGCTGGGAATCTGGCTACCGTGTCTGCTGGCCTTCGGCATCATGCCTGCATGGCGCAAGCGGGCGATCGTGGCAGGAGGATTGTTCATCACCGGCATACTGGCCACGGCGCTGGGCAACACCCTGGGGCTGGGGCCGCAATATGCCTGGGCCTGGCTGTGGCATCCGGTGCAAACGGGCCTGCTGGCGGGAGGGCTGCTGATTGCAGCCAGCGTGGCGCTGCCCCGCTGGCTGTGCAAACTGCTGGTGATTGTCGCTTTGGCGGTGCAATTGTTCCTGGTCAACGGTGCGGCCGTGTCGGCCTATTTCGGCCTCGAGCTGGAGGAATGGCTGCCCGGGCGCTTCATCCGCTTTTACGGTCTCACGCAATGGATCGGCTGGCTCTGGCCCTATGCCGTGCTGTTGTATCTGTTGGCGTATCTGGCAGGCCTGTTGCGGCGTGTGCGTCAGTGAAGCGCACCTACAATGATTCCATGAACCCGCAAGAACCATCCGGGGGCGACACGTCCCTTTCGCTGCTGCCGCTGTACTTTGCCCGGCACATCTTTTTCTGCACCAACCAGCGCGAGCCGGGTCGCGATTGTTGTGGCAATCACGGCGCACAAGCCGCAGCCGCGCATTGCAAGCAACGCCTCAAGGAGCTGGGGCTGAGCGGCGCGGGGCAAGTGCGCGTGAACAGCGCCGGATGTCTGGGCCGCTGCCATGTCGGACCAGTGGCAGTGGTCTACCCGGAAGGGGTGTGGTACCGCTATGCCGATCTGGCCGACATCGACGAAATCGTCGACAGCCATTTGCGGGACGGCAGGATCGTCGAGCGCCTGCTGGTGCCGCCGGATGCGGTTGCATAAGAGCGGCACCGTGTGTTTGGCCAAGAGGATATCGTCCGCATGAATCCTGCTTCCGGCCCCCTGGTTCTGCATGGTGACGCAGGCCCTATCGAGGCGCAGGCCGACGCGCCTGCGGACGGCATGCCGCTGCGCGGCGTGGCCGTCATCGCCCATCCGCACCCGTTGCATGGCGGCACCTTGCACAACAAGGTCGTGCAGACGATGGCGCGCGCCTGTGCACAGGCGGGCTGGCAGGCGATCCGTTTCAATTTCCGTGGGGTAGGCGCCAGCGCTGGCGCGTACGACGAAGGGGGCGGCGAAACCCAGGACCTGCTGGCGGTGCTGGAACAAACCGCACGGCCCGGCCAGCCGGTGATTCTGGGCGGATTTTCGTTTGGTGCGTTCGTGGCCTGCTGCGCGGCGCAGACCTGGGCGGCACAAACGGCTGCCGATGCGCAGGTATCGCACCCGCTTCGGCATCTGCTGCTGGCGGGTCTTGCGGTGAGCCGGTTTGCCGTGCCGCCGGTTGATGCCCGGCTGCACGCTGGCACGCTGGTGCTGCATGGCGCGCTCGACGATGTGGTGCCGCTGGCCGGCGTGCTGGAATGGGCGCGGGAGCAGCAGACACTTCCTGTCACGGTTGTGCCGGCAGGCGGTCATTTTTTTCATGGACAATTGCCCTTGCTCAAACGCTTGGTGCTGCAACACCTGCTGGTGGCGTCCGCCTGAATGACACGACCGTCCGGCGCGCAATCCTGCGTGGCTCCGGGCCGACAAAATGACTGCTTTTCCAATGTCCCGCTATTTCCCCTTCCCTTCCTTGCGGGCCCGCGTAGCCGGCTCCGCCTGTGCCCTGTTGGCCGCAACCGTATCGTTTCCCTGGCCGGTCGCGGCGCAACCAGCCGGTGCGGTTGCCGCAACCGGCGCCAGGGCCGTATCCCCTGTCCCGGCACCCGTGGCTGTGCCGCCCGTGCAGCCGGGATTTCCAGCGCCGCCGCCGCTGGCGGCGCGCAGCTTCCTGCTCATCGATATCAGCGCCAACAACCAGATCCTGGCCGCCAAGGACATGGATGCCGTGATGGAGCCGGCCTCGCTGACCAAGCTGATGACGGCCTATATCGTTTTCGATGCGCTCAAAAGCGGCAAGATCAGCCTGGACCAGACGTTTGGCGTGAGCGAAAGGGCCTGGAAAATGCCGGGCTCGCGCATGTTCATCCAGCCCAACACCCAGGTGCGGGTGGAAGACCTGCTCAAGGGCATGATCGTGCAATCGGGCAACGACGCCACCATGGCGCTGGCCGAAGGGCTGTTTGGCAGCGAAGAAACCTTTGTGCAGCACATGAACGAGATGGCGCAGCGCCTGGGGATGCGCAACACCGGCTACCGCAATTCCGAGGGGCTGACCGCGTCCGGCCATACCACCACGGCACGCGACATGGCGCTGCTGTCCACCCGGCTGATGGCGGATTTTCCCGAGTACGTAAGTTACTACGCCCTCAAGGAATACCGCTATCCCGGCACACCGGCCGCCAATGCAGGCAATCGCAACCTGCTGTTGTTTCGCGATCCGAGCGTCGACGGCCTGAAAACCGGCCACACCGAAGCTGCGGGCTACAACCTGATCGCTACGGCCAAACGGCCGACCGCCGCGCAGCCGCAAGGCCGACGCCTGCTGGCCATCGTGTTTGGCACGGCCAATGAGGCCGCGCGTGCCGAAGAAACCCTGAAGCTGCTCAACTGGGGGTATGGCGCATTCGAAGACGTGCAGTTGCTGGCCGCCGGGCAGGCCGCACTGCAGGTGCGCGTCTGGAAAGGCCAGACCAAGAATGTGGGACTGGGCAGCGTGCAGCCCGTGGTGGTGGCCGTTCCGGCTGGACAGGGCGCCAACATCGTCAGCCAGGCGGTATCACAGGACGGCAAGATCATCGCCCCGGTTGCCATGGGTCAGCCGCTGGGCACCTTCACCGCCAGCCTCAACGGCCAGACGGTGGCGACCGTGCCCCTGACGCCCCTGCAGGACGTGCCGCTGGCCGGGTTCTTCGGGCGGCTGTGGGACGCTTTTCTGATGCTGTTTTCCCGGTGAGCCGGTCACGGCAGGCCGGTTTGATGCGGTCGTAGAGTAGGGAGCATTCGACAGAAAGAAAGGACGCCGGGATGCCATCATCGCAAGCCTCTGCCGCCATCGACATGGAGGAATTGCGGCCGTGGATCGGCCGCAGCGAGACCATGACCGACGTGCTTCATCCCGTGCCGCTGGCGGGCCTCTCGGCCACCCTCGACACGGCACCGTTTGCGCCGCGCATCGGGCAGCCGCTGCCGCCCCTGTGGCACTGGGCCTATTTCTTGCCGCAAGCACCTGCCCGCGCGCTCGGGCCTGATGGTCATCCCCGGCGCGGCGGCTTCCTGCCGCCGGTTGCCCTGCCGCGGCGCATGTGGGCAGGCAGCCGTTTCACGTTCGAGCAGCCGCTGCGCGTGGGCGACACGGTGCAGCGCATCTCGACCATCGAATCTATTGCGCACAAGCAGGGTCGCAGCGGCAATCTGGTGTTCGTCACTGTGCGTCATGCCTACCGTGTGATGGGTAACGCGGGTGATGTGGCCACGGCTGCCGACGCCCTGACCGAATGGCACGACATCGTCTACCGCGGCGAGCCGCAGGCGGCCGGCAGCGCGTCGGATACAGCCCTGCCGGTGGCTTTGCCCGGTGCGCAGCACGGTCCTTGCGAACATCAGGCGGATGGCAGTTTTTGCCAGCAGTGGCGGGCCGATCCGGTGCTGCTGTTTCGCTATTCGGCGCTCACGTTCAACGGCCACCGCATCCATTACGACCGCAGCTACGCCACACAGACGGAGGGCTACCCCGGCCTGGTGGTGCACGGACCATTGCTGGCTACGTTGCTGGTGGAGCTGGTGCGCACGCAATGGCCGCAGCACCAATTGGCGGCTTACCACTTCAGGGCGCTCCATCCGGTTTTTGACATCCACCCGTTCAGCCTGCATGCCAAGCAGGCCGATGGCCATACGGTGGAACTGTGGGTGCAGGACTGGCAAGGCCGCCGCGCCATGGAAGCCACGGCCACGTTGCACCCCGCGTAAATCATGCGGGCGGCCTGAAACGTCGCGGATCTTTTTCGAATAATCCGGGACGGGGCCCAAGAAGCGCGGAGAAGGTTCAGGAGAGACGCCGATTTTCCGTTCTACATGCACACCAGCCACTGGCTCGCTGGATGTGCACGACTGCGACCGCTATGTAAGCCCAGCCAATACAAATACCCACTGTCGGGCGAGATCATCACCGACTGCCCCAACCCCTCTTGCATCGGGTCCCGTCTGGGTGTCTAACCGAGGGCGTGCCCGAGAGAGGTTTCGGAACATTGGTATTCCGCATCGCGGACGGTGCTGCCGTCACTGGGTACAGCTGCAAGTGGGTCGTGCGTGCTTGGCCGGTTGGGCCCGTCGCCTTCGAGATGTTGATGCGTTGGCGGATTGCGTGATGGGTTTTTGCGCCGGGTCAAAAAATAGCATCCAAGCAGTGCAAGCGCAGGTGTATACTTGCAATTGAGAATCTTTCTCATTTAGATTTATCAATCTCAACTCACGGGGAGAATCCATTCGATGAACTGGAAACTGGGCACGGCCGGCGCATTGTTGCTGGCATCTATGCATTGGGGTGCACTGGCGGCCGAAGTGCCGATTGGTAAGCCCCACGTCGAAGGCGGTATGGAAGTGGCGGCGGTCTACCTGCAGCCCATCGAGATGGAGCCTGTCGGCATGATGCGCGACGCCAAGATCTCGGACATCCACCTGGAGGCCGATATCCACGCCGTCAAGGGCAACCGCAATGGCTTTGGCGAAGGCGACTGGATACCCAATCTGGTCATACGCTACCAGATTACCAAGCAGGGCGATACCAAGGTGCTGGAGGGTGACATGATGCCCATGGTGGCCAGCGACGGCCCCCATTACGGTGACAACATCAAGCTGATGGGCCCGGGGAAATACACGCTGGTGTTGACCGTTGAGCCGCCGAGCGCCGACAAGCACAGCCACTTTGGCCGCCATGTGGACAAGGAAACGGGCGTTGCTCCCTGGTTCAAGCCCTTCAAGGCGCGCTACGAATTCACCTTTGCCGGCACCGGCAAAAAAGGTGGCTACTGATCATTGATGCATACGCCTTGCGCCGCCTGCTTGCGGCCAGGGCTCCAGCTGTCATGAAAAACCAAGGTAACCTTCCTCGCGTCAGCGCCCGATGGCCGCTGGCGTTGGCCGTGCTGGTGCTGTCACTGTCACAACTGACGGGCGTGGCGGTGGCGCCGGCGCGCGCCGACGATATGCCCACCGTGCGCGTCGAGCTCGACGACGGCAAGATCAACGTGCGTCGCATCGAGCTGCCGGCCAAGCAGCGCTTTCGTGTCGAAGTAGTCAACAAGGGCAAGACGCCAGCCGAGTTCGAGAGCCTGCCATTGGGCCTGGAACTGGTGGTGGCCCCGGGCAGCACGCGCACGCGGGCGCTGCCGGGCAAGTCGCCGGGCACCTACCCGTTCTACGACGAGTTCCACATGGGCACGACGCAGGGCCAATTCATCATCAAGTGAGCGGCGCGGGAGCGGAGCATGGGACAGGTAATCTTCATCGTATGGCGCGAGAGCGTCGAGGCGCTGCTCGTCGTCGGCATCCTGTACAGCTGGCTCTCGCGCACGCCTGGGGCGGCGTCCGGGCGGCGCTGGCTGTGGGGCGGCGTGGTGCTGGGCCTGTTGCTGGCAGGGCTGCTGGCTCTGGGCATTTACAGCGCGCAGGAACTGCTGCTCGATTGGCAGGACCAGTTCCAGGCGCTGATGGTACTCGTCGCCGCCGCGCTGATCGCGCAGATGGTGCTGTGGATGCGCCGGCACGGCCGCACGCTCAAGTACGAGCTCGAACAAGGCCTGTCGCAAAACCTCGCACAGCGCAACTGGTGGGGCGTGGCCCTGCTGGCGGCGCTGGCCATTGCACGCGAGGGCAGCGAGGCCGTTGTTTTTCTCTATGGCACGCTGGCTGCGGCGTCCGCTGGCGAGCTGCCGCTGATGGGGCTGGCCGCTGCCGTTGGCCTGCTGCTGGCCCTGCTCACATTCTGGCTGCTGCAGTTGGGCGGCAAGGTGCTGACCTGGCCGCGGTTTTTCCGTGTCACTGAAGTCATGTTGCTGTTGCTGGCCGCGTCGCTGGTGGTCACCGGGGTGGAGCAACTGCAGGCGCTGGAGTGGCTGCCACCGCTGGTCGACGGCGTGTGGGACAGCACCTGGCTGCTGTCCGACATGGGCCGTGTGGGTGGGCTGGTAGCTGCGCTCACCGGATACCGTGCCCAGCCTTCGCTGATGACGGTACTCGCCTGGCTGGCCTTCTGGATACTGATGGCCTGGCTGATGCGCCGTAGCAGCGCGCGCACCAGTTGCCCTACGGCCCAGCCAGGACCTGCGTGATGGCCTTCGTGGCGCAGGCCGGGTGGGTCCGGGGGCGCTGGCAGAAAAGCCTGGCCGCCGGTGGCGAATGGCTGCGTACGCACGCGCACGTGGTGCGTGCGTTGCAATGGGCGGTGGTGCTGGTCTATGCGGTATTGCTTATCGTGCCGGTGTTGCTACCGCTGCCCGACAACGCCGCGCGCGTATGGAATCATTTCACCATCGTTGCCGAGTTCGCTTTCTGGGGCATCTGGTGGCCCTTCGTGCTGGTCAGCATGGTGCTGTTTGGCCGCCTGTGGTGCGGTGTGCTGTGCCCCGAGGGCACGCTCACGGAATGGGCGTCCAAGCACGGTCGCGGCCTGGGTATTCCGCGCTGGATGCGCTGGGGCGGCTGGCCTTTCGTGGCCTTCGTGCTCACCACGGTCTACGGGCAGATGGTCAGCGTCTACCAGTACCCGCACGCGGCGCTGCTCGTGCTGGGCGGCAGTACCGTGGCGGCCATGGTCGTGGGCTATTTCTACACCCGGGGCAAGCGCGCTTGGTGCCGCTATCTGTGCCCGGTCAACGGTGTGTTCGGCCTGCTCTCCAAGCTCGCGCCCATGCATTACAAGGTGAGCGAGGCGGCGTGGCGCGCTTCGCTGGAACACCCGCAGGAACAGCCCGTCATCGTCATCAAACCTGCGGTGGACTGCGCGCCGATGCTGGACCTGCGCCACCTCAAGGGCAACAGCAGTTGCCATATGTGCGGGCGCTGCAGCGGCAACCACAATGCGATGGCGCTGCAATGGCGCTCGCCCTCGCAGGAAATCGTCGAAGTGGCCGCTGCCGAGGCCATGCACTGGCAAACCTGGCTCATCGTCTTTGGCCTGCAGGGCGTGGCCGTCGGCGCGTTCCACTGGAGCGCCAGCCCCTGGTTCGTCGCGATCCGCCAGTGGCTGGTCACCTGGCTGATCGACCGCGACATTTACTGGCCGCTGGCGGACAACGCACCCTGGTGGATATTGACTAACTACCCCGAGCGCAACGACGTGCTCACCTGGCTGGACGGTGCGCTGCTACTGGCCTACATCGGCGCGACGGCCCTGGTCTGGGGCGGCATGACGCTGGCGCTGCTGGCGCTGGCCGTGCGTGTCGCTGGCACGTGGCGCAACCAGCGGCTGCACCACCTGGCGCAATCGATGATTCCGCTGGCCGGCCTGGGCGTGTTCCTGGGGCTGAGCGCGATCACGCTCACGCTGCTGCGCGGCGAGGGTGTGTTCCTGCCCTGGATCAATACCCTTCGCCTGGCGCTGCTGGCTGGCGCCAACGCCTGGTCGCTGTGGCTGGCCTGGTGCATCGTGCGCCACTGGGGGCTGGGCATGGGTCGCGCGCTGGCGTGCACGGCCATCGTGCTGGCGGCGCTGGCCTGGGTGGACAGCGCCTGGGGCTGGCTGTTCTGGTGGTGGTAATGCACGTCAACCGTAGAACGGTGTTCAGTCGACGTGCGCGTGGAATCACTTCGTCCGGCAAGCTGGCATCGACACAGGCCTGCTGAGCGTGGAAGGCCGGGGTGAAACGCAGTCCGTGCCGACACCAGCATCGAAGCAGGACGCGCCTGCGACCGACGTGTGGAAGTGCGGATGCCGCGGTATAGGCCATACAGGCCGTGATGACCGTCGGAGATGGCGGCCTCATCGCGGTCTTCATCAACCGAAAGGCGAAGCGGCGTCACAATGGTGCATCCATCATGAACACCTTGCATCAGAAGTTCACGGAAGCGCCGGCGTTGCGGTTGTTTCTGGCCCTGTGGCCCGAAGCCGCGGAGCAGGCACAGATCGCGCAGGCGCAGCACGCCTGGACCTGGCCGCCACAGGCCAGGCGTTACGCCCCGATCGACTGGCACGTGACGCTGCACTTCATCGGCCATGTGCCGGCGCAGCGATTGCCCGAATTGCGTACGGGGCTGCAAGTGGCGATGTCGCCGTGTGAACTGGTGCTGGACACGGCCGCATGCTGGCCGCACGGGCTGGCCGTGTACGAGGCCACCGCTATGCCCCCGGCGCTGGTCGAACTCCGCAACCGGCTCGGCGAAGCCTTGCGCGCGCTGCATCTGCCCGTCGATTCCCGGATTTGGCGCCCGCATCTCACGCTGGCTCGCAATGCCCAAGGGGCCGTGCCACCACATACCCCTGCGCACTTGCATATGTGCGTAAACGGCTACGTGCTGGCGGTATCCACCGGCCATCCGGAACAGCGTTATGAGATTCTGGCGCAGTACGGGGTTTAGTCGTCGGGAACGGTTGGAAAAGCAATCCCCGGCTTGCCGCAGCCGCCCTGCCCCCATCCGTGCTGTCGTGCGTTCGGATCCGCCGCGCGTATGCGCGCGGACTGGATCAGCTCACATGCTTGCCCACGATGCCCGCCAGCTTGAACATGCCCACGTTGTCGGCTCCCAGAACGGCGCGCAGCTTGTTGTCGGCAAGAATCGTGCGCTTGTCCTTCGGATCTTGCAGATTGTGGTCCTTGATGTAGTCCCACAGCTTCTTGATGGCCTGCGGGCGGGAGGTGGGTCCGTCGCCGATCACGGCAGCCAGTTCCGGGCTGGGCGTGAGGGTCCCGACAGTCGCCGCGCGCGGCTTTTTGGCCGTGGCAGGTTTGGCGGTGGTCTTGGCCGCCGTTTTGCCGGCTGCCTTGGCTCTGGTTTTTGCGGTTGCGGTTTTCGCGGGTGTGCGAGCCGCTGCGCCGCGCCGCGGTGCAGACGAGCCGTCGCCGCGCGGCTCAAACGCAAAAGCCACCTTGCCTGCCTTGGCATCCCAGACCAGATATGCCTTGAAGGCGCGTCGCGTCTTGTTGGAGATGAATTTGTCGAGCAGATCGGTGCGGCCGGTGGTGAGCAGCTTCTGCACCTGTTCGTGGCTGATGGGCTGCTGCAGGATGACCGCGCCGGTCTTGAAGGTGCAGGTGGGATGCGGCTGCTGCAGCGTCGGCACGGCCTTTTCGCAGACGTAGTTGCTGCCGTGTTCGAACACCTGTGCGCCACAGGCCGGACAGGCGCCCAGGCCGTGCGCATGCTGGAAATCGGCCAGTTCGCCGGAGTCGGCCGTGTCCTTGTCGCCGAAGTCGAATTCGAGCTTGTGGTGCTTGGTTTCGTCGTCGAACACCAGGCGCAATTCGGCCGTGAAGGGCCAGCCGGCCTTGCTGCGAAAACCTTCGAGAGGACCGACGTGCTTGTCGCGCAGCAGCGCCTCCACCTCGGCTACGTCGAACGTGCGGCCGCCGGGAATCTTGCTGATGGAGAAGCCGCAGCCTTCGCTGGCGCCGCTCTTGCCGGTGCAGGTATAGCGGCGGTAGTTTTCCTTCACCACGCCGCCGCAGGTGGGGCATGGGGTCTGCAGTGTGGCGTATTCGCCGGGCACGGTGTCGCGGTCGTATTCCTTGGCCTTGCGCACGATGCGTTCGGTCATGGCGGCGATGTCGCGCATGAAGCTGTCGCGGTCGAGCGTGCCGTGTTCGATCTGCGCGAGCTTGTATTCCCAATCGCCGGTCAGCGCCGGCTTGCTCAGTTCCTCCACCTGCAGGCCGCGCAGCAGGGTCATGAGCTGGAAGGCCTTGGCGGTGGGGATGAGCTCGCGGCCTTCGCGCAGCAGGTATTTTTCGGTGAGCAGCCCCTCGATGATGGCCGCGCGCGTGGCGGGCGTGCCCAAGCCCTTTTCCTGCATGGCTTCGCGCAGTTCGTCGTCTTCGATCCACTTGCCGGCGCCTTCCATTGCACCCAGCAGCGTGGCTTCGCTGTAGCGGGCGGGCGGCCTGGTCTTCAGGCCCTTGGCTTCGGCGTGTTCGGTGCGCACCATTTCGCCGGGCGCGATGGCCACGAGCGACTTGCCGTCCTTGGCGTCGTCCTGTTCGGCCGCGGCTTCCTTGCCGTAGATGGCCAGCCAGCCGGGCCTGACCAGCACCTTGCCGTCACTGCGGAAGTGGTGGCTGATGCGGTGGTCTTTGCTGCCCGGGGCCGGAACCGAGACGACGCTGATGCGGGTGGTCACCATGAATTCGGCGCTCGGGTAGAACACTGCCATGAAGCGACGCACCACCAGGTCGTAGAGCTTTTGTTCGGCCTCACTCAGATTGCCGGGCGCCTGCAGCGTAGGGATAATTGCAAAGTGATCGCTTACTTTGCTATTGTCGAAGATGCGGCGGGAGGGCTTGATGTAGCCCTTGTCGATGGCCGTTTGCGCATGCGACGCGAGATGCCGCATGGGGCTTGCCGCCAGCATGGAAAAGGTCTGGTGCGCCACGCTGAGATAGTCTTCGGGCAGATGGCGCGAATCGGTACGCGGGTAGGTGAGCGCCTTGTGTTTCTCGTACAGGCTTTGCGCCAGGCTCAGCGTGGTTTTGGCGGAAAAGCCGAACTTGCCGTTGGCTTCGCGCTGCAGGCTGGTCAGGTCGAACAGCAGCGGGCTGGCCTGCGTGGTGGGCTTGCTGTCTTCGGTGACGGTGGCCGCCTTGTGGCGCACGGCGATGGCAATGGCTTCGGCCTCGGCAAAGGACCACAGCCGATCGGCCTTCTTTTCGGCGTCGGCGGCGTCCTTCTTCCAGGAAGGGTCGAACCATTTGCCCGGGTAGGAGCCCGCTTCGGCCAGAAAGGTGGCGTGGATTTCCCAGTAGTCGCGCGTGGTATGCCTGCGGATCTGCTCCTCGCGTTCGACCACGATCGCCAGCGTGGGCGTCTGCACGCGGCCTACGGTGGTGAGAAAGAAACCGCCATCGCGCGAGTTGAAGGCCGTCATGGCGCGGGTGCCGTTGATGCCCACCAGCCAGTCGGCTTCGCTGCGGCTTCGCGCGGCATCGGCTAGGCCCCGCATCTGCGTGTCGCTGCGCAGATGCCCGAAGCCGTCGCGGATGGCCTGCGGCGTCATGCTCTGCAGCCACAGGCGGCGCACGGGTTTGCCCAGCCCCCCTTTCGCACCGCCGGCGTACTGCTCGATCAGCCGGAAGATCAGTTCGCCTTCGCGTCCCGCGTCACAGGCGTTGATGAGCTCGGCCACGTCCTTGCGCCGGGCCAGCTTGACCACGGCGTTGAGGCGCGTCTTGGTCTTGTCCACGGGCTTGAGGTCGAAGTGCGGCGGAATGACCGGCAGATGGGCGAAGCTCCACTTGCCGCGCTTGACGTCGTACTGTTCCGGCGCCTGGATTTCCACCAGGTGGCCGACGGCACTGGTGACGATGTAGCGCGCGTTTTCAAAATAATCGTCGTGTTTTTCGAAGGGGCCTGCCTCAGGCGTGAGGGCGCGCACGATGTCCTGTGCGACCGAGGGTTTTTCGGCAATGACCAGTGCTTTGCTCATGATGGTTTCGTGCAGCAGTATTCCTGATGACCGTCTGGACTGCCGGAGGAAGCCGCAGGCATCCGCCCCGGCCACAACAACCCTTCCGTCTTCCAGGACAGCTTCTTACAATTCGTGCAATGGGCGGCAGACCAAAGTTTGCGCCTTTTTTATACGGTAACACATCCGCCGGCCGGCAAGGCGGGCGTATTTGCAGGAATCGTCATGCAAACCATACAGCTTTCCTGGCCGGTGCAGGCCATTGAACAGGCCGCTGCCGTGTTCTGGCCGGGCCTTGCGGCCGAGGTACTGGCGCAGGTGGAATCCACCAACACCCTGTTGCTGGAGCGCGCCCGCGCGGGCCACGTGCAGCCGGCGCTGGTGGTGGCCGAGCGGCAAACGGCTGGCCGCGGCCGCATGGGGCGCCAGTGGGTCAGCCACCAGCCGGTGGGCGGATCGCTGACGTTCTCCCTGAGCCTGCCGCTGGGCAATGCCGACATTTCCGGCCTGTCGCTGGTGGTGGGCTACAGCCTGGCCCAGGCGCTGGATGTGCAGCACCGGCATGAACTGCGCGTGAAATGGCCCAATGACCTGTGGTACCGCCAGCGCAAGCTCGGCGGCATCCTCATTGAAATCTGCACACAGGGACAACAGCGCCAGGCGGTGATCGGTGTGGGCATCAATGTGGCGGCTCCGCCGTCCCTGCCGCCCGGCGTTGCGGGGCAGGCGGCCGCGCAGGCCCCAGCCTGGGTGCAGGAGTTCGCTCCCGATGCCACGGCCCCATCGGTACTGGAGCAGGTGGCCGTTCCCCTGGCGCGGGCCGTGCACCAGTTCGTGACCCAGGGTTTCGCGCCCTGGCAGGAGCGTTTCGCCGTGCGCGATGCGCTGGCCGGGCAGGCGGTGTGGCTGTCCGACGGCAGCACGGGCACGGCCTGTGGCGTCAATGCCCGTGGCGCCCTGCTGCTGCAGGAGGGTGGCGCGCTGCGCGAAGTGCACAGCGCCGACATCAGCGTGCGGCCTGCAGGACCCGCGGCGCCAATGGCACAATGATAGAAACGGCACGGAAGGACAGAAGGACATGTTGCGGTGGATGCTTGCGCTGGTGGTCATGGCGAACCTGCTGTTTCTGGCCTGGTCGCAACACTGGCTGGCGCCGCTGGGGCTTGGCCCTGTTTCCCAGCGCGAGCCGCAGCGCCTGCAGCAGCAGGTGCGCCCCGAAGCCATCGGGCTGCGCCCTGTCCCATCCGGTGATTCCGTCGCGGTTTCTTCCGGCGAGCGTGCATCGGCCGTGACGGCCGCATCCGCGCCCGATACCGAAGCTTCCGCTGCTGGCCGCTGAGCGCCATGCCGCGGCTGTTGATGATTTTCAGATACGCATGAACGAAATTTTTCGCACCTGGCATCGCGTGCGCTTTGGCGAATGCGACCATGCCGGAATCGTGTTTTACCCGCGCTACGGGGAAATGAGCCACGCCGTGATCGAGTCTTGGTTCCGGGAGGGACTGGATTGCGATCTGCCCACGCTCATCGCGCGTTTCGGCGTGGTGCATCCGCTGGTGCGGCTCGAAATGGAATTTCTGCGCCCCAGTCGTTACAACGACCTGCTCGAATTTGCGCTGCAGGTGCAGCATCTGGGCCGCAGTTCGCTGACGGTGCGCATCGTTGCGTGCTGCGGCGATGAGGAGCGCGTGCGCATGACGCTGAAGATGGTCAATGCCGGCGTTCGGACGCTGCGCCCCGAACCCATCCCCGACGCGCTGCGCGAAGGGTTTGCCCGCTACTGTGTCGCTGCGTCGGCCGCTGCAGCATGACGCATGTCGCGCCGCCTCCATTGGCCATCCATGGCCTTGACTGGCAGCAGGCGCTGCTGGAACTGCCGGCTTCTGTCTCGCAGGAGCAGCGCGACGGAATCGTTGCGGACTGGGCGCAGCGCTGCTGGCAGGATTTGTGCGCGGCCCTGCCGCAACAGCGGCATGCCGTGCTGGCCCATCCGGGACAGGTGCAGGAGCGGGCCCGCGTCTACATGGCCACGGAAGAGGCCAGCGGCTGGCTGTATTCGCCCTTGCACCTTACGCCGCGGGCACCGCGCTGGCAGGCCGACAGCTGCATGGTGCTGCTGCAGGCGGCCCGGCAGGCGGCCGAGGCCGGGGCCTGCGGTGCGGACGCCCTGGTTCAGGGAACGGCTGCCGTCTTTGCCGCGCTCGATGGCGCTTCGCCAGACACCGTCGGCCGCCGCCGCCACTTTCCCCTGCTGGGTGCACCGCCGCGCCAGCAGGCATTCGCTCCCATGCCGGCAGACATGCTGCGCCCCGGCCACGACTGGGGGCTGTATGCCGTGATGGGCGATGCCGACGGGGTGCTGCGCTGCCTCGACATGGGAGTGCGCCTGGTGCAGCTGCGCCTCAAGAACGCTCCGCCAAACGTGCTGGACGCCCAGATCGCGCGCTGCGCCGCCGCCGCGCACCACCACGGCGCCCTGCTGTTCATCAATGACCACTGGCAGGCCGCCATGCGCCACGCGCAGCAGGCGCCCGGCATCTACGGGGTGCACCTGGGACAGGAAGACGTGCTGGCGCTTGGCGAAAGCCAGTTCGACCAGCTGCAGGCCAGCGGATTGCGCCTGGGTGTCAGCAGCCAGACCCTGTGGGAGCTTGCGCGCGCGCTGCGCCTGCGCCCGAGCTGCGTCGCCTGCGGGCCGGTGCATGCCACCGTCACGAAGGAAATCGAACGGCCGCCCGTGGGGGAGCACAGCCTGCGCATCTGGGCGCAACTGCTTCACGACAGTGTCGAACCGGTGGGACTGGAAGCGCTGCCGCTGGTGGCCATTGGTGGCATGGACGTTGCGCGCGCACGGAACGCGGCGGCGACGGGCGCCGATAGCGTGGCGGTGGTGAGCAGTATCACGCGGGCAGAAGATCCCGTGCAGGCCATTGCCGCCCTGCAACAGGCCATTGCGGCCGGCCGGGCCATGCGTGGCTGACGTACATGGCAGCAGGCCAGTGTCCTCGCGCCGCTGGCGACTTGCCGGCGCCGCCTGTCACCCGAAAGGCTATTGCTTGCGCAGGATGTAGCCGCGGTAGGCGTTGATGTCGTGGATGTCGTCGTTGACGCCGGGCAGGCGTTCGACGATGCCGTTGCCGATGCGCAGCCGGGCGTTTTCGTCCTTCGATGCCAGCGTGATCACCGTGCGGGTGGCGTCCCACTGGAAACGGCCCCGGCTGACAAGGGTGTAGGGCTTGCCGCGGCGCTGCACCGTGGTTTCCAGCTCGTAGGTATTGCTGGGCAGCAGGGTCAGGGCGACGCGTTCGGACGTGCAGGAAGAGGCGGGTGGCGTGCACGGCACGGTTCCGCGATAGGTGCCTACCCAGTTTTGCGCCGTGCCCGCAGGCCGGGGGATTTTGACGGGAACTTGGGGAGGGGCGCTGGCGCAGCCGGCCACCAGCGCCACCGCGCATGCCGCACCCGCCAGGATTTGTAGGCGGCGCGAGCGGATGAAGAAAACGGATAACTGCATGGGGAAATGAAAATGAACAGCAGACAGCCGATGCATTCTAGGCCGAACACTGGACGGGTGTCCAGCGCGCAGGGCCCGATCAGGCCTCATGGAAAGGCTATAGAACAGGCCGGGAGTGTGTGATCGACCTATTCTATTCACCGCTGAGTGAGCGACACCTGCGGTGCGTCAATCGGTAGCGGCCTGCAGTTGCTGCAGCCAGTCTTCCACCACGGCCGGCTGCGCCAGCAACTGCACCTGATCCTGCAGCGATGCCAGGGCGGACTTGCCCTGCTCCTTGCACAGAGCGATGGCGGCCGCGGCCTCGCGCGGGTTGGCGTAGCCCCGGCTTTGCAGCAGCACGGTGCCGCCGGGCGCGGCCAGCTTGAAGTAGAACAGGCCGTCCTTTTCGCGGTATTGCCGGAATGCAGGCAGCGCGCTTTTGCCGGCCGCCTGCGGCTGCGCGGCACCGGCCGAAACGGCCAGATTGCGCAATCCTGCGGCCTCGCGCAACTGGCGCATGTAGGGCACGGATTCGGTGCGGGCCTTCTCGGCGCCGGATCGCAGGATGCGCTCGACTTCTGCCGGGGCGGCCATCAGTTCGGCATAACGCTCGCGCATGGGGGCAATTTCGCGGTCGATGCGTTCGAACAGCATCTGCTTGGCCTCGCTCCAGGCAATGCCGTCGGCAAAGGCCTGGGCCAGCACCGCCGTTTCATCGGCGTTGGCAAAGGCTTGGTAGATCTGGAACAGGGCACTGCCTTCGGTCTTCTTGGGTTCGCCCGGCAGGCGGGAATCGGTGACGATGCCCATGATTTTCTTGCGCAGGTCTTCGCGCGGGGCAAACAACGCAATGGTGTTGTCGTAGCTCTTGCTCATCTTGCGCCCGTCCAGGCC
The DNA here is from genome assembly GCA_039808005.1 of Allobrachymonas sp. Taxonomy (GTDB): domain Bacteria; phylum Pseudomonadota; class Gammaproteobacteria; order Burkholderiales; family Burkholderiaceae_C; genus Brachymonas. The sequence continues at coordinate 117,608 of JBDHSG010000001.1, read as the reverse complement.
GGGCAGCAGCGCTACATGGTCGTCCACCTGCGCTTCGGGCAGGACCAGCAGATCCTTGCCGTAGAGGTGGTTGAAGCTGGCGGCAATGTCGCGCGCCATTTCGATGTGCTGGACCTGGTCGCGTCCCACGGGTACTTTGTGCGACTTGAACATCAGGATGTCGGCTGCCATCAGCACCGGGTACATGAAGAGTCCGGCCGTCACGCCCTCATCGGGCTCCTGCCCGGTCTCGGCATTCTTGTCCTGCGCGGCCTTGTAGGCATGCGCCCGGTTGAGCAACCCCTTGCCGCACACGCAGGTGAGGAGCCACGTCAGTTCGGTGATCTCTGGAATGTCGCTCTGGCGGTAGAAGGTGACCGTGTCGGGGTTCAGCCCCGCCGCCAGCCAGGTGGCGGCGATTTCCAACGTGCTGCGCTGGATGCGCGCCGGTTCGTCGCATTTAATGAGCGCGTGGTAGTCGGCCAGAAACAGGTAGCTGGCGGTGTCGGGGCGCTGGCTGGCACGCACGGTGGGGCGAATGGCGCCCACGTAATTGCCCAGATGCGGCGTGCCCGTGGTGGTAATGCCGGTGAGATAACGAGTGATGGAAGGCATGACAAGCAATGAACTGTGGCGCGACAGGTCGTCTGGCGCCGCGCCCGGAAAACCTGCATTATCAGGGAAGGCCGGTTTGCGTCGTCGGGCGGCATGCACGGCGGCGCCCGAGGTGGTGGTGGGCTTCCAGCAGCGCGGCCCCCACCACCAGCACGCCGCCGACCAGCACGCGGCTGCCGAGCGATCCCGCGCCCAGCGCGGCCGCGGACACCGTTGCAAACAGCACTTCGAGCGACATCAGCAGGGCCAGCGTATTGGCCGACATGCGCGGCGCCCCGTACTGCAGGAAGATGTTGCAGACCATGAGCTGCAGGCTGACCAGCGCCACGATCGCCATCCAGCCCCCGATCGGGGGCAGCGCCGACACGCCGCCGACGCCTGCCAGCCACATCGATACTGCCAGCACGCCGCTCAGCAGCATGCAGCCGCTGAACATGGCCAGGATCTTGGGCGTGGCAGGCAAGGGGCCCAGTCGATTGAGCAGGACGTTGGAGCAGGCGAACACGAAACCACTGACCAGAGCCAGTCCGTCGGGCAGGCTGCGTGGCAGTGGCAGCGTCAGCTGGTTCCAGGGGCTGTCGGGCGGCTGTAGCACCAGCACCACGCCGGACAGCGCCAGCGCCACGCGCAGCAGCGTGAACAGGCGCGGCCTTTCGCCCGAGATGATCCAGGTCAAAAGCACCGACCAGACCGGCATCAGGTAGAGCAGCAACACCACGCGCACTACATCGCCGATGCTGATGGCCCAGTTGAAGCTGGCGTTGGTCAAGCCGGAAGTGGCCATCAGCAGCCACAGGCGCTTGTCGTGCGCCAGCTGCTGCAGGGTGGCCGGGCGCCATGCCAGCACCAGTGCGACCGCCAGCGTATAGCTGAGGAAAGTGGTCCACAGCCCATGTACGCCCCGGTCCCGCAGCTGGTGCAGCGGCCACCATGACAGGCCCCACAGCATGGCATTGAGGGAGATGGCGAGAATCGGCAGGGCCGCAGGGCGTTGTTGCATACGGTTTTATCGGCACCCGCATATGCACAGGTGCCATTGTTTCTCAGTGTCCGAGGGGCCCCTCGTCGCGCGCCTGCCGGAGCAGGCGCAGGATTTCGGCCGGGTGGCGCTTGAGGTTGTGCCAGTACCACCACTGGAAAACCACCATGCAGCCGCTGACCAGGAGGCCGAACACGACAATGGAGCCGAAAGCCGAAACATTCTGCCGGGTCATGAAGCTGTAAAGAAGCCCCAGTCCCAGAATGCAGGCCTGTTCGTTGAAATTCTGTACCGCGATCGAGCGCCCTGCCCCCATGAGGCTGTGGCCGCGGTGCTGCAGCAGCGCATTCATAGGAACCACCAAATATCCCCCCAGGCCGCCCAGCAGGATGAAGAGAGGAATGGCCAGTCCCAGCCCCTTGATGACGAGCAGCGCCAGCACGACCAGGCCCATGAGGATGCCCAGCGGCATGACCTGCGTGGCGCGGTCGAGCTTGACGCGCAGCGACGCCCATACGGCGCCTACGGCCGTGCCCACCGCCACCACGCCCACCAGATTGGAAGCCTGCGTTTCGCCGTAGCCCAGCGCCAGCGCCGCCCAGGCCAGCACCAGGTAGCGCAGATTGCCGCTCACGCCCCAGAACAGGGTGGTGACGGCCAGCGAAATCTGGCCGAGCTTGTCCTGCCACAGGCGGCGGTTGCAAGTCAGGAAATCGGGTACCAGCGAGAAGACGTTCTTCGGCAGCGCAATCATCGCCACGCCGGTCTTGGGAATGCGCATGTTGATGGCTGACGCGACCAGGTACAAGCCCATGATCAGCGCAATCGCCAGGTGCGGCGGCGACGGGAAGTGGCCGGCGATGCGCGCACCGAAATCGAACCGGAGCAATTGCTCCAGCAGAGTGGGATGGATCAGCTGTCCGCCCAGCACGGTACCCAGAATGATCGAGACAATGGTCAGCCCCTCGATCCAGCCGTTGGCCTTGACCAGTTGCGAGGGTGGCAACAGTTCGGTCAGGATGCCGTACTTGGCAGGGGAATAGGCCGCGGCCCCCAGCCCCACTACGGCATAGGCCAGCAGCGGATTCACGCCTGCGAGCATCATCAGGCAGCCTATGGCCTTGATGGCATTGCTCAGGAGCATCACGCGCCCTTTTGGATGGGCATCGGAAAAAGCGCCCACGAAGGGTGCCAGCAGTACGTAGAACACCGCAAAAATCGGGATCAGCGCGGCTTTTTTCCATTCCGGCTCATGCGCGTGGCGCAGCAAGGCCACGGCGGCGATGAACAGGGCATTGTCGGCCAGCGAGCTGAAGAACTGCGCAGCCATGATGGAATAGAAACCACGCTTCATGGATGTCCGGCACGGGGCGGCTGACAGGTCGGGGGCCGCCGCTTCAACAAAGGGCAGGGATTGAACAAGGGAAGCACGCGGCAACAGGGCAAGGGCACATCAAGCATGCCTGCCCGAGGCCGCCACGGCCCAAACGCATCATGGTACACCAAGCGCATCGTCAGCACCATCTGTCGGTGGGACAAACACCGTCCGTGGGACAATACCGGCATGCTGCTTGATGCTTCCCTTCCTGCTGCCGTGGAGCAGGCCGCTGACATCCTGGCGGGCGGCGGGCTGCTGGGCCTGCCGACTGAAACCGTATACGGCCTGGCCGCGCGCGCCGATGACGACCAGACCGTGGCCGCCATTTTCGCCGCCAAGGGCCGGCCCGTGGGCCATCCGCTGATCGTGCACGTGGCCGATGCCGCTGCGGCCGAGCCTTTCGTGCAGGAGGGTTTTCTCCAACAACTGCCCGATCATGCCGCCGCGCTGATGCGCGCCTTCTGGCCGGGGCCGCTGACGGTGATCGTGCCGCGCAGAGCGGGTGTGGCCAATGCCGCGGCCGGCCAGCATCCCACCATCGGCCTGCGCTGCCCGTCGCACCCGGCGGCGCAGGACCTGCTGCGCGCCCTGCAGCGACGCGGCGTGCCGGGACTGGCCGCTCCCAGCGCCAACCGGTTCGGCGGCGTCAGCCCCACCACGGCACAGCACGTGCTGCAGGAATTCGGGGGCGCGGTGCCCGTGCTCGATGCGGGTCCCTGCGCGGTAGGGATTGAATCCACCATCATCGATTGCAGCCGCGGCACGCCGGTGCTGCTGCGACCCGGTGCCATCACGCTGCAGGCCATCTGGAAGAAATTGCAGGTACGGGTTGAAACGCCGGCTGCGGGAGCGGGAACCGCTCCCCAGGCCCCGGGCACCCTATCTGCGCACTACGCGCCGCGCGCCAGGCTGCGCCTGATGGATGCGAAGAACATGCAGGCGGCGTTGGACCTGCTGGGCGGCGATGCGCCTGCCATCGGCATCTGGAGCCGTACGCGGTTGCGCAGCCCGTCGGCGAAAGTGCGGCTGGCCGCCATGCCGGACTCTGCCGTCGATGCCGCGCGTGAACTCTTCGCCCGGCTGCGCGCGTTCGATGAACAGGGCGTGAAGTTGATCTGGGTCGAACCGCCGCCTGCCACGCCCGAATGGGAAGCCGTGGCCGACCGGCTGCGGCGTGCGGCTGCCCAATAGCCTGCGGATGATCCGCTGGTTTTGCGAGGGAGCCTGCATTCTTTGCATGCGACGCGCGACGTAAAGGCGCTGGCAGGAGCCATAGCAAATTCACCGTTTGTTCGCGTGAATGAATGCCATTTCTTCCCTGCCCCCATTCCTGGGAAGCGTCACATGGACATGGGCGTGCCTGTTCGTAGGCGGTTGCCTGCGTCTGTCGGTATCAAAAAACCGCCGCTAGCGCACAGGCGCAAGCGGCGGTGGAGGGTGCGGCGAAAGGCTGCGCGTGTGCAGCCTTTCCGTGTGTTTACAGCTTCACGGTTTCGGCCTGGGCGTTGTAGTCGTCCATTTCGTTGAAATTCATGTAGCGGTAGATCTTGGTGCTGTCCTGGTTGATCACGCCGATGTCAGCCAGATACTCTTCCCGGGTGGGAATGCGGCCCAGCTTGGAGCAGATGGCGGCCAGTTCGGCGCTGCCCAGGTACACGTTGGTGTTCTTGCCCAGGCGGTTGGGAAAGTTGCGCGTGCTGGTGCTCATCACCGTGGCACCTTCCTTCACCTGCGCCTGGTTGCCCATGCACAGGCTGCAGCCGGGCATCTCGGTGCGCGCGCCGGCTGTGCCGAACACGCCGTAGTGCCCTTCGCGGGTGAGTTGCGCGGCGTCCATCTTGGTGGGCGGCGCGATCCAGAGCTTGACCGGAATGTCGTGCTTGCCCTCGAGCAAGCGCGAGGCGGCGCGGAAGTGGCCGATGTTGGTCATGCACGATCCGATGAACACTTCGTCGATCTTGGCGCCAGCGACCGCAGATAGCGTCTGGGCGTCGTCGGGGTCGTTGGGGCAGCAGACGATCGGCTCGGTGATGGTGTTCATGTCGATGTCGATCACGGCGGCGTATTCGGCATCGGTATCGGCCTTCATCAGCTTGGGTGCACCGAGCCATTCTTCCATGGCCTTGATGCGGCGCGCCAGCGTGCGCGCATCTTGGTAGCCGTCGGCAATCATGCTCTTGAGCAGTACGATGTTGCTCTTGAGGTATTCGATCACCGGGGCTTCGTTCAGTGCCACGGTGCAGCCAGCGGCGGAGCGCTCGGCCGAGGCATCGGCCAGTTCGAAGGCCTGTTCGATCTTGAGATCAGGCAGCCCCTCGATTTCGAGGATGCGGCCCGAGAAGATGTTCTTCTTGCCCTGCTTCTCGACGGTGAGCAGCCCTTGCTGGATGGCGAAGTAGGGAATGGCATGCACCAGGTCGCGCAGGGTGATGCCGGGCTGCATCTTGCCCGTGAAACGCACCAGCACGCTCTCGGGCATGTCCAGCGGCATCACGCCCGTGGCGGCGGCAAAGGCCACCAGGCCCGAACCTGCCGGGAAGCTGATGCCGATGGGGAAGCGCGTGTGGCTGTCGCCGCCGGTGCCGACCGTGTCGGGCAGCAGCATGCGGTTGAGCCAGGAGTGGATCACCCCGTCGCCCACGCGCAGGCTCACGCCGCCGCGCGTGCTGATGAAGTCGGGCAGCTCGTGGTGCATTTTCACGTCCACCGGCTTGGGATAGGCCGCGGTGTGGCAGAACGACTGCATCACCAGGTCGGCCGAGAAACCCAGGCAGGCCAGGTCTTTCAGTTCGTCGCGGGTCATGGGGCCGGTGGTGTCCTGGCTGCCCACGCTGGTCATGCGCGGCTCGCAATAGGCACCGGGGCGCACACCCTTGCCTTCGGGCAGGCCGCAGGCGCGCCCCACCATCTTCTGCGCCAGGGTGTAGCCCTTGCCGCTGTCCGCCGGCGTCTGCGGCAGGCGAAACAGCGTGGACGGCGGCAGGCCCAGCGCTTCGCGCGCCTTGGTGGTGAGGCTGCGGCCAATGATCAGGTTGATGCGCCCGCCGGCGCGGACTTCGTCGAGCAGCACGTGGTTCTTGAGCGCGCTTTCGGCGATCTGCTGACCGTTCTTGAAGGCGGTGACCTGGCCCGACGAATGGTCGATTTTCAGTTCGATTTCATCGCCCATGTTCATTTGAGACACGTCGATTTCCAGCGGCAGCGCGCCGGCGTCTTCCATCGTGTTGTAGAAGATCGGGGCGATCTTGCTGCCCAGGCAGACACCGCCGAAGCGCTTGTTGGGCACGAAGGGAATGTCTTCACCCGTCCACCACAGCACGCTGTTGGTGGCCGATTTGCGGCTGGAGCCGGTGCCGACCACGTCGCCCACGTAGGCCACCATATTGCCCTTGGCGCGCAGCGTTTCGATGAACTTGACCGGGCCGCGCTTGCCGTCTTCCTCGGGCTGGAACGGCGCGCCGGGCCGGGCGTTCTTGAGCATGGCCAGCGCGTGCAGCGGAATGTCGGGTCGGCTCCAGGCGTCGGGCGCAGGGGAAAGATCGTCGGTGTTGGTTTCACCGGGCACCTTGAACACGGTCAGCTGGATGCTCGCGGGGACTTCCGGTCGGCTGGTGAACCATTCGGCATCGGCCCAGCTTTGCAGCACGGCGCGTGCGTGGGCATTGCCCTGGTCGGCCTTTTCCTTCACGTCGTGGAACTGGTCGAACATGAGCAGGGTTTTTTTCAGCGCGTCGGCCGCAACGGGGGCAACCTCGGCATCATCGAGCAGGTCGATCAGCGGGCCGATGTTGTAGCCGCCCAGCATGGTGCCCAGCAGTTCGGTGGCCTTCCTGCGGTCGATCAGCGGGTTCTTTTCCTTGCCGAACGCCACGGCCGCCAAATAGGATGCCTTGACTCTGGCCGCGTCGTCCACGCCGGCCGGTACCCGGTGGGTGAGCAGGTCCAGCAACAGCTGTTCCTCGCCCTGGGGCGGCGTCTTGAGTCGTTCGATCAGTTTTTCGGTCTGCTGCGCCGTCAGCGGCAGGGGTGGGATCCCCAGCGCCGCGCGTTCGGCAACGTGGGCGTGATACTCGTTCAGCATGATCGTACTCCTCGAAATGAAACAGGGGGCAAGCCAGCGGCCGGACAACAACCGGCAGCAGGCGGGTTGATCCGGCGCAACGTGGCGGCCGCCACATCCAGGTTTTGCCGGGTGGTTGTTCTATTGCAGCAGGCCGGCGGTCGGGCGAAGCTTCAATTCGTCTTCACGCGCCTGCTGGATGGCGTTGCGGCAACCATCGGCCACCCGGCCGCCGGCGCGCAGGTCAATCAGCATCGACTTGTTGCCCGATTGCAGCCAGTAGGCGTTGCGTGAGGTTTCCTCCAGGCGTACCACGCCGGTGGTGGTGGGCACCCGGCGCATGGTGTACTGGCGTCCCCCCGGAATCTTGAGGGTGAACTCGTCTCCCTGGGCGGCGACGTGGGCCATGCCCTCGTTGCAGCGCATGTCTCCGACGAAGACCGGGAACTCGCCCGCAGCGCCTGCAACGGTGGCGGGCGTCTGATGCACGACCACAGGGGGCGGCGCCGGCTTTGCCGCCTTGCTGGTTTTTTTGGTTTTGGCGGCTGTTTTCTTGACAGGCGCTTTTTTTGCGGCGACGGGTTTTTTTGCGGCCGTCTTGGTCGTGGTGGCAATGGCAGACGTGCAGGCCGCAAGGGCAACGGCCAAGGCTATGAGAGAGTGTTTCATGAGGATCAGGCCATGGAAAGTCGAGGAACTCTGATTATTGCAAGGAATGGAGAAATGCGTATGCGCAGATGTATCCGGGTGAATCCCGAAATCACTGGCTTGCACACAGGTGGGGCGGACATCGATCATGTTGTTGCCTACCAGGGTGTGTGCGGCGGCTGCGGCATGGCGCCATGCCCCGAAAACAGTGCCTGGATACCGGGAGGCAGTGGTTTGCCCGTGGCATGTGCGCGTTCCAGCACATGCCAGTAGAAACGGTAGCTGGCGCGGTCGTGCAACCGATTGTTGTGGTTGATCGGCGCCCAGTCCACGATGTAGCCGGCTTCGATGATCTCGGCGGCCTGCTGCACGGCCGATTCGTCGGGCGAGAAGGCGGCCAGAATCGGCCGGACCTGGCTGGGATGGATGCTCCACATGCGCGTGTAGCCGAATTGCCGCGCCGCCTGCGTGGCGGCCCGGGCAATAGCCTGTTCGTCCTTGAATTCCGTCACTACGCAGTGCGAGGGTGTCTTGCCGTAGGCGTGGCAAGCCGATGCAATCTGCAGCTTGGCCTGCACCACCAGCGGGTGACTGAATTGCCCGTCCACCTGCATGGCGTCGGGAGGAATGGCGCCCGCGTGGCTGGAGACGAAGTCCATCAGCCCGAAACTGATCGAAGCCACGCGCGGATGCGAGGCAATGGCGTAGGCGCGGCTCACGGCCAGGGGCGATTCCAGCAGAATATGCAGCGGAATGTGGCCGCCCCCTGCCGCGTCAATCTGCCGGGTGGCGCGATCCACGTCTTCCAGCGATTCGATTTTGGGCAGCATGATGTGGCGCAGCTTGTCCCCACCCCTGAGCAGCAGGATGCGTATGTCTTCGGCAAATGCCGGATGATCAAGCGCGTGCACGCGCACCGCCACCCGCGCCGTCTTGGCGCTGTTGGCCACCAGCTCTGCCACCAGCGCCGCATGATCGGCTTCGCGGCCGACGGGCGCGCCGTCCTCGCAGTCGAGGGTGACATCCATGACGCAGGCGCCGAATTCGCGCGTCAACTCTTCCTGCAGTTCCAGGCTTTGCACCATGCGGCTGGGAATGCCGCTGTAGTGGTCGCACACCGGCAGGATGCCGGTGCGGGCCTGCGCGCCCAGAAGCACCGAACGGGGATGGTTGCTTTCAGTCATGAAAACCTCCGCCAATCATCGAAACAATCACCTGTTGTCCCGCTTGCGCTGCCGGCATCAGTCTTTACAGCAGATGCTGCACGGCGTCTTTCTCGCCTTCGAGCTCGGCCAGCGTCTTGTCGATGCACTGCTGGCTGAAGGCATCGATGGACAGGCCTTCGACCACCTTGTACTCGCCATTTTCGCAGGTTACCGGAAAACCGCATATGACTTCCTTCGGTACGCCATACCAGCCCTGGCTGGGCACGCCCATGGTGACCCATTTGCCGTTGGTGCCCAGGGCCCAGTCGCGCATGTGGTCGATGGCGGCGTTGGCGGCGCTGGCGGCAGAGCTCAGGCCGCGCGCTTCGATAACGGCCGCGCCGCGCTTGCCCACGGTGGGCAGGAAGGTGTTGCGGTTCCAATCTTCGTCGTCGATCATGTCCTTCACCGACTGGCCGTCGATGGTGGCAAAGCGGTAATCGGCATACATGGTGGGCGAATGATTGCCCCACACGGCCAGCTTCTCGATCGAGGCCACCGGCTTGCCGGTTTTTTCGGCGATCTGGCTCGCGGCGCGGTTGTGGTCCAGGCGCAGCATGGCGGTGAAGTTCTTGGCCGGCAGATCGGGCGCCGATTTCATGGCGATGTAGGCATTGGTGTTGGCGGGGTTGCCCACCACCAGCACTTTCACGTTGCGGCTGGCCACGGTGTTCAGGGCCTTGCCCTGCGCGGTGAAGATCTGCGCGTTGGCAGCCAGCAGGTCGGCGCGCTCCATGCCGGGGCCGCGCGGACGGGCACCGACCAGCAGGGCGTAATCGGTGTCCTTGAAGGCTTTCATCGGATCGCTGTACGCTTCCATGCCGGCCAGCAGCGGGAAGGCGCAATCTTGCAGTTCCATCATCACGCCCTTGAGCGCCTTCTGGGCCTTTTCGTCGGGGATTTCCAGCAGCTGCAGGATCACGGGCTGGTCCTTGCCAAGCATTTCGCCCGAGGCGATGCGAAACAGCAGGGCGTAGCCGATCTGGCCGGCTGCGCCGGTGACGGTGACACGAACGGGGTTCTTCATGGACATTCTCTCCAAAAAAAATCAGCCACAGGACGCGCGCCATGCAGAAGAAAGACCGGCGCGAAGCAAACAAATATTCATCAAGCGATAGTGTAGCGCGCCAGCCCTCCTGTCTTATATCTTATATAAGATATCATTGCCGGATTGCTGTTGTGCAGCAACACCCTGCTTCAACATGTGGCGTTACATCATGGTTGCATCATCCAACGAAGAAAAAACCAGTTTGCCCGAGTCGCGGCCCGGCGCAGGCGTGGCGGCGCCGATCTTCAGCCCCCTGTACCAGCAGATCCGCCAGTCGATGCTCGACAGCCTGCAGGCCGGCGAATGGAAGCCGCTGGAAATCATTCCAAGTGAAATGGAGCTGGCCCGACGTTACAACGTCAGCCAGGGAACGGTGCGCAAGGCCATCGATGAACTGGTGGCCGAAAATCTGCTGGTGCGCCGGCAAGGCAAGGGTACTTTTGTAGCCAGCCATGGCGAACAGCAGGTTCGCTACCGGTTTTTGCGGCTGCGCCCCGATGTGGGAGACCTGGACGAAGCCGGTGGCCCGCAGCGTGACATCCTCGAGTGCCGCCGGCTGCGCGCACCGGCGGATCTGGCACGCGCCCTGCATCTGAATCCAGGCGATACGCTGCTGTCGATTCGTCGCGTACTGTCCTTTGCCGGCGAACCCACGGTGCTCGAAGATATCTGGTTGCCTGCGCTGATGTTTCGCGGCCTCAGCGCCGAGAAATTGCAGCAGTTCGAGGGCCCGACCTATGCCCTGTTCGAGACGGAATACGGCGTGCGGATGATTCGCGCCGAAGAGAAGCTGCGCGCGGTTGTGCCGGATGTCGACCAGGCCCGGTTGTTGCACTGCAGCGTCGACACCCCCTTGTTGCAGGTGGAGCGCACCAGCTATACCTTCAACGACCGACCGGTGGAAATACGGCGGGCGCTCAACCGGACCGACCGGCACCATTACCACAATACGCTCGGATGAGGCGGCAGAGGCAGAGAAAGCTGGCCGGTAACGTCTGGGCCGGCATCCGTCACGCGGACGCTATGCGGCCTGCGTGGACCGACGGGTGTGGCGCCATGTCCGCCTTGTCTGGGAGGTGCCGACTGGCTGTTGCGCCATTCATGCCAGCGTGTGCGGAGCGTATCCGGATTTATACTGATTCTTTGGTGCGATGCAGCATTTTCCGGCGGATCCGCTCTGTTTGCCAGCAACTGCGCCTAAAATCGGTTTCATCCGTTCTCGTTTCTGTGTGGCGCTCGGCCGGTGTGTGCTATGGCGCCTTTCCTTTATTGGACCATTCTCATGGCATCCCCTCCTGCAAAAACCGCTGCGCGAAAGCGTGAGTTCCGCAACATCTCGGTAACCGACATCCTGGGCTATCGCCTGCCGCCGGGTGCCATGGTGTCGATTTTGCACCGCATCAGCGGCGTCATCCTGTTCGTGCTGCTGCCGCTGCTCGTCTGGATGTTCGACCATTCGCTCTCTTCCGAAATCTCCTATGAGCGTTTCACGGCGCTGTTCGACGGCCTGCTGTGGGTTCCCGGCTGGTTCGTGAAGCTGGTGGTGCTGGGCATGATCTGGGCGTTTCTGCACCACATCTGCGCGGGTGTGCGCCATCTGGTCATGGACGTTTTCCACGGCACGGTGAACAAGAAAACCGGCACCGCCTCGGCGCTGGCCGTATTTGCCGTGAGCATCACCCTGACGCTGGCCCTGGGTGCCAAGCTGTTTGGCCTGTACTGAAGCGGAGGTTGCAGATGGCTACCAATCCCATTTTCCAAGGCAAGCGTTCCACCAGCGGTACCCATCACGGGTTGCGCGACTGGTTGATGCAGCGCGTCACCGCCGTGCTGATGCTGCTGTTTACGTTCGTGGTGATCGCGCGCGTGCTGCTGGTTTCCGGTCCCATTACCTACGAGGCGTGGGCCGGGGTTTTTGCTCCGCAGTGGATGAAAAGCCTGACCTTCATCACCATCCTCGCCTTGTGCTGGCACACCTTTGTCGGCATGCGCGACGTCTTCATGGATTACGTGAAACCCATTTCGCTGCGCCTTGTCCTGCATGTTGGCGCAATCGTCTGGCTGGCGAGCTGTGCCGGCTGGGCGCTGCAGGTTCTGTGGAGGCTCTGAACAAATGACAACAATGATGCAAAACCTGCCTCGGCGCAAATTCGATGTGGTGATCGTGGGTGCGGGCGGATCGGGCATGCGCGCCTCGCTGCAACTGGCGCGCGCCGGACTGAAAGTGGCCGTGCTCTCCAAGGTTTTCCCCACCCGTTCGCACACGGTGGCGGCACAGGGCGGCGTCAGCGCCAGCTTGGGCAACATGAGCGAAGACCACTGGGAATGGCATTTCTACGACACCATCAAGGGCTCCGACTGGCTGGGCGACCAGGATGCGATCGAGTTCATGTGCCGTGAAGCGCCCAAGGTCGTCTACGAGATGGAGCACTTCGGCATGCCGTTCGACCGCAACCCCGACGGCACCATCTATCAGCGCCCGTTTGGTGGCCACACCGCCAACCACGGCGAAAAACCGGTGCAGCGTGCCTGTGCGGCCGCCGACCGCACCGGCCATGCCATGCTGCACACCCTGTACCAGCAGAACCTCACGGCGCACACCCAGTTCCTGGTGGAGTGGATGGCGCTCGACCTGATTCGGGACGCCGATGGCGATGTACTCGGCGTGGTTGCCCTGGAAATGGAAACGGGCGAGGTCTATGTGCTCGAAGCCAAGGCCACGCTGCTGGCAACAGGCGGCGCGGGACGCATCTACCACTCATCCACCAACGCCTTCATCAACACGGGCGACGGCCTGGGCATGGCCGCGCGCGCGGGCATTCCGCTGCAGGACATGGAATTCTGGCAGTTCCACCCCACCGGCGTGCACAACGCCGGCGTGCTGCTGACCGAAGGTTGCCGCGGCGAAGGTGCGATTCTGCTCAACGGCGAAGGCGAGCGTTTCATGGAGCGCTATGCGCCCACGCTCAAGGATTTGGCTCCGCGCGATTTCGTGTCGCGCTCGATGGATCAGGAGATCAAGGAAGGCCGGGGCTGCGGCCCCAACAAGGACCACATCCTGATGAAGATGGACCACCTCGGTGCCGAAACCATCTTGAAGCGCCTGCCCTCGGTGCACGAGATCGGCCTGCACTTTGCCAACGTCGACATCACCCGCGAGCCGGTACCCGTGGTGCCCACCATCCACTACCAGATGGGCGGCATCCCCACCAACATCAACGGTCAGGTGGTCGAGCACGTGGACGGTGCCAACCGCGTCGTCAACGGCCTGTATGCCGTGGGCGAATGCGCCTGCGTGAGCGTGCATGGCGCCAACCGCCTGGGGACCAATTCGCTGCTCGACCTGCTGGTATTCGGCAAGGCCGCCGGCAACCACATGGTGCAGTCGGATCTGCCGAGCCAGTCGCACAAGCCGCTGCCGGCCGATACCGCCGACAAGACCCTGGCGCGCCTGGCCAAGCTCGATGCCAGCACCGATGGCGAATATTCGCAGGCCATTGCAGCCGACATGCGCAAGGCCATGCAGCAGCACGCCGGGGTTTTCCGCACCCAGGCGCTGATGGACGAAGGCGTGGAAAAGATCGCTGCCATCCGCGAGCGCGTGGCCCACATGCACCTGCGCGACAAGTCCAAGATCTTCAACACCGATCGCGTGGAGGCCCTGGAAGTGCAGAACCTGATCGAAGTGGCGCAGGCCACCATCGTGTCTGCCGCGGCGCGCAAGGAATGCCGCGGCGCCCACATGGTCAACGACTACGAATACCCGGCTGACCATCCCACCATGGGCCTGGGCCGCAACGACGCCGAATGGATGAAGCACACCCTGTGGCACAGCGCGACCAACAGCCTGAGCTACAAGCCGGTGACGACAAAACCCCTGTCCGTGGCCACCGTGCCGCCGCAGGTGCGCACGTTCTGACCTGATCTTTCCAACAAGCGCGCGCCCGGAGTATTTCCATCATGCAACGCACACTCAAAATCTACCGCTACGATCCCGACAGGGACGCCAAACCTCGCATGGAAACCGTGACCATCGAGCTCGACGGCAGCGAGCGCATGCTGCTCGATGCCCTGGTCAAGCTCAAGGCGCAGGATCCCACGCTGTCGTTCCGCCGCTCCTGCCGCGAGGGCGTGTGCGGGTCCGATGCCATGAACATCAACGGCAAGAACGGCCTCGCGTGCCTGACCAACCTGCGCACGCTGAAAGATCCGATCGTGCTCAAGCCGCTGCCCGGCATTCCCGTGGTGCGCGACCTGATCGTGGATATGACGATGTTCTTCAAGCAGTACGAGTCGATCAAGCCCTACCTGATCAACCACAGCCAGCCGCCGGCGCGCGAACGCCTGCAGTCGCCCGCCCAGCGCGAAGAACTCAACGGCCTCTACGAGTGCATCCTGTGCGCCTCGTGCTCCACCGCCTGTCCGAGCTTCTGGTGGAATCCCGACAAGTTCGTCGGTCCCGCGGGGCTTTTGCAGGCCTATCGTTTCATCGCCGACAGCCGCGACCAGGCCACCGCCGAGCGGCTCGACGACCTGGACAACACCTACCGGCTGTTCCGCTGCCACACCATCATGAACTGCACCGACGTCTGTCCCAAGAACCTGAATCCGGCGCGTGCCATCGGCAAGATCAAGGACCTGATGACCCAGCGCGTGCTCTGAACGACGGGATGCCGGACAAAAGCAATGAACGATGCCACCACCATGTTGTCGCAGCAGGCGCTCAGCCGCCTGCGCTGGCGCTGCCGCCGCGGCCTGCTGGAGAATGAGCTCATCATCCACCGCTGGCTGGATGCGCACGCGGATGGCATCACCGTGCAGCAGGCCGACGCGCTGAGCGCACTGCTCGATCTTTCCGACAACGATTTGCTCGATCTGCTGTTACGCCGCAAACAAACACAAGACGCATGGGTCACCCCTGATGTGCAAGCCCTGTTGCGGGAAATGCAGCGCCCGGACAGAAGCGACTGAAATCCAAGCTGCTGCGAGCGGATATCCGCTTGCCGCGGCACGGGATTTCCTTATTTTTCATTTCTTTTTGCCGCCCCCACCAGGAATCGCATCCATGAAACTTTCCGAAAACGTCGCTACCCTTTCGTTCAGCAACGGCAAGCCGAGCGTGGAGCTCCCGGTCTATCAAGGCACGATTGGCCCGGATGTGATCGATATCCGCAAGCTGTATGGCCAAACCGGCATGTTCACCTACGATCCCGGTTTCCTGTCGACGGCTTCGTGCCAGTCGGCCATCACCTACATCGACGGCGACAAGGGCGAGCTGCTGTATCGCGGCTACCCCATCGAGCAACTGGCCGCCCAGTGCGATTACCTCGACACCTGCTATCTGCTGCTCAATGGCGAACTGCCCAACCTGCAGCAGAGCCGTGAGTTCCACTCGCGCATCCTCAGCCACACCATGGTGCACGAGCAGATGCAGTTCTTCCTGCGCGGGTTCCGCCGCGATGCCCATCCCATGGCGGTGCTGACCGGCCTTGTGGGGGCCATGTCGGCGTTCTACGGCGACAACATGGACATCCAGAATGCCGAGCACCGCAATGTGGCTGCCGTGCGGCTGATCGCCAAGCTGCCCACGCTGGTGGCCATGGCGTACAAATACGGCATCGGCGAGCCCTACATGTATCCGCGCAATGACTTGAGCTACGCGGGCAACTTCCTGCGCATGATGTTTGGCACGCCCTGCGAGGATTACCAGGTCAACCCGGTCATCGAGCGTGCGATGGACCGCATCTTCACCCTGCATGCCGACCACGAGCAGAACGCCTCTACCTCCACCGTGCGCCTGTGCGGTTCGTCGGGCACCAATCCGTTCGCGGCGATTGCGGCTGGCGTGGCCTGCCTGTGGGGCCCCTCGCACGGCGGCGCCAACGAAGCCTGCCTGAACATGCTGGAAGACATCCAGCGCCAGGGAGGCGTGGCCAAGGTGGGCGAGTTCATGGAAAAGGTCAAGGACAAGAACTCCGGCGTCAAGCTCATGGGATTTGGCCACCGCGTCTACAGGAACTACGATCCGCGCGCCAAGCTGATGCAGGAAACCTGCAACGAGGTGCTGTCTGCGCTCGGTCTGGAAAACGATCCGCTGTTTGCGCTGGCCAAGGCGCTCGAAAAGATCGCCCTGGAAGACGATTACTTCGTTTCGCGCAAGCTGTATCCCAACGTCGATTTCTACTCGGGCATCGTTCAGCGTGCCATCGGCATACCCGTCGGCCTGTTCACCGGCATTTTTGCGCTGGCGCGAACCGTGGGCTGGATCGCCCAGCTCAACGAAATGCTGGCCGACCCCGAATACAAGATCGGTCGCCCGCGTCAGCTATATGCCGGCAGCGTGCGCCGCGACGTGCCGCAGAATTTCAAGGCGTAAGCGCCATCGGGTGCGCACCAGGAAAACTGGCCAGACCGGGGGCGTTGCAAGGGGGCGGCGCAGCCCTGCCGGTGGACAGAAGCGAAGGAATGCCCGATGCCAGACGAAGCAGGTGGCAGCAATCCGCTTCCCCTGCCGCTTGGGGAGCTGGGGATGATCCGCTGGCTGGCCGGCGCAAAGCCGCTTCTGCCGACTCGGCATTGTTGCGGGCGTACTGCCTTTTTTGTCAACAAGAGGCACAATAAGGAAAAACACGACTGCGGCAGTTCGGTATCCCGAGTGCCCATGTACCCATAAATTCGAGGAAACGCGCAATGGCTCGCACACTCTACGACAAACTCTGGGACGAACACGTCATCCATACCGAAGAAGACGGTACGGCCATCCTCTACATCGACCGTCACCTGGTGCACGAAGTCACCAGCCCCCAGGCATTCGAGGGGCTGCGCGAAGCCGGGCGCAAGCTGTGGCGCGTGAATTCGGTGGTGGCCACCACCGACCACAACACCCCAACCGATGGCTGGGAATTTGGCTATGACGGCATTGCCGACGCCACCAGCAAGGAACAGATCATCACGCTGGACGCCAACATCAAGGAGTTTGGCGCCGCCGCCTATTTTCCGTTCATGGACAAGCGCCAGGGCATCGTGCACGTGATCGGCCCTGAAAACGGCGCCACCCTGCCTGGCATGACCGTGGTCTGCGGCGATAGCCACACCAGCACCCACGGCGCGTTTGGCGCGCTGGCGCACGGCATTGGCACCAGCGAAGTCGAGCACGTCATGGCCACGCAAACGTTGCTGGCCAAAAAGGCCAAGAACATGTTGATCAAGGTGGAGGGCACCCTGCAAAAAGGCGTAACGGCCAAGGACGTCATGCTGGCCATCATCGGCAAGATCGGCACAGCCGGCGGCACCGGCCACACCATGGAGTTTGCCGGCAGTGCCATCCGTTCCCTGAGCATGGAAGGCCGCATGACGATCTGCAACATGTCCATCGAGGCGGGCGCGCGCGCCGGCATGGTGGCCGTGGACGAGAAAACCATCGAATACGCCAAGGGCCGTCCCTTTGCGCCGGGTACCGATGCCGTCACCGGCAAGTTCGTGGGCGGCCCCGAATGGGAGCAGGCCGTGGCCTATTGGCGCACCCTGCACAGCGACCCCGATGCGCACTTCGACACCGCGGTGGAGCTGCGGGCGGAAGACATCCAGCCGCAGGTGACGTGGGGCACCAGCCCTGAAATGGTGCTGGGTGTGACAGGCACCGTGCCCGATCCCGAGAAGGAAAAGGACGGCAACAAGCGCAACGCCATGGAGCGCGCATTGGAGTACATGGCGCTGGAGCCTGGCAAGCTCCTGACCGACATCCATATCGACAAGGTGTTCATCGGCAGCTGTACCAACAGCCGCATTGAGGACATGCGCGAAGCGGCGGCCATGCTGCGCAAGCTGGGGCGCAAGGTGGCGCCCAATGTGAGGCTGGCGATGGTGGTGCCCGGTTCGGGCCAGGTCAAGGCGCAAGCCGAGCGCGAAGGATTGCACGAGATTTTCCAGGCTGCGGGTTTTCAGTGGCGCCAGCCGGGGTGCAGCATGTGCCTGGCCATGAATGCCGACCGGCTGGAGCCGGGCGAGCGCTGCGCGTCAACCAGCAACCGCAATTTCGAGGGCCGCCAGGGCGCTGGCGGCCGTACCCACCTCGTCAGCCCGGCCATGGCCGCGGCCGCCGCGGTACACGGGCATTTTGTCGATGTCCGTGCTTTTGCATGACGGGCTTCGCAAAAGCCTTGTTCGGCATTTATCCTGATTGGAAAGGAAACGCATCATGAAAAAACTCATTGCTCTGGTGGTCGCTGCCACCGCCATGTTGTCCCTGGCCGCTTGCAACACCGTGCAGGGCGTGGGCAAGGACGTCAAAGCCACGGGCCAGGCCATTGAAAAGGCTGCCCAGTAATCGATAGCGCTCCTTGCCGCCGGGGCGGCCGGGGGCGTGTTCATTCCCTGCACCGTCACCATGCAAACATTCACCGTCCACCAGGGACTGGTTGCGCCGCTCGACCGCGAAAACGTCGATACCGACGCCATCATTCCCAAGCAGTTTCTCAAGTCCATTCGCCGTACCGGGTTTGGCGTCAATCTATTCGACGAATGGCGTTATCTCGACAAGGGCGTGTTGGGCAAGCCGCCGTCCGAGCGCAAGCCCAATCCCGATTTCGTGCTAAACCAGCCGCGCTATGCCGGCGCCAGCATCCTGCTCACCCGCAGGAACTTTGGCTGCGGTTCCAGCCGCGAGCATGCGCCCTGGGCACTGGAACAATATGGCTTTCGCGCAATCATTGCGCCCAGTTTTGCCGACATCTTCTTCAACAACTGCTTCAAGAACGGCTTGCTGCCCATCGTGCTGCCCGAAGCCACGGTTGCGCGGTTGTTCGAGGAAGTCACGGCTTTTTCTGGCTACCAGCTCACCATCGACCTGCCGCGGCAGGTGGTCGTGCTGCCGCAAGGCGAGGAAATTCCTTTCGAGGTGCAGCCATTCCGCAAGGAATGCCTGCTCAACGGCTGGGACGACATCGGCCTGACCCTGCGCCACAAAGACAAAATTGCCGCATACGAAGCCCAGCGTCTGGCCGCCAAGCCATGGCTGGCGAAAACAGTCTGACGGGTGCGCCGCGGCCCAGAAGATATTGACAGACTCCGAACAGAGCACAGGGAGCAGCAGAGAAACGCTCTGTGCTTTTGTTTAGGGGTATCGTTTTTTTCATCCATCACGCCACTGGATATCTCATGAAAATTGCCATCCTCCCCGGTGACGGCATCGGCACCGAAATCATGGCTGAAGCGGTCAAGGTGCTCCAGGCCCTGAAACTGCCGCTCACCATGGAAACGGCGGATGTGGGCGGTACGGCCTACGAGAAACACGGCCATCCCTTGCCCGAGCACACGCTCAAACTTGCCAAAGAGGCGGATGCGGTGCTGTTCGGCGCGGTGGGCGACTGGAAGTACGACAGCCTGGAGCGCCACCTGCGGCCCGAACAGGCCATTCTCGGGCTGCGCAAGGCGCTGGGCCTGTACGCCAATTTCCGTCCGGCCATCTGCTACAAGGAGCTGGTGGGCGCTTCCAGCCTCAAGCCCGAGCTGATTGCGGGGCTGGACATCCTCATCATCCGCGAGCTGACCGGCGACGTGTATTTTGGCCAGCCGCGCGGCCGTCGCAATGCGCCCGATGGACTCTTTCCCGGTGCCGAAGAAGGTTTCGACACCATGCGCTACAGCCGTCCCGAAGTCGAACGCATCGCGCACACGGCCTTTCAGGCGGCACGCAAGCGCGGCAAACGCCTGACCAGCGTCGACAAGAACAACGTGCTCGAAACCTCGCAGCTCTGGAAAGAAGTCGTCATCGACGTGGCACAGCAATACCCCGATGTGCAGCTCGACCACATGCTGGTCGACAACGCCGCCATGCAGCTGGTGAAGGCGCCCAAGCGCTTCGACGTGATCGTCACCGGCAACCTGTTCGGCGACATCCTGAGCGACGAAGCCTCGATGCTGACGGGCTCGATCGGCATGCTGCCTTCTGCCTCCCTCAACGACAGGAACCAGGGTCTGTACGAGCCCAGCCACGGCAGCGCGCCCGACATTGCGGGCAAAGGCGTGGCCAACCCATTGGCCACCATTCTGAGCGCCGCCATGATGCTGCGTTTCAGCCTGTCCCAGCCCGAAGCGGCTGCGCGCATCGAGCAGGCGGTGCAACGCGTGCTCGAGCAGGGCCTGCGAACGGCCGACATCTGGAGTGAAGGCACGCAGAAAGTCGGCACCGCACAGATGGGCGATGCCGTGGTGGCGGCATTGGCGGGCTGACCCGCGCACGGTCAAGGCGCGGGTGACTGGATAGCGAAACAGACAGGATCCTGACGGGATGAACACAACTTCTGTCATCACCCTTGCCGGCGGCTGCTTCTGGTGCATCGAAGCCGTCTTTCTCGAGGTGCGCGGGGTACTTGCCGTGGAAAACGGCTACGCCAATGGCCACACCTCTGCGGTGGATTACGAACAGATCTGCCGCGGTGACACGGGCTATGCCGAAGTGGTGCGGGTGCAGTTCGATCCGCAGGTGATTGGGTTGGAGCAGGTGCTGGAAATCTTTTTCGCCGTGCACGATCCCACCAGCCGCAACCGCCAGGGCGCGGACTGCGGCACGCAATACCGCAGTGGCATCTACTGCGAAGACGAGACGCAACTGCAGCAGGTGCAGCGCTGGGTCGACAGCGTGCGGCCCCTGTTCGGGCAGCCGGTCGTGACCGAAGTCGCGCTGCTGCAGCGTTACCACCGGGCCGAGGAATACCACCAGCGCTTCTTTGAAAAGAACCCCACGCAGGGCTATTGCTTGGCTGTGGCCGCGCCCAAGGTGGAAAAATTCAGGAAGGTGTTTGCGCAGTGGCGCAAATAGCCGATAAAGGGCACGAGTAGCGACCTGGCGGTCGGTTTCTACGGCGCTGCGGCGTTCACGCGGGATTTCTTTGTGCCCTGCCTTGTTGCAGGCTCCGGTTGGCATGCGCCGCGTTTTTCCCCGCAGCGCAAGGCAGTCGTTAAGGTGCTAGCCGCTCGCGCACCCAGGCGCCATTGTCCAGGCGGTACCGCAAGCGGTCGTGCAGACGGCTTTTGCGTCCCTGCCAGAACTCCCACTGATCGGGCACCAGCCGGTAGCCGCCCCAGTGTGGCGGACGGGGCGGGTTCAGTAGGTATTTGGCGCCGTATTTGGCGGCGTTCATCACCAGCACGTTGCGGCTCTCGATGACCTGGCTTTGCGGGGATGCCCAGGCACCGATGCGCGAGTCCAGCGGGCGGCTGGAGAAGTAGGCGTCGCTTTCCTCGGCGCTCACCTGTTCGACGCGGCCCTCAATGCGGATCACGCGCTCCAGTTCCGGCCAGAAAAACTGCAGGGCGGCAAATGGGTTGCCGGCCAGTTGACGGCCTTTGCGGCTCTGGTAATTGCTGTACCAGACGATGCCGCGGGCATCGAAACCCTTGAGCAGCACCACGCGCGAGCTGGGCCGCAGATCGCTGCCCACGGTGCAGACCGTCATGGCATTGGGCTCGGGCACTTCGGCCTTGAGGGCTTCTTCGAACCAGCGGGCAAACTGCTGCAGCGGATCCGCGTGCGAGGCCGATTCATCCAGTTCGGCACGTTCATAGCTGCGGCGCAGCGCGGCAAGGTCGGAGGGGGAAAGGGACATGGTCTTGTTCAGAAAAATACCCTGGCGCATCGGTACGGACATTGCGTCTGTTGGGTTGGCTCAAGTATAGGATGCGGTGCCATATGTGGCAGAGTCTGCTGCTAGGTTAATGGGGCTGCGCTACACTGAATACCCATACCGGCCCTCCGGGTTCGAACATGAAAGGAGTCCCCATGTCTCGCAAGAAAGTTTCTTCTGTTTCTTCGGTCAATATCGGCATTGACGCCAAGGACCGCAAGAAGATTGCCGATGGTCTTTCGGCGCTGCTGGCAGACAGCTATACGCTGTACCTGATGACGCACAACTTCCACTGGAACGTGACGGGCCCGCATTTCAACAGCCTGCACGCCATGTTCATGGCGCAATACACGGAACAGTGGAATGCCCTGGACGACATCGCCGAGCGCATTCGCGCGCTGGGTATTGCCGCACCCGGCACCTATAAGGAGTTTGTCAAACTGGCCTCGATCAAGGAAGTGGAAGGCGTTCCTTCTGCCTTGGAGATGGTCGAGTATCTGGTGCTGGCACAAGAAGCAGCAGCCCGTACGGCGCGCAAAGTGTTTGATGCCGCCGAGGCTGCCAACGACCAGCCGACCTGCGATCTGCTCACGGAGCGCATGGACGTGCACGAAAAAACCGCCTGGATGCTGCGCAGCCTGCTCGAAACTGCCTGACAGCGCCTCAGCGCAATGGGCGCGTTGGCGCGCGCATGGAACAACCGGCATCGTACAGATGCCGGTTTTTTTATGCCGCCATGATTTAGCACCCAAACGTCAGGAACCAGGTCTAAATTCAAGCCGTTCTGCTGTTAGTCCCTGGTGGGCGTTGCACGTACGCCAAGGCGGTTGAACCCGATGTCTGTCAACCAAGCGACCATCCAGCAGATCCATGCCGTCCAAAGGGTATGGCTCATGAAGTGTGCCCCCCGCAGTTGTTGTGTCATCCCGAAGGTCAGCCCCAGGATGAGCGCGCCTAGAAACCAAAAACCGGCCAGACGTGGAAGGTGCCTGTGAAGGGCGAACCAACCCCCCAAGAAGCCGAAGCCCGCACTGGCATGTCCTGCAGGAAAGCAATGTCCGCTGCCGCCATCGCTCAGCAGCCATCCACTCCAATGAGATTGGTAGCGGGCAATGCCTCCAAAAGCCTCAAGATCCCATGGGCAGCTTGTGTAATTGCTTGCCTTGAGCAGGGCTACGATTCCCGAAGCCAGGAGCCCTGTCAGTACCAACTGGATGCGTCTCTCAAATGGAATCTGGCGCAAGGGCCCTTGAGGCCAAGGCACTGCCAGACACAGGTAGCACACGATGAGCCAAGCAAGTGCGCGCCCCCCTTCGTGTAACATGCTGCGCAGCCACCATTGGTTGCGAAGTGTGAATCCGTGAGGGCCGCCCATGGATTGGGCCAAAAGCAGGTCAAGACCGGAAAAATCCCAGGCAATGGCCACAGCCAGAAGTACGCCCGCAATCATCCACCCGGTAGTCAGACGAAGATGGTTTTGCATGGACAGAAGGGTCTTCAAGCTACCTTAAGACACCGTTAACACAGCATTGCGAGACTGGAGTGATGCGAATACTGGTTGTGGAAGACGATGCGGGGATAGCGCATGGCTTGAAGCTGGCGCTTGGCCAACAGGGGTGGGCGGTCGATTGCGTCGAGAACCTGTCAATGGCCTGGGCGGCTTTGTGCGTAGAGGCCTTCGATGCGGTTCTGCTTGATTTGGGCCTGCCAGATGGGGATGGAATCACCTTGCTGCGCAAGGTGCGAGAAGCTCCTCCAGGAGGAATGCCGGACCCCTCCATGCCCTTGATCATCACGACGGCCCGGGATCAGGTGGTGGCTCGTGTCAATGCGCTTGACATGGGGGCCGATGATTACCTCACCAAACCCTTCGATTCCGTGGAGCTGGCCGCCCGCATGCGCGCGGTGCAACGTCGCGTAGTGGGACGTTCGCAAACCGTGCTGAAACACAAAGAGCTTGTGGTGAATCCTTCTACGCGCCAAGTGACCCAGGCCGGACAGCCCGTTGAAGTCTCGGTAAGGGAGTTCGGCGTCCTGCTGACTTTGCTTGAAGCCAGTCCGCGCATCCTGTCGCGTCAGCAAATAGAGACCCGGATATACAACTGGGAACAAGCCATCGAAAGCAATGCCATTGATGTGCATATCCATTACTTGCGGAAGAAACTGGGTGATGGCCTCATCCAGACAGTGCGAGGCATGGGGTACTTCATTCCCGAGGAGAAATCCACGTGATCGTGCGTCCTACTCTGCAGCGGCAGCTATTGACCTGGGCACTGGGCGCGCTTACAGCCGTATGGACGATATTCATCGTCGTTGGATACTTTACGGGCGTGCATGAAGCCGACGAACTGACGGATGGCCACCTGGCTGGAGTCGCGTCACTGCTGCTGGCGCAGCCGGACCCACGCTTTACTGAACGCCTCAATCTGGATGAACTGGGCATCCCGCCGAAGCTTAGCGCACACGACTATCAACGCTCCCTGAGTGTGGTCATCTGGGATGGGAGCGGAAAAGTCATGGCGCGAACGGGCCCTGCTCCTGATCCCCCTTACGACATACCAGAGGGGTTCGAAACGGTTTCGCTTGGAGAACCTGCAGCGTCCTGGCGGGTGTTTTCGCGCTGGAGCGACGCGAGTCATCAGAAGAAGATCGCCATTCTATTGAGCATCGAGGAGCGTAGCGACCTGGCGTCCGATATCGCCATGCATGTTGCGGCACCGGGATTTTGGCTGCTGCCCACTGTGGCCATCGTTCTCATGCTGGCAATTCGCCGCGGACTGAGGCCCTTGACCGATTTAAGTGAGCGGGTACGGATGCTGGACGTGGATCATGTCGATCAGCTGCATGCTCCACCGCATGCGGAGTTCCAGGCAATGGTACAGGCCATCGCAACCTTGTCGGGTCGATACCGGGCCGCACTTGCGCGCGAGCGGGAGCTTGCAGATTCGTTTGCGCACGAACTTCGAACACCCCTTGCATCAATGGCACTGCACATGGATTCGCTGCAGGGCGCTTTGACACCACAAGAGCATGAGGCAGCGCTTGCGCAGCTTGAGAAAGACACCGTTCGAACAACCGCCATCATCAATGACCTTCTGGCACTTGCCCGCGCGAGTCGGGTCGAACTTGCAGATGCGGCTCAGCCCGTTGATCTGGCCGACCTGGTGAAGGAGGTGGTTAATGAATTTGCGCAACACGCTTACGAGAGCGGCCATGTGCTTTCCATTTCCATTCCGGAGCACTTATTGGTGCAAGGGCATCCGGTGCTGCTGGGAATCGCACTGCGCAACTTGATGACCAACGCATTGGGACACACCCCGGCGGGGACGACGATCGAAATTCGACTCACAACGGCCCCTGTTGCCCTGCATGTATGCGACAACGGAAGGGCCGTCCACCCTCAAAGAACGGCCATGAAGAACAAGGGTGCATGGATAACGGGCCTGGGTCTGGGGCACAAGGTTGTCCAGCGTGTTGCTGCTGTTCATGATGGCCGTTTTCTGGCGTTTCCCAGAGATGAAAACGGCTGGCAGTGTTACACCATTGAGTTTGGGAAGGCGAGTGAGCCGGCTTCGAAAAATGGAGTTTCCCAGTGACAGAAAGATATGCCGGCTCCGCGGGTTTCAACAATCCACAAAAACAGCGCCGTGGAATGAATCGCCTATGGCATGCCTTGGGGCACTCCATTTCGGGATTGCGTGCAGGCTGGAGAGAGGCAGCGTTTCGATTTGAGGTGGTGTTTGCGATCCCGATGGTTCCTCTGGCGTTTTTGATGGGGCGTAGCTGGAGTGAGACCGTTGTTTTGTGTGGAAGTTTGTTTGCGGTGCTTGTTGTCGAACTTCTGAACACCGCTGTGGAATCCACTGTTGACCGCATTGGACCGCAATGGCATGAAATGTCCAAGAAAGCCAAGGATATTGGCAGCGCAGCAGTATTGGTCACGCTCGTGTTCTGTGCCGCAGTGTGGATATCACTATTGATCGACCGACTGCTTTAAACATGTTTGCGTAAGTAAGTTTGTGCACTCTCTTCGGCATGGCCGGGCGAATGTCCGTGAAGGGATCCCGATAACAGAAGTGCCACTTGGCCCAGATCGGACACGCGCTTGATACGCGCATATTCATAATGCCTGCTTAACTTATGGCGATGAGCATCGCCAGCCATGAAGGTACAGATGCTCCATCGTCGCGCAGCTTGGCATCCACTGGTTCTGGATGCGGTGCTGGCTGCACTGCTCACG
This sequence comes from Allobrachymonas sp., assembly GCA_039808005.1. Classification (GTDB taxonomy): domain Bacteria; phylum Pseudomonadota; class Gammaproteobacteria; order Burkholderiales; family Burkholderiaceae_C; genus Brachymonas. Next base: position 91,832 of record JBDHSG010000001.1, on the reverse strand, counting down.
ACAGTTGGGAATATTCCCCTGTGGCTTGCGCTCGTGCGACTATCATCCCCGGCCCATTCGATGAATCGATGGGTATATATCACCGGCTTCGGGTTGGTCTTATTCACCACGCTGGTAGCGTTTCTCGGCTTGATTCTTTGGCAGCCCTGGCGTCGCGTGATGGGCGTGGTGCTCATCACCGCTGCTGGTATGGCCAGCTACTTCATGTTTGCCTACGGGATCGTGATAGATACGGGAATGGTGGCAAATGCGCTGCACACGGACGCATCCGAAGTGCGGGGCCTGTTGGGGTGGCCGCTTTTCCTGGCGCTGGCATTAGGAGTTTTTTTGCCAAGTATCTGGTGGTGCAGGGCGCGAATCATCGAAATGAGCTGGAAGCGGGTTCTATGGCAGAGGGGCGTGATTCTTGTGCTTGCCCTGACTGTGATGGGGTTGACGACGGCATTGATTTTCAAAGACCTTGCCTCGAATATGCGCAACCACAAATCACTGCGCTACATGATCAATCCCTACAACAGTATCTATGCAACGGTTCGACAGATGACAAAGGAAAAGACGCAGGCGGCAAGGCCGCTTCTCCCTGTTGGTCTGGATGCAGTGTCCCGCATGTCTCAGACAGATGCAGAGGCGTCGCCTGTTGTCGTGGTGGTTGTGGGAGAAACGGTTCGAGCTGCCAATTTCGGACTGGGGGGCTATGCCAGAGATACCACCCCCCGTCTCGCAGTGCTCAAGAGTCAGGGTGATCTGACTTATTTTTCCAACGTTCTCGCCTGTGGCACGAGCACCCAAGTTTCACTTCCCTGCATGTTTTCCCGATTGGGCCGATCTGGCCTGGACGGTCCGAGAGAAGAGAATGTTCTGGATGTGTTTCAACGTGCAGGATGGTCAATTTTCTGGCTGGATAACCAGTCAGGATGCAAGGGGGTGTGCGACCGCATACCCAATCGTTATGTACATGAACTGGCGCCAAAAAGGGCCTGTGAAGGAGACCAGTGTCCCGATGCCGTCATGGCGCAGCTGCTTCCTGATCTGTTGGATGAAACCTCACAAAACCAGAAATCGCGGCATGGCACAGCTCTCGTACTGCATCAGATGGGCAATCACGGGCCGGCCTACTATTTGAGGTCCGAGCCATCTACAAAAAAATTTCTTCCTGAATGCAGAACGAATGTCCTGTCCAGTTGTAGCCAGCAGGAAATCGTGAATGCCTATGACAACGCAATCCTGGAAACGGATCTGTTATTGGCAAATCTGGTTGAACAACTCAAGAAACGTTCTGCTCCCACGGCATTGCTGTATGTCTCTGATCATGGCGAATCCCTGGGAGAGAATTGGTTGTACTTGCACGGTATGCCATGGGCGCTGGCGCCAGAAGAGCAGAAGCACGTTCCCATGCTGCTGTGGATGTCCCCTTCCATGCGTGAGCGCTTGGATGTCCGTCAGGATTGCCTAGAAAGAGTGAGTGCCATGCCATGGAGCCATGACAATCTGTTTCATACCCTCCTGGGCATGGCACAGATCAGCACGTCGGCAGAAATCGTGGATCGAAGCATCCTCTCCCATTGCCAAAAATCCATGGACAATGCTGCAGCGATGTCGGTCGATCGCCCCATGGGGTCATGAAGAGAAGAAAGATGCGGTTCTCATCCTTCGGAATAGAGGCGAGCAAGTCACTGCAGACGCTCCATCTCGTGCAAGCTGCGGCCCTTGTCGTATGAAGACCTGAACGGGTAGTGATGCGTGGCCGTTCCGGTGCAGGATGGAAGGGACGGCGGTGCAGTTGTCTGCGGCAAATGCGCGGACAGCGCTGGTGCGGCAGTTTTGCAGGCTGTTTGCTCCATACGGGCGGCAAAGCATAGGATGCAACCGATGGCCAGAAATTGCCAGGAATGAATGGCCGTTGTGCCAAAGAAGCAGGCAAAAAAAACCAGGGCATCGCCCTGGTTGAAAAAAGGAAGTGCGAGAGATGGAAGTTCGCATCCTGTAGGCATGCAACTTGCGTTGTATGCCGACATCCATATGTTGCCCCAAGCGCTGAATACAAGGCTGGAGTAAGGGTATATTTGCAAGCACTTGTCAAAAGCTGAGGCGTTTCGGTAGCAAGATATCTACAATTGGCTACAATTTTGGTCATAAACCGTTCACGATTCCGGCCGCCGGGCAGCTCTCCGGCATAAACGGACCGCAGGGGGCGCATAAAAAGAAGAAGGTGCTCTTCTGTCAATATGGTTTATTGGCTGGTGGCTAGAAGCATAAGTGGCGTCTGGCCCGGGTATTGCTGCCGGATCCGGATGGCCGTTCAGTTGTGAACATCCTTTCAATATATCCACGCAAGTCGATGCCCGCATCGTTGCAAAGCGTGACGAAATTCAGAATCTGGTAAGGTGTCGTGGATGAATGATCATCTGACGCTGTTCCTCTCATGTGCTGCCGGAGTGGAAGGCCTGTTGGCCGACGAAGTGGCGGCCCTTGTGGCGGAGCAGCCAATGCCCGTGCGCGCGCAACGCGGTGGCGTGCGCGTGCAGGGAACGTGGCGCACGGCACTGCAGCTGAATCTGCACAGCCGGCTGGCGCAGCGCGTGCTGGTGCAGCTCGCACATGCTCCCTACTCCCGCGAGGACGATCTGTACGCGGCTGCAAGCGCCGTGCCGTGGGAGGCATGGTTTGACGTGCAGCAAACCTTCAAGATCGAAGTGACGGCCCAGCGCAGCCCGCTCAAAAGCCTGAACTTTGCCGCGCTGCGCATCAAGGATGCCGTGGCCGACCGCTTCCGCGCCCAAACGGGCGTGCGCCCCAGTGTCGATACGCAGCGTCCGCAGGTACGCATCCACGCCCACCTCGACGCGCAGCACCTCACGCTGTACATCGATACGTCAGGCGAGCCGTTATTCAAGCGCGGCTGGCGCGAAGACAAGGGCGATGCCCCGCTCAAAGAGACCCTCGCCGCCGCGATGATCGCGGCCAGCGGTTGGCGGCCGCAAGCCGGCGTGCCTTTGTACGACCCGTGCTGTGGCAGTGGCACCATTGCTATAGAGGCCGCGCAAGTCGCATGCCGCATGGCGCCGGGCCGGCTGCGCCGTTTTGCTTTTGAACGCCTGCTGCCGCATCAGCCGGCGCTGTGGCAACAATTGCTGCAGGAAGCGCGCGCCGCCGAAATCCGCCTGTCCGAGGTGCTGGTGTTCGGCAGCGACGTGGCGCACCGCATGGTGGACTTTGCCCAGCGCAATGCCGAACGCGCCGGAGTGGCACATGCCGTGCAACTGCGTGGTGGCGATGCCCTGCAGCGCATGCCGCCCAGCGCCGCCCCGGGCATTCTGCTGCTGAACCCGCCTTATGGGGAACGCATCGCCGCTGCCGGCGTGGCCGGGCAGGATGCGGCCACGCGCGCGCACCAGCGGGCAGCGGCGGGCGGCGGGCGCGAACGCGCCGTGATGCCCCCCGATGCTGCAAACGCTGCCGCCGATTTCTTCGAGCGCCTGGCCAGCCACTGGAAAGCCCATTACGCGGGCTGGACGGCCTGGATATTGAGTCCGGACATGGCGCTGCCGCGCCGCATGCGCCTGCAGGCGTCGCGTCGCGTGCCGCTGTGGAACGGGCCGATCGAATGCCGCCTGTTCTGCTTCGACATCGTGTCGGGCAGTCTGGCCAAAGACCGGTCGGAGCGGGAAAATCCCGCTGCAGAAAAAGACGCGCAAGCGGTGCGCGAACGCACGCGCGGAAATGCCACCCCATGAGAACATCCATGTTTGTTGCGCCGGGGCTGTGCAGCCGCGGTCTGCACCGAGCGGTAGGCGGATTGGCCGTCATGCTGCTGGTGCTGGGAATTTCGGGGTGTGACAAGGATCGACAGCGGCAGCAGGAGGATTGGCTGCGTCATGGCGCGGCTGCCGGCATGCACCAGAATGCCTTGATGGATGCCGCGTTCGGCCCTGAAAACGGATTGGTATTGCCGGGCGAGGTGTATTGGCAGGTCGAATTGCCGTTGCCGCGGCGGCTGCCGCAGCAGCGGCCGCTCAATCGGGGTGTGCAGGGACCGGCATCTGCTGCGGATGCGGCCTGGTCTGACGCATTCGAAAACCAGCGGGTGGCCGTGCGCGCGCGTGAGGCCGTGCGCCTCAGCGAAACACGGCTGGCCCTGGTGATCGAGTCGGTGGCCCAGGCAGACCTGCAGCAGGGCAACGATTCTCCCGCGTCGGCCGCATCAGGGGCGCGGTCAACGGTGCCGGTGCACATCGGGGTGATTTTCTTCAGGAACGAGGCACCGGTGGTGGCCAGCGCGGCTCCCGGTGCAGAAAACCGCACGACAGAAAAATGGCGGGCCACGCGCCTGGTATCTCATGTCGACTACATACCCGCGGGTTCTCTGCCCGACGTGCAGGTATACAAGCTCGATGCCAGCCGCTACCTGATCACCTATGCGCAGTCGACCTGCCAGCGGGGCGCATGCAGCAGCCGGCTCAAGGGATATCTGCTGCAACCGGAAGCCATGACCAGCATCTTCGAAACCCGTCTGGCGGGCAGCAACGTCAGGCAATATGCAGACTGCGCCGAACGCCTGGGTGAGGCACATGCTGGCGCTGCCGCCGCCATTGCCGGTCTGGATGAGGGGGCGGCGTCCGCCAGCGACAAGCCAGCCGACAACGCACCTGCGCATGCCTGCTATGCTGTCAGCGGCGAAGTGCACCCCCTTTCACGCGGCGCCAATACGGCCGATGTACAGATCCGTTTTTCCGGCCTGGTGTCGGAAGCGTCCGGCCGGCTGCGCGCCATTGCCCAGACGCAGCTGTTCCGGCTGGAGGGCGATCGGCTGAAACAGATCGGTGGAGGAGAAAACCCGGTGCCTGGATCATGACCGACCGGGAGTGGATGCATGCAGCAGCCATCGATCCGGCTTTGCCCGCTGCAATGACGCGGGCCTGCTCGCAGCCGTACGTGGTGCTGGATACCAATATCGTGCTGGATGTTCTGGTGTTCCAGGAGCCGGACGCCCTTGCGCTGCGCACGGCGCTGGAGACCGCGAGCCTGCGATGGCTGGCCACCACGCGCATGCGTGACGAATTGCAGCGCGTGCTGGGCTATCCGCATATTGGACAGCGGCTGCGTTTTCATGGCTTGGTGCCTGAAGAGGTACTGGCCCGGCGTGACCGCTGGGCGCAGCAGATGCAGGAGGCGCCGCGCTGCGCCTGCATCTGCAAGGATGCCGACGACCAGTGTTTCATCGATCTGGCCGTGGCGCACGGCGCCCTGCTGCTGAGCAAGGACGACCAGGTGCTCAGGCTGCGCAAGCGGCTGGCGCGTCGGGGGGTGGTGGTCAGCTGCCGGTTTCCTGTCCAGGATGCGGCCGTGCAACCCTGAGCGCAGTATTGGCGGAATTCATCGGCCGAACGGCGCGGCCTGCACGCCCTGCAGCAGCCAGTCCATGCCCAGAATCTGGTCATCGCTCAAGGTCTTGCCGGCAGCAAGTCTGAATTTTCCATCCTGGCTTTGCAGCGGTCCGGTGAACGGATGCAGGCGGGCGGCGGCTATGTCGGCCTGGCGGGCCATAACTTCCTTTTTCACCGCAGCGGGCACCGCGGGGCCAAATTCGCCCACGCGCACCATGCCTTGCTTGACACCTTGCCACACGTTCTGGCTGCGCCACTGGCCGGCCTGCAGGGCACGGATGCGGCCGGTTTCATAATCGCCCCAATGGTGGGTGACGGCCACGATCTGCGCCGTGGGCGCGAATTTGCGCATGTCGGAATGGTAGGCCACCACGTACTTTCCGCGTTCCTGCGCCGCCGTAGCCACTGCGGTCGATGCCGTATGAAAGGCCAGTACGTCGGCGCCCTGGCCCATAAGAAAGACAGCGGCGTCATGTTCGCGCGCGGGGTTGAACCATTCGTTGAGCCAGATCACGCGCACCTTCGCCTGTGGATTGACCGAGCGCACGCCCAGGGCGAAGGCGTTGATGCCCTGCAGGACCTCGGGAATGGGGAACCCCGCCACATATCCCACCGTTTGGCTTCGGGTCATGCGGCCGGCCACGATGCCCGCAAGGAAGCGGCCTTCGTAATGACGCGCATTGGCCGTGGCCACGTTGGGCGCGCGCTTGTAGCCGGTGAGCACCTCGAACTTCACGTTCGGAAAATCGCGCGCCACCTTCATGGCCGGTTCCATGTAGCCGAAGCTGGTGGTGAAAATGATCTGGTTGCCCTGCGTCACCAGATCGCGCAGCACGCGCTCGGCGTCCGGTCCTTCCGGCACATTGGCTACGTGGGTGGTCTGCACGCTGCTGCCCAACTGCTGCTGCACCTGCTGGCGCGCTTGGTCATGCTGATGGGTCCAGCCGGCTTCGGTGACGGGCGACATGTAGATCCATGCGGCCTTGATGGGTGTCTGGGAAGTGGGGGCCGCCTGCGGGGTGGTGGCGGCGAACAGGGAAAGGGCTGCCACGAGTGTGGCCGCGAGGTTTTTGTACATGGTGTTCCTCTACATGGCTCCAGTTGCAACATGCAGCCGGACGGAGCAGAACCGGCAAAGGCGGAATTGTAGGGCCTGTTTGCGCGCACAGGCCGCCGCAGAGGGCGATCGCGCTGCCGCCACGACAGGCGGATATCTATTTAACTAACGCGCAGAGCGGCCCTGCGTTGTGTCGTCGCCTCGAACAGGGTCGGTCAGGCCTTGTCCCTGTGCGGACAATTGGCAGTGGTGCAATGGGCGTAGAGGCTCAGCGAATGCTCGCTCAGGCGGAAGCCTTTGTTGCGCGCGATGCGGTGCTGGAGCTTCTCGATTTCGACATCGTAGAACTCCTCGACCTGACCGCAGTCCAGGCACACCAGGTGGTCATGGTGCAGGCCCTCGTCGAGTTCGTAAACCGCCTTGTCGTCGTCAAAGCTGTTGCGGCACAACAGCCCGGCCTGTTCGAACTGGGCCAGCACCCGGTAAACGGTGGCCATGCCCACGTCCGATCCCTGCTGCAGCAGCGTCCGGTAGACGTCTTCGGCGCTCATGTGGCGCTGCGCGGCGTTCTGGAAAACGCTCAGGATTTTCATGCGGGGGCCGGTGGCCTTGAGTCCGGAATTCTTTATTTCTTCAGCAGGATCCATGTCTTGGTGTCTCCATCGGTAAATGGCAGTGCGCCGTAGCCTTCCCCTGTCATGCAGGTGTCTTGCAGGCGAGCCGCTACAATGCGCGCAACAGGAAAAAACCGATTGTCTGCAGGAAAAATCGCCATGCAGCACGGCCTCATATTTGCGCAGCTGCGCCTGTTCTTCTGTTCATTTTGCCTCAATGGAGCATTTCCATGAATGCCACTCCCTCTATTCACTCCTGTTCCGGTTGGAAATCGTTGCGGGCTGCGGCATTGTTCCTGATGGTGACGGCCGCCGCCCTGTCGGGGTGTGGCATTTACCGGCATGAGGTCCTGCAGGGCAACTTCATTTCCAGGGAGCAGGCGCAAGCCTTGCAGCCTGGCCAGACACGCGCGCAGGTGCGCCAGATTCTGGGCACGCCGCTTCTCGTCGACATGTTTCGCGCCGAGCGCTGGGATTATGTGTTCACCATGCAGCACCGCCGTGGTGTGGAACCGCAGAAATACGCGCTGTCGGTGTTCTTTGCCGGCGACGTGCTGACGCGCGTGGAAGGCGCGGGCGAACTGCCAACCGACCAGGAGTTTGTCAACCTGATCGGCAGAAAGAAAACCTACAAGTCCCGCAATTTGCAGGCAACCCCGGAGCAGCTCGAGCGCTTCGTCGAAGCGAACAAGCCGCCCAGCCCGCAGGAGGTGCCGACGGCGCCCTCTGGCACTTCCTATCCGCCTCTGCCGCAATGAACTCTGCACTACACCGTATCGCCGTTGCCGGCGCCAGTGGCCGCATGGGCCAGATGTTGATCGAGGCCGTGGCCGCCGCCCCTGATTGCGTGCTGGCGGCGGCACTGGACCGGCCCGACAGCCCTGTGCTCGATCAGGATGCCGGCCAGTGCACCGGCGCTCCCTGCGGGGTGGCGATATCGGCGGACTTCAATGCCCTGCAGGGTGCGCACGTACTGATCGATTTCACCCGGCCCCAGGGAACGCTGGAGCATCTGGCCGCATGTCGGCGGTTGGGCGTGAACATGGTGATCGGCACCACGGGCTTTGACGATGCACAGAAAGCGCAGATTGCCGAGGGCGCAAAGGACATCGCCATCGTCATGGCGCCCAACATGAGCGTGGGCGTCAACGTCACGTTCAAGCTGCTGGAGATGGCCGCCAAGGCACTGTCCACCGGCTACGACATCGAGGTCATCGAGGCCCACCACCGCCATAAGGTCGATGCGCCCAGCGGCACGGCACTGAAAATGGGCGAAGTGATCGCCGAGGCGCTGGGGCGCAGCCTGAAGGATTGCGCCGTGTACGAACGCTACGGCCTGACCGGCGAACGTGATCCGTCCAGCATCGGTTTTGCCACCATTCGCGGCGGCGACATCGTGGGCGATCACACCGTGCTGTTTGCGGGCACGGGCGAGCGCATCGAAATCAGCCACAAATCCAGCAGCCGCGCCGGCTATGCGCATGGCAGCCTGCGCGCCGCGCGTTTTCTGGCGGACAAGCGGAGGGGGCTTTTCGACATGTTCGACGTGCTGGGATTGCGCGAGAAAGCGTGAACAATCGCAAAACCCCGGGTATGAACGGGGCAGGCGTCGCTGCTGCTGTGCTGCACAATAGCCCGCATGGCACAAGCACATACCACTGAAACCCTTACTGATCCATTTCGCGGCGGCTGGGGGCGTTTCTTGCGCGACGCCTGGCGGCTGTCGCTGCCCTATTTCAGTTCCGAGGAAAAATGGCGCGCGCGCCTGATGCTGGCGCTGATTCTCGTGCTGAACCTGGCCACGGTATACATGAGCGTGCAGTTCAACCGGTGGTACAACACGTTCTACAACGCGTTGCAGGAAAAGGATGCGGCGGTATTCTGGCAGCAGATGGAAAAGTTCGCCATTCTGGCGTTCACCGCCATCGTGCTGGCGGTGTACAGGTTCTACATCACCCAGCGGCTGGATTTGCGCTGGCGCGGCTGGATGACGCGGCACTACATGGACAAGTGGCTGGCCAACTACCGCTACTACCATCTGGAGCTGCTGCGGCAAAGCGGAACGGCCAGCGTGCCCGACAACCCGGACCAGCGCATCCAGGAAGACATCGGGCGCTTCACGGGCAGCGCACTGGGCATGAGCATGGGCCTGCTCAATGCCACGGTCACGCTGGTGTCGTTCATCGGCATCCTCTGGACGGTTTCGGGCAGCATCAGCATGACATTGGGCGGACAGGCGTTGACCGTGCCCGGCTACATGGTGTGGGTGGCACTGGCTTATTGCGCCGTGGGCAGCGTGTTCGCGCACTTCATCGGCCGCAAGCTGATCCGCCTGAACTACTGGCAGGAATGGCGCGAAGCCGATTTCCGCTACAGCCTGGTGCGGCTGCGTGAATACAGCGAGGCCGTGGCTTTCGACCGCGGCGAGGCCGCATCGCGCCAGCATCTGGACGCCCGCTTCGGCAAGGTGCTGGGCAATATGTTCCAGCTCATCAAGGCGCAAAAGGGGCTGATCTGGTTCACGTCGTTTTTCCAGCAGGCGGCGATCATCTTCCCGTTTCTCGTGGCGGCGCCGCGTTATTTCAGCGGTGCCATCAAGCTCGGCGACGTGATCCAGATTGCCAATGCCTTCGGCAAGGTGCAGGATTCCCTGAGTTGGTTCATCGACAGCTATGCGGGCCTGGCCAGCTGGCGCGCCACCACCGAACGTCTGACCAGTTTCGACCGCGGCGTGGCCCGGGCCTTGCGCGAGCTGGAGGCCAATATCGGTGCGCAGGCGGACCAGGTGTCACAAGCCTTGGAGGGACCGGATCATGCCGATGGGGAGGCCGCCTGGCAGTACCAAGTGAGAGGATCGGTTCTGGAACTGGAACAGGTGCGGTGTTACCTGCCCAGCGGCAAGCTGCAGGTGCAGGTGGATGCGCAGCAGGCGCAGCCGGGCGATGCGGTGCTGGTGCAAGGACCATCGGGCAGCGGCAAATCAACCTTGTTGCGGGCGCTGGCCGGTATCTGGCCGCAGGCCAGCGGCCAGGTGGTGCTGCCCGAACACAGCATGTTCCTGCCGCAACGGCCGTATCTGCCGCATGGCAGCCTGCGTGCGGCGTTGTCGTATCCGCAGCCGTCCAATGCCTACGACAGCCCTGCCCTGCAAGAGGTGCTGCACACCGTGCGCATGCCGCATCTTGCGGACGTTCTGGACGTGGAAAGCAACTGGAGCCACAAGCTCTCGGGCGGCGAGCAGCAGCGCGTGGCGATTGCGCGCACCCTGCTCAGGCGTCCGCACTGGGTGTTTGCCGACGAAGCCACGAGCGCGCTGGACGAAGCGACCGAAGCCTGGCTTTACGAGGCGCTGCTGCAGATGGTGCAGGAACAGGGCGGCGGCCTGCTGTCCGTTGCACACCGTCCGGGCGTGGCGACTTTCCACTCCCGGCGCTGGGTGCTGGAACCGCAGGGCGACGCGACGAACGGCTATCAGGTACTGGAAGGGTAACCGGCCAGGACGCTACGCCGGTCAGAGCGGCCTGTTTCTGCCCGGTCGGTCAACCGCGCAGACGCTCCAGCACCACCACCATGAACAACCCCAGCATCAGCCGTTTCTGGTCTGCGGGCGACAGCGATTTGCTGAAGGCTTCCATCTTGAAAACACCTTCCCACAGGGCGGGCTGCTTTTTCATGCGCATGACGGTTTTGCCGCCGCTGTTCTTGACCAGATAGCTGGGGTTGAACACATAGCCTGAGAGCAGGCCGATGATGGGCAATTCCGAAAAGATGCCGTCGAGCAGGCGCATGAAGGCACTTTCTTCCGAGATGAAATACAGCGGCTGCCCATTTTCATCGTGCACCTCGTAGGCGGCTTTCCACAGCGAGCGCATGCCTTTGCGCCTGAGCGAGCCGAATGTCTGGCCGGTCTGTGCGTCCGTCAAGCCGTACGCGGCGTTGAAGTCGATGATGCGGTCGGCCTTGATGGAATACATGAGCCGGGTTTGCTGTTCGTCGGCGAATACGCGGATGTCTTCCTTGAGCTTGAAGAGCTTTTGCCGCACGTAGGCAATTTGGCGGTTGTGCTTGTCGCGTACGTAAAACTGCGGCGCGATCGCCATCACTTTCATGCGCAGGGTGATCGGGAAATGCAGGGCCTTTTCGTCGGGTGTTGCGAAAGTGTTCATGGGGTGGTTGTTCCAAAAAAGCTCAATAATGATGGGAGTGCTCGGACGTAGGATATGCAGCCGGTTTGCCAGAGGCGCGTGCGTAACCTGATTTGTTCGGGTTTCGTGAAATATTTGTGGATCAGGGAACGAAGCGTTGCAACAGACGATTTGAAAAATCCACAGTGCCGCACCGGCGTTCGCAGGAGCGATGTCCCCTGAACAGAGCCCGTCCAACAAGAGGAAAGCAATCATGGAAATTATCCAGTGGAATTCCAAGCTCGAAACGGGCATTGACGTGATCGATCAGCAGCACAAGCGCATCGTTGACTACATCAATGCACTCAGGATCGCCCAGGGAAAGGGCGACCGTGGCGCAGTGGCCAAAACGATCGACGACGTGATCGACTACACCCAGTCGCATTTCGGCTTCGAAGAAGCGTTGATGGAAGATGCCGGATACGCCCTGCTCAATGCCCACAAGCGGGTGCACGAACTGTTCATCCGCCGCGTGGGCGTGCTGCATCAGCGCTTCAAGGATGGAGAGGACATTGCCCCGGATCTGCACAATGTGCTGGCGCGCTGGCTGATTACCCATATCCAGACGGAAGACCGGGATTATGTGGGATCGGTAAAGACGAAGATGGTCGGAGTGGTGGCCGACCAGAACCGGCGCAAGAGCCTGCTGGCGCGTTTCTTCGGTATCTGAATCTAGTATCCGGGCCTGCGGGTTTGCGCCACTGTGCGCACAGGCGCTATCCTGTCACCATGCACGGGTATGGTTTTCAGGAGGACGCCGAGATGAGCATCAACGCCGCAGGATTTGATTTTGCCCGGCTCATGCCGGGGTTCGGTTTTTTGCAGCAGGCCGGCCAGCCGCAAGGCGCGGCTCCGGTATTTTCGCAATGGATTGCGCCCACGCTGGATCCCGAGGAAACGGGGCGGCGCATCCAGGAGCTGAAAACCGTGCTGTTCTGGCTGGAACAGAACGTCACGGCGCTCAAGGCGACCATCCAGGCCCTGGAGGTGCAGCAACTGACGTGCCAGACCCTGCAGGACATGAACGCGGGCATGGCGGAGTGGGCGCAGAAAATGCAGGAAGCAGTGGCCAGCTCCCCCGATGATGCGCCTCCTGCCCAGGAAGAGGCCGCCGCGAAGGAGGACGACGTCTCTGGCGATCCTGCATTGCACACAACCATGGAGCAGGCCGGACAATGGTGGAACAGCCTGTTGCACACCTTCGGCCAGATTGCCAGCCATGCGCAGCAGGAAGCGGTGCAGCGTCAGGAGGCGTTTGCGCAGTCGCAAAAGGAATTTGCCGCGGCCGTCTCGAAAAAGACCGATTCCTCTCCGGCTGCAGCGAAAAAGCCCGTAAGCCCGGCCCGCAAGCGGCCAGCGGCCGCAGCCAAACGACGACCGGGGAAACCTGCGGCGTCTTCGGCTTCTGCAGCCAAGGCGGCGTCCAGAAAGCCCGGCGCGTCCGGCAGCGCCTAGACCAGGCCGCACACTTTTGCGCTTGTGCCACAGGTGCCCAAGGCGAAAGACTGAACGTCAGTTTCCTGCCGTATCCTGCAGGCCGAAATGCATGTTGGCTTCGAGGAAGCCGCGCTTGCTGCCGCAATCGAACCGCTTGCCATGCAGCGGCATGCCGACGAAACGGCCGGTGTGCAAACAGGCGGCAATGGCATCGGTCAGCTGGATTTCGCCGCCGGCGCCGGGCTTTTGCGTCTTGAGGGCCTGCATGACATCGGATGTGAGGATGTAGCGCCCCACCACGCTCCAGTTCGAGGGCGCCTTCTCGGGCTGGGGCTTTTCCACGATTTCCTGGATCTGCAGCGGCCACGCATGGGCTTGCACCGGGCGGATGATGCCGTACTGGTGCACCTGCGACAGCGGGACTTCCTCCAGCGCCAGCACCGCCTGGTTGTTGCTGCGGTGGAGCTCGGCCATCTGGGCCAGTGTGCCCACGGGCGATGCATCGATCAGGTCATCTGGCAGCAGGACGGCAAAGGGCTCGTCTTCCTGCAGCAGCTCGGCTGCGCACAGCACGGCATGGCCCAGGCCCAGGGGATGGGCCTGGCGCACGTAGAAGCACTTGACGTGGGGGGGTATGACGTTGCGCACGCGTTCGAGCGCCTCGGTCTTGCCCTTGGCTTCCAGTTCGGCTTCCAGTTCGGGGCTGCGGTCGAAATAATCGACGATGGCGGTCTTGCTGCGCCCGGTCACGAAAATCAGCGTGTCGATGCCGGCTTCCACCGCCTCATCGACGGCGTACTGGATCAGGGGGCGATCCACCACGGTCAGCATTTCCTTCGGGATGGACTTGGTGGCGGGCAGGAAACGGGTGCCCAGACCGGCAACGGGAAAGATGGCTTTCTGCAGGGGTTTCATCGGGAACTTTGCGTTGTGCGGGCATGTGCGTATGCATGACCATGCATGCCAAAGCGGCATCGTAACGGATTTGCGGGCTTAGCTAACCTGCAAGTGCGCGCGGTTGGCATCCCTTTTCCGGCTGTATGTTGGCCGGTTGCGTGGTGTGAGCCGCTGATTCCGTTCGGCTGCCGCATAGCCAAAGCCACTACAATCGACTAGGTACCCCAGGGCGGGTTTTGTGTGGACTGTACCGGATCATTTCCTTCTCATGAAAATCCTGCTGTGCAATGATGACGGCTACCAGGCGCAAGGCATCGAGGCGCTTTACGAGGCACTGCGCCGCGTGGCTGACGTGGAGGTGATTGCGCCCGAATTCAACAACAGCGCCAAGTCCAACGCGCTCACCCTGTATTCGCCGCTGTATGTGCAGCGCGCGGCCAACGGGTTTCGCTATATCGACGGTACCCCCGCCGATTGCGTTCACATTGCCCTCACCGGTCTGCTTCCCGAGATGCCGGATCTGGTCGTTTCCGGCATCAACAACGGCGCCAACATGGGCGACGACACCGTGTACTCCGGCACTGTCGGCGCGGCCATGGAAGGGTATCTGTTCGGGGTGCCGTCCATCGCCTTTTCACAGGTGGACAAAGGCTGGAAGCATGTCGAGGCCGCCGCCGAGGCGGCCAAGGATCTGGTGCTGCAACTGGGACAGAAGGCCCAGGCCGGCCAGCAGGGGAATGGCAAGCGCCAGCCCTGGCTCTTCAACGTCAACATTCCCAATCTGCCCCTGGCCGACCTCAAGCCCGCGCGGCTGTGCCGCCTCGGGCGCAGGCATGCGGCAGAAAACGTCATCACCCAGCAAAGCCCGCATGGACAAACCATGTATTGGATCGGGCGCTCCGGTGAGGCCAAGGATGACGCCGAAGGAACCGATTTTTATGCCACCGACCATGGCCACATCGCCATCACGCCCCTGCAGGTTGACCTGACCGACTACAAGGGGCTGAGCCAGTGGCAGCAGCTGTTTGCCGGTTCCTTGCAGGCCGAAGGAGACTGACTGGTGGCGCGACCCACGTTCCCGGCCCGCAACCAGTGGAGCGGCGATGTCCAGCCAGCGCCACGCCCCGACGCGAACGCCGCAGGGGCTACCGCGCGCGCGCCTGCGGTGGACTGGCTGGTGCCGCAGCAACCGCAAAGCCGACCGATACCGGCGCAGCCGCACAGGGTTGCGGTGCAGGCCCGCACCACGGCAGGCGATGCCGGTTTGGCCAATGCCGACGCCCTGCGCGCGCGCATGGTGCAGCAATTGCAGCGGGACGGAATCAGCGATGCGCGTGTGCTCGCGGCCCTGCAGGCGGTGCCGCGTCATTGCTTCGTCGACAGCGCCCTGCTGGGGCAGGCCTACAAGGATACGAGCCTGCCGATCGGCCTGCAGCAGACCATTTCCAAGCCCAGCGTGGTGGCGCGCATGGCCGAACTGTTGCTGGCCAGCCCCGCCATGCAGGCCCAGCCGGGAGATGCCAGGCTGGGGCGCGTGCTGGAGATCGGCACCGGTTGTGGCTACCAGGCCAGCGTACTGGGCCAGATCGCTGCCGAGGTCTACAGCATCGAGCGCCTGCGCGGCCTGCATGAAAAGGCACGCAGCAACCTGCGCCCTTTCCGCATTGCCAATGTGCACCTGATTCTTGGGGATGGCATGCTGGGCTATCCGCTGGGCGCGCCGTATGCCGGAATCATCGCGGCGGCGGGAGGGCACGTGATTCCGCAGGCCTGGATCGACCAGCTGGCCATGGGCGGGCGTATCGTGGCCCCGCTCGTTTCCGGACAGGGGCAGGTACTGGTGGCGCTGGACAAGACGCCCCAGGGACTGCGCCAGTCGGTGCTGGAGCCGGTTTTGTTTGTCCCTTTAAAATCCGGCATGGCTTAACGGGTTTTCCCCAGCCGGGGAGGGCCTCGATTGGCGTGCGTATAGGGCACGCCCTGTGAGAGGAGTCGATTCATGATCATCCATTCAGGCACATCTTCTTTCTGGCCGCGTGCCGCGCGCGCGCTGCTGGCAGTCACGGCTGCCGGTGCGCTGGCCGCATGCGGACTGACCGGAGGCCGCGCCCCTGTGGAAAACCGGATGCCGGGCCGGGCTGCGCCGGTGCCGATGGTGGACCCGGCAACCTTGCCTGGCGCCGAATATGCCGGCAAACCCGGTTACTACACCGTACAGCCGGGCGACACCATCCGCAGCATTTCGCGCGCGCTCAACATTGATTGGCGTGACTTGGCGCAGTGGAACAGCGCCTGGGTGACCAACCCCGATACGATCGAAATCGGCCAGGTGCTGCGCGTGGTGCCTCCGGCCGGAACGGCCACTGCGAGCGTGCCTTCTTCCGTGGCAACGCCTGCACGGCCCACCACGCCTTCCCCCTCGCCCACGCCTTCGTCTGCGGCACCTTCCACACCGGCGGGTACGCCCGATATTGGCGTCCAATTGGCCTGGCCAACCAAAAACACGGCCGTGATCGCGCCGTTTGACGACGTCAGGAACAAAGGCATCGGCATTGCCGGCAAAGAGGGCGATCCGGTGTACGCGAGCGCCGATGGCCGCGTCATGTATGCGGGATCCGGCCTGCGCGGCTATGGCAATCTGGTTCTGGTCCGGCACAGCAATAACCTGCTGACGGTGTACGCGCACAACAGCCGGCTGCTGGTCAAGGAAGGCCAGTCGGTGAAAAAAGGCCAGCAAATCGCAGCCATGGGAAAAACCGACGCCGACCGCGTGAAGCTGCATTTCGAGGTGCGCCGCAACGGCAAAACCGTCAACCCGCTTCAATACCTGCCGCCACGCTGAAAGCCAGCCGGATCTGCGCGCACCTGCCGGATCCGGCTTTTTTCGTCTGGCGCACACGCTGCGCAGGGCTGCGTCCGGACGGAATCGTTGCCCAGCCTGCTACATTGCCACGTCCATTCCAATCATCCGGGCGGTGAGCCGCCGGAAAAAGACCCCCAGTGACTGAACCAGCAATCGATCCAATCGCCGAACCGGCGGCGCTGCCTGCGCACGGCCCTGCACGCCCTGCTCATGCCCAGCCCGACTGGCTGCTAGTGCATGCGCTGGATCTGGAGGCGCAGGGCGTGGCGCACAAGCCCGATGGCAAGGTGGTGTTCATCGAGGGCGCGCTGCCCTCTGAATGGATCAGTGCCAGCACCTACCGCAAGAAAAACAACTGGGAAGCGGCCACCCTGACTGCCATTCACAGGGAGTCGCCGCTGCGCGTAGCGCCGCGCTGCCCGCACTTCGGCCTGCACGCCGGCGCCTGTGGCGGCTGCAAGATGCAGCATCTGGAAGCGTCTGCGCAGGTGGCGATGAAACAGCGCGTGCTCGAAGACAACCTCTGGCACCTGGGCAAATGCAAACCAGAAACCATGCTGCGGCCCATTCATGGCCCGGCCTGGGGCTACCGCTGGCGGGCGCGCCTGTCGGTTCGGCATGTGCTGAAAAAGGGCGAGGTGTTGGTTGGTTTTCACGAACGCAAGAGCCGCTACATCGCCGACATGCGCAGTTGCGCCATACTGCCGCCGCACGTCAGCAAGCTGCTGCTACCGCTGCGCGCACTGATCGCGAGCCTCGATGCACGCGATACCTGTCCACAGATCGAGCTGGCCTGTGGCGATGCCGTGACCGCGCTGGTGCTGCGCCATCTGGAGCCGCTGGGCGCGGGTGACCTAGACAGGCTGCACGCCTTTGCCGCAATCCATCCCGGCGTGCAGTGGTGGCTGCAGCCCAAGGGGCCGGATACGGTGCACTGCGTCAGCCCCGATACACCGCCGCTAAGCTACGGCCTGCCCGAATTCGGCATCACCATGCCATTCAGGCCCACCGATTTCACCCAGGTCAATCCACACATCAACCGCGTGCTGGTCAGCCGGGCGCTGCAATGGCTGGATGCGCAAAAGCACGAGCGCGTCATCGACTGGTTCTGTGGCCTGGGCAATTTCACCCTGCCCATCGCCACCTGCGCGGGAACGGTGCTGGGCGTGGAAGGCAGCGAGGCGCTGGTGGCGCGTGCGTGCGCCAACCATGCCGCCAACAACCCCAATACCTCCGGCCAGACGCTTGCGCCCGTGCAATTCATCGCTCGCAACCTGTTCGAGATGACGCCCGAAATGCTGGTGGCCGATGGCGCTGCCGACAAATGGCTGGTCGACCCGCCGCGCGAAGGCGCGTTTGCCTTGGCGAAGGCGTTGGCCGACATCCACCAGCAGCGCTTGGGCCACGCTACCGAAAGCGGGTACGCGGCTCCGTCCGGCTGGCTGCCGCCGCAGCGCATCGTCTACGTGAGTTGCAACCCCGCCACGCTCGCGCGTGACGCCGGGTTGCTGGTGCACCAGGCCGGCTACCGGTTGCGCGCGGCGGGCGTGGTCAACATGTTTCCGCACACTGCGCACGTGGAAAGCATGGCGGTGTTCGAACGCGCCTGAAACGGCTGCGGATCGCCTGCATGCCGCATGCCGGTGTGGTTCTGGTGAACATGCTGCATCTTGCGATAAGGCGCATGCCGTGCTGTGGCACCTTGTGTTGCCATGCAGCCCAAACGCTTACGCCTGCAGCGGCTTGAACACCCTGAGCCATTTGTTTGCGGGCAGGTCCGTGTGTTCCTCGATACGGGTTGCGCGTACGGCCAGTTCTGGGCGTTGTGGGCGCGAAGGTGTGCGCTGTGCCAGCACCACGGTATTGCCTTCACGTGTGGGCCTGAAGGCCCAAAGGGCGTCCAGGCCAAATGCTGCGGCCATCTGCTGCACACTGCGCTCGAAACTGCTGGCGCGGCCAAACAGATTCACGGTCATGCAGCCGTCGGGTGCGAGCACGGCGCGGCAGGCGCGGTAAAAATCCGCATCATCGAACACCGGCGCAGCAGCCTCGTGGTCGTACAGATCCACCTGCAACGCATCGATTGCGTTTTGCCATTCGGGCTGGCGGATGACCTTGTCGGCATCGCCCAGCATCACATTGAGCCGTTCGTGGTTGTCGGGCAGGCGAAACCACTGGCGGCAGGCACGGTACACCGCCGGGTTGAGTTCGACGCAACTGGTGAGCATGCCCAGCTTCTTGCTGGTGAACTTGGTCAGGCTGCCCGCGCCCAGTCCCAGCTGCATGGCGTGGCGTTCGGGCACCGAGTCGAAATCCACGAACAGCAGCCAGGCCATCATGCGCTGGACGTACTCCAAATCGAGCGCCAGCGGGTCCTTGAGGCGCATGCTCCCCTGTATCCACGGCGAGTCCAGATGCAGGTGGCGGCTCGTGCCATCTTCGGAAAAATGCACTTCGGGCAGGCGATCGGTGGCGGGGGAAGCGGGCATGGCGGGCAACAACAGACAGTCTGGAAACCCTGCATTGTGCCTTGTGTCGCACTCCGGATAGTGGCGCGCGTATGCGCAGATTGTGTGCAGGCAACGCATGCAGGGATGCGGCTATACGCCCATCTGCACGGACGGATGCGGCCGGAGAAGCCGATACAATGCCTGCTTCGCGCGTCCGGGATACGACTTCCTGTTTTGCGCGCGGGAAGCGTGGCAGAGTGGTCGATTGCACCGGTCTTGAAAACCGGCAACGGGCAACCGTTCGTGAGTTCGAATCTCACCGCTTCCGCCATTTCAGTATCTGAATAGGCACGGCGTTTGCGCCGCTGTTTGTTCTGACATCTGAAGTTGCAGGGACTTCAATTCCACCATCCTGAATTTGTGTCGGTATGGGTCTTGCCAGTTAAGGCTTTCCCATCTCCGTGCGTCAGTGCAGCGCGGCCCGACGAATCTTGACCAGGCAGAACCTCCCATCGTAAATGCGTTGCCGATCGACCTTCCAGTTGAATGCGGCAACAGCTGCTTAGTCAGATTTATCTTTTGGTCAAGAAGGACCTGAAGGGGCCCTTGGATCGTAAATCCCTTCAGTATTTTCCCCAGAACGCAGCATTGCTGGTTGACGAAGCTTTTCTCTCTATATACTATACGTAGCGTGTCACGGTTCCTTGATCCACTAGATCTAGGGCTAAGATGGGAAATCCGGTGCAATGCCGGTGCTGCCCCCGCAACTGTAAGTGAAGAGTTCTTTTCCTATTTCCACTGGTCCTTTGGGCCGGGAAGGTTGGAAAAGCGCGTTGACGCACGAGCCAGGAGACCTGCCGGAGACACGAAACCTTTCCGAAACGAGCGGGGTGTCTCGTCGGGTTCGTGTGTCGCATCAGGACAAGTCTGCTTCTGTTTCTGCGTCGTCGCGCCCTGTCGTGCCCCTGCTGCCAACAGCATCCGGGGTGCCGATGTCTCAAATTCTGTCTGTCGATCCATCCGACCAAACCCAAGCGCAGGCCAACCAGTTGGCCGAACTGGGCTATAGCCTCATCAAGCGCAATGGCACGGTAAGTCCATTCGATCCTTCGAAGATTTCCATTGCGCTGACAAAGGCCTTCCTCGCCGTAGAGGGAAATTCTGCCGCTGCGTCGCGCCGCATCCATGAGATTGTCGAGGCGCTGACGGCCGACATCGTGTCGGCGCTTACGCGCCGATCGCCAGAAGGCCGCATCTTCCATATCGAGGATGTTCAGGATCAGGTGGAACTGGCGCTCATGCGTGGCGAGCACCACAAGGTGGCGCGTGCCTACGTGCTGTATCGCGAGCGCCGCGCCACCGAGCGCGCCCAAGAGGAGGCGAAAAAGCCCCGGCTGGTTGTTCCCGATCGCGGGCTCACCATGCGCGATGCCGATGGTGAGCTGGTGCCGTTGGATTTCGCGCGGCTTGAAACGGTGGTGGCGGAAGCCTGCGAAGGGCTGGAAGGGACGGCCATCGACCCGATCCTCGAGGAGACGCGGCGCAACCTCTACGACGGTATCACCCTTGACGAACTGGCTCTCGCTCCGATTCTGGCAGCGCGTACGTTGGTTGAAAGCGAACCCAATTACGCGCAGGTCAGCGCCCGCCTGCTGCTCGACAAGCTGCGCCGCGAAGCGTTGAGCTTCGTCTTCAAGCGTCCCGAACAGGCCACCCAGGCCGACATGGCCGCCCGCTACGCCGAATATTTCCCGGCTTACGTCAAGACCGGCATCAAGGCCGAGATGCTCGACCCCGAATTCGAGCGCTTCGACCTGCAAAGGATTGCCGCGGCCATCCGGCCAGAGCGCGACATGCAGTTCCAGTATCTCGGCCTGCAGACCCTTTACGACCGCTATTTCCTGCATGTGTCGGGCAATCGTTACGAGCTGCCGCAGGCCTTTTTCATGCGTGTGGCCATGGGGCTGGCCTTGCATGAAGTCGAGCGCGAGGCCCGTGCCATCGAGTTCTACGATCTGTTGTCGAGTTTCGATTTCATGGCGTCCACCCCGACGCTGTTCAATGCCGGCACGCTTCGCCCGCAGCTTTCCTCGTGTTTCTTGACGACCATTGGCGACGACCTCGATGCCATCTTCAAGGGCATCAAGGACAACGCTCTCCTGGCCAAATACTCGGGCGGGTTGGGCAATGACTGGACGCCCGTGCGGGGCCTGGGCGCGCACATCAAAGGCACCAATGGCCAGAGCCAGGGCGTCGTGCCGTTCCTGAAGGTTGCCAATGACACCGCGATTGCCGTCAATCAGGGCGGCAAGCGCAAGGGCGCGGTCTGCGCCTATCTCGAAACCTGGCATATCGACATCGAGGAGTTTCTCGATCTGCGCAAGAACACGGGCGACGACCGCCGGCGCACCCACGACATGAATACCGCCAACTGGGTGCCGGATCTGTTCATGAGCCGCGTCGAGGCAGACGCGCAATGGACGCTGTTCTCTCCCGACGAGGTGCCCGCACTTCACGATCTCTACGGCATTGCCTTCAAGACCGCCTACGAGCAGGCCGAAGCCGACGCGCAGGCCGGGCGCATCAAGGTCTACAAGACGGTTCGTGCCGTCGATCTCTGGCGCAAGATGCTCTCGATGCTGTTCGAGACCGGCCACCCCTGGATCACCTTCAAGGATCCGTGCAACCTGCGCTCGCCCCAGCAGCATGTCGGTGTCGTGCACTCCTCGAACCTGTGCACCGAAATCACGCTCAACACGTCCGTCGACGAAGTGGCGGTGTGCAATCTCGGTTCGGTCAACCTCGTGGCCCATGTCGGGGAAAACGGGCTCGACCACGAAAAGCTTGCCAGAACCGTCAAGACGGCCATGCGCATGCTCGACAATGTCGTGGACATCAATTTCTACACCATTCCCGAGGCGCGGCGCTCCAATCTCAAGCACCGCCCGGTGGGTCTTGGGCTGATGGGCTTCCAGGATGCGCTGCAGATGCAGTCCATCGCGTGTGCGTCCGATGCGGCGGTCGAGTTCGCCGATGTTTCGATGGAGGCGATTGCCTATCACGCCATATGGGCCTCGACCGAACTGGCCGAGGAGCGCGGACGCTACCAGAGCTTCGAGGGCTCATTGTGGTCCAAGGGCGTCCTGCCCATCGACTCCATCGAGTACGTCGGGCAGGCGCGTGATATCGCGCGTTCAGGTGAAACAGAGGCTGCTGGTCCGTCGTCCGAGAGCGTGTCGAAAAAGGCATGCGACATGGATCGCACGCAACGACTCGATTGGGACACATTGCGCCAGCGCGTGACCACCATCGGCATGCGCAATTCCAACTGCCTTGCCATCGCGCCAACCGCCACGATTTCCAATATCTGCGGGGTCAGCCAGTCGATCGAACCGGCCTACCAGAACCTTTACGTCAAGACCAATATGTCGGGCGACTTCACGGTGGTGAACGCCCTGCTGGTGGCGGCGCTCAAGAAGCGCGGCCTGTGGGACGCGGTCATGGTTTCCGACCTCAAATACTTCGACGGCAGCGTCGGGCAGATCGATCGCATCCCCGATGACCTCAAGGCCCTGTTCGCTACCGCTTTCGAGATCGAGCCATTCTGGCTCATCGCGGCAGCCTCGCGCCGCCAGAAATGGATCGATCAGGCACAGTCGCTCAACCTCTATATCGCCAATCCTTCGGGGCGGGCGCTCGACCAGACGTACAGGCTGGCGTGGTCCATGGGGCTCAAGACGACCTATTACCTGCGGGCCCGTGCGGCAACGAGTGTCGAGAAATCGACCCTCAAGGGTACCGACGGCAAGCTCAACGCCGTTTCTCCGGTGGCGGTTGCATCCATCGACGCGATGCGTGTGCAAGCCGACGCACAAGCCCAAGCAGAGCCGAAAGCCTGCGCGATCGATAACCCCGAATGCGAGGCCTGTCAGTAACCAATTTGCTCCAGCCTGCCTTTTCTTCTCATCGAGAGAAAGGCCAGACGAAGCACCTTCAAGGAATTTCTACGATGTCTACACTCACCTGGAACGATGCGCCCCATTCATCGCCTTCTGCCGCTCTTCCTCGTGCGGAAGCGGCCGATGCAACCGGCCTTGGCGAAATCGAGCGCGGCGCGGCGCGCGTGTCGGTTTCCGACAAGGCGATGATCAATGCCAGCGCCGATGTGAATCAGCTCCTGCCGCTCAAGTACAGATGGGCCTGGGAGAAATATCTATCCGCCTGCGCCAATCACTGGATGCCGACGGAAGTTTCGATGCAGGCGGACATCGCACTCTGGAAGTCACGCGACGGCCTGACGGAGGACGAGCGGCACATGATCAAACGCAATCTGGGGTTCTTTGCCGCCTCGGAAAGCCTGGTGGCCAACAACATCGTCTTGGCCATCTACCGGCACCTCACGAACCCCGAATGCCGGCAATACCTGTTGCGGCAGGCTTTCGAGGAGGCTGTGCACACCCATACCTTCCAGTACATCGTCGAAAGCCTGGGGCTGGACGAGGGCGAGCTGTTCAACATGTATCGCGAGGTGCCCTCGATCACCGACAAGGCGGCCTGGGCGCTCAAGCACACCCAAAGCCTCGACGACCCCCATTTCAAAACGGGCACCCCCGATGCGGACCGGCACTTCCTGCGCGATCTCGTGGCGTTCTACGTCATCTTCGAAGGCATGTGGTTCTATACCGGGTTTGTCCAGATCCTTTCTCTGGGGCGGCGCAACAAGATGGTGGGCATTGCCGAACAGTATCAATACATCCTGCGCGACGAATCCATTCACCTCAATTTCGGGATCGACATCATCAACCAGATCAAGCTTGAAAACCCGCATCTGTGGACGCAGGAATTTCAGGACGAGGTGCGAAGCCTGCTCAAGGAGGCGGCAGAGCTCGAAGCTGCCTATGGGCGCGACACCATGCCCAACGGCTTTCTGGGTCTCAATGCGGCGTTGTGCGAGCAATATATGCACTTCATCGTCAACCGCCGTTGTGCGCAGCTGGGGCTCGAGCCCGTGTTTGCGCAGGCAGACAACCCATTCCCCTGGATGAGCGAGGCCATGGATCTGAAGAAAGAGAAAAACTTCTTCGAAAGCAGGGTGATCGAGTACCAGTCGAGCGGTGCCCTGAGCTGGGATTGATCTTCCGATGGCCATGGCATTTCGGCCGTTGTCGTGCAGCCTTTTCGTCGCCAGTTGGGACATTCATGCAGCGACGCGACCAACGAGTCATGGATGATTTCCTGCGCTTGGCCTACGAAACATCCACAACAAATGGTCCGTGAAGTCTGGATCACGGGCGCAAGCCACGGTATAAGCTGCGACACTTGATGGACACAACGGAGTGGCGCAGTTGAAAACATTTGCCCTTTACGTAGCAACCGCACTGGCTGAAATCATCGGCTGTTACCTGCCGTACTTGTGGCTGAAAGAAGGCAAGTCCATATGGCTGCTGCTGCTTGCCGCCGCAAGCCTTGCCATCTTCGCCTGGCTCCTGACGCTGCACGAAACAGCCGCCGGGCGCGTGTATGCAGCTTACGGCGGTGTTTACATCAGTGTGGCGATCGTCTGGCTATGGGCGGTGGACGGCGTACGTCCGACGCCCTGGGACATTGCCGGTGTTTTGGTCGCACTTACCGGCATGGGCGTCATCATGTTCCAGCCACGGTAGCCCAGGGCACCGGTTCTGGCTTCGTGTGATGAAAGTGGAAGGGAGCTTGCGGGGTATTGCGGCTTTTATCGACGCTCAGCAAGCAATTTTCATTGTGGGCGCTTTTCGTCCCAAGGAAATGGCAGTCTTTTCCACTTGATGCCCAGGCGTTTTTTAATGGATCGCAGCCGTTTGGGCTGATTGCTGAAGTCCAGCAGAGGCTGAATCCTTTCTGCAGGATCCAACTGGCGAGACAGTTGCGCTTTGGTCAAGAAATTCTCACCGACGAAGGTATTGAAGAAACTCTTGATATCTACCCTGAACTCTTTGAAAAAGAAGTAATGAAAGATGATGTCGCTGCTGTTGATGAGAGCTTGGCGGCGGTTGTAGAGTGTTGCTGATAGCGCAATTTGCTCGGTCGTTCTGAGATGCAATTGCTTTTTCATTTCATCTAAAACGCCCAGCCATTCGCCCAGGATATCGGCATTGGATAGGTCAAAGCCAATCACGCCTGAGTTCCATAGGGTGCAGTTTCTCTTCAGAGGATAAATGTTTTGGCCAACAGTCAGCTGGTTTTTGTCATTGAACAAATAGTAGACGTCTTTTTCTTTCGATCTCCTTTTCCAGCTGCTGGCGATGCCTTCACAATCGTTCAATATCCAGATATCTTTCTTGATGGATGCAAGCAGGTATTCAATGTTTTTGCTGACGTAGGTGTCCGTATCCAGAAAAAGGATCCGTCCCTCTGCGCCAAATATATTGTGGCAGGCCCAATCCAGGATAGCTGGCTTGATTCTGTAAACGTAATCATCCTGACCGCGAAAATTTGCAAACTGCTCGCTGGGCAGTTCGATGATTTGTATGTATTGTTCCGCATCCGTGCCTAGGAGCTGACGCAGTTTTTCCCGGTCATCAACGAATATAAAGACTTTTTGTGTAAATTTCTTATTTAGTCCAAATAAGGATAGGATGGAGAAAGCGGCTTCTAGATAGAAGCAATCGTCTCCAAAACAAATGTAAATTACTCTGTCATTCATGATTTTCTACTCGGATACCATTGGAATAATCCAATTGTGATGAATCACGAGCAATATATATCATTGATAGTATGAAGCAGTATTAATAAATGTAAATTAATTTTGACCCGTCATAAATTTCACGAAATGCGCAAGAAATGTTGTTGCAATATCTTGCAAAAGTAATATACATTGCCATTCTGGCCTTTAGACCCAAAAAAAGCCCAGCCGAAAACCGGCTGGGCTTTTTTGTGCGCATGTAAAGACACGCGAGCTGGGATCGCTAGCGCTATTGCTACTGCGGCTTGAACACGATCAGCAGGTCCTTGGCATCGATCTGGTCGCCGGAATGGACCAGCACCTGCTCGATTTCGGCATTGCATTCGGCGTTGAGGTGGGTTTCCATTTTCATGGCTTCCAGTGCCAGCAATGCGTCACCGGCCTTGACCTTCTGTCCCGGCTTCACGGCCACTGACACCACGGCGCCGGCCATGGGGGCCGCCACATGCAAGGCGTTGGCGGGATCGGCCTTGGCGCGCTTGTGCGCTCCGCGGATTTTGCCTTCGCCGTCGGCGTGACGCATGGGCACATGCACCATGCGCGACTGGCCGTTGAGCTCGAACTGCACCTTCTGTTCCTGCGCTTCGTGGTCGGCCTGCACCGACTGCAGGCTGATGAGCAGGGCCTTTCCCGGGTCGATGTCCACGGATATTTCGTCCAGCAGGCGCAGACCGTAGAAGAAGGCAGGTGTGGACAGCACCGAAGTGTCGCCATAGCTGCGGCGGTGCTCGAAATAGGCTTGCGTGACCTTGGGATACATCAGATACGAGGCCAGTTGCTGGTCGTCGAGCTTCACACCGCAGTGCTGTTCGGCTTCCTGGCGCGCGGCGTCCAGGTCCACCGCTGGGATGCGTTCGCCTGGACGGTAGGGAGTGGGCGGCTCGGCCTTGAGCACCTTGCGCGAAAGCGCCTCGGGAAAACCGTCGGGCGGAAAGCCCAGTTCGCCCTTGAACAGCGAGACCACCGATTCGGGAAACGGCACGTCGCGCGTCGGATCGGCCACGTCTTCGGCGGTCAGGTCGTTGGCCACCATGAGCAGGGCCATGTCCCCCACCACTTTCGAGGTCGGGGTGACTTTCACGATGTCGCCAAAGAGCTTGTTGACGTCTGCGTAGGCTTGGGAGACTTCGGTCCAGCGGTGTTCCAGGCGCAGGGCGCGAGCCTGCTCGCGCAGGTTGGTGTACTGGCCGCCGGGCATTTCGTGGCGGTACACGTCGGCGGTGCCGGCGCGGAATTCGCTTTCGAACGGCGCGTAATAGCGGCGCACGCCTTCCCAGTACATGCTGGCCTCGTGCATGGCTTCCTGCGGGATGCCGGGATCGCGCGGGGTGCCGGCCAGTGCCGCGGCAATGCTGGCCAGGTTGGGTTGCGAAGTCAGACCGCTGAGGCTGCCCATCGCGCCGTCCACCGCATCGCAGCCGGCCTCGACGGCGGCAAGCACCGACGCGGCGGCAATGCCCGAAGTATCATGGGTATGAAAGTGCACGGGCAGGCCGGTTTCCTCTTTCAGGGCCTTGACCAGCGCGGCAGCCGAACGGGGGCGGCAGATACCGGCCATGTCCTTGATGCCCAGCACGTGCGCGCCTGCGGCCTTGAGTTCCTTGGCAATCCGCACGTAGTATTTCAGGTCGTATTTGGGCCGTGCACTGTCGAACAGGTCGGCGGTGTAGCAGACCGTGCCCTCGCACAATGCGCCTTCATCAAGCACGGCATCCATGGCCACGCGCATGTTCTCGACCCAGTTGAGCGAGTCGAATACACGGAACAGGTCGATGCCGCCGCGGGCTGCTTGCTGCACAAAGTGGCGCACCACGTTGTCGGCGTAGTTGGTGTAGCCCACGGCGTTGGAGCCGCGCAGCAGCATCTGCAGCAGCACGTTGGGAATGTGCGCGCGCAGCTGGGCCAGGCGTTCCCAGGGGTCTTCCTTGAGAAAGCGCAGAGCCACGTCGAACGTGGCTCCGCCCCAGCATTCGAGCGAGAACAGGTTGCCCAGTTGCTGCGCGTAGAACGGTGCGATCGGCAGCATGTCGGCCGTGCGCATGCGCGTGGCAAAAAGCGACTGGTGCGCATCGCGCATCGAGGTATCGGTAAGCAGCACCTGGGGCTGCTCCAGCATCCATCGGGCAAAGCCTTCAGGCCCCAGTTCGCGCAGCCGGTCGCGCGTGCCGGGTGGCACGGTTGCGGCACGGTCCATTTTGGGGAGAACGGGGCGCGGCAACGGCAATGCTGGCAGGGTCCGGCCTTTCATTTCCGGATGGCCATGCGCGCTCACATCGGCCAGGTAGCGCAACAGGCGAGTGGCGCGGTCGCGGCGCTTGACGGTGCGGATCAGATCCGGGTTTTCGTCGATGAAACGGGTGGTCAGGTCTCCGTCGGCGAAAGCCGGATGAGTGATGAGGTTCTCGAGGAAGGACAGGTTGGAGGCCACGCCGCGGATGCGGAATTCGCGCAGGGAGCGCTCCATGCGGTCGATCGCTTCCTTGGGTGTGGGCGCCCAGGCCGTGATCTTGACCAGCAGCGAGTCGTAATACGGCGTGATGACCGCGCCGCCATAGGCCGTGCCCGCATCGAGCCGCACGCCGAAGCCGGCTGCGCTGCGGTAGGCGCTGAGCCGGCCATAGTCGGGCAGAAAGTTGTTGGCCGGGTCTTCGGTGGTGATGCGGCACTGCAAGGCGTGGCCGCTGAGGCGGATGTCGGCCTGCGCCGGCACGCCCGAAGCCCGGCGCTTGAGCTGTCCCTGGGCATCGTGTTCGTCTTCGAGCAGGCCGATGTGACCGCCTTCGGTGATGCGGATCTGCGCCTTCACGATGTCGATGCCGCACACCTCTTCGGTGACGGTGTGTTCGACCTGGATGCGCGGGTTGACCTCCATGAAATAGAACTGGCCGCTGTCCACGTCCATCAGGAATTCGACCGTGCCGGCGTGGCTGTAGCCCACGGATTGCATGAGCGTGAGCGCCTCGTTGCACAAGGCGTCGCGTTGCTCGTTGTTCAGGTAGGGCGCGGGCGCGCGTTCCACCACTTTCTGGTTGCGCCGCTGCACGGTGCAGTCGCGTTCGAACAGGTGTACCGCGCGGCCGTGCAAATCGCCCAGGATCTGCACTTCCACGTGGCGGGCCCGGCGCACGAGCTTTTCAAAATAGAGCTCGTCGTTGCCGAAGGCGGCCTGCGCTTCGCGCCGGGCGGCTTCCAGCGCTGCGGGCAGATCGGCGTCGTTCTCGATCACGCGCATGCCCCGGCCGCCCCCGCCCCACGAAGCCTTGAGCATGACCGGATAGCCGACGGCCTGCGCCATCGCGCGGCAGCTTTCCACGCTGCGCGGCAGGGGCGGAGAAGCCGGTACGACCGCGACGCCCGCAGCCATCGCGGCCTCGCGCGCCGCCACCTTGTTGCCCAGCGTGCGCATCACGTCGGGCCGGGGGCCGATCCACAGCATGCCGGCGTTGGTCACGGACTGTGCAAAATCAGGGTTCTCGGCCAGAAAACCGTAACCGGGATGGATGGCATCCACCCGGGCCTCCCGGGCGATGCGCAGAATATCCTCTATGTCGAGGTATGCCTGCAACGGGCGTTTGCCTTCGCCCACCAGATAGCTTTCATCGGCCTTGAAGCGATGCAGGGCCAGCCTGTCTTCGGCCGAATAAATGGCCACCGTGCGGATGTCCATTTCGGACGCGGCACGCATGATGCGGATGGCGATTTCGCTGCGGTTGGCTACCAGTATGCTTTTGATTTTTTTCATCTTCCACTCTTTTCCAGGGCGTTTCCCTGCTGGATAGCAAACTGCCCGAGTCTGCCAGCGAGCAATCCTGCCATCACTGGCAACCGGCGGTCAATCAGGTGTAGTGCTGTTCCAACGCATCCCACACCGGCTTGCCCACCAGGCGCTGGCGTTCGGCGAAAGACGCAACCAGGCCGCTGGACTCCAGGATCTGTTTTTCATCGCGCAGTACGGTCAGGGCCTTCTGCATGCCCATCACCGCGCCTTGCAAGGTGGCATTGGCGTAAAGCACAATACCATAGCCCAATTCACTCAATTCCGTCGCGTTGAAGATCGGTGTCTTGCCGCCAATCACCATGTTCATGAGCTGCGGCTTGGCCAGGCGCTGCGGCAGCGCACGGATTTCCTCGGCCTTGGTAACGGCTTCGACGAACAGGATGTCGGCGCCGGCTTCGGCAAATTGTTGCGCGCGCTCGACAGCCGCTTCGAAACCATGCACGGCGGCGGCATCGGTCCGCGCCATGATGAGCAGATCGGGGTCGTGGCGCGCATCGACGGCGGCCTTGATCTTGCTGACGGCTTCCTCGGTGGAAATGACTTCCTTGCCGGAAAAGTGGCCGCAGCGCTTGGGGGCGACCTGGTCTTCGAGCTGGATGCAATCGGCTCCTGCGCGCTCCAGCGTGCGCACGGCGTGGTAGACATTGAGCGCGTTGCCAAAGCCGGTGTCGGCATCGACGATCAGCGGCAGGTCCACCGCATCGCGGATGCGCGCGGTGTGATCGGCAATCTCGTGCAGACCCATGAAGCCTTGGTCGGGCATGGCGAACCACATATTGGTAACGCCCGCACCGGTGACGTAGATGGCCTCGAAGCCCAGGTCCTCGATCACCTTGGCGGACAAGGCATTGAAGGCACCGGGCACGAGGACGCCGCGGCGCGCCTCGGCCAGGGATTTGAGTTGTTGGCGGGTGGACATGGTGTCGGTCTCCTGGGTTCAAAAACTGTCGGTGGGCACGTGGACCATGCCTTCCATCAAGATGCGGGCGCTGCGGCTCATCACGGCCTTGGTGACTCGCCATTGGCCATTTTTCTGCACCGCTTCGGCGCCCACGCGCAGCATGCCCGAAGGGTGACCGAAGTGCACGGTAGTGCGTGCGCCGCCACCGGCGGCCTGGTTGACCAACGTGCCCGGAATGGCGGCCGCGGTGCCGATGGCCACAGCGGCTGTGCCCATCATCGCGTGGTGCAGCCTGCCCATCGACAATGCACGCACCAGCAGGTCGATTTCGTCGGCCTTGACCGTCTTGCCACTGGCGGCAACGTAGTCCTTGGGCCGGGAAACGAAAGCGATCTTGGGCGTGTGCTGCCGGGTGGCGGCTTCTTCGGGGGTCTTGATCAGGCCCATGCGCAATGCACCAGCGACGCGGATCTTCTCGAGGCGTACCAGTGCTTCCGGGTTGCCGTTGATATCTTCGCGCCGCTCGGTGCCCTGGTAGCCGATGTCCTCGGCGTTGACGAACACCGTGGGAATCCCGGCGCTGATCATCGTCGCCTTGAAGGTTCCTACGCTTGGCACTTCCAGCTCGTCCACCAGATTGCCGGTGGGAAACATCGTGCAGCCCGCGTCACCGCTGTCGGACGGATCGAGAAATTCCAGCACGATCTCGGCGGCCGGGAAGGTCACGCCGTCCAGTTCAAAATCGCCGGTCTCCTGTACCTGGCCGCTGGTGACCGGCACGTGGGCGATGATGGTCTTGCCGATGTTCGCCTGCCAGATGCGTACCACACAGATGCCGTTGTCCGGAATGCGGCTGGCATCCACCAGCCCCGCGTGGATGGCGAAAGCGCCAGCAGCGGTGGACAGGTTGCCGCAGTTGCCAGACCAGTCCACGAAGGGCTTGTCGACCGAGACCTGGCCGTAGAGGTAATCCACGTCGTGGCCCGGCTGGCTGCTCTTGGATAGAATCACGCACTTGCTGGTGCTGGAGGTGGCCCCGCCCATGCCGTCGATGTGCGCGGCATAGGCGTCGGGGCTGCCGATCACGCGCAGCAGCAGCGCATCGCGTGCTTCGCCCGGCGTCTGGCAGCGTGCGGGCAGGTCCTGCAGGCGGAAGAACACACCCTTGCTCGTGCCGCCGCGCATGTAGGTGGCGGGGATGCGGATTTGCGCGTCGTGACTCATGCGGTGGCCTCCAGAAAATCCTGCGCGAAGCGCTGCAGCACGCCGCCCGCTTCATAGACCGAGACTTCCTCGGCCGCGTCGAGGCGGCAGGTGACGGGTATGCGGTCGGTCTGGCCGTTCTTGCGGTGGATGACCAGCGTGAGGTCGGCGCGCGGCGTGCGTTCGCCCACCACATCGTAGGTTTCGGTGCCATCCAGGCCCAGCGTCTGGCGCGTGGTGCCGGGCTTGAATTCCAGCGGCAGCACGCCCATTCCGATCAGGTTGGTGCGGTGGATGCGCTCGAAGCCTTCGGCCACCACAGTTTCCACGCCCGCGAGGCGTACGCCCTTGGCGGCCCAGTCGCGGCTGGAGCCCTGGCCGTAGTCGGCGCCCGCGATGATGATCAGCGGCTGGCGGCGGTTCAGGTAGATCTCGATGGCTTCCCACATGCGCACGACCTTGCCTTCGGGTTCGATGCGTGTGAGTGATCCCTTCTTCACCTGGCCGTTGACCACGGCCATCTCGTTGACGAGCTGTGGGTTGGCAAACGTCGCGCGCATTGCGGTCAGGTGGTCGCCGCGGTGTGTGGCGTAGGAGTTGAAATCCTCCTCGGGCAGGCCCATTTTCGCCAGGTATTCACCGGCAGCCGAGTCGGGCAGGATGGCGTTGGAGGGCGAGAGATGGTCGGTCGTGATGTTGTCGGGCAGCAGGGCCAGTGGACGCATGCTTTTCAGCGTGCGCGGGTTGGCGGCCAGCGCGCCCACGCCTTCGGTGTCCCAGTACGGCGGGCGGCGGATGTAGGTGGACATGGATCGCCAATCGTACTGCGGCGCAGCCTTCTCACCGTCGTCACGGCGGATGGCAAACATCGGTTCATACACGGCGCGGAACTGTTCGGGCTTGACCGCCTGGGCGACGATGGCGTCGATCTCCTCGTCGCTGGGCCAGATGTCTTTCAGGCGGATTTCCTTGCCATCGACGACCGCGAGTACATCGTTCTCGATGTCGAAGCGCACCGTGCCTGCTATTGAATAGGCCACGACCAGTGGCGGCGAAGCGAGGAACGCCTGCTTGGCATACGGGTGGATGCGACCGTCGAAGTTGCGGTTGCCAGAGAGCACGGCCGTTGCGTACAGGTCGCGCTCGATGATCTCCTGCTGGATCTTGGGGTCCAGCGCGCCCGACATGCCATTGCAGGTGGTGCAGGCAAACGCCACGATGCCGAAGCCCAGCGCTTCCAGGTCTTTCAGCAGGCCTGCTTCCTTCAAATACAACTCCACGGCCTTTGAGCCGGGCGCCAGCGAGGTTTTTACCCAGGGCTTGCGCGTGAGGCCCAGCTTGCTGGCATTGCGCGCCAGCAGTGCGGCGGCGATCACGTTGCGCGGGTTGCTGGTGTTGGTGCAGCTCGTGATGGCCGCGATGATGACGGCGCCGTCTGGCATCAGCCCCTTGGCTTCTTCCTCCTTGCCGGCGGCCAGCTTGGCCGCGTCGGCAATGCCGCGCGCCTGCAGGGCCGATACGGGCAGGCGGCGGTGTGGATTCGACGGGCCAGCCATGTTGCGCACCACGCTCGACAGATCGAACGTCAGCACGCGTTCGTACTGCGCGGTTTGCAGTTCGCTGCTCCAGAAGCCTGCCGTTTTGGCGTAGGTTTCCACCAGCTTGATCTGTTCGGGGCTGCGGTCGGTCAGGCGCAGGTAATCGAGGGTCTGCTGGTCGATATAAAACAGTGCGGCCGTTGCACCGTACTCGGGGCACATATTGGAAATGGTGGCGCGGTCGCCGATAGACAAACTGTCCGCGCCCTCGCCGAAGAATTCCACATACGCGCCGACCACTTTTTCCTTGCGCAGGAATTCGGTCAGCGCCAGCGCAATGTCGGTGGCGGTGATGCCGGGCTGGCGCTTGCCGGTGAGCTTGACGCCCACGATATCGGGCAGGCGCATCCACGATGCGCGGCCCAGCATCACGTTCTCGGCCTCCAGACCGCCCACGCCCACCGCGATCACGCCCAGCGCATCGACGTGCGGCGTGTGGCTGTCGGTGCCCACGCAGGTGTCGGGAAAAGCCACGCCATCCTGCACGTAGACCACGGGCGACATCTTTTCCAGATTGATCTGGTGCATGATCCCGTTTCCCGCCGGGATCACGTCCACATTGGTGAAGGCCTTCTTTGTCCACTCGATGAAGTGGAAGCGGTCCTCGTTGCGGCGGTCCTCGATGCCGCGGTTCTTGGCGAATGCGTCAGGATCGAATCCGCCGCACTCCACGGCCAGCGAGTGGTCCACGATGAGCTGCACCGGCACCACCGGGTTCACAGCAGCCGGGTCGCCGCCCTCTTTCGCAATCGCGTCGCGCAGGCCCGCCAGATCGACCAGCGCCGTCTGTCCCAGGATGTCGTGGCAGACCACGCGTACC
The DNA here is from genome assembly GCA_039808005.1 of Allobrachymonas sp. Taxonomy (GTDB): domain Bacteria; phylum Pseudomonadota; class Gammaproteobacteria; order Burkholderiales; family Burkholderiaceae_C; genus Brachymonas. The sequence continues at coordinate 57,928 of JBDHSG010000001.1, read as the reverse complement.
GGGAACCAGGGGAAGTCGATCTCGCGCTTGCACCCGATGAGCTGGCGCAGGTAGTCATTAAGCTGTGCCGGATCGGCACGGCGTACCAGGTTCTCGGCATGCACGCGCGCGGTGTAGGGCAGACCGTCCCAGGCGCCGGGCGCGATGGCATCGACGGCCACGCGCGCATCGAAATAATCCAGGTTCGTTCCTGGTAGCGGTTTTCGGTATGGTGTATTCATAAAAAATCAGCAGCGCTCGTCGATAGGCACAAAGATTTGATCTTCGGGGCCTGTGTAATGGGCGCTGGGGCGAATGATCTTGTTGTCCACGCGCTGCTCGATCACGTGCGCAGCCCATCCGCTGGTGCGTGCGATCACGAACAGCGGCGTGAACATGGCCGTGGGCACGCCCATCATGTGGTAGCTCACGGCGCTGAACCAGTCGAGGTTGGGGAACATCTTCTTGACTTCCCACATCACCGATTCCAGCCGCTCGGCGATGTCGTACATCTTGGTCGAGCCGGCCTCGTCCGACAGCCGCCTGGCCACGCCCTTGATGACCACGTTGCGCGGGTCGCTCACGGTGTAGACCGGGTGGCCGAAACCGATCACCACCTCCTTGCGTTCGACGCGCGCGCGGATGTCGGCTTCGGCTTCATCCGGGTTGTCGTAGCGCTTCTGGATCTCGAACGCCACCTCGTTGGCACCGCCGTGCTTGGGGCCGCGCAGCGCGCCGATCGCGCCGGAAATACTCGAATACATGTCGCTGCCGGTGCCTGCGATCACGCGCGCGGTGAAGGTGCTGGCGTTGAACTCGTGCTCGGCATACAGGTTGAGCGAGGTGTGCATGGCGCGCACCCAGGTATCGGAGGGTTTCTCGCCGTGCAGCAGGTGCAGGAAGTGGCTGCCGATGGAATCGTCATCCGTCTCCACGTCGATGCGGCGGCCCGAATTGCTGAAGTGGTACCAGTACAGCAGCATGCTGCCCAGGCTGGCCATGAGCCGGTCGGCGATGTCGCGTGCGCCGGGCAGGTTGTGGTCATCCTTCTCGGGCAGCGCGCAGCCCAGCGCCGAGACGCCCGTGCGCATCACGTCCATCGGGTGGCTGGCGGCGGGCAGTTGTTCCAGCGCCGCCTTCACGCTGCCCGGCAGGCCGCGCAAGGTGCGGAGCTTGGCCTTGTAGGTGCGCAGTTCGGCGCGTGTGGGCAGCTTGCCATGCACCAGCAGGTGGGCGATCTCCTCGAACTCGCAGACCTCGGCGACATCGAGGATGTCATAGCCCCGGTAATGCAGGTCGTTGCCCGTGCGGCCGACGGTGCACAGTGCGGTATTGCCCGCGGTCACGCCCGAGAGGGCGACGGATTTCTTGGTCTTGGGAGCTGCGGTTGCGGCCGGTGCCACGGTCGTTGCGTCAGTCATGCTGCCTCCTGATTGATGTAGCGGTTTTGAATGGTTTGCGGGCGGCCCTTGCTGTCAACGGCCACCATCTCGAACACTCCCTTGAGCGCCAGCTCTTCCGCCAGACCGGGCCGGTTGATCATGCCGTGCACGCATACCGTCATGGAGCTGCGCCCCATGCGGCTGACCCAGGCGCGCAGATGCAGCACGCTGCCTTGTGGCACGGGGGCGGCAAATTCGGCACCGCTGACCGCAGCCATGACGACGCTGGCCTGCGCGCACTGCTGCGCAGCCACGAAGGCAGCCTTGGACATCAGCAGCAATGCATTGCCGCCAAACAACGTACCGTAATGGTTGGTGTGTTCCGGAAAAATGATTTCCGTGATCTGGATGGGGGCGTCGGAATGTGTCATGATTCGCAATGTACGCAAACGAAATTCAGAGAACAAGTACTGAATTGGCGAATGATTGCGAATGGTTTTGACCGGTTTTGCAAATTCTGCGAATAAAGGGGCGGAAGTGAAGAAAACATTCATGGGTGTGCGCCTGCGCAGCCTGCGTGCCGAGCGCGGCATGAGCCAGGTTGCCTTGGCGCAGGCGCTGGAGCTGTCGCCCAGCTACCTCAATCAGCTGGAGCAAAACCAGCGCCCGCTGACGGTGTCAGTGCTGCTCAAACTCCAGCGCGCGCTGGGGGTGGATATCCAGCAGTTTTCGGAGGACGAAGAAAACCGCCTGATTGCCGCTTTGCGCGAAGCGCTGGTCGATGCGCCAGAGCCGGTTGCCTTGCCTGAACTGCAGGCGCTGGCTTCGCAAATGCCTGGGATTGCGCGCGCCGTGGTGGCCCTGCAGCGCAAAAACGCAGCGGCGGTGCAGCAGGTGGAAGACCTGACGCTGCGGCTGGGCGATGGCCGCTCCGACGCCGCCGCGCCGGGTTCGCAGCCGTTTGAAGTGGTGCGGGATTTTTTCTTTGCGCACCAGAACCACTTTGATGGCCTCGATCGCCAGGCCGAGGCCCTGGCCGTCGAGGCCAAAGCCCGTGGCAGCCACCTGGTTCAATGGCTGGTGCAGCGCCTGCACCGCCGGCATGGCGTGCGCGTGGTGTGGACGGACGATGTGCAGGAGAACAAGCGCAGCTTCGAACCCGGCGCGCACAGGCTGGTGTTGTCCGATGCGCTGGAGCCAGGACAGCAGGCTTTCCAGTTGGGCACACAGCTGGCGTTTCTGGAAGCAGGCGGTGCCATCGATGCACTGACGGATGCACCGCCGTTCACCACCGATGGGGCCTCGCGCCGCCTGGCCCGCATCGGCCTGGCCAATTATTTTGCCGGCGCCCTGCTGCTGCCGTATGGGGAGTTTTTGCAGGCGGCGGAAGCCTTGCGCTACGACATCGAGCTGCTCGGGCAGCGTTTTGGCGTGGGGTTCGAAACCGCCTGCCACCGCCTTTCCACGCTGCAGCGGCCTGGCGCGCCGGGGGTGCCGTTCTTTTTCGTGCGGGTGGACCGGGCCGGCAACATCTCCAAGCGGCAATCGGCCACGCATTTCCACTTCAGCCGCACTGGCGGCACCTGTCCATTGTGGAACGTATACGAGGCGTTCGGCCAACCGGATCGCATCCTGCCGCAACTGGCGCGCATGCCCGATGGCCGCACCTATCTATGGATTGCGCGCACCGTTTCGCGGGGGCGGCACGGGTATGGATCGCCGCGCAAGACGTTCTCGATCGGGCTGGGCTGTGACATCCGGCACGCGTCGCGCCTGGTGTATGCCAAGGGGCTGGATTTGAGCGACCCCGAGGCGGCCACACCTATCGGCATGGGCTGCAAAGTCTGCGAGCGCCAGCATTGCCCGCAGCGCGCTTTTCCCTACATCGGCAAACCGCTGGATATTGACGAAAACCAGAGCCGGTTTTCTCCGTATGGCTCGGAGTGACGCCGGTGCTGGCAGGTGGCCTTGTCAGGTCTTTGCCTTTCTTTCGGTGCGCTTCCTGTCGGTTTTTCCTGCCGTGGCCGGTGTCCTGTCCGGTTGTGCAAACTGGCGGGCCTGTGCGATGAAGGCGCGCAAGTAATCGATTTCCAGGTCGTTCTTGCGCGCTCCCAGGTGGATTTGCTTGGCAATGCCGTGACGGCCCAGGCGTACCGGCGTTACATCCATCTTTTCCGCATATTCCACGGCCAGCCAGCGCGGTAGCGCTGCCACGCCGCGGCCACTGGCGACCATTTGCAGCATGATGTCGGTGGTCTCGATGGTTTTGTGGCGGCGCGGCCTCACACCTGCGGGTACGAGGAACTGGTTGTAAATGTCCAGCCGTTCGATGCTGACGGGATAGGTGATCAGCACTTCGCCTGCCAGTTGTGCCGGCTTGATGTAGGGCTGTTGCGCCAGCGGATGCTGGCGACTGGCAACCAGCACCTGTTCGTAATCGAATACCGGCTCGAAATGCAGCCCCGGTCTGTGCAGGGGGTCGGGGGTAACGAGCAGGTCGATTTCGTGGGCGAACAATGCGCCGATGCCGCCGAACTGGAATTTCTGCTTCACGTCCACATCCACGTCCGGCCAGGCAGCCAGATAGGGCGCAACCACCTTGAGCAGCCACTGGTAGCAGGGATGGCATTCCATGCCGATGTGCAGGGTGCCGCGCTCTCCTGCCGCGAATTGGCGCAGACGCTTCTCGGCCAGCGTGAGCTGCGGCAACACCCGCTGCGCCACTGCCAGCAGGTATTGGCCGGCCTGTGTGGGACGCAGGCTGCGGCCCTCGCGCAACCATATGGCGGTACCCATCTGCTGTTCCAGCTTCCTGATCGAATGACTCAGCGCCGACTGGGTCAGGTGCAGGCTGTCCGCAGCCGCCGTGAGCGAGCCCTGCTGCTCCACGGCAAGCACGATCGCGAGGTGCATGCGTTCAATCATGGATTTGCATGAATATTAGTCATGGATATCTGAAAAAATACCATTTTACTTCATGGGTCATCTTGCCTACCATGCAGCCCTTTCAACACGATATCGATGGCGGTCTTCTGCATGGTCACTACCCACAACCTCGGCTTTCCGCGCATTGGCGCGCAACGCGAACTGAAATTTGCCCTGGAGTCCTACTGGAAGGGCCAGAGCTCCCGCGAAGAACTCCAGGCCACAGGCGCCCGGCTGCGCCAGCGCCATTGGGCCGACCAAGACGGCCTGGACCTTGTGCCCGTGGGCGACTTCTCGTTCTACGATCAGGTGCTCGACATGAGCTTCATGCTCGGCAATCTGCCCGAGCGCGTGCGAGGCTTTCATGGCGACGTGCTGGACAACTACTTCCGCGTTGCGCGTGGCCGTTCCGCGCAAACTGCAGACGCCCATGCCGAATGCTGTGGTGGCGTGGCCGCGGGCGAGATGACCAAATGGTTCGACACCAACTACCACTACATCGTGCCGGAATTCAGCGCGGCGACCACGTTCACGCTCGATGCGTCGCGCCTGCTGGCACAACTGGCCGAAGCCAAAGCGCAGGGTGTGAAGGCCAAGCCGGTCATCATCGGTCCCGTCACGTATCTTGCCATCGGCAAGGCAAAGGACGATTCCGACAAACTGGCCCTGCTGGAGCGCCTCCTGCCTGTTTACGCGCAGCTGCTTGACGCGCTGGCAGCCGAAGGCGTGGAATGGGTGCAAATCGACGAGCCTTTGCTGGTGACAGAACTCGGCGAACACTGGCGCCACGCCTTCAACACGGCCTACCACCAGCTCAAAAGCAGCCGAATCAAGGTATTGCTGGCTACCTATTTCGGGCAATTGCAGGACAACGCCTACCTCGCGGCCAACCTGCCGGTGGCCGGCCTGCATGTGGACGCCATCAATGGCCGCGACGATGTGCAGCCGCTGCTGAACCTGCTGCCTGCACACAAGGTGCTGTCGCTGGGTGTCATCAATGGCCGCAACATCTGGAAGACCGACCTCGCCGCCACGCTGGACTGGCTGGAGCCGATTGCCCATCGGCTGGGCGACCGGCTGTGGATCGCGCCCTCGTGCTCGCTGCTGCATGTGCCGGTCGACCTGAACAGCGAACAGAAGCTGGACGCCGAGGTCAAGTCCTGGCTCGCCTTTGCGCTGCAAAAACTCGATGAGCTCGATGTGCTGGGTACTGCCCTGCGCGAAGGCCGTGATGCCGTCAAGGATGCGCTGGCCGCCAATGCGGTGGCGCTGGCTGCGCGCCGCGCATCGCCGCGTGTGCACAATCCGGCGGTGCAGGCGGCCGTTGCCAGAATCAGCCCGCATCTGGGTCAGCGCGAGAGCGCCTATGCGCAGCGCCATCCCAAGCAAGCGGCCTTGCTGCGTTTGCCGTTGTACCCCACAACCACCATCGGCTCCTTTCCGCAGACGGTGGAAATTCGCCAGGCGCGCAGTGCGTTCAAGGCTGGCCGGCTGGACGAGACAGCCTACCAGGCCGCGATGAAGCAGGAGATCGAACGCTGCGTGCGCGAGCAGGAAGCCCTGGGACTGGACGTGCTGGTACATGGCGAGGCCGAACGCAACGACATGGTGGAATACTTCGGCGAGCAGTTGGAAGGTTATGCATTCAGCCAGTTCGGCTGGGTGCAGAGCTACGGCTCGCGCTGCGTGAAGCCGCCGATCCTGTTCGGCGACATCAGCCGCCCGCGCCCGATGACGGTGGAATGGATCACCTACGCGCAATCGCTTACGAACAGGCCCATGAAGGGCATGCTGACCGGCCCTGTGACGATTCTCAACTGGTCGTTCGTGCGTGACGATCAGCCGCGCGCGGTGTCGTGCCAGCAGCTTGCACTGGCGATCCGTGAGGAGGTGCTCGATCTGGAAAAAGCCGGCGTGCGCATCATTCAGATCGACGAGGCCGCGCTGCGCGAGGGACTGCCGCTGCGCAAGTCGCAATGGCAGGCGTATCTGGACTGGGCCGTGGATGCTTTTCGCATCACCGCCAACGGCGTGCGCGACGAGACGCAGATCCATACCCACATGTGCTATTCGGAATTCAACGACATCATCGCGTCGATTGCCGGCATGGATGCCGACGTCATCACCATCGAGACCTCGCGTTCCGACATGGAGCTGCTGGATGTGTTCGAGCACTTCCAGTATCCGAATGAGATCGGCCCGGGCGTGTACGACATCCATTCGCCCAACATTCCGACGCAGGAACACATCGTGCAGCTCATGAAGAAAGCCGCCGAACGCATTTCGCCCGAGCGCCTGTGGGTCAATCCCGACTGTGGCCTGAAGACGCGCCAGTGGACCGAGGTGATCCCCGCGTTGACGCACATGGTGGCGGCGGCGAAAGCGCTGCGCGCGGCGGCCTGACGCCAGGAGAAGCGGCCGCGATTTTGTTCGGCACGGTACAGGATCTTCCGTATGACACCCCAGGCCGGCGGCTTGCAGGCACGGGGTGGAAGATCGAGACGGGCGTTGCCTTGTCCGTGCTGTTGCTGCTATTTCGTCGTACCTGATGGCTGGATCGGGCTAGTTGTTTTGGAACGGTTTGCTCTCGATGAGATCGCTAGGGGGACTGAAGAGCGGTCCATCCGGCGCACGGGAATCACCGCTGCCCGAAATGCTTTCGATCAATACGACCGTCCGTCCTTGCTGGGTCTTTTCCACCTTTGCGTGCACCTGATAGGCTTCCAGCAGAAAGCGCGGGTGCATCACTTCCGCAGGTGTACCGGCCGCGATGAGTCCTTGGGGGGCCAACAGCACGAGTTGATCGCAGAAGCGGTTGGCCAGGTTCAGGTCATGCAAGGCGACGAGTGCGATGGTCCCCGCCTGCTGCGCACGGTGTCTGACGGAGTCGAGTGCCAGGAGTTGCCAGCGCAGGTCGAGGGCGCTGGTGGGCTCGTCCAGGAGCAGGAGCGGCGTGTTCCGGATCAGCACCTGGGCCAGCCCCACCATTTGCCGTTGCCCGCCGGACAACTGTTGCAGGGGCCGCATGGCCAGTTCCCGTATCTGCAGCTGATCCACGATGGCGGACATGCGCTGCTCCAGTTCCAGTGGATCGATGGTGCGTTTCACGGACCGCAGTGCGCTTTCCATGGCTTCGTAGACCAGCAGCGAACTGGGCTGTGGCAGCGTTTGCGGCAGATAGCTGATCGTTTTCAGATGCGTCGACCGCGCGCATTCCAGCAGATGGACGCCGTGCCATTGCGCCTCGCCCTGTGCGGGCAGCATCCGGGCCAGCGCGCGCAGGAAGGTGGATTTTCCCGCGCCATTGGGCCCCAGTACGCCGACGATGCTGCCGGGTTTGATGGGGGGCAGCGTGAGGTTGTCGAGAACGACGTGCTTCCCATAGGCTACCCGCAGGTTCCTGATGGCCAGACCGCTGTCGGGCCCATTGGCGGGAGGGGTGTGCGCTTCACGCATGGCGCCTCCGGCTGTATGCCACCAGAGTCATGAAAAGCGGAACGCCCACCAGCGCGGTAATCACTCCTATGGGCAGGATCACGCCGCTGACCAGGGTCTTGCTGAGCACCGAGGCGGCCGACAGCATGAGCGCCCCGGCCAGCATGCTGCCGGGCAGGTAGTAGCGATGGTTTTCGCCCAGCAGCAGGCGCGCCACATGCGGGCCGACCAGACCCACGAATCCGATGGTGCCGACGAACGACAGCGCAGTGGCAGCCAGCAGGCTGATGCGCAGCATCGTCATCAGCCTGAGCCGCTCCACCGACACGCCCATGCTGCGGGCCTGTTCTTCGCCTGCCCGCAGCGCGGTGAGCGACCATACCTTGGCGCCCGCCAACAGGCTGCAGGCCAGCAGGACCACCGCCAGAATGCCGATCTTGCTCCAGGTGGCCCGTGCCAGGCTGCCCATGCTCCAGAACACGATCTGCTGCAGGGCGTTGCTGTCTGCCAGGTACTGCAGCAGCCACAGCAGGGCTTCCAGGCTGAACACCAGGCCGATGCCGAACAGCACCATGGTTTCAGTAGTGGCTCCGCGCCACCACGACAGCCACAGGATCAGCAGCGTTACCAGCGCCGCCATGCCGAAGGCACCAAGCGTCAGTGCCAGGTTCTCGTTCCAGAGCACTAGGCTCCAGCCCGAAATGATGACGATCGACGCACCCACGCTCGCCGCCGCTGAAATGCCCAGCGTGAAAGGGCTGGCCAGCGGGTTGTTCAACACGGTCTGCATCTCGGCGCCGGCCAGGCCCAGGGCACAGCCCACCAGCAACGCCATCAGGGCATAGGGCAGGCGCAACTCCCACAGGATGACGTGCTGTTCCGGCGGCATGTTTTGCGGCTGGAGCAGGCCTTGCACGATGTCGCGCAGAGGCAAGGCAGAAGGTCCCGTGGTGATGTCGGTGACAAAAACAGCCAGCAGCAGGGCCAGCAACACCGCGAGGATCATCCGACGGCGCCACGCCACTTGCCGGTATCCGGCTCCGAGCGATGTACGGGGCGCGGTCGTCATGCGTGTTCCTTGTGGGCAAGGGCCATATGGGCCAGTTCGCGCAAGGCCAGGGCGGCGCTGCGTGTGGTGACGCTGCCGTGGTCTTCGCCATCCAGCAGCACAAAGCGGCTTCGTATGCCGGAGTGGCCCTGCAGCATGGCAGACAGATCACGTGCGCTGCTGACCATGCGGTTCTGTTGCTGGCGCTGCCGCCGTTCGGCATCGGGCTGCGGGGCGCCTTCTTCCAGGCTGCCAGCGGTCAATAGCAGGTGGGGCGGGGAGTTTGCGGCGTGCGAGGGGAAATAGTCGATGAACCGACGGGCGTATTGCAAAACGATGCGGTCGTTCCACCAGATGGAGGGGCTGGCCGCCGTGTAGGTCTGGAACATGGACGGCCGGGTGAACAGCGCATAGAGCGCAAACAGGCCGCTATGCGAATGCCCGAACAAGGCCTGGCAGCGAGGATTGATCGGCAACTGCTGCGCCAGCCAGGGCTGCAGGGAGTGCTGCATGAAATCGAGCAGATTGTCTGCGCCGCCATTCAGCGCATGCGCCGACGGCGGCGCGTCGATGGTGTAATCGCGCTTGCGCAAAGGCAGGGAATCCGTGAATGCGAGCGGATACCCGATCCCCACGATGACGGGGGTGACTGCCGACAGCGGATCGGGACGTACCGCCTGCTGTTGCACCAGGGCGGCAAAGAGGCCGAACAGCACGTTGGCGTCGGTGGTCATCAGCACCGGATAGCCCGTGGCGGGTTCGGGCTGCGGGGGAACGGCCACAAAAATGCGGCGGGGATGACCAGCGGCGTCCTGCACGTCCAGTTGATAACTGTTGGGCAGGACGACCGGCGAGGTGTTTTTTGCCAGAGCAGGCAGCGGGAAGGGGGTCCGATCAGGCATCACGGGGTGTGCGTGAGCTGGTTGGGCCTGCAGGATGTTGATGCCGGCAGCCGGCAACAGCGCTGCCCCCAGGGGCGGCACGCACGAAAGAAAGCGTCTGCGTGATATGCGGGCTTGGTGCGGGGATCCCTGAAAGGGTCTGGGTTGTGATGCCGAGGGAAAGAGCGTCGTCATTTCCCTGTGTCGATCCAGTACGTGCCATCCAGCGCCAGGGGCTGGAAGCGGCGGTACATCTCCTGCAGTGTGTGGTGCGGATCCACGTCGGCGAATAGTTCGGGATGCAGCCATTTGGCCATTACCTGCACCGCTACCACATTGAACGGAGAATTGTAGAAGTGGTGCCAGATGGCATACGCACGCCCCTTCTTGACGGCCTGCAGCAACGGAAACGGCGAGCGTTGCAGGGATTTTTGCAGCGATTGGCGGGCCGCTTGTGGCGTTACGCCTGCGCCGAGAGCAATGCGCGAAGACGACAGTGTCTGCATCGACCCGATGCCGGTGCCGATATACACCTCGGGCTGGCGGGCAATCAGCATTTCGGGGTTGAGGACGCCATGTTCTCCGGCTACCAGTCCTTTGGCGATGTTCGTGCCGCCAGCGGTATCGACCAGCTTGCCCAGCATGCCGTTCAGTGTTTCGCAGCAGGTGATGGAGAGGCCGACACGGCTGTCGATGAAGACGGACGGATTGGACTTGTGCGCTTTTTGCAGCCTGGTGTGGACAAGGTCCAATTGCTGCTGCCAGTAGCTGTTGAAGGCGGCGGCTTCACGGGTTTTGCTCAGTACCTGTCCCAACAGCGCCATGCTGCGAGGCGTGTTGCGAAGCGGATCATGGCGGAAATCCACGAACAGAACCGCGATGCCGGAGGCCTCGAGCCGCCGGATCGTTTCGCTGTCGCGCTCGCTGGGTGTGTGGCCGCCGCCCAGGCTGAGAATGGCTACCTGCGGCCGCAACGTCAAGGCGCGCTCGTCACCGAAGCTGTTGGCGTTGGAACGGCCCACGCGGGCAATGCTGTCGAGTTTGGGAAAACGGCTGCGCCACTGCGCATAGGCGGCAGGGTCGAGCTGTTCCAGATCATTCATCATCGCAACCAGCCGGCGGGTGGGGTCACCTTCCAGAATGGCAAACGCTGGCAGCAGGCGGCTTTCGCCCAGCAGCACACGATCCACCTGAGCGGGTATGGACACCTTGCGTCCGGCCAGATCGGTGACCGAGGTCTGCGCCCAGGTGAGGCCCGCCTGGGACAGAAAGGCGGCGACGGCAAGCGCGCGCCAGGCGGAACGGAAAAACTGCATGGTCTTGTGCATGACACTTCTGTCGTCAATAATAATCATTCTCATTTATAACATGAAGGATTGCAGCGGACATTTGCCGTTGTTGCAAAAGGATTTGTGTGCCGCGCAAGGCGGGTTGGCGTATGGAATGGAGGCAGGGGTATGGATCGGGGGTTTGACTACTGCCCGCAGGATGAACAGACGGGATGTGCGGGAAATGCGTGCGCCAAATGCGGCGACGTACCTGCAGCGCCCAGGCAATACGTCATGCATCAGCACGCATTGCGCCCCGGCCTGCGGGTGCATGTCGACGATGCATACGATGAAAGACGGATCGAAGCCGACGGACAATGCCAGCCGGGTCTGCATCTGATGGTGCTGCTGGAAGGAAAGCTGGAGCTCTGCTACGGCCAGCAACGCGTACAGCTGGCGGCCAATTCATCAGGCACGCATCCGCGCCGACGGGGGCTCGTTGGCAGCCAGTTGTCCATGGGCAATCCCATGCAGGCTTTCTTGCTGCATGTGCGCGAAGATGGGCCATTCGATTTCCGTCTATGCGCAGGCGCCGGTGCGCAGTACGTGAGCCTGTGCATGTCGCCGGACTGGCTGAGCCCCCTGGGGATTAGGTTGACGGATCGATGCGACCTAGGCGTTGCGGGCTGCGAGTTGGCGCAACTGTGCGCCCGCCACTTGGGTCTGGCCTACTGGCGGCCTACCGCCCGTGGTCTGATACTGGCAGAGCAGATCCTGCAGCCGCCAGCGGAAAGCGCTGCGTTGCGCATGCTGTATCAGGAAAGCCGGGCCATTGATTTGCTGGCGGAAGTGCTGCGTTCCTTGCCTGCACAGACAGGTGGCTGCGCCGAAGCGCCCGAAGTGGAATCCGAAGCATCTGCGCGTGCGCGGATTGATCCCCGCATCTGGCAGCGCATGCGGGCGCTGCGCAATTGGCTTTCCAGCGATGAGGCCTCGCGCCAGCCGTTGTGCGAGATGGCGCAGCGCATGGGTATGCATGCGTCTACCCTGCAGCGGCAGTTCCGGGCGGTGTTTGGCGTTTCGGTTGGCGATTTTGTGCGCGAAACCAGTTTGCAGCGCGCGCGTTTTGCGCTGGAGAACGACGGCCTGAGCGTCAAGGCGGTTGCCAATCTGGCGGGCTACGGCAGCGCTGCCAATTTTTCGACCGCGTACAAGCGACGTTTCGGCATCACGCCCAAGCAGGCGCGTCAACGCGCCCGGGGGTGAGTGCGGCGGGCTGGTGTAAACAGTTGCCGTCAATTGCCGCAGCCGTTCGTTTGGCTGTCTTGCATGACCCAAAGCAAATGTTTTTGCTTTTCCGGCAAACAAACCGTGGGTCCCTCAACTAGATAATGATAATCATTCTTATTGATTGGGGTGGCTATTGTGGTTTGCAAAAATTCACGGTTTCGATTGAAACCTGTCGTGTTCGTATGTCTTTGTGCGTGGGGAGCTTCCGCTTCCATGGCGCAGGTTGTCGATAAAACAACGGCTGAAAAGGTGGAAGTCGCGCAAGAGGCCGTAAAGGAAGCGCAATCGCTGGCGCCTGTGGTTGTGACGGCCAGCCAGCGCGAGCAGCAGATACGCGAAGCGCCGGCCAGCATTTCGGTCATCACGCGCAAGGATCTGGAAGCAAAGCCGTATACCTCCGTGACCGAGGCGGTCAAGTCTGTCGAAGGGGTGACGGTGGTCGGGTCATCGCCCAATGACCAGGACATCTCGATCCGTGGCATGCCGGGGGAATACACGCTGATTCTGGTGGATGGCAAGCGCCAGAAGACACGCGAGACCATGAACCGCGGAACGGGTGGCGTGCAGTCCAATCTGCTGCCGCCCCTGAGTGCAATCGAGCGCATCGAGGTCGTGCGTGGGCCCATGTCTTCGCTTTATGGCGCCGATGCCATGGGAGGAGTGGTCAACATCATCACGCGCAAGGTGCCCAAAGAGTGGCATGGATCCGTCAGTGTGGGAGGGGTGCTGCAGCAGGAGAGCGACCAGGGCAACACCAGCCACATGAATTTCTGGCTGGGTGGGCCGATCAAGGACGACGTGCTGGGCTTGCAGATTTCGGGCAGCGTGCTGCGACGCGGCGAAGACTCGATCTACTATCCGGCCAACGCGACCAGCGGGGCCAATGGCAAACGCAACGGCAGCTTGGATGTGAAACTGACGGCCAAGCCTGCGGCCAATCAGGAAGTCACTCTCAATGCGGGGCGAGAGCAGCTCAGCTATCTCGTCACGCCAGGAGAAAGCGGTGCGCCATCGACTCCTACGCAGATCATCAAGACCGAACATATCCGCGATTACTGGGGGCTCACGCACGAGGGGCGCTGGGATTTTGGCAGCACCACGCTGTCTTTGTATGGCGAGCAGGGAACCCTGAAACAGTGGAACGCAAGCGGCCAGACGCCGGTGGAGCCGAAAATTTCCAATACCGTGCTGGAAGGCAAGGCAGTGCTTCCCTGGGCGTCCGGAAGGAACATCCTGACGGTGGGGGCACAGCACATTTGGTCCAACCTGAAGGGGGCGGCCAGACAAGACGTGCCTCCTAGCGGATACGGCATCAATTCGAACAATATCCAGCGCAATAGCTGGGCGCTGTTTGCAGAAAACGATTTTTATGCAACCGACAAGTTCACACTGACCACCGGCATCCGCTTGGATCACGATGGGTATTACGGCAGCCATGTCAGCCCGCGCATATATGGCGTGTACAGCATGACTCCCGAGTGGTCCCTGCGAGGAGGGGTGTCCAGCGGCTTCAAGGCGCCGACGCTGCGGCAAAGCACCGCCGGCTACTGCATGACGACGGGCGGCGCTGCTGGCGCGGTGCCGGGCACCTTGTGCGGCAATCCGGACCTCAAGCCGGAGACGAGCGTGACACAGGAATTCGGGATCCGTTACGACAAAGGCGGCGACTATGTCAGCGCGACGGTGTTCAACAACCTGTTCAGGAACATGGTGTCGAGCTATGACACGGGGCAACCCGATCCCGCATCGCCCGGCCGCAACATCTACGTGTATGACAACATCGCTCGTGTCAAGCTTTACGGCCTGGAACTGGCGGCCGGCAAGCAGCTCACGCCTGACGTCCGGGTCTCCGGTAACTACACCCTGACCCATTCGCGCCGCCAGGGCAACACGGGTGAAACGTCATTCGATGGAAGCTCTCTGGACGGATACCCGCTCGACAAGACACCCAGGCACAAACTCACTGCGCAAGTGGACTGGACGGCGCTGCCGCAGCTCAATCTGTACGCTGCCGCCAACTACAGCAGCAAACAGTATTGGTCTGCGTTCCGCAATGGTGCAGTGGGCGTGCGCACGCGCCCTGGAGCGGCTACGTTCGATCTGGGGGGCAAATGGGCCATCCACAAGAATGTGGACCTGAACTTTGCCGTGCTGAACCTCACCAACAAAATGGTGCCGGTCGATATACGCGGACGCTTTGCAGGTCTCGATGGCAACTGGATGGTGGATGAAGGACGGCGTCTGGCCGTCAACCTGACAGCCAAGTTCTGAACGGCCTCCCATTTGCGTGTGCCAACCGGCAATGGAATGGCTGGCTTCTGAAGGAATGGCGCTCAGAGCGCCGGCCTTTCCGCCAGCGTCTGGGCATGTCTGATTCCGGCGGATGCCTTGTCGTCAATTGAAAACACCCAGCCTTTACAGGCTGGGTGTTTTCGTTGGAGAGCAGCGTTTTACAGGGACTGCAGTAGGAAGAGAGTTCTTGACGGATGTTGGGCTCAAGGCTACTGTTTTTGTGTTTGCACCATCTTCATGGCCGATGCGATCAGCGTGGCGACCTCGCCCATGTTGGAAGGTACCACCAGTGTGGTGGTTGCGTCCTGCGCCACCTTGCTGTAGGCGTCCACGGCCCGCTCCGCCACTTTGAACTGCACGGCTTGCTCGCCGCCAGGCTGGCGGATGGCCGTGGCCACTTCCGTAATGGCCTGTGCGGTGGCCTGCGCGACGGCCTTGATGGATTCGGCCTCGCCCAGTGCCTTGTTGATGGCAGCCTGTTTCTCGCCTTCGGAGCGGGCGATGAATGCCTCGCGCTCGCCGGTGGCGATGTTGATCTGTTCCTGGCGGCGGCCTTCGGAGGCCGCAATGAGCGCCCGCTTTTCGCGCTCGGCCGTGATCTGTGCCTGCATGGCGTGCAGGATTTCCCGGGGCGGCGTGAGGTCCTTGATCTCGTAGCGCAGTACTTTCACGCCCCAGTTCAGCGCAGCCTCGTCAATGGCGTTGACCACCTGCGCGTTGATGATGTCGCGCTCTTCAAAGGTCTTGTCCAGCTCCAGCTTGCCGATGACACTGCGCAGCGACGTTTGCGCCAGTTGCGTAATGGCCATGACGTAGTTGCTGGAGCCATAGCTGGCGCGCATGGCGTCGGTCACCTGGAAATACAGGATGCCGTCGACCTGCAGCTGCGTGTTGTCACGCGTGATGCACACCTGGCTGGGGACATCCAGCGGGATTTCCTTCAGGCTGTGCCGATAGGCCACCTTGTCAATGAACGGCATCAGGAAGTTCAGCCCCGGATTGAGCGTGGCGTGGTATTTTCCCAGCCGCTCGACTACCCAGGCGCTCTGCTGGGGAACCACCTTGACGGTGCGGGCAATGAAGATGACCGCCAGGGCCAGCAGCACGACGCCGTAAAACAGGGAATCCATATCAATCCTTTCTAGAAAAACCGTTGCGTGTTGCCGCGCGCAAGACGTCCAGCGCGGCGCTGGCCAGCCTCATTGTTCAGGCCGCAATACCAGTTGGTTGCGGCGGATGTCCACCACCACATGTCGGCCGGGCTGTAGCTGCGCAGAAGGATCCAGCGCCACGGCGCTCCACATGGCGCCGCGGTAGGATACCTGGGTGCTGCCGTCGTCCTGCCAGGACTGCACCACCACCACGCCGCCGATGTCGAGCCGGTTGCGGGTGGCATTGTGGGCAAAGTCGGCGGGATGCGAGGGCCGTTTTTTCGTGCGCCAGAGGTGCCACGCAACGACATTGACAATGCCGACCACGGCCGCCAGTATGATTTGCGCGCCCAGACCCAGGCCCAGATGCGCGGCAAGGGCTGCGGCGACGGCGCCCGTGGCGATCACCAGCAGGTACAGCGTACCTGTCAGCAGTTCGGCTCCTGCGAGCACGATTGCGGCAATCCACCACAGCGTAGCGGTGCTCATCTGCGTTTTCCTCCTGTGTCGTTACCGCATGGGCTGAAAAGCCCGGTGTTATGCGAGGGTTGACCATGCATCCCGATAGCGGACAAGTATGGCACAACAGGCAGCCGCGGCACATTTGCCGCGCGGCCAATATGGGTTGTTGTCCGGGGTTCCCCTTGCGGTACGGCCTTGGCCTCGCCGTCTCAGCGAGGCGGCGTTTTTTTCAGTTGCTGCAGGGCGGCAAAAGGGTGGGGCTGGGAATCGCTTTCGACAGCTGGATCCAACAAGGCCGCTGCAGGTTGGCAGACCGCATGGCGCGGAGCCAGCGGCAGCGCCATGATGAGCTCGTCTTCCACCAGATTGAGCAGATCGAACTGCCGGCTGCAAACCAGCACGTCTTCTTCGAGTTCTTCGTCCAGGCGCGCGGCGGTGGCTTCGTCATGCGCGAAACGGAAGGTGCGGTCCACGGTTATCGTTTCTTCCATCGGCTGCATGCAGCGCTGGCATTGCACCGGTAGGGTGACGTTGGCGTGCAGTTCCAGCCGGATCGCGGGAGCCTGTCCCGGAGATTGGTCCACGTGGGCCTGTGCGCGCCACTGGACCGGCGTTTGCGTGGCAGCCTGCGGGCTTTCCATGCGCAGCCGGGGAAAATCCTGCAGGACGGCCGTTCCTTCAAGGGTTGCGCCTTCTTGTGCAAACGCAGCCATATGCAGGCGGCGTGGGTTGTGGGGTTGTGAGGGTGGTGGCGGATACTTTTCCATGCCCTCCAGTGTAGGCAAAATCCTGCAGGTTTGGCGCAATGGCGGCGTGGTCTGCGACAGCCTTGCGCGACAATGGCGGCTCACAACCTCTGCATCATGCATCCGATCGCTTCTTTTCATCCCCGGCTGATTCTGGCATCCACTTCCGTTTACCGGCGCGAACTCTTGGCGCGGCTGCGCCTGCCCTTCGATTGCGTGGCGCCGCAAGTGGATGAAGCCCGCCTGTCCAATGAGGCCCCTGCCGCAATGGCTCTGCGCCTGGCGCTGGCAAAGGCGCGGGCCGTTGCCCAGTTGCATCCTGCGGCGGTGGTGATTGGTTCCGATCAGGTGGCGGATCTGCATGGACAGCCGCTGGGCAAGCCGCACAGCCATGAACGTGCGCGCGCGCAGCTGCAGCAGCAGCGTGGCCAGACCGTGCTGTTTCATACGGCGGTGGCCGTGGTGCGGCGGGACATCGGTTTCGAGAAAGTGGAAATGGCCACCATCCGCACCCGCTTTCGCGATGCCGCAGACGGTATGGACGATGCGGCAATCGAGGCCTATCTGTGCATCGAAAAGCCCTATGACTGCGCCGGCAGCATCAAAAGCGAGGGTCTGGGCATTGCGCTGATGAGCGGCATCGACAACGACGATCCGACGGCATTGATCGGCCTTCCGCTGATGCGCACCTGCGGACTGTTGCGTGCGGCGGGGGTGTCGGTGTTGCCTATTCCCGATACGCGACAGGAGGCGCCATGAAAGGTCGCCTTTATCTGGTTCCGGCGCCGCTGGATTTTGGCTGCGATCCGCCACTGCCACCCGTGACCGACGTGCTGCCGCTGGCCACGTTGCAGCACATGGCCCGGCTGCAGCACTGGGTGTGCGAAAACGCCAGAACCCTGCGCGCTCTGCTCAAGCGGGTCGATGCGGTGCAGGCACTGGCGCAGCCATTGCAGCGCCTGGATATCCGGGAAATTCCGCGCGCGTGGCACAAGAAAGGCGACCATCTGGGCGGGCCCGACATGACGCTGACTCGGGAGTTGCTTGCTCCGGCCCTGCGGGGGCAGGATATGGCCCTTGCCAGCGAAGCGGGCATGCCCGCGGTGGCCGATCCAGGGGCGTCATTGGTTCGTGCGGCGCATGCGCTGGACATTGAAGTGGTGCCGCTCGTGGGCCCTTCTTCCATTGTGCTGGCGGTGGCGGCCAGCGGCCTCAATGGCCAGAGCTTTGCCTTTCATGGCTATTTGCCGCATGACCCTGCGGCCCGGGCAACCCGCTTGCGGGAGTTGGAGCAAACGGCCTGGGCCACCGGCCAGTCCCAGTGGTGGATCGAGACGCCTTACCGCAATCAGGCCATGGTGCAGCATGCCTTGCAGGTCTTGCGGCCATCCACGCTGTTGTGCGTAGCCAGCGGCTTGACGCTGGCCACCAGCCGCATCACAACCGGTCCGGTGAAAACCCTGCGCCAACAAAATGCGGATGCGATAGCCGGGACAATGCCTGCGCTATTTGGTTTGGCAGGTGGGACGTGAGGGAAAATCGCCGGGCGGGAAAACAAGCACGCAGAAATAGTTATTTAACGTGAAATACTTCTCATTTTTGCGATGCATTCCCGGCCGCATTTCGAATGTGCGGCAATGGTAATTATTGGATCAGGAACGAATCGCGGTTTTGGCCCTGAATCCATTTTGGCGGTTTGCCCCGTCCCGTCCAGGTTTCGCCGGTTGCGGGGTTGCGGTATTTGGGGGCAACCTTGATGCCGGTTGCGCCAGTTTTCCCACGGCGGCCTTTGCCACTGCCAAACAAATCGCTTTCTGTCAGTGCATGTTCTTCAATCAGTTTGCGGCATGTGGCGATGGCTTGCGCTATCTGTTGCCGACGGGCTTCGCGAATCTTGTTTTCGAGGGCTTCACGTTCTTGAAGCAGGCTTTGCAAATCGTTCATGGGTGCTCCCAAGGGGCAAAAAACACAGGGAGCCGATTATATCGTGATAATAAAAATTGGAAATGGGGAAATCGATGGATCAAATATGTCGAATATCGGTTGCCAATTTATATGCGCGTACCTGCTGGGCGCGCTTCCCGTCCAGTGAATCGACGATAAACCGCCAACCGGCGCAATGCGTTTCCTGTCCGATAAACGCAAGCTCCCCTGATACGAACATCAATAAACCGGCCAAAGTGTTGTAGAGATTTTTTTCTTCTTCCGGCAGGGTTTCCTCGATATCCAGCTTGTTTTTCAGTTCATTAATGGGAATCATGCCGTCAAACAGCCAGGATCCATCTTCCTGGAGGGTGCCCCAGGCTTCATTCTGGATATGCGGCTGCAATTCGCCGGTAATGGCTTCCAGCAAATCACGGGGTGTCAGAATGCCCTGCACCTCGCCATATTCATCCACCACGAAAACCAGCCGGTGGGCGCGATCGCGGAACTGCTCAAGCAGCTCCATGCCGCTGATGGTCTCCGGCACGAAGCTGGCCGGAAGCGCGATGTCGCCAAGCACCTGCAGCGTGTCGGCGTCCAGCATCAACAGCTGGCCGATGCCGACAATGCCGACCACCTCATCCAGCGATTCCTTGCACACCGGGTACCAGGAGTGGATTCGTCCGCCTTCGGCAGACAGATTCTGCAGTGCCTGTGCCACCGAGGTCTGGGCATCAAACCACATCACTTCGTTGCGCGGCACCATGATGGAAGACAGTTCGCGTTCGTCGAGCTTGAAGACATTGCGCACCATGCGGTGCTCGTGCTCCTCGATCAGCCCGGCATCGACTCCTTCGACCAGGCTGGCGGCGATTTCTTCTTCGGTCACGAGCCGTGCTGCCTGGGTATCGAAAGGCAGCAGACGCAATATCGCCTGGGTGGTGCTAGAGAGCAGCAACACGAACGGGCGCGCCACGCGGGCCAGCCAGGTCATGGGGCGCGCCATGAACGAGGCGATCTTTTCGGGGTAAAGCTGGCCGATCCGCTTGGGCACCAGTTCGCCAAAAATCAGCGTGATGAAGGTGATGGCCGTGACGACCAGGGCGGTTGCGGCAAACGGGGCAAACGCATCGGGTGTGCCGGCCATTTGCAGCCAGCGGGCCACCACGGGGCTGAACGCCGAATCGCCCACGATGCCGTTGAGCAAACCGATCGAGGTGATGCCGACTTGGACGGTCGACAGGAAATTGGTCGGATGCTCCATCAGCGCCAGGGCGGCCGAGGCGCCCGGCTTGTTGGCGGCGACCAGGGCATCCAGCCGGGCCTTGCGGCTGGCGGCGAGCGCCATTTCCGACATGGCAAACAGGCCGTTGAGCACTGTCAGGAACAGGATCAGGAACAGGTTCATGGCATGCGTAGATAATTCGTCCAGGTCCGTGCCAGGTTTCAGTGTGCACGGTGGTGACCTGCATACGGCAGGAACGGGGACTCGTGCATGGGAATGTACTGCATTGGCGATATTCAGGGCTGTCATGCCGAACTCCGTGCGCTGTTGCAGGCGCTGGATTTTTCCCCCAGCCGCGATACCGCCTATGTGCTGGGTGACATGGTCAACCGGGGGCCGGATTCGGCTGGGGTGCTCCGCTACCTGATGGCGCTGGAGGGCAGCGTCCACTGCCTGCTCGGCAACCACGATATTCATCTGCTGGCGGTTTCTCAGGGGGTGCGCAAGCTGCATCCGCTGGATACGCTGACCCCCTTGCTGGAGGCCGAAGACGCGCCGTTGCTGCTGGACTGGCTGCGCCGCCAGCCGCTGGCAATCTATGCCAACCAGTGCCTGATGGTGCATGCCGGCGTGCAGCCCCAGTGGGACGTGGCACAGGCCATGGGATGTGCCGGCGAGGTGAGCCAATTGTTGCGTGTCCGTGCCTGGCGCCAGAATCTGGCGCAGCTTTTCGGCAACCAGCCCGACCGGTGGGACGACAGTCTGCGCGGCATGGACCGCTGGCGCTGCAGCCTCAACACCTTCACGCGCATACGCATGCTGGACCGCGAGGGGCGCATCGATTTTTCGCACAAGCTGGGACCGCAGGCCGGGCCACCGGGGCTCGTGCCCTGGTATGCCAGCCCCGGCCGGCGCACCGCCGAAACCCTGGTCGCTTTCGGGCACTGGTCCACGCTGGGGCTGCTGCAGCGGCCGTATCTGCTGGGGCTCGATACGGGCTGCGTATGGGGCGGTGCGCTGACGGCCGCGGAAATACTGCCTGGTGGACAACCCGGCCGCATCGTGCAGGTGTCAAGCCGTACGCATGCCCCTATGGGAAACTGAGAATGCAGGCAGGCCGCAGGGACGCCCCCCGTGTGAGTGATGAACAGCCGGGGTGCGTTTTGACAGTTCCTTGCAGGCCACGCACAATACGCTGCATTCCAGATGCCCAAGGATGAGAACCATGAAAGACTGGTCGCTGGCTGCCCGCACCGGCCGCATGAACCCGTCGGTGATCCGCGAGATCCTCAAAGTCACCGAGCAACCGCACATCATCAGCTTCGCGGGAGGACTGCCTGCACCCGAATCGTTTCCGGTGGAGGCATTCAACGCCGCGTATGAAGCGGTCATGCGCGAACAGCCTTATGCGGCTCTGCAATATGCCGCCAGCGAGGGCTACACGCCGTTGCGCGAGTGGGTGGCGCAATCGCTGCCCTGGAGCGTTTCACCCGATCAGGTGCTGATCACCACTGGTTCGCAGCAGGCGCTCGACCTCGTGGGCAAGGTGTTCATCGACGAAGGCAGCCGCATTGCCGTACAGACCCCGTCCTATCTGGGCGCGTTGCAGGCTTTCTCGATCTATGGCCCCACTGTGTGCAGCATTCCCAACGCCCCTGACAGCGGCGAGATGCAGTTGGACATTCTGGAACGCGAGCAGTTGCACCACGCCGCGCGCTTTCTGTACCTGCTGCCCAATTTCCAGAACCCCACCGGCCAGAGCCTGTCGGCCGAGATGCGCGAGCAGCTGGCCAGAACGTGCGATGCCCTGGAACTGCCGATCATTGAAGACAATCCGTATGGCGAACTCTGGTTCGACCATCCACCGCCCTTGCCAGTGAGCAGTTACTTCCCTGAAAACAGTCTCTACATCGGATCCTTGTCCAAGGTGCTGGCGCCCGGATTGCGGCTGGGCTTCGTGGTGGCGCCGGAAGCTGTGTTCCCCAGGCTGTTGCAGGCCAAGCAGGCAGCCGACCTGCACAGCCCGAGCCTGAACCAGCGTCTGGCCGCCAAGGTGCTGACCATGCCGGGGTTCATGGATGAGCATCTGCCGCGCATTCGCCAGCTCTACAAGACGCAGTGCCAGGCCATGCTGACGGCGTTGCAGAAATACATGCCCGAAAGCGTGACGTGGAATACCCCGCGCGGCGGCATGTTCCTGTGGCTGCGCCTGCCGCAAGGAATGGACAGCAGCGCCCTGTTGCCGCACGCCATTGCCAATGGCGTGGCCTATGTGCCAGGGGCGGCGTTCTACAGTAGCGCACCCGATGTGCGCACCCTGCGCCTGAGTTTTGTCACTTCTACCGCCGAACAGATCGACAAGGGCATCGCCGCCTTGGCGCAGACCGTGCATGCAGCGATGGCGCCGCCGCAGGTTGCGCCGGCGGCAGTCTGATCGGCCAAATAGCCATATGCCGTCTTGATTGACGGGGGTTGTACGGCCGGGTCAGGCCAGTGCAATGAAGTGCCGTATCAAGGCCAACACGACCAGCGTGCAGAAGGCGGCCACCAGGTCGTCGAACACAATGCCCCAGCCGCCGCGCCAGCCTTCGCCCTTGAAAACGCGGTCGGCCCAGCGTACGGGGCCGGGCTTGACGGCATCGAAAAACCGGAACAGGACAAACGCAAACAGTTGCCAGCACCAGTGCGCCCAGCCAAAGCGCTGAGACGCAGTGGGCGCCAGCAGCCAGAGCACCAGCCAGAAAGCGGCGATTTCGTCCCACACCACGCATCCCGGGTCCGGAATACGAAGGGATCGGGCGCTGACGGTGCAGGCCCACCACCCCAGGGCAATGCTCGCGGCCACGACCAGGCCCAGCATCCACGCGGGCAATGCCAGCTGCAATGCAATGAACAAGAGCCAGCCGCATAGCGTGCCCGCGGTACCCGGTGCCACCGGCGCCAGTCCGGAGCCGAATCCCAGCCCCAGCAAGTGCGCCGGATGGCTGAAGACAAATGTCCATCCCGGCGGACGCGGGGCGGATGCGGGGGATTGGGGTTCGGTCTGCATGATGGGCCGGCCATTGTCGCAGAAGTGAATCGGGACCTGCGCGATGCGCGCGCCGATGGAACGCTGTTCCGGGTTGCCGACGCCGGCCTCAGGGCAGCACGACCGGGGCGTCGGAAACGGTATTGTCGCGCGGCCGTGCGTCGGAAGACGGGAAGTGCGTGATCAGCAGGCCGGAGATCTGTTCCAGCGCGGACTGCAGGCCGTTTTCATACTGATGGGCGCGCAGGGCGACGGCAAGCCGTTGGGTGATGCTGTCCCAGGCGGCTTGCGCCACGCAGCGATTGAGAGCGCGATCGGCAACCAGCTCGATGGCGTGCCGCTCCATCAGCAGGTAAAGCATGACGCCGTTGTTGTCCTCGGTGTCCCAAACCCGCAATTCGCCAAACAGGGCCAGTGCCCGCTGGCGCGGCGTGGCATGTTTCAGCGTGTCCTCCGGCGACAGGCTGCCTTCTATGCACAACACGATCTGGCCGGTGTGCCGTTGTTCGCTGGCATGGATGGTGTGCCGCAGGGCGTCGAGCGCCTGTTGGGGCAGGTATTGTGCAATCAGCGCCTGCGCGGCCCCATCGGAATCGGCGACCTGTTTTTGCTGCAATGCGTCGTCTTCATCTGCCATTACCAGTCTCCCGATGCGCCGCCGCCGCCGAAGTTTCCGCCGCCGCCCGAACTGAAGCCGCCACTGTTGCCGCCGCTCCAGCCGCCTCCGCCGCCCCATCCGCCACCGAACGGGGGACCGCCGGAAATGATGATGGGCGGCCGGCGCCCGCCGCGCGACATGCCCGAGCCGCCGCCACGTCCGCCACCGCCGCCTGTCAGAGAGGAAAGCAGGGCAATGAAGAAAGAGGCGACACCGGATACCGCGGCCATGAGGATGACACCGGAAAGCAGGAATATGAGGCCGCCCGTCAATGCCCCTGTGGCAACCGATCCCAGGCCCCGGCCCATGATGGCCTTGAGCAGGTTGCCGCCCAGCAGGGATGTCATGACCACGATGACCAGCACCATGAGCCAGTCGATTTCGTGCGAACCGCTCAATGATCCACCGGCCGACGGCGCCATGGCGGGCGGCAGGGCTTCGCCATCGATCGTCTTCATGATCTGGTCGAGCGCCGCGGCAATGCCGCCTGCATAATTGCCGGAGCGGAACTGCGGCCGCATGGTCTGGTCCATGATGCGTGCGGCGGCCAGGTCCGGCAGGACGCCTTCGAGCCTTTTGGCCACTTCGATGCGCATGCGCCGGTCGTCTTTCGCCACGATCAGCAGCACACCATCGCCGACGTCACGCCGGCCGATCTTCCAGGTGCTGGCCACACGATAGGCGTAGGCCGCGATGTCCTCGGGATGCGTGGTGGGTACCATCAGTACCACGATCTGACTGCCCTTGGACTGCTCGTAGGCTTCAAGCGTGGTTTCCAGCGCGATTCTGTCGGCTTCGGTGAGGGTGCCCGTCTGGTCGATGACGCGTGCCGTCAGTGCCGGCACGGGCAACACGTTCTGTTGCGCTCGTGCAAGAACCGGCAGCCCGAGCAGCATCCACGCCAGCATGGGGAAAAACCAGCGTTGCCAGGGTGCGGAAACCAGCCTTCGGCTGCCCGCCGGAGCGAGATCAGGCAGCATATGGAACTTTCAGCACGGAAACGAAAAGATCATTTTTTCTCGGTGCTGAAATCCACCGCGGGAGGCCGCGAGATCTCGGCTTCGTTCTCGACCGTGAAGGTGGGCTTGACTTTGTAGCCCATGACCATGGCGGTGAGGTTGGTGGGCAGCGAGCGCACGAGCTGGTTGTATGCCTGCACCGACTGGATATAGTTGTTGCGGGCTACGGCGATGCGGTTTTCGGTGCCTTCCAGGGTCACGCGCAAATCGCGAAAGGCCTGGTTGGCCTGCAGCTCGGGATAGCGCTCGGCTACCACCATCAGGCGCGACAGGGCGCCCGAGAGTTCGCCCTGGGCCGACTGGAATTTTTTTAGCGCTTCCGGGTCGTTGGCCAGCTCGGGAGTGGCCTGGATCGAGGTGGCGCGCGCGCGCGCCTCGATTACCTTGGTGAGCGTTTCCTGTTCGAAATTGGCCTGGCCCTTGACGCTGGCAACGATATTGGGCACCAGGTCGGCGCGGCGCTGGTACTGGTTGAGCACCTCGCTCCAGGCAGACTTGGTCTGCTCGTCCAGCGACTGGAAACGGTTGTAGCCGCAGCCCGAGAGGGACAACGCCGCAGCAACGGTGGCAAACAACAGAAACAGGCGGTTTTTCATGAAGAGACTCCTGCAAAGGGATAGGAGAAAGCCCGGCCTGGCGGCATGTATATCGACGCACACTGAGGCCGTTCGTTTGCAAGAGCATAGCCGATCTTGCTGCACTCTGTCAGCCCATGGCCGCCATCCGGAGCCGCTGTTTCATCGCTGCTTCCTGGGGAGCAGCCTGGAAGATATCTTGCGCAAAAAACTGTCTCTTGTGTGATAAATCCCGCACAAGCGGGCCGTGAAAACGACAAGCATGGCAGCATGCGGCAATTGCCGGTTTTTCTTGATCCCTTCCCGCAGACAACCGATAATTCGGGGCCGTGCATCCGGCATCTGCTGGGTGCCTGCTTATTTTTGTTCTTTTGCTGCCATGCCCGTTCATATTGATCCCAATCGCTACCTGAATCCTGAACAATACGAGCTTGACCCCGTGGATGAAACCAATCGTGCATGGGCGCAGGCCTACGCCGAACTGGACGAGGCTTTGCGCAACGTCGGGCCCAGTGGCGAGCTGTATGTCGTGTGCGGTCTGAGTCGCGCCGGCAAAACCACCTGGGTGCAGCATCATTTCAATCGTTTGGGCGATAGGACGGTGTTTTTCGATGCCGCCGTACCCGCCAGGGCCCATCGTCAGAAGACCCTGCAACTGGCGCACAAGCACGGCGTACCTGCCACGGCGGTGTGGATCGAAATGCCCCCGGAGCTGGCGCTGCAACGCAACCGTGAACTGCCCGCAGAAACGCGCCTGCCCGAATCCACCGTGCGCCACGCCTTTGCGCTGTACCAGCTGCCCAGCACGGACGAAGGTTTTTCGCGGGTGATGACGGTCCGTGCCGACGATCCCCTGAAGTAAATTCCTTTCAGCAGACCATCCGTTCTGGTCGCGCCGCATGCCATATGCAGCGCAGGCAAACGCTCACTTGCGCTGGTCGGGACAGGATCCCTGCTTCGCAGACGCAGAGTTGCTGGTCTGGGCGTCGCCCGCCGGGTCCGTTGCCATCTCTTGGTCGGGGCCGAAGGGATGCATCGTTACTTCTTCTTGCGGCGTGTGGTCACGGCGTCGGAAAGAATCTGCAGCATCTGCGTCGTTTCTTCCCAGCCCAGGCAGGCGTCGGTGATGCTCTTGCCATATTCGATCGCGCGGGGATCGTCCTTGCCGGGAGTGAATTTCTGCGCGCCGCCGTGGATGTGGCTTTCGATCATGACGCCGAATATGGCATGAGAGCCACCGGCAAGCTGCTGCGCGATTGCATGCGCCACTTCGAGCTGGCGTTCCGCGGTCTTGTAGCTGTTGGCGTGGCTGCAATCGACCATCACGCTGGGCCGCAGGCCTGCAGCCTGCAAGGCTGTGCAGGCGGCCTGGACGCTTTGCTCATCGTAATTGGGCGTTTTGCCGCCGCGCAGGATGACGTGGCAGTCCTTGTTGCCCTCGGTGGCCACAATGGCGACCTGGCCATTCTTGTGCACCGACAGGAAATGGTGGCCGCGGGCGGCTGCCTCGATGGCGTCGGTGGCAATGCGGATGTTGCCGTCGGTGCCGTTCTTGAAGCCTATCGGCGCCGAAAGACCGCTGGCGAGTTCGCGGTGTACCTGGCTTTCGGTGGTACGTGCGCCAATCGCGCCCCAGCTGATGAGGTCGCCGATGTACTGCGGCGAGATGACGTCGAGGAATTCGCTGCCGGCCGGCAGGCCCATGCGGTTGATGTCGATCAGCAACTGCCGCGCGATGCGAAGACCCTCGTCGATGCGATAGCTGCCGTCCAGATAGGGGTCGTTGATCAGGCCCTTCCAGCCCACGGTGGTGCGCGGCTTCTCGAAATAGACGCGCATCACGATTTCCAGCGTGTCGCGATACTGCTCGCGCAATTTCACCAACCGCTGCGCATAGTCCAGCGCGGCGGCCGGATCGTGGATGGAACAGGGCCCGACGATGGCCAGCAGCCGCTCATCCTGTCCGCGAATGATCTTCTGGATCGTTTTGCGCGTGCGGCTGATCAGTGTTTCCACCGGCGAGCCTTTTATCGGGAAAAAGCGGATCAGGTGTTCAGGGGGCGGCAGCACGGTCAGATTCTTGATGCGGTTGTTGTCGGTCTGGCTGGTCTTGTCTTCAGGCTGTCCATACCAGGCGTTGTCGGCTGCGGATTGTGGGGACATGGTTTACCTCGAAAGAAGGGGGGCGGGTCTGGCAAAAAAAAACCGCCGGGATTCTCTCCTCGGCGGTTTCACAGTCTGGCGCTTCTCTGGCGTACGGTCAGACCTCCTGCCCACCGGGGACGGGAACGAACGTAAACCCAAAATAAAAAGCACGGGAAACTTGCATGGCTACCAATATACCATGAAAGCTGACAGTTGGGTGAATTTTTTGGGCGCCCGTCTGGAGCCATCAGCCGTGCTGCAGCAGCCACTGCTGCAAACCGGCAATGGACGGAGCCACGTGCAGGGGGCGCAATGCCGATAACCCCGGGGCGTCGTGCGCGCCATACGTCACGGCCACTGCCGCGCAGGCGGCGTTGTGCGCCATTTGCAGATCGTGCGTGGTGTCTCCCACCATCAACGTCTGCACGGGCGCGGCATCGAGCTCATCCATCAATTCGTGAAGCATGAGCGGATCGGGCTTGCCCGCCGTCTGGTCGGCCGTGCGTGTGGCATCGAACAGATCGCGCAGGCCCGCGGTGTCGAGCGCCTCATCGAGGCCTCTGCGGCTTTTTCCGGTGGCCACTGCCAGCAGATGGCCGCGGTCTTTCAGGGCACGCAGCATCTCGTGCACGCCGTCGAACAGGGTGATGTCGTGCTGGTGCCTGCGGTATTGCTCGCGGTAGGCCTGCGCCAGCAGTGGCAGGCGGTGCACGGGCACATCGGGCGCGACCGTTTGCAGGGCGCACTGCAGGTCCAGGCCGATGACGTAGCGCGCATCATCGGCGCTCGGAGGCTTGCCGCCCATTTCGGCCACTGCCG
This sequence comes from Allobrachymonas sp., assembly GCA_039808005.1. GTDB lineage: Bacteria > Pseudomonadota > Gammaproteobacteria > Burkholderiales > Burkholderiaceae_C > Brachymonas. The sequence continues at coordinate 29,677 of JBDHSG010000001.1, read as the reverse complement.
CCTGGAGGCTGCGCACAATGCTGCCCGCAGAATCGAACAGCGTGCCGTCCCAGTCGAACACGACCAGGGGATAGCGCCGGGTGGGAAGTGTGGGAGCAGGATGTTGTGGGGGCATGCGTCCGATTATTGCGTGGCATCGCCAGGCAACGACCCGGGGATTTGTGTCGGTTGGTGATCGCCTGTCGCATCCACATCGGTAAGGATGGGGCTGCCGCCCAGCGCCTGGATCAGCGTGACGTGGTTCTGGAGGCGCGCCAGCGCGGCATCCTGCTCGGCCATCGCGGCACTGCGGCGGGATTCCTGCGCATCCAGCCATGTTTTGAGCGATATGGCTCCAGCGCGATAACGCACCTCCGAAAGCCCATCGGCGCGGGCCGCCTGCACGTGCGCCTGCTGCTGAAACTGCCATTGATGCTGCAGGTGCTGGCGCGCGCTCAGGGCGTTTTCGACTTCGGCCAGCGCCTGGTACAGCGTCTGGCGGAAATTGACCACGGCCAGTTCGTAGTTGTTGCGCGAGGTTTGCAGGTTGCGCTGCATCTCGCCGATGTTGAGGAACGGCAGTGCCAGTCCCAGCGCCAGGCTGAGCGCGGGGTTGCTCAGCACGTCCCTGAGCGCGGTGCTGGAACTGCCCAGGCTGCTGGTGAGGCTGAATCCGGGCAGGTAGCTGGCGCGCGTGGCGTCGCCTTGCGCCAATGTGGCGCGCAGGCGCATTTCGGCTGCCTGCAAATCGGGGCGCCGCGCCAGCACGTCGGCCGGAACCCCAGCCGCAACGGCGGGCAGGCGATTCGGGTCGGGCAGGTGCGGATCGCGCGCTGCCTCGGGCAACTGGCCCGGCGGCGCATCGAACAGGATGGCCAGGGCATGCTGCAGTTCGGTGCGCTGCTGTGCGATCTGTTCGGCGGTTGCCCGCTGGCCGGCAAGCGTCTGGCGGGCGTGTGCCAGATCCAGGCCGGAAATGGCGCCGGCGTCGTATTGCACCTGCGCCAGTTGCAGCGTCTTTTCCGCGCGGCGCAGGCTGTCCTGCTGCGTGGCCCACTTCTGCTCGGCCACGGCCAATTGCCAGTAGGTGCCCAGCACGCTGGCCACCAGCGTTTGCGCCGTGGCCTGCCGGTCCTGCCATGTCGCTTCTGCCTCCCAATCGGCCGCATGCTGTTTGGCGGCGAGCCTGCCCCACAAGTCGAGTTCCCAGCTGATGCCCAGTGAAGCGCTGTAGCTGCGCTGCCAGTCGGTGCCGGCAGGGCTGGGGGTGGAATTGTCCAGGTTGCGGCTGGCCCCGGCCGAGCTGCTGGCGTTGATGGAGGGAAGGCGGTCGCCAAAGGCATTGCCGGCAGCCAGGCGCGCGTTGCGCAAGCGCCAGCCGGCGGCGCGCAGGTTGTTGTTGCGCGCCAGCGCCAGTTCGACCAGTTCATTGAGCCGGGTGTCGTCAAAAGCCGTCCACCATCGGTCTTGCAACACCTGCTGCACGATATGTGCGTCCGTGTCTGTGGGCGCTGCGGCGTAAGCATGCGCCCACTGTGCGGGCAGCTGCACGTCGGGGCGCTGGTATGGCGTGCTGCACGCACCAAGCAAGACGGCGCCCAGCAGGGCAACCAAGGCACGGGAGCGAAAAGGGAAAGCGGTCATTTCTTGCATTTCTCACTGGCGCGACAGCGCATCCACGGGGTCGAGCCGTGCGGCGCGCTGCGCGGGCAAAAATCCGAACAGGACGCCGATCAAGGTGGAACAGGCAAAGGCGGCGACGATGGAGGTGAGCGAAAACAGCATGCGGAACGTGCCGCCGCCCACGTAGTCGAACAGCCAGCCGATCAGCAGCGCCAGCCCAATGCCCAGCACCCCGCCGACCAGGCACACCAGTACGGCTTCCGTGAGGAATTGCTGCATGATGTCGCCCTGGCGTGCGCCTACGGCCATGCGCACGCCGATTTCCTGCGTGCGTTCAGTCACTGACACGAGCATGATGTTCATGACGCCGATGCCTCCCACCACCAGCGAAATGAGCGCAATGGCCGAAATCAGCAGCGTCATGGTCTGGGTGGTTTTTTCCACCGTCTGCTTGATGCTGTCGGAGCTGATGGTGAAAAAGTCCTGGGTGCCGTGGCGCTGCAGCATGAGCTGCGTGATGCCCTGTTCGGCCGCGGCGCTGTCGGCGTCGTCGCTCACGCGCACCGTGATGCTGCGCAAATAGTCGACACCCATGATGCGGCCCATCACCGTGGTGTAGGGCAGCCAGACGTTGAGTGCGTCGGCATTGCCATATGGCAGATCCTTCTTCTGCGTCACCCCAATGACGCGCACTGGCACCGTGCCGATCAGCAGGGTCTTCCCGACGGGGTTTTCGCCGTCGGTGAAAAAGGTATCGCGCGTGTTGGGGTCGATCACGACGTCTTGTGTCTGGCGGCGGATGCTTTCCGTGTCGAAGAAGGCACCGGTATCGATTTCATAGGCACGCACCCGGAAAAACTGGTCGCCCACGCCATTGATGGTGGCGGTTTTGTCCACGTTGCCGCGCCGCAGGGTGTTGTTGGTGCTGACGTTGGGCGATACGCTGTCCACATAGAACAGTTCCGCCAGTGCATGCGCGTCGGACGGGCGTAGCGTGCGGATGGTCCCCGCCGTGCGGTCGCCAAAGCCGCTGCCGCGCTGGATTTCGATGGTGTTGGTGCCCATGCTGTTGATGTCCGCCAGAATCCTCTGGCGCGAGCCGTTGCCCAGCGCCACCACCGATACCACCGATGCGATACCGATGATGATGCCCAGCATGGTCAGCAGGGTGCGCAATTTGTGTCCGATCATGGCGCGGACAGCCATGTGCAGCGCCTCGGAGAACCGTCCGATCTGTGTGCGCCAGCCCGGTTTTTCCTGCGCGACGACGGCCTGCGCCTTTTGCGTGGCGGCCGGCGCAGAGGCGGCGCTGCGGTCGGCTACGATGCGGCCGTCGCTGATCTCGATGATGCGTTGGGCGTTGGATGCGACCTGGGCATCGTGCGTGACCAGGATGATGGTGTGTCCGTCGGCGTGCAGTTCCTTGAGGATGTTCATCACCTCGTGGCCGCTGGCCTGGTCGAGCGCACCGGTCGGCTCGTCTGCCAGGATCACGTCGCCGCCGTTCATGAGCGCGCGCGCAATCGATACGCGTTGCTGCTGCCCGCCCGACAGTTGTCCGGGCCGGTTGCCCAGGCGTTCGCCCAGTCCCAGCCGCGTCAGCAGCTTGTGGGCGCGCTCGTGGCGTTGGGCGGCCGGCACGCCGGCGTAGATGGCCGGAATTTCGGTGTTGCCCACGGCGTTCAGGTCGCCCATCAGGTGGTAGCGCTGGAAGATGAAGCCGAAATGCTCACGGCGCAGCCGCGCCAGCTCGTCCGGTTCCATCTGGCCGGTTTCCTTGCCCGCCACCTGGTAGCTGCCGCGCGTGGGGCGGTCGAGGCAGCCCAGAATGTTCATCAGGGTGGATTTCCCCGAGCCGGACGGGCCGATGATGGCCACCATTTCACCCGCCCGGATGTCCAGATCGACGTCCTTGAGCACGGCCACCACGCTGTCTCCGGCGGGGTATTCGCGCACCACGCCCCGCAGGCGCAGCAATGGCAGGCCGTCACTGGAAGAAGTTGTCGACGCCATCGGCCCGTCTCCGTCAGAACATCCGTATGCCAGGCATGCGGCGGGTGCTGCCACCCGCACCGGCGCCCGCGGCATCGCCGATCACGACCTGCTCGCCTTCCTGCAGGCCTTCGAGCACTTGCGCCTGGACGCGGTTGTTCAGGCCGATGCGCACCTGTCGCTCTTCGACTGTTTCACTGCCCTTCTCGCCCTTGGCCACGCGCACGGTGTACAGGCGGCCGCGGCCTGGCGAATCGCTTGCTGGCGCATCCTGGCGGGGTGCCGAAGCACCGTCGCGCGGCATGCTGCCGGCCGCATCCGAGGCACCGGAGGCGGCTTCGCCGCCGCGCCTGCCGCTGCGCTGAATCAGCGCTCCCGAAGGAATGAGCAGCGCATTCTTCGCCTGATCGAGCACGATGGAAACCTGCGCGGTCATGGCAATGCGCAGCTTCCCGTCCGGATTGGGCGCATCCAGCAGGCCGTTGTAGTAGATGGCATTGGTGCTGGTGCTGCTGGTCGATGTGCCGTCATAGGTTTTCATGTCGACCGGTCCCGGCTCGATGCTGCTGAGCGTGGCTGAATACTTGCGATCAGGCTCTCCGAGAATGGTGAACCAGGCGGGCAGGCCGGGCTTGACGCGCGGCACGTCGGCTTCCGAGATCTGTGCCTGGATCGTCATGCTGCCGAGCTGCGCCACCTTGACGATGGTAGGTGCTGTCTGATTGGCGTTGACGGTCTGGCCTTCGTCGGTCACGATGGCAACCACGGTACCGGCGGTGGGGGAAGTGATGCGTGTATAGCCCACGTTGGCCTGCGCGGTTCTGGCGCGCACGTCGTACTGGTTGATCAGGGCGTCGGCTACCCGGATGTCGGACTGGGCCGCGGTCAACGCTTGCTGGGCGCTCTGGTAGTCGGCCTTGCTGGCGGCATCGCGCTCATGCATGTATTTCTGCCGCGCGAATTCGGCCTGTGCCTTGGCCAGCGTGGCCAGCTTGGCGGTTTTCTGGGCCCGTGCCGAGGTCAGGGCGGCCTGCGCATCCTTGAGGGTGTTCTGCTGCGTGGTGTCGTCGATGTCGGCGATTTTCTGCCCGACCTGCACCACATCGCCCAGTTTCACATACAGCTTCTTGACCTGACCCGAGGCCTGCGAACCCACGTTGATCAGCCGGGATGCCTGAATCGTGCCGCTGGCCAGCACGGCGTCTTCCAGATCGTCACGTACCACGGCCACCGTAATGAGCGGTGGCGCGGGCGTCTTGGCGAACCACAGGCGGTAGATGCCCCAGCCGGCCAGTACCAGAAACAAGCCGCCAGTCAGCAGCCACCACGGACGGGATTGGAGAAATTTCCACATGGATACGGATTCAGTGACGATTGAAATTACAGGGCAGTCCGGATGGGGAGGGGCCGGCTTTCAGGCATCGCCGCCAGGCCAGCACTCCGCGCAGTATGCCCGATCAGATACGCTGCGCACACAGGCACCAGCGTGTCGACCCTGGTAAGAGCGGCAATGTGCGCCAAAGTTCCCGCCGTATCGGCGCCGATGGACAAAAAAGCCAGTTCTTCCGCCGGAAAGGCCTTTGTGCAAACAATCGTGACGCGCGTACGGCGTCTGCCGCTGCGGCATCGGTGCGGCAGAAACAGGGTGGAGAATGGGGCGCCGGTTGGCGCCTGCGTGGCTTAGTGCGGCAGCGTTTCGGCAAAGCTGGGACGCTGCTCCAGCTTTTCGTGCAGCTCGGCCAGATTCGGGTACGGCGTGCGCCAGTCGATCTGGGGAAAACGGAAGTCGAGCCATCCCAGCGCGCAGCCAACGGCCACGTCCGCCAGCGAGAACTGGACGCCGGTGCAATAGGACTTGTCGGCCAGCAAGCGGCTCATTTCGGCCAGTCCTGCCTGCACCTTGCCCAATTGCCGGTCGATCCAGGCCTGGCAGCGCTGCTGCGGCGTGCGTCCGTCCCAGGTCTGCTCCAGGCGGGCCAGTACGCCGGCATCGAGCACCCCGTCGGCCAGCGCCTCCCAGATCTTGACCTCCAGCCGGTCGCGTCCATTCGACGGGATCAGCTTGCCCACCGGGCTCATGGTGTCGAGGTACTCGACGATCACGCGGGAGTCGTACAGCGACATGGACGGCTTGACCAGTACCAGACAGGGCACCTTGCCCAGCGGATTGTGCTGCGCCACGGCCGGATCGGGCGTCCACGGGCTTTCCTGCTCGAAGGTGTACTCCAGCTTTTTTTCGGCCAACACGACGCGCACCTTGCGCACATAGGGACTGGTAGTGGAGCCGATTAGTTTCATGCCGTCTGGAAAAAGGGAGTCTCGAAAGAGCAGGGATTGTAGCGAGTGCCTGCTTCGGAGATAGGAAAAGATCGACCTGTCCCCGGTTGGCGTGCAAGAATTCGCCCATGGCGGGGGCACAAAGGGCACCCGCCTACAGCCGTCCGTAGCTGTGCAGGCCGCCCAGGAACATGTTGACGCCGACGAAGGCAAACGTCACCACCACCAGTCCGGCCAGCGCCCACCAGGCAGCCATGCGCCCGCGCAGGCCCTTCATGAGCCGTAAGTGCAGCCACGCGGCATAGTTGATCCAGACGATCAGCGCCCAGACTTCTTTTGGGTCCCAGCTCCAGTAGGCCCCCCAGGCTTGCGCCGCCCAGAGCGCGCCCAGGAACGTGGCGATGGTGAAAAAGGCAAAGCCCACGGCAATGGCCGTGTGCATCACGTCGTCGAGCAGGGCGATGTCCGGGGTGCGCGGGTTGATGTATCGCCGCGCGGCGATGAGCATGGCAAACAGCGCGGCCAGGCCGGCCAGCATGCGGGCCAGTCCCAGGAGTTTTGCCGGTGCCAGATCCAGCCCCCAGGCGGCTGCGGCCAGCAGCGCGGCAGCCAGCGCCGGGCTGCCGGCCAGGCCCGTCCACAGCGTGCGGGTGCCTGTCGTCTTGAGCAGGCACATGAGCCCTGCCATGGCCGCCAGGGCAAACATGCCATAGCCCACGAAGTTGGCCGGCACGTGCAGCGTCATCCACCAGCTTTGCAGTGCCGGAACCAGCGGCTGGATCAACTGGCCCTTGCGGGAAGCAGCGTACCAGAACAGGAAGGCCACGGCCGCGCTGATCACCAGCAGCACAAAGGCATTGAGGCCGCGCGCGCGGTTGCGGCTTTCAAAATACAGACCGAACAGCAGGGTCATCCAGATGAACAGCACGAATACTTCGTACAGGTTGCTCAGCGGCACATGGCCGATCTGCGGCCCGATGAGATAGCTTTCGTGCCAGCGCACACCGCTGCCGGCCAATCCCATGAACGCCGCCGCCCATGCCAGCCACGAACCGATGCGTTGCGCCGTATGGGGACTGGCGGATGAAGTGGAAGGCGGTTTGCCTGTGCGGGCAGCCGCCTCGGGCAACAGCAGCCCGATCCAGTGAAACAGGGTGGCCATGAACACCAGCACGCCCATCCAGAGCATGGCCGACTGGCTGGACAGGAAATACTTGAGCCAGAACACTTGCTGGGCGCGCTGGATGTCTCCGCCATACAGCGCCACGGCCGCCATGACGGCCGCCATGACCGCCAGCATGAGCCGCGCCAGTGGCCGCCAGAACCAGCCCAGCGCAATGAGCGCGAACGTCGAGGCCAGCAGGATGGCCTGTTCGTAGCCGTCCATCAGGGATCGCAGCCGCCATCCGGCGAACGTGCCAGCCAGCAGGATCAGTCCCGCAAACAGCCAGTCGAACGGCCCGCGCCGGCGGGGACGGGCGCGCAGGGCCATGGTCTGCAGCACGATGGTCTTGTCCGGTGAAGCGCCGCTATTTTCAGGGGCAATGGTCATGCATCGGTTCTCCTGCCAGCAGGGTGGACAGACGGGCAAATTCCTGGTTGCTTTGAGGATTGCGGCGGTTGCTGGAATAGGCCATCAACGCCTGTGCAGTGCCCTCCTGCGGACCGGGTTCCAGCCAGATCCAGAGGCGCCGTTCGCGCACATAGAGCATGGCCAGCACGCCCGCCACCAATAGGATGCTGCCTGCATACACCACCCGTTTCCCTGGTGCGCGCGTCACCTGGAACACGCTGGCCGGCACCGGATGGAACGCCTGGAGCGTGAACAATACCGTCTCCGGATAAAGCGGCGCCTCGCTCAGGGCGGTGACGACCTGGTGCATGAAGGCCTGGTTGCGCGGCAACGTCATGTCCAGCGGCGCCAGGCCCGCCTTCTGCCGTGCGGCCTGCAGCAATTGCACCAGTGTGCCGTCGAGGATGTGCAGCATCGCACGGGCGGCCTGTTCCTGCTGGGCGGGGGGCACGTTTTCTTCCACGAGTGTGGCCACCCCGGCCAGGCCCGAGCGGTGTGCGGTGGCGTTTTGCGGATCGCCGGCAAACCGGTCGAGCACGCGCTGTGCCGATTGCGCCAGTTGCCGCGCGAGCGTGGGATCGCTGGCAGGTGTTGCCAGTGCTGCGTAGCGTCGCACGGCTGCGGCGCGCTGCGGTGCGCTCAGCAGGGCGGTGTGCAGGCGCCGGAAATCCTCCAGCCCGTCCGTGTCATCTGCTGGAATACGCAGATAGCGCCATGTTTGGGAGGCGCTGTCGCGCACGCCAAAGAGGTATTCCGGCACGGCGTCGGGGCGGACGGGCACCGGCCGCATGTAATGGTGGAATTCGGTAGCCTGCCCGGCCGCGTCGCGCAAGGTATAAAGAATGCTGGGCCCTACATCGCGCCACTGGTGCGGCGTCTGCGCATCATGTGCGGCGCCGAGCCGGTTGTGCAACAGGCGCGACAGCAGGGGTGCCGAGGCGCGGCTGCCGGCTGCTTCGGGTTCATTTTTCCCTGCACCGAAATCCTCGATGTTCGTGACGCGCAGGCGCAGGACTTCGAGTGTGCGCGGCTGTTGGCCATTGAGTTCCACGGGGCGGCCCACTGTTGCCTGCACCGCGAACGGGGTCCTGTCAGCCGCCATCGGAACGGCCTGCAGAGTGAGCGTCGAGCCGCCATCGTCGAAGCCGCTCTGGAAGATGTCTACTCCCTGGTACGAAAACGGCTGGTTGACCGCGATGCGCGCGGGGTGGCGTTCGCCGCTACGCTTGTCGTGCAGCACGACGTCGCTGGCAAACAGGTGCGGGGAACCGTCCAGATGGTACTCGGCATGGAATTTCCTGAGCTCCAGCGCAAAAGGCAGTTCCTGAATCAGCACGCCGTCCTGTACGGAAAGAATGGCGGCATCGTTGCGACCGCCTTCGGGCACCACCAGGTCGCCGCGAAACCCCGAGGTGTCGGAGTCCAGCCGGTGTTGCGCCGGTACCTGTGCCACTGGCCCGCCGCTCCGGTAAGGTGTTTTTCCCCTGGCGGCCATTTGCCAGTGCAGCATCCAGCCGCTGTCGAGCAGGCCCCCGATGCAGATCAGCACCACGGCGCCGTGTCCCGCAAGGTAGCCGATGCGGTTGATTCCGCCCTTGCGCGCCGCCACCATCCAGCCGTTGCCGTGCGCCAGCGCGCGTTCCTGCAGCCGCACCTTCCAGCCTCTGTCGGCCAGTTCGCCGCCCAGCGCATGGGCCGCGGCGGATGCGGGTTGCGGCAGCAGCGCCTGCGTCTTATGCCCCAGCGCTTGAAGGGCCTGTATCCCGACGTCTTCCTTGCAGCTGCGCACGTCCCTGAGGATTTTCGGCGTGTTGCGGGCCATGCAGGCCACGGTGCTCGCTACCAGGAACACCAGCATCAGCAGGTACCACCAGGTCTGGTACACGCGAAAAAACCCCAGGGTTTCAAATGCATCGGCCCAGAAAGCGCCGTATAAGCCCACATAGGCGCGGTAGGGCTGGCCTTGCGGCAGCACGGTTCCGATCACCGACACCATGGCTATCGCCACCAGCAGCCCGATGGCGAAACGCATCGACGACAACAGCCGGACCACCGCCTGCAACAGGCGTTTTCCCCGGATAGTCTGGAAGCCCTTGGCGGAAGAAGCGTTCATGTGTTGGCGGAGGCGGGCAGGTACGGGCGGACTGCCCTGTCGTGGGTTGGGATGATACGATGCCCCGATGTAGAGACGAGTCGCCAAGAATCGCGCTGTCTTGTCCTTGCCGTTGCATGTGATGGCGTTTCTGGCAGGGGTTTATCCCTGTGGGTGTGAACGCGCGGCTGGCCCTGCATGCACAGGTGTTTAGCCGCATTGTCGGTACGCAAGTAAGCAAAAGCAAGGCACAATCCCTCCCTGCGTGCCGATTGGGGCCTGCCCGGGAGCCCCGCCGGATGCGCATGAAGCGTTGTGCAGCCGCGCTTTTTTTCAGGAAAACTTTGAATGCATTTCCGGGCTTCGTCCCGTCACCTGCTTTTGACGATTCATGATGCGTCCAGTCGATGAAAAAACCCGCGCCTTGCAGCGGATGAAAGGCGTGGCGCTGGGCGCGCTGCTGGTGGCGCTGGGTGCGCTGCTGCTGAGCCATCGCATGGGCCGGCAGGGCTGGTGGGGCTGGGTGGGCGCGTTTGCCGAAGCCGCCACGGTGGGCGCCCTGGCCGACTGGTTCGCCGTCACCGCGCTGTTCCGGCATCCGTTGGGCGTTCCGATTCCGCACACCGCCATCATTCCGCGCAATCGCCGGCGCCTGACCGACGCGCTGGCGCAGTTCGTGCGCGACAAATTCCTGGACAAGGAAGTCCTGTTGCAGCGTATGGCCGCCTACAACCTGGCGAAAAGGCTCGGTGAATTTCTCGCGGCGCCGGAACAGTTGCAACGGTTCACCGGACAATTGCGGGAATGGGCCGCGACCACGGTGGCTGCGCTCGACAACCCTGTACTGGAGCGCGAATTGCTGGGATTCGTGCGCCGGCAATTGCGCCAATGGAATGCCGCGCCCACGGCGGTGCAGCTGATCCAGCTTCTCACCCGGGGCAATCACCATGAGCGCGTGCTCAACACGGCGCTCGAGAAAGTGGCCGAGTGGGTGGGAACGCCCGCCATTCGCGGGTTGATCGCCGAACGCATGGTGCTGATGGCGCGCCGCGAATACCCCAAAGTCGTCTGGATGACCGACAAGCTCGATTACACGAACGACATCGCCGAATCGTTGGCCGCACGTCTGGCCCAGTCGCTGGTGGACGAAGTGCAGGCCGTTCTGGCCAATCCGGAACACCCGCTGCGCCAGCATTACGCGGCCGAAGTGTCGCAATGGCTGCGGCGCATGCAGCACGACCCGCAGATGCAGGAAAAGGTGCAGCAATTCAAAAGCCAGTTGATCGAACACCCGGCCCTGCGGGATTATGTGAAGGAAATGTGGCGCAACGGCCGGCAATGGCTGCAGCAGGACTTGCGAAGCGACCGCTCCGTGCTTGCCGTCTGGTTCATGCGCTATGCCGCGGTGCTGGGGGAGCGCCTGCGCAACGATCCCGGTTGGCAAAATGCCCTCAACAGCCAGCTGCAGGTTCTGGCCTGGCACCTGGCCGATCACCTGCGCGTGATTGCGCCGGAGCATATCCGCAGAACCATGCAGACCTGGGACGACGAGGACCTGGTACGCGAGATCGAACGCCACGTTGGCAGCGACCTGCAATTCATCCGGCTCAACGGTACCGTCATCGGCGGCCTGGTGGGCGTGCTGCTCCATGCCCTGACGCGCCTGGCGGCATGACGCGCCGGGGGAAAGTCGTTGGCCTATCCTCTTTCTGTGGCCTGTCTGCAAACAGCTTGACAGCATCATTTAATACATTAGAATACTGTTCAAATAAACAGTTATCTCTTGTCCCGTTTCCTTCCTTCACGGAGAATTTTCATGAGCAATATCGCCGACCAAGCCGAAAAGGCCAAAGCCCTGCAAGCCGCGCTGGCCCAGATCGAGAAACAGTTTGGCAAGGGCAGCATCATGCGCCTGGGGGAAGGCGAAGTCGTGGAAGATATCCAGACGGTCAGTACCGGCTCGCTCGGGCTGGACATCGCGCTCGGCGTGGGGGGACTCCCGCGCGGGCGGGTGGTCGAAATCTACGGGCCGGAATCCTCGGGCAAAACCACGCTCACGCTGCAGGTCATCGCCGAGATGCAGAAAACAGGCGGCACCTGCGCCTTTGTCGATGCCGAGCATGCCCTCGATCCGCAATACGCGCAGAAACTCGGCGTCAACCTGCAAGACCTGCTCATCAGCCAGCCTGACACCGGAGAGCAGGCGCTGGAAATCGTCGATTCCCTGGTGCGTTCCGGCGCGGTCGACCTGATCGTGATCGACTCGGTGGCCGCGCTCACGCCCAAGGCCGAAATCGAAGGCGACATGGGCGACAGCCTGCCCGGCCTGCAGGCACGCCTCATGAGCCAGGCGTTGCGCAAGCTCACCGCCACCATCAAGAAAACCAATTGCATGGTGATCTTCATCAACCAGATCCGCATGAAGATCGGCGTCATGTTCGGCAGCCCCGAAACCACCACCGGCGGCAATGCACTCAAGTTCTATGCCTCGGTGCGTATCGACATCCGCCGTATCGGCAGCATCAAGAAGGGCGACGAAGTCATCGGCAACGAAACCAAGGTCAAGGTCGTCAAGAACAAGGTGGCGCCGCCCTTCAAGGACGCCGTGTTCGACATTCTTTATGGCGAGGGCATCAGCCGGCTGGGTGAAATAATCGACCTGGGCGTACAGGCCAAAATCGTCGACAAGGCAGGTTCCTGGTATTCGTACAACGGTGAAAAAATCGGCCAGGGGCGCGACAACACACGCGAATTCCTGCGTGAGAATCCCGATCTCGCCCGGGAGATCGAGAACAGGATTCGCGAGCAACTGGGGATTGCCTTGTTGCCAGTTGCTGGTGCGGAAGACGCCGCATGACGGGTGTCACGCAGATCGATTTTGTTGAGTTTCCTGCGCGCAGCAGTGCCGCGCTGCAGCAGACAGTTGACTTTTACCGCCAGGCGTTTGGCTGGCAGTACCAGCAGTGGGGCGAGGACTATGCCGATACGCGCGACAGCGGCGTGGGCAGCGGCCTGAACGCCGACGCTGCGCACCGTGGACCTGCGCCACTGGTGGTGTTGCGCACAGTCGATCTGGAACAGGCGCGACAGAACGTGCTTGCGGCAGGCGGCGTGTTGGTGCGTGATATTTTTGCCTTTCCTGGAGGCCGCCGTTTTCATTTCACCGACCCGGCCGGCAACGAACTGGCCATCTGGTCGCCCGACGTCGAAGGGGGCTGACGTATACGATGTGCGCCTTGCGCCTGCCGGTCACGCTGAAAGCCAAGGCCCTGCAACTGCTGGCCATGCGGGAGTATTCGCGGGCAGAAATGGAAAACAAGCTGCAGCAGTGGCTGCGAACGCAGGCCGCGAAGGCAGCAGATCTCGCCGCCGCAAAAGATGCAGATGCCATCCCCGCGACAGAAATCGACGCAATGATTGCTGCCGATACCGCTGAGCGCAGTGCAGCTTCGATGGAACCGCAACAGGGCCAGATTGCCGCCGTGCTCGATGCACTGCAAGCCAAGGGCTTTCTCAGCGACCAGCGCGCGGCGGAAGCCCTGCTGCATCGCAAGGGCGGCAAATTCGGCACGGCGCGGCTGCGCCACGAGTTGCAGCGCAAGGGCATCGATGCAGACGTTGCGAGCGATTGTCTGCAAAACATGGCCGCCAGCGATCTGGAGCGGGCCCGCGCCTTGTGGCAGAAAAAATTCGGCGGGCTTCCAGCCACGCCGGCCGAACGCGCCCGCCAGATGCGCTTTCTGGCGGGCCGTGGCTTTGGCGCTGATATCATTCAGCGCGTCATGCGGCAAGGGACCGAAGATGTCGGCTGATGGCCGCCACCGCTTCTGACGCTGCACACGCCGCACGCGTTTTTCCAGGCCGCCATCCATCCCTTCCATCGCATGAGTCTCGCATTGGTTCCCAGCCGCGCCCTGCTCGGGCTGGATGCGCCCGCCGTCACGGTGGAGGTGCATCTGGCCAATGGGCTGCCCGGGTTCACGCTGGTGGGCCTGGCCGACACCGAAGTGAAAGAGGCGCGCGAACGGGTGCGCAGTGCCATCCAGAACAGCGGGCTGGAATTTCCGGCCAACAAGCGCATCACCGTCAACCTGGCGCCAGCCGACCTACCCAAGGATTCGGGCCGTTTCGATCTGCCCATCGCGCTGGGTATTCTGGCGGCCAGCGGTCAGGTGCCTGCCGCAGCCCTGCACCACCACGTGTTCGCAGGAGAACTGTCGCTTTCGGGTGCATTGCGCCCGGTGCGGGGTGCACTGGCGATGGCCGCGGCTTTGCAGCAGGGCGACGCTGTGGCGCCACTGGTTTTGCCGCCCGGGAGCGCCGAAGAAGCGGTGCTGGTGCCCGGCGCCCGTGTATACCGGGCCGCGCATTTGCTGGATGTGGTGCGGCATTTCCTGCCTGCCGGACAGGATGCAGCCGCGGCTGCAAACACCCTGGCCGTGCTGCAACCGCCTGCGTGCCTGCCGGATCCAGCGTATCCCGATCTGGCCGATGTGAAGGGCCAAGCCGCTGCCCGACGTGCACTGGAAATCTGTGCCGCCGGTGGGCACAGCCTGCTCATGATCGGCTCGCCCGGCTCTGGCAAGTCGATGCTGGCGCAGCGTTTTGCCGGCCTGTTGCCGCCCATGTGCGCAGCAGAAGCACTGGAAACCGCGGCCATCGCCAGTTTGGCCGGAAAGTTCCGTCTCGAGAACTGGGGTCGCCGTCCCTGTGCCGCGCCCCATCATTCGGCCAGCGCGGTCGCATTGGTTGGCGGTGGGGTGCCGCCGCGTCCGGGTGAAATCAGCCTGGCGCACCAAGGGGTGCTGTTTCTGGATGAATTGCCCGAATTTCCGCGCGCCGCGCTGGAGGCCTTGCGGGAGCCGCTGGAGAGCGGGCATATCCATATTTCACGGGCCGCGCAGCAGGCCGTGTTTCCTGCGCGTTTTCAGCTGATTGCGGCCATGAATCCCTGCCCCTGCGGCTATCTGGGCAACCGTGTGCGTCATTGCCGCTGCACGCCCGAGCAGGTCAGCCGCTACCAGGGCAAGTTGAGCGGACCGCTGCTCGACCGCATCGACCTGCATGTAGAAGTGCCGGCCCTACCGCCCGAGGAACTGATGCAGGTTCCGCCGGGCGAAGGCAGCGCTGCGATCCGCGCACGCGTTCTGGCCGCGCGCGCACGGGCGCTGGCACGGCAGCAATGTCCCAACGCAGCCCTGCAAGGCCAGGGACTGGATGAAGCGGCGCGCCTGCCTGCAGAGGCCGCGCATTTTTTGCAGTCCGCCGTCGCCAAATTGGGTTGGAGCGCACGCGCCATGCACCGCATTCTGCGCATGGCGCGAACCGTGGCTGATCTGGCGGACAGCGCTGACATCGAAACCGCCCACGTGGCCGAGGCCATCCAGATGCGCCGCGGCCTGACTGTGGCCAGTGCCTGACAATAACAACAATCCGTACGCCCATGACACATGCCGTGCCTGCCATCATCCTCGATCACGTCACCGTGTGCTACCACGGTGTGCCTGCCGTCGAGCGGGTGTGTGCGCGGTTCGAGGCTGGCAGCAGCTGGGCCATTGTGGGCGCCAACGGCGCGGGCAAAAGCACCCTGCTCAAGGCGGCGATGCGATTGGTGCCGTGCGATGCTGGCGCCGTGCGTTGGGAGCATCTGCAGCGCCAGGAAATCGCCTACCTTGCGCAGCAGGCCGACATCGATCGCAACCTGCCGGTTCTGGTGCAGGATCTGGTGGCCTTGGGCCTGTGGCATGAATTACGCTGGTGGCGCAGGGTGAACCGCGCCCAATGGGTGCGTGTGCATGCCGCGCTGGAGCGCGTGGGCATGCTTGCCATGGCTCGCTGCGCCATTTCCGAACTTTCCAGCGGGCAGTTCCAGCGCGTGCTGTTTGCCCGCATGCTGGTGCAGCGCGCCCGGTTCCTGTTGCTGGACGAGCCCTTCAACGCCATGGACGCTGCAACCACGGCCGAATTGCTGCAGGTATTGCACGCATGCACCAGGCAAGGCGCGGGCGTGGTGGCAGTGGTGCATGATCTGGCCCAGGCGCGCGGCCATTTCGATCATGTCCTGGCGCTGAACAGAACGGTGGTGGGGGCAGAGTCGGCAGAAACGGCCGCGGCCCTGTGTCCAGATGCTGGCGGACAACAGGAGCTGGAGTAACACCTCATGCTGTGGGAACTGTTCTTCCAGCCTTTTGTCGAATTCGATTTCATGCGGCAGGCCCTGTTCGGCATTTCCTGCCTGGCGCTGGGCGCAGCGCCTCTGGGAGTGCTGCTGCAACTGCGACGCATGAGTCTGACGGGAGACGCCATCAGTCACGCCGTGCTGCCGGGTGTGGCGGTCGGTTACCTGGTGGCTGGCCAGAATATCTGGGCCATGGGTGCGGGCGGACTGGCCGCCGGACTGGCCATGGCGCTGGGCGTGGGGTTGGCAAGCCGCAAATCCGTCGTCAGGGAGGATGCGCACCTCGCCGCTTTCTATCTTGCCTGCCTGGCGTTGGGCGTGGCGCTGGTCAGCCGCTACGGCAGCCAGGCAGACCTGCTGCATCTGCTGTTCGGCTCGGTGCTGGCCATGGATGCGTCTACCCTGGTGCTGCTGACCGGGGTGGCTGGCGTCACCGTGCTGGCGCTGTTCGTCGCTCGCCGGGCATTCCTGGTGCAGGTCATCGATCCGCTGTTCCTGCAGGCGCGCGGTGGCCGCAGCACGCTGTGGCACGTGGTCTTTCTCATGCTGGTGGTGCTCAATCTGGTGGCGGGGTTTCAGGCCATGGGCACCTTGATGGCGGTGGGCCTGATGATGCTGCCGGCCATCATTGCGCGTCTGTGGGTGCGCTCCATCGGCGCCATGGCGCTGCTGTCGTTTTTGCTGGCGCTGGCTTGCGGCTACGGGGGGCTGCTGCTGTCTTACCATGCCGAATTGCCCCCGGGTCCGGCCATCATCCTGCTGTGCGCGGCAGCCTATGTCTTCTCGCTGGTGTTTGGTGCGCAAGGCGGGCGGTTGAAGCGGCCAAAACTGCACCCGGCGGGATGACGGCGGCCATGCCATGGAAGTGCACCCACTGATGGGATAAGGTAGTGTGCGCCCAAGCGGATGCCTGCATGCTGGCACCCGCTTGTTGATCAAGCCATAAGCGTGTGGCTGGATGCTGAATCAGTGGTCGACCGCCTCTGCCACTTCTTCGTGCAGGCCCCAGTCAAGGCCGTCCACTTCCATGCTGGCCGGCACGCGCACCTTGGTGATGCGGTCCACGATCCAGAAGATGGCCAGGGTTGCAACAAACGACCAGATGCTGGAAATGACGATCGACAGCACCTGCACGCCAAAGAACTTGCCGCTGCCGCCCAGGAGCAGGCCGTTCTCCCACACCGACACCGGGTTCCATTCCTTGTCGGCGAACATGCCCAGCCAGATCATGCCCATCATGCCGCCTACGCCGTGCACCGGCCATACGTCCAGCGCATCGTCCAGGCCGATTCTGTTCTTGAACTGCACGGCACCGTAGCACACGGTGGAAGCCAGAACGCCGATGACGCAGGCAAACAGCGGGGAAATGTAGCCCACGGCGGGCGTGACCGTTGCCAGGCCGGCAATGGTCCCGGTCAGGAACCCAACCACTTTTGGTTTGCCCAGGTGCGCCCACTCGATGCCCAGCCAGGCCATGCCCGCAAAACCGGCTGCCAGGTGGGTGTTGATGAAGGCGGACACTTCCATCTGGTCCACACGGAATTCGCTGCCCGAATTGAAGCAGAACCAGCCGAACCACAACAGCGCCGTGCCCAGGGCAACCCGCGTGATGCTGTGCGGGTGGTTGTGCTTGACCGTGCGTTGGCCAATGAAGAGCACCGAAGCAATGGAGGCAAAGCCTGCGGTGTTGTGCACCACCACGCCGCCGGCAAAGTCAAGCACGCCCCACTTGGCCATCATGCCGTCAGGTGCCCAGACCATGTGGACGAACGGGTAGTAGACAAACACCTGCCAGAGGATGAGGATCAGGCACCAGGCCTTGAACGACATGCGGTTGGCGAACGCGCCGGTGATCAGCGTGGGCGTGATGATGGCAAACATCATCTGGTAGGACACGTGTACCAGCAGCGGGATTCCCAGCACCGGATCGTTGTTGTACAGCGTGTTCAAGGTGATGTTGCGCAGGAAGGCGTACTGGAACGGATCCCCGATGATGCCCAGGCCGCCCCAGGTTTGGCCAAACGACATGGAATAGCCCACGACGAACCACATGACGGTGGTGATGCCCAGTGAAACGAAACACTGCATCAGAATGGTCAGCAGATTCTTGCTCTGAACCATGCCTCCATAGAAAAACGCCAGCCCTGGCGTCATCATCATGACCATGGCTGCACAGAACAGCTCATACGACGTATTGCCTGAATGGATTGGAGGCATTGACCCTACTCCTGTTGCAAAAAATAATTTTTCGTTGGTTAAAGGAAAACACATGCGACACGCAAACGGTGTGCTCGAACAGCCACGCAGTCAGAGGGGATCGGCCACCACTGGCGATGTACGGCGCTTCTCTTGCGGTCCGCCGAATGAAGAATGCCTTTTAAAGGGAACATGTTCAATCATGAACGATTCATTGTCTTGCATTAATAAATAATTAAACAAGAGATTGTTTCCGTATGTAGCGCGGCAAGCGATGTGCTTTTGGATCAAGCCGTTGCAAGAAGCCCTTCAATAGGCGCTTCGGAGAAAAAACCGTTCTCTAATTTTTTACAAATGATATAAATTTCCCCGGAAATTGTTGCTGCGCGGATAAAGACCATGGTGCTGCTGCGGGATGGCCTTCCTCCTTGTGTCGATGCAATAGGCAACAGCGGGGATGTGCCAGAATGCCCGCATGACACACGCACGCCGATCGCATGCCTGAACCACACGCAGATCCAGTTCCAGTTTTCCGGGCGCAGGGCCTGACGAAGGTCTACCACATGGGCGATGTCGAGGTGCACGCCTTGCGAGGCGTCGACCTGGAGTTGCGTGCGGGCGAATTTGTTGTTCTGCTCGGGCCTTCTGGCAGCGGCAAATCGACCCTGCTCAACATTCTGGGCGGGCTGGACGTGCCCAGCGGCGGCCACGTCTGGTACCACGGCGAAGACCTGACGGATGCGGGCGATGCCCGGTTGACACGCTTTCGGCGCGAGCACGTGGGTTTCGTGTTCCAGTTCTACAACCTGATTCCCAGCCTGACGGCGCGCGAGAATGTGGCCATCGTCACCGACATTGCCCCCGATCCGCTGCCGCCACAGGATGCGCTGGCAATGGTGGGACTGGGCGAGCGGCTGGATCATTTCCCGGCGCAGCTCTCGGGTGGCGAGCAGCAGCGCGTAGCCATCGCCCGCGCCATTGCCAAGCGCCCGGTCGTCATGCTCTGCGACGAGCCCACGGGCGCGCTGGATTCCGCCACCGGCGTGCGGGTGCTCGAAGCGCTGGAACGCGTCAACACCGAACTGGGCACCACCACCGTCATCATCACCCACAACGCCGACATCGCCCGCATGGCGCAGCGGGTGCTGTGGATGGCGGATGGGCGCATTGTGCGCGAACAGGTCAATGCGCAACGCCAGCCAGCCCGTTCGCTGAACTGGTGAAGGACGGCGGACCATGCCCTTGCGCGTCCTTTCAGTTGCCGCTGGCGAACCCATCCAGGCAGGGGCGATCGCGGATAGGACGCGGATGACCGGGATGCTGGATTTTGCGCCAGAACGTAGTGCCTGTCTGGCCGACGGAAAGGTACCGGCGTGAACGCGATCCACATCAAGGCGCTGCGCGACCTGTGGCTGATGCGTGGGCAGGCGCTGGCCATTGCGCTGGTCATCGCTTCGGGCATCGCCATGCTGGTGATGTCGCAGGCCACGCTCGATTCGCTGCGTGACACGCGGGCGCGGCTGTACCAGGACTACCGCTTTGCCGACGTGTGGGCCGAGCTCAAGCGTGCGCCCGAGTCCGTGGCGGCGCGGATTGCCGAAACGCCCGGCATTGCCGAAGTGCAGACGCGCGTGCTGGCCGCCGCCAAGCTGGAGGTGACCGACTTCGACGAACCGGTCGAGGCCACCGTGGTCTCGCTGCCGGACACGGGCGAGCCCCAACTCAATCGCCTGTATCTGCGGGCCGGGCGCATGCCGGCGCCTTTTACCCACAACGAGGTGCTGGTCAGCGACGCCTTCGCACAGGCGCACGGGCTCAAGCCCGGCGGCCGTCTGCGCGCCACGGTGTACGGGCGTTCGCAATGGTTCGAGATCGTCGGCATCGCCATTTCGCCCGAATACCTGTACCAGATCAAGCCCGGCGCCATGTTCCCGGATTACCAGCGCTACGCCATCGTCTGGGCGCCGCGGCGCACGCTGGCGGCCGCCCTGAACATGGACGGTGCTTTCAACCAGATCGTGGGCCGGCTTGAGCCCGGTGCCAACGAGCGCGAGGTTCTCGACGCCGTGGACCGCATCCTGGCGCGCTACGGCAGCCGCGGGGCCATCGGGCGGGCCGACCAGCTTTCCTATCATTTTCTGGAACAGGAGTTCCGGCAACTGGGGGTCATGGCGCGGCTGTTCCCCGCCATTTTCCTGGGCGTGGCAGCTTTCCTGCTGAACGTGGTGTTCAAGCGGCTGATCGGCACCCAGCGCGACCAGGTGGCGATCCTCAAGGCCTTCGGCTACAGCACGGCGCAGGTGGCGCGGCACTACGGCCTGATCGTGTCGCTGATCTGCCTGGCGGGAACCGCCCTGGGCGTGGCCGGCGGGGCCTGGCTGGGCACGCTGCTGGCGGGCCTGTACCAGATGAACTTCCGCTTTCCGTTTCTGGATTTCACGCTTGGCTGGCCGGTGGTGGCCACGGGTGCGGGTGTGAGTCTTATGGCCGCGCTGGCCGGTACGGGCTATGCCGTCTATGCCGCCGCCGATGAGCCGGTCGCGCAGGCCATGCGTCCGCCAGCGCCGGAGCGCTTCCGCCGCACGCTCATCGAACGCCTGCCCGGCGCGCAGCGCCTGTCGCCGCCAACGCGCGTCATCTGGCGGCAGATCGAACGCCGTCCGGTCAAGGCGATGTTCACCGTCATCGGCCTGGCCTTCGCCGGCGGCATCATGCTGATGGCGAACTTTCAGGGCAGTTCGATCAACCACATGATCGAGGTCGAATACCGGCTGGTGCAACAGCACGACATCTCGGCCGGGTTCATCGAGCCCGGCGGGCGCAGCGCCCTGGGCGAATTGCGCGCGCTACCGGGGGTGCGGCAGGTCGAAGGCGTGCGCACGGTGGCGGCGCGGCTGCGCAACGAAAATCACCAGTTGCTCACCAGCATACAGGGCCTGCCCGCGGCAGGCACGCTGCGGCGCCCGGTCGATACGCGCTTGCAACCCGTCAGCCTGCCGCCCGGCGGCCTGGTGCTCGACAACTATCTTGCGCGGCGCCTGGGAGTGAACGTGGGCGACTCCGTGTGGGTGGATGTGCTGGAAGGCCGCCAGGCGCGCCTGCAATTGCCCGTGGTGCAACTGGTGCAGCAATACGCGGGGCTTTCCGCCTATATGGAGCTGGACGCGCTCAACCGCGCACTGGGCGACGGCGACGTGATCAGCAGCGTGCTCATGACGGTGGATGCCGATGCGCAGCCGCGCGTGTTGCGCGAACTCGACCGCCGTCCGCGTGTGGTGGGCGCCGATTCCCGCCTGGCTGCAGTGCGTGCGTTCTACCGAACGTTTGCCGAACTGACCGGCGTATTCACCTGGATGGCTGTGCTCATGGGCGCCCTGGTCAATTTCGGCGTGGTGTACAACTCGGCGCGCATCGCGCTGGCCGAGCGTGGGCGCGAATTGGCAAGTCTGCGCGTGCTCGGCTTTACGCAGGGCGAAGTCAGCTATATTCTGCTGGGTGAACTGGCGCTGCTGGTGCTCGCATCGATCCCGGTCGGTTTTGCCGTTGGCTACGGCCTGTGCTGGTTTCTGGCGCACGGCCTGGCGTCTGACCTGTACCGTGTGCCGGTGGTGCTGCATCCTTCTGACTATGCCTTCTCGGCGCTGGTCACTGCCGCCAGCGCGGTGCTGTCGGCCGTGGGGGTAGGGTGGCGCATCCGCCAGCTCGACCTGATCGGTGTGCTGAAAACCCGCGAGTAACGCATGCAAGCAATCAAATCCGTCCGCAAATATCTGCTTGTTGCAGTGGCCGTCAGCCTCCTGCTTTTCGTGGGATGGCTGGCCATGCGCAGCCCCGCGCAACTGGCCAGCACCACCACTGCTACGCGGGGTCCGCTGGAAGTCGTTTTCCAGGAGGAAGGCAAGACGCGCATCAAGGAGCGCTATGTGGTGGCCACGCCTGTGACCGGTACGGTCCGACGCATCATGCTCCAGCCGGGCGATGCCGTGCAGGCAGGCCAGACGCTGGCGGAAGTGGAAGCGGGGTCGAGCTCCCTGCTCGATCCGCGTGCGCGCAGCCAGGCTCAGGCCGATGTCCGCGCGGCAGAGGCGGGACTGGCCGCGGCGCGCCAGCGCACCCACGCGGTGCAGGCGTCCGAGCGGCTGGCGCAAGCCGATGCGCGCCGGGCGCAAGCGCTTGAGCCTTCCGGCGCCATGGCCAAGCAGGAGCTGGACCAGGCGCTGGCCCGCAGCAATGCCGCACAGGCCGAGCTGGCCGTTGCCCGTGCCGATGAACAGGCTGCGGCAGCACGTCTGGCTGCCGCCCGCGCCCTGCTGGCCCAGGAAGGCCATGCCGCGACAAATGCAGCCGGCAAGGTGCTGGCGATCACGGCTCCGGTCGCGGGCCGTGTGCTCAAGCGTCCCATCGAAAGCCAGACGCCCGTTCCCATGGGGCAGACCGTGATGGAAATCGGCGACCCCTCCCAACTCGAGATCGAAGCCGAGGTGCTTTCCACCGATGCCGTGCGCCTGTCTGTCGGCATGGTTGCGCGCATCCTGCGCTGGGGCGGCGATGGCGCATTGGAAGCCCGGATCACGCGCATCGAACCGGGCGGCTTCACCAAGGTTTCGGCGCTGGGTGTCGAGGAACAGCGTACGCGCGTCATTCTGGGCCTGGATACGCCGCATGACCGCTGGGCTGCGCTGGGCGATGCCTACCGGGTTGAAGTCGAATTCATCCTGCAGCGTGCGCCGGATGTGCTGCAGGTGCCTGCGAGTGCGCTGTTCCGTTCGGGTGACGGCTGGGCCGTGTACCGCCTGGAAAACGACAGGGCGCGCCGCACGCCGGTGCGACTGGGCCTGCGCTCTGCCCTGGCGGCGGAAATCACCGAGGGGCTGCAACAGGGACAACGGGTCGTTGTTCAGCCCGATGACCGCATCGTGGATGGAACCCGGATACGCGTGGCCGAACCGGGATCCTGATACCCCGGCATGGTGTCCGGTTGCAGGCAGCGGCAAAACGTCGGCTTGCATCGATCGTCACTACAATATTTGCGCCGTTTACCGCTGCACCGTGCGTACGCTGCATGCGGCAACGTGCAGCCATGCCACTCAATGGCGGCATGGATTCGGACGTACCTTCCTTTCTTTCTGCAGGCAAAAACCATGCGAATTCACCTTCTTTTCAAAGCATTCGGGCTGGCCTTCCTGCTGGCCTGTTCCAACGTCTGGGCCGCCGCGCCGCTGCCGGTTGTGGCCAGTTTCAGCATCCTGGCCGACGTGGCACAGAACCTGGGTGCGGAACGCGTCCAGGTGCAGGCGCTGGTCGCCGCCGACACCGATGCGCACAGCTACCAGCTGACACCTGGGGACATCCGCAAGATTCGTTCTGCCAAGCTGTTGCTCGTCAATGGATTGGGCCTGGAAGGCGCGCAGCTGCAGCGCGCCATGCGCGACAGCAAAATCCCCATGGTCGTAGCCACGAAGGGCATCGCCACGATGGCCGCCAAAGAGGACGAACACGACGACCATGGTCATGGGCATGGACATGACCACGCCGATCCGCACGTATGGCAGGACCCGGTGCGCATGCAGGCGTATGCGCGCAACGTGGCCGATGCCCTGATCCAGGCCGACCCTGCAGGCCGTGCGCACTATGAGCAGCGCCTGGCAGCCTACCAACGCGAATTGCAGCAGTTGCACGCTTGGGCCCAGCAGCAGTTTGCCTCGATCCCGGTGGCGCAGCGCAAGGTGCTCACCGCGCACGACGCGTTTGCCTACCTGGGTGCGCGCTACCAGATCACGTTTATTGCGCCCCAGGGTGCAAGTGCCGACAGCGCGGCATCGGCCAAGACGGTGGCGCGCATCATTCAACAGGTGCGCGGGCAGGGTATCCGCGCCATCTTCCTGGAGAACGTGAAGGACGATCGCCTGATGCAGCAGTTGGCCCGTGAAACTGGCATTGCTGTTGCGCCGCAGACGCTTTATTCCGATGCGCTCAGCGGGCCGCAGGGAGCGGCGGGCAGCTATCTGCAACTGATGCGCCACAACATCGGTGCGATTGCCACCGCCTTGCGCGCAGCCCAGTGAACAGGATTCAGGGCCCGGCGTTTATCGGCTGCGCAGCCGGCTTTGCGTAGAACCGCAACCGGCTCACTCGTGCGTGGCGGTGCCGGAAAGGGGCCGGGTGTGCATGGGCTGCGGATCAAAACCGTGGTTCACCGGTCCGTGGCCGTGACCGAGGCGTGCCTGGGCGCCTGCCGCCAGCGCCGTGCGCACATAGTCGCGTCCGCGTTGCACCGCCTGCAGCATGTCCGCACCCAGTGCCAGGTGCGACGCAATGGCGGCCGAAAGCGTGCAGCCGGTGCCGTGGGTGTTGCGGGTGTCGATGCGTGCGTCGGTGAAGACGTGTTCGCTGCCATCGGCCAGCAGCAACACGTCGCTGAGGGTGTCGCCCGGCAGATGTCCGCCCTTGACGAGCACCGCTGAGGCACCCCGCTGTTGCAGCGTATGCGCGGCTTCCAGCATGTCGTCGACCGATTCGATGTTGCGTCCCGTCAGCAGGCGGGCCTCGAGCAGGTTGGGGGTCACGAGATGGCTCAGGGGAACCAGTTCTTCCAGCAGCATGGCGGCGGCGCTGTGTTCCATCAGGACGCTGCCCGTGGTGGCTGCCACCACGGGATCGAGCACCACGAAACGGATGTCGTGCGTGCGCAGGGCCAGTGCCAGCGCATGGACGCTGGGCACGTCGGGGACCATGCCGATCTTGGCGGCATCGCAGCCCACGTCTGACATGATGGAGTCGATCTGCGCGCGCAGCATCGTGGCCGGCACGGGGAAAATGGATTGCACGCCCACCGTGTTCTGGGCCGTCAGGGCCGTAATGGCCGTCATGCCATAGCAGCCCAAGGCGGAAAACGTCTTGAGATCGGCCTGGATGCCTGCACCGCCGCTGCTGTCGGAGCCGGCGATGGTCAGCAGGCGGGGATAAGTGAAATGGGCAGTCGGGTTCATCAGGATTCGGTGAAGGGGTTGCTGCCGAAACGGCAAGAGCGGCCAATGGACATGGCAGGCGTTTTGCCGATTATCGGCTCGTCTGGGCGATTCGTTCCTGCAGCCACTGCGCGTGGCTCCTGCCGCATGCCGGGCAACCCTGCATGCGCAGCGGCAGTTCGAGGTGGCATGCTTCCAGCAGCGCCGCGTTGGAGAAGATGGCCTTTGGGGTGTCGTCGGCCACCAGCCTGCCCTGGTTGAGGACAATGATGCGGTTGCATACGTCCATGACCATGTCCAGGTCGTGCGAGACGATGATGCGCGCATGCTTGAACGATTGCAGCAGCGCGATGCAATTGCGGCGTGCGCGCGCGTCGAGATGGTTGGTGGGTTCGTCCATCACCAGGATGTCGGGCTGCATGGCCAGCACGGTGGCGATCGAGACCATGCGTTTTTCGCCGCCAGAAAGGCGGTAGGGCGGACGTTCGCGCAGGTGCAATGCACCGACGGTTTCGAGCGCTTCGTGCACGCGGCGCTCCACGTCTTCGGGGGGCAGGCCCATGTTGGCAGGGCCAAACGCCACGTCTTCCCCGACGGTGGGCATGAAAAGCTGGTCGTCCGCATCCTGAAACACCATGCCCACGGTACGCCGGACGTCGCGCAGCGTGGAGGGGAGCACGGGCACATCGCCCACGCGCACGCTGCCCGATGTCGGCACCAGCGTGCCGTTGAGGTGGTGCATCAAGGTGGACTTGCCGGCCCCGTTGGCGCCGATCACCGCCACGGCCTCGCCGTGCTCGATGCGGAAACTCACGTCTTCCAGCGCCTGGTGTCCGTCTGGATATCGGCAATAGAGATTCTTGGCTTCGATAATATGGTGGCTCATCTACGTTCCCAATACCAGATGTCCCACGAATGCGGGTAAATCGCCAAAACGCACCAGCAGTATCCAGGCGGCCCAGCCCAATACGAACAAGGTATCTGTCACTTCCCAATGGAAACCGTGGCGTACCGGCATGTCGCCGGTGAAGCCGCGGCACAGCATGGCCTGGTGGATGCGCTCGCCGCGCGCCATGACGCGCAGCAACAGCTGCCCCAGCATCGAACCGATCACCTTGAAGGCCACCCCCTTGTCGCTGAGCGCACGCAGGGCATAGGCCTGGCGCATGCGCTGGGCCTCGGCGCCGAGCAGAAAAATGTACCGGTACAGCAAGAGAAGCTGCACCACCAGGATCTTGGGCATGCCCAGCCGGCCCAGACCGCTGCAAAGGGTGTTGAAGCCGGTGCTCGCCACCAGCAGCACCATGCAGGAAATGCTGAGAAGGAAACGGACGAGGATCGACCCGAACGAGAGCCAGCCTCCGCTGATGCCGATGCCGCCCAGGTGCATGACGATCTGGCGGTCGAACACCGGGTTGAAGATGGCAACGAAAAAGACAAAAGGCAGCGCCATGCGCAGCTGCCGCAGGAAAAATCCGGCCGGCGTGCCGCTGACC
This sequence comes from Allobrachymonas sp., assembly GCA_039808005.1. GTDB lineage: Bacteria > Pseudomonadota > Gammaproteobacteria > Burkholderiales > Burkholderiaceae_C > Brachymonas. Next base: position 3,303 of record JBDHSG010000001.1, on the reverse strand, counting down.
ATGAACCACACGAAGGGCAGGGCCAGCAGTGGCAGCATGGCCGATACGCTCTGGTGCGGGAAAGACACCGCCGCCAGCACGGCCAGCAGCGCCACGATCAATTTGGCCCGCGGATCGCGGCGATGCAAGGGCGAATCAAGCGCCGCCAGGCGGTCGTAATCTTCTACACCACCCAGAAGGGGTATTTTGCCTGCCATGTCCTGCCTTCAGGTGTATCCGATTGCCCCGCGCGCATCATTGCCGATAAGACCTTGCGTTTCCATGCGGCCTGCGCGTCAGCGCGTCTGGCCCTGCGATCCGCGACGGCGACGCAGCAACCATCCGACCAGACCGGCCACCAGCATCGTGATGCCCGCGCCCACAATGCCGGCCACCGTCGTGCCGGGCTTGACCACCGAGGGGGATGTTTCTTCCTTGGCGGCGTGGTTTTCTGCAGCGCCGGGTTCTTCGGCCTTCTTGAAATCGTAATCGGGCATGAACGACGTGGACTGCTGCACTTCCTCCAGCGACTGGTGCAGGCCGGCGTCGCGGGCGCCGTGAATTTCTTCGGTGCCGGTCACCTTGCCCATGGCCCACTCCAGCCCGTCCGGGTTGCTCGAGGCCACCCATGACAGCACGCCCCCGACCAGTGCGGTAGCAAGCAACACCCCGAAGAAGACGCCCCGATAACGGGAAAATCCTCCGGTGATGGGCGCTGCGGCGTGGGAGGCGCCGTCGAGCAGTTCCGGCCGTGCCTTGCCGATGAAGCCGGTCACCGCCAGGGTGATCAGCCCTTCGACCACGCCAATGGCCAGGTGGATCGGAATCATGAGGGCCACGAAATGGCCGAACGGCAGTTCCGAAATGCCCGAAGCCGTGGTTTCCAGCACCACGCTGAAAGCGCCCAGGGCGCCGTTGACCACGGCAGCCAGTACCATGGCCAGCCAGCGGCGCGTGCCGCTGCTGTTCTGGCCGGCGAGTGGCTTGAAAATCAGGGGGTAGACCACGTAGCAGGAAATGGCCGCCATGTTCAGGATGTTGCATCCCATGGCCAACAGTCCGCCATCGGCGAAAAACAGCGCCTGCACGGCCAGCACCGAGGACAGGGCCAGGAAGGCGGCGTGCGGCCCCAGCAGGATGGCCAGCAACAGCCCTCCTCCCAGATGGCCGCTGGATCCGGTGCCCGGGATGGTGAAGTTGATCATCTGCCCGGCGAACACGAATGCTCCCAGCACAGCCATCATCGGCACGGTCTTTTCCAGCGTGGCGGTTTTTTTCAGTCGTGCCGCGGCATAGGCGGCCACTGCTGCTGCGCCAGCCCAGCCGGCAAGGCCCACTGTGGGCGAAATTAATGCATCGGCCATGTGCATGATGAATATCTCCAGAAATGTTCAGCCAAGCCGGCCGGATTTTATAAGAAAAAACAAATTATTGTTATTTTTTAAAATATCTTTAATGTTGATAAAGTATGATTCAAGCAGACATTCGTATGGGAGAGAAAAGGTATGGAGCGATTCACCATCTCGCTGGAGGAAAGTCTGGCGCAGCAATTTGATCAGTTGGTGCAGCAATGCGGCTACCAGAACCGGTCGGAAGCGGTGCGTGATTTGTTGCGCCAGAAGCTGACGGAAGTCAATTTGCAGAAAGACCAGGCCGAGTTTTGTGTGGCCAGCCTTTCCTATGTATTCAACCACCACGGACGCGATCTGGCCGAGCGCCTGATCCAGCTCCAGCACGAATACCACGACGTGGTGGTGGTCACCACCCATGTGCATCTGGATCACGACAATTGCCTGGAAACCGCGCTGCTGCGTGGTGCCACGGCCAGGGTGCGGCGGTTCGGCGAAGCCATCATCACCGAGCGCGGCGTGCGCCACGGGCAGATCAATATCGTGCCGGTCAGCCTGGAAACCACCCACACGCACGATACGGGCGCCCATCTTCACGGCCAGGGCATGGGGCATCTCCACGTCAAGCCCGAAATCTGAAACCGGCCGGTTGGCGGCAAGGGGTCGCGCCTGCTCATTCTTTTCCCGTCCGTAGGACGGCGCCTGTCCTGACGCAGTGCCGGTGCGTTTGGGCGGAGTGGTTTTCCGGCTGCGCCTTGCAGAAGTTTTCGCGGCTTGCCAAAGCTGAGTCGTGGCCTGGCGCCATGCGCAGGCCGTTCCGTTCTGTGCAGGTATGGCCTTTCCACGCGGGCGGTGGGGCCTGTGTGCCGAAGAACCTATTTACAATCTCCGTCCTTGCACCGCCAGCGTGGCGCCGGGATGGCTTGAAACACCTGGCAACGGCCCTATCTGGAAAGATGGAACGGATTTTTCCGTTGTTCCGCTCTTTCTCCTCCGGACCCCTGATTTCTGGAATGCTTCATGAATCAAGAAAACACACCGACTTCCGAATCCGGCGCAGCCGGCAATGACCATCCGGCCGCCGAGGCGTCGGAACGTTCCGTTGCAGTCGATCTGCAGGCAGAAATTGAAGCCCTGCAGGTGCAGTTGCAGGAGGCGCGCGACGACTATCTGCGCGCGCAGGCTGAAGTGCAGAATACCCGCCGCCGCGCCGAAGAAGACATGGCCAAGGCGCGCAAATTCGGCATCGAGGGGTTTGCCGAGAGCCTCCTGCCTGTGATCGACAGTTTTGAAGCGGCGCTCACCATCGAAAATGCCACGGCCGCGCAGTTGCGCGAAGGCAATGAGGCCACGCTGCGCCAGCTGCTGGGCGCGCTGGAACGCAACAAGGTGGTGCCCATTGCGCCTGCACAGGGCGAACGGTTCGATCCCAATGTGCACCAGGCCATCAGCGTGGCACCGGTCCCTGAGGGAATCGAGCTGGCGCCCAACAGCGTCGTGAACGTGCTGCAGAAAGGCTATCTGATCGCCGATCGTGTGCTGCGGCCGGCGCTGGTGACGGTCACGAGCGCTCAATGAGCCCAATGGCGTGGCGCGGTCAGGGGCTGAAAACCCTTGAAATCCGGCAATAACGCCCAATTTCATCCTGCATACATCCATTTCCGGAGCAAAACATTATGGGAAAAATCATCGGCATCGACCTGGGCACCACCAACTCGTGCGTGGCCGTCATGGAGGGCCATACGGCCAAAGTCATCGAAAACAGTGAAGGGGCACGCACCACGCCATCCATCATCGCCTACCAGGAAGACGGTGAAGTGCTGGTGGGCGCCTCTGCCAAGCGCCAGGCCGTGACCAACCCCAAGAATACGCTCTACGCCATCAAGCGCCTGATCGGACGCAAGTTCGACGAGAAGGAAGTGCAGAAGGACATCGACCTGATGCCCTTCACCATCACCAAGGCCGACAACGGCGA
>JBDHSG010000015.1:0-63018 GCA_039808005.1 Allobrachymonas sp. | reverse complement strand
CGCAGCTCCTTGCCCGTGCGCTGCACCTTCATCTTCATGCCCGGCGTGTACTTGCCCGAGGCCACACGCACGAAGGCGATGCGGTCGCGGTGGTTGGCGTCCATGTTGGCCTGTACCTTGAACACCACACCGGCAAAATCCTCTTCCTCGGGCTGGATGGTCTTTTCTTCGCGGTTGCGGTTGACCTCGGTATAGGCCACGCGCGGGCCTGGCGGGGGCGCCATGTCGACCACCGCGTCCAGCACCTCCATCACCCCGAAGTTGTTCACGCCCGACCCGAAGAACACCGGCGTGAGCTTGGCAGCCAGGAAGGCGTCGTGATCCCAGGGCGCCGATGCGCCCACAGCCAGCTCCATGCTTTCCAGCGCATCGTCGAAAGCCTGGCCGAAGCGGGCGCGCAGCGTGTCGGCCTCGGTGAGCGCAATGACCTCGAAATCCTGCGGGCGCTTGTCGCTGCCGGCCTGGAACACCGTCATGCTTTGCGTGCGCAGGTTGATGATGCCGCCGAAGCGCTTGCCCTGGCCCACCGGCCAGGTGATGGGGCAGCAAGGCATGCCCAGCTCGCGCTCCACCTCGTCGAGGATGTCCAGCGGGTCGCGCACCTCGCGGTCCATCTTGTTGACGAAGGTGATGATGGGCGTATCGCGCTGGCGGCAGACCTCGATCAGGCGGCGCGTCTGCGCCTCGACGCCGTTGGCCGCATCGATCACCATCAGGGCCGAGTCGACGGCGGTGAGCACACGGTAGGTGTCCTCGCTGAAGTCCTTGTGGCCGGGCGTGTCGAGCAGGTTGACGACGTGGTCGCGGTAGCTCATCTGCATCACGCTGGAGGCGACCGAGATGCCGCGCTGCTTCTCGATTTCCATCCAGTCGCTGGTGGCGTGGCGGCTGGCCTTGCGCCCCTTGACGGCACCGGCAATCTGGATCGCACCGGAGAACAGCAGGAGTTTCTCGGTCAGCGTGGTCTTGCCCGCGTCGGGGTGGGAAATGATGGCGAAGGTGCGACGGCGGCGGGTTTCGGAGGCGTAGGACACGGGAAAGCTTCTGGAGAGAGGTTATTCAGTACGCGCCAACACACCCCATGGGACTGTTAGCGACGAAATCTGTAATTATCTCCGGTCGGCCACCCGCTGCATCGTCACAGACGTATGAGCTGCTCCCGGTAGCGTCTGGCATTCTCGATGTAGTGTTGCGCGCTGCGGCGCAAGGCATCGATCTGCTCGGGCGTCAACTGCCGCACGACACGCGCAGGACTGCCGATGATCAGGCTGCCATCGGGAAACGTTTTGCTCTCGGTCACCAGCGCGCCTGCGCCCACCAAGCAGTGTTTGCCAATGATCGCACCGTTGAGCACCACCGCGCCAATGCCGATCAGGCTTTCATCGCCAATGGTGCAACCGTGCAGCATGACCTGATGGCCTACGGTAACGTTCTTACCAATGGTCAGCGGTACGCCGTCGTCGGTGTGCAGGATGCTGCCATCCTGAATGTTGCTGCCAGCGCCAATGGTGATGGGGTCGTTGTCGCCGCGCAGCACGGTGTTGAACCAGATGCTCACGTCCGCTTCCAGCCGCACGTCACCAATGACCTGGGCGCTGTCTGCCATCCAGGCACTGGCTGCCAGTCGCGGATGCTTGTCGCCAAGTTGGTAGATAGGCACGAAGAACTCCTGTCCGTTGATGCGTCGATCCGGCAGCAGTGTACGCCGCCTGCGCAACCCCTTCCATGCGGGATATCTCCAGTGGTTTCTGGTATGAATCCCGACCCATGCACAGGGCAGGCAATGCGCTGCATACAGGCCAGAATTCAGCCGCGCGGATGGTGCTGGGCGTGCAGGGTCTTGAGCCGCTCCCGCGCAATGTGCGTATAGATGGTAGTCGTGCTGATGTCGGCGTGCCCCAGCAGCAACTGCACCACGCGCAAATCGGCGCCGTGGTTGAGCAGATGCGTGGCAAAAGCGTGCCGCACGGTATGGGGCGACAGCGGCACCCGGATACCAGCCTGGGCCGCATACTTTTTCACCAACTGCCAGAACATGGAGCGTGTCATGGATCCGCCCGCATGGGCACCACGCGCCGTGACGAAAACGTATTCGTTCGCCCTACCGCCCAGCAATGCCGGCCGCGCATCTTCCAGATAACGCCGCAGCCAGTCATGGGCCTGCTCGCCAAACGGCACCAGCCGCTCCTTGTTGCCCTTGCCCGTGACGCGAAGCACCTGCTCGGACAGGTTCACCTGCAACAACTGGAGCCGCACCAGCTCGCTCACGCGCAGGCCACAGGCATAAAGCATTTCCAGCATGGCACGGTCGCGCAATCCAAGCGGGGTGCGCACGTCGGGCGCCTCCAGCAGGCTTTCCACCTGCGACTCGCTGATCAGCTTGGGGACGCGCAACGGCGTTTTGGCGCCCTGCAGGCGCAGGGTCGGGTCGGATGCCACGCGCCGCTCGCGCAAGGCCCAGCGATAAAACCGCCTGAGCACGGCAAGACGCCGATTGGCCGTTGTGGCCTTGTAGCCGCTCGTGAACAGATGACCCTGGTACAGCTGCAGGTGCATTTCATTGACACCCAGCAAACCCACCGGCGGCGCCTGGTCCTGCAACCACGCAGCGAGCGCCATCACGTCACGCCGGTATGCCGCCAGGGTATTGGCCGATAGCCCGTCCTCCAGCCAAAGGGCATCCACGAAGGCATCGCATTCGGCCGAAGCAGTCTCTTTGCCACGCATACCGACAAACGTTCAACGGTCCAGCATCCACTTGACGATGGCGCGGGCATCAGCATCCGTCAACTGGGGCTGTGCAGGCATGGCCATGGGTCCCCATTCACCCGACCCGCCCCTCCTGATTTTTTCTGCCAGCGCCGCCTCGACAGACTTGCCCGTCTTCTCATAACGAGCCGCAATTTCCGAGAATGAAGGCCCCATCATTCTTTTGTCGGTCACACCATGGCAAGCCATGCAGTTGTTGGCCCGCGCAATGGCTTCTCCGTCTGCCGCATGCACCACAGGTACGGCCAGTGCAAACACACCAGTCAGCAAGCCGATAGTCATCATTGTCTTCATTGCCGCTCCTCTCGGGGCAATGATAATCCTCCAGCAACCCGCAGGCATGGCCGGAAGATCATGTCGACATTGCCGCCCCGTCCAACACCCCGCATGCGTCCGTGGCCTACCGCACCTGCAAACAGGAACTTATCCATAAAAATCGCATTCTGCTGAAACTCCAAGATGGACAGTTGCGAATGCCGCATACATGGCGTTACAATTAAACAATAACTTATATACCCGCACGATGCGGTTTTTACAATCAGGTGGTGGTCATCATGGCTACAGGTACAGTCAAATGGTTCAGTGATGCCAAAGGTTTCGGCTTTATTGAACCCGACGACAAGGGGGTGGATGTTTTTGCCCACTTTTCTGCCATCCAGATGGACGGCTTCAAGACCCTCAAGCAGGGATACCGTGTAGCCTATGAACTGCAGGATGGCCCCAAAGGACCGCACGCGACCAACATCGTGGCTGCGCCTCCTGCAACCGGCGAACCGGCCGCACCTCCGGACCCGACACCTTCGCCTGTCTAACCGCCCTTCAGCTATAGCCACGCACGACGCTGGCGTCCACACAGGGCCGAGCCGGAATCACCGACAGGGCGATCACCGCTTTTTCTTTGGGATGGGCGCATGCATTTCGGGCCAATGACACGCCCGTTTCTGCGTTTTGGTGGCTGCTGAGCGGGGCATGGCTCACAACAAGCATTCCATCCACAGAACGCACATCCTGATTCCGGAGACGTATTACGCGTCAGAATAGCGTTCGTCACCATTACATGGAGTTTTCATGCACGCCATCAAGGAAGCACGCAAACTGATTGAAAAAAGCCCCGAAAGCGAGGCCGCGCACATTCTGTCGCGCTTGGTGCTGGCGCTAGAAACGAAAAGCGCATTCCGTATCTCGGATATCCACCTGCTCAATTACCACCATTTCAAGCTGGCGCTCGAAATCCTTCAGGAGTGGCGCATCGACCAGCACTTCGCCAGCAAAACCAAACTGTTTGACGCATCCCGCCAACTGGCTCAGACGCCGCAAATGGCACCGAAACAGAAAAAAACCAGCGCAAGAGGCAGCAAATAGATGCTGTTCCAGGATTTCCTGGCCTGCGAACAAGATCTACACGTCAGCACTCGCTTGAGCGCAATCCAGGCGATCCGTCTGTGATCGGATCACGCACACAGGCAGTTCCCCGCTGATTCAGGAAAACAGCAACTCGTCCAGGCCGTAAATGGCCACCAGCCCGGCAAACCGAGGGAAGGGATTCAGTACCTGCCATTTCCGGTTGTGCTGCCGGACCATGCGCCGCAACGCCAGCAAGACGGCCAGGACGGAAGAATCAAAACGCTGCAAAGCGGCAACATCCACTTCAACCCCGGCGTCGGCTTCTGACAACTGCAGTTGCCGCTGCAATTGCTCCAGCACCGCGGCCGCAGTGTCGTGGGTGATCTCTGGTGGCAGAGAAAGGCGACAGACAGGCATGGTTCGATGGATCCGGCTTACTTGCCGGCGTTGCCCTTGTTTTGCGCCGCGAGCTTGCTGATCAAGGCTTCGATGCCGCCTGTGTTGACGATGCTGGCAAATTGTTGCCGATAGCTCTGAATCATCCACACATTGCTGATCGCAAGGTTGTAGGCTTTCCAGCCCAGTCCTTCTCCCGGGGTTTTTTCAAGCCGGTAGTCCATGGGGATCGGTTCACCACCACCAACAAGCTGGGTTTGCACCAACACGTCACTATCGCTGGCACGAGCACGTATGGGCAACATCTTGAGCTGCTTGTCGGCCGCCATTTTGAATGCCCCCGCGTAAGTGCGCGCCAACAGGGTCTTGAATTCCTGCTCGAGCCGTTTCTTCTGCTCGGGCGTTGCCGTGCGCCATGCGGGACCGACGGCCGTTCCAGTCAGACGCGTGAAGTTCACGTGGGGCATGACATTTCTGTCGATCAGCGCAACGATACGGGACGCATCTCCGGTTTGCAGCGATTTGTCGGCTTTCACTTGTGCCAGTGTTTCGCCCGCCACCTTCTGCACCATGGCATCAGGCGCCATGTCGGCAGCAAAGGCTGCGCCTGACAGGATCAAGCCGGCCAGCGCAGTCGCTCCAGAACCGATAAGGGAACGGGAAAAAATGTGTTTCGTCATGAATGGTCTCCTCCACAACATGTGGCAAATGGTGCAGGCAATGCCCGCGCAATGCAGGTGGTTTGTGTCAAACGACAGGGAAAGGTTCCACCGGTGGACAGGGCTGCCGCCTTGGAATATGGCTTCGTCACATACCGGATCGGCACAGGCCGTTGCCTAGCGCCTCCAGAAATTTTCTCCCAGCCCCGGTGACAGTTTCTCGAACAATTGTGGCACAACGGGCCAATAGTGTGGGGTCTGGCCAGAAACACTGGGCAGCATTTCAGGGGTTTGGCTGGGCTGCCTGGCTGCCGATGCTGCGCTCGCGGCAGGAACAGCGGGCTGGACAGGCACGCCAGCCTCATCCCTTTCCAGGGGCGGTTCATAGCCTTCACCCGACGGCACCTGCACAGAAGGAATGTCCGTCTCGGTCCCCGGCTCAGCAGTATCCTGATCCTGCGGGGCCGGTTCGTAGCCTTCGTCCATGGCAGCGGCGCTTGTTTGTCCGCCCTGCCCGGTTCGGGCATCGCGCTGCTGCAAGTAGGCATCGCGCATGAAGGCATAGGGATCGAGTGCAGACTGATCCATCAGATCAGTGACGGGCAACAACTGGGCGCGGAGGTTGATGACGCCCAGGCCGGACAAGGTATTGCGGAGTCGGGTGTCATCGATGGCTCCTACCGGGTTGCCTTTCATGTCCACGGGCATCGCCACTGTGTCACGTACAGAGGAAGGCCCCAGAATGGGCAAAACAAGATATGGACCAGAAGAAACACCCCAGCGCCCCAGGGTCAGGCCGAAATCCTGCTTGGACTGGGGAATGCGCGCTTCCGTAGCAACATCCAATACCCCGCCCAGACCAAAAACGGTATTCGTGGCGAACCGGAAGAAGCTGTTGGCGGCCTCCTGGCCTTTGAATTGCAGCATGCTGTTGACGGCAGACCACGCATCGCCCAGATTGCTGAAGAAATTGCGCACGCCTTTCTGCGCGAATTGGGGTGTAGCTTTTGTATAGACAGTGGCCGCAGGTTTCAGAAATGCCCTGTCGATAGCATCGTTGAAGCGGAAAATGCCGCGGTTCCACGGCTCCAGCGGGTCGCGCGGATGAGCGCCTGGCCCTGTGGCACACCCGGCCAGCAAAAAAACCGCCAGCACCATTGCTCCGCCAGCTCCAGCACGGCCCAATCCAGAAAGGCCGGAGCGCTTCATTGGCCGTCTCCTTTTTGCGGGGAACGGACGGACGACTCCGTCGTTCCATCACCTCCGCCGGATTCGTCATTCGAGACAGAACTGCCCGCCTCCAGCGCCTTGCTGTTCATGAACTGGCCGATCAGATTTTCGAGAACCACGGCCGACTGCGTATTGGTCACTTCATCGCCCTGTTTCCATAGCGTATCGCCATAACCGGCTTCAACGCCGACATATTGGTCGCCCAGCAATCCACTGGTCATGATCTTGAGCATGCTGTCTTGGGGAAAGTGATAGCTGTCATCCATGTCGAGCACCGCAACCGCCTGATACGTCGCGTTGTTGAACTCGATGGCCTTGACCCGCCCCACCACCACGCCGGAGCTTTTGACCGCTGCCTTGGGCTTGAGCCCTCCGATGTCCTGGAACACGGCACGGATTTCATATCCCTTGCGTGGCGCGATGGAAAGCAGATTGCCGGCCTGCAGCGCAAGAAACAGCAGTGCGATGGCTCCCGCCAGCACAAACAGTCCTACCCAGATATCCGCCTTTGAACGTTGCATTTTCCTGTCCTTTTTCAAAACCAGCCGCTCAGATGCTGAACATCATGGCTGTCAGGAGGAAGTCCAACCCCAGCACGGTCAGCGAAGCGACCACCACGGTGCGCGTGGTGGCGCGTGAGACGCCCTCTGGCGTCGGGCGCGCAGCATACCCTTCAAGTACGGCAATGAAGGTAACGGCCACGCCGAAAACCACACTCTTGATCACCCCATTGGCGATATCATCCCACACGTCCACGCCAGCCTGCATCTGCCCCCAGAAGGCGCCGGCATCCAGGCCGATCAGTTGAACGGCCACCAGCCAGCCTCCAGCAATGCCTACGGCACTGAAAATGGCTGCCAGCACCGGCATGGCAATGACTCCGCCCCAGAAACGCGGGGCAAGAATGCGCCGTACCGGATCGACCGCCATCATTTCCATCGCAGACAACTGCTCGCCCGCCTTCATCAACCCGATTTCCGCCGTCAGCGACGTGCCGGCGCGCCCGGCAAACAGCAGTCCGGTGACTACAGGCCCCAGTTCGCGCAGCAGGCTCAGTGCCACCAGCAAACCGACCGATTCAGCCGAACCAAAGCTCTGGAGGGTGTAATACCCCTGCAGCCCCAGCACGAACCCGACGAACAACCCCGAAACGGCGATGATGGACAGCGAGTAATTTCCAAGGAAAAACACTTGGTCGCGGATCAGGCTCGGGCGCAGCCAGCTGGAGAAGGATGTGGCCAGGCGCATGAATAGGCGTGCACCCGCACCAAGCCGCATCACCTGCTGGCGCGCCACATAACCGATGTCGGCTGGATTGAAAATGCTCATGGCTGATCCTTGAACGCTTCCAGGCCGAAGTCGGCTCGCAGGTCTGCCCCAGGATAATGAAAATGCACCGGCCCTTCGGGCTGCGCGTTGACGAATTGCTGCACCAGGGGATCCGCGCTGTGACGCACGTCCTCCGGTGAACCCTGCGCCGCAACCCGGCCATTTCCCAGAATGATCACCTGGTCGGCAATCCGGAACGTTTCGTCCAGATCGTGCGAAACGATGATGGTGGTCAAACCCATCGCATCGTTGAGCTGGCGGATCAGGCGTGCGATGGTTCCCAGTGAAATCGGATCGAGTCCCGCAAACGGTTCGTCATACATCACCAGCTCGGGGTCAAGTGAAATGGCCCGCGCCAGCGCCACGCGCCGCGCCATTCCGCCGGAAATTTCGCCAGGCATCAGGTTGCGTGCGCCCCGCAGGCCTACGGCATGGAGTTTCATGAGCACAATATCGCGGATCATGCTTTCGGACAGCTGCGTATGCTCGCGCAGCGGAAACGCCACGTTGTCGAACACGTTCATGTCCGTAAACAGCGCCCCGAACTGGAACAGCATGCCCATGCGGCGCCGAGCCGCATAGATTTGCCCATGCGTGAAGGCTCCCATGTCCTGCCCGTCAAACAGCACCTGGCCCTGGGTAGCCTTTTGCAGCCCGCCGATCAGGCGCAATACCGTGGTCTTGCCGCCGCCCGACGCACCCATGATTGCCGTGACCTTGCCTCGGGGCACCACCAGGGAAAGACCTTCGAGCACAGGACGCGCGCCCGCGCTGTACCGGAACTGCACATCGCGCAGCTCCACCAGAGGCATAGCCTGGTCACTCAACAGAGACGGAATCATTACCGGAACATTCATTTCATAAAAAATGATATTTTGACAGCCTCTTGAAGAAACCCTCGCACGACGAAGCACCAGGCGGTTTTCCCGTCAACGACTCAGCCATGGAGCAACACCATAACCCATGACAGATGACACCGCCTGCAGCTCTTGTTAACAGAGCGTGCAGGAATCGGGCCCGTCATGCGCAATCGCGCCTTTCTGGCCCCGCCTGCATCTCCGCGCGCAGCGAGTGCGGCAACGCTTCGGTGATGCGCACTTCCAGCATCTGGCCGACCAGCTGCTCAGGCTCGACGCTGCTGGCAAAGTTGACGATGCGGTTGCATTCGGTGCGGCCCATCAGTTCATGCGCATCCTTGCGCGAGGGGCCTTCCACCAGAATGCGCTGCACCGTACCCACGCGCGACTGGCTGATGAGGCGCACGTTCTCTTCGAGCGCGGCCTGCAGTTGCTGCAGGCGGCGCAGCTTCAACTCATGCGGCGTATCGTCGTGCAGGTTGGCGGCAGGGGTGCCCGGGCGCGGGCTGAAGATGAAACTGAAACTGGCGTCATAGCCCACATCGTCGATCAGCTTCAGCATCTTGTTGAAATCATCTTCCGTCTCGCCCGGAAAGCCGACGATGAAATCGCTGCTCAGGCTGATGTCGGGCCGCACCGCCCGCAACTTGCGAATGATGCTCTTGTATTCCATCGCGGTGTAACCCCGCTTCATGGCCGCGAGGATGCGGTCGCTGCCGTGCTGCACCGGCAGGTGCAGGTGGCTGACCAATTGCGGCACCCGGGCATACACATCGATCAAGGCCTTGGTGAATTCGTTGGGATGACTGGTGGTATAGCGGATGCGTTCGATCCCCGGAATTTCGGCTACGTATTCAATCAGCAGAGCCAGGTCGGCGATTTCGCCGCTGTCGCCCATCTGGCCCCGGTAGGCATTCACGTTCTGGCCCAACAAGGTGATTTCCTTCACCCCCTGGTCGGCCAGACCGGCAATCTCCACCAGCACTTCCTCGAACGGGCGGCTGAATTCCTCGCCACGGGTATAGGGCACCACGCAATAGCTGCAATATTTGCTGCACCCTTCCATGATCGAGACGAAGGCCGAAGCCCCCTCCACCCGCGCTGGCGGCAGGTGGTCGAATTTTTCAATCTCGGGAAAACTGATGTCGACCTGCGGTTGCTGCTGCGCCGTACTTTCGTTGAGCAGCTCGGGCAGGCGGTGCAGCGTCTGCGGACCGAACACCACATCCACAAAGGGCGCGCGCTTGATGATTTCGGCACCTTCCTGGCTGGCCACGCAGCCGCCCACACCGATCTTGACGCCCCGTGCCTTGAGGTGCTTGATTCGCCCCAGATCGCTGAACACCTTCTCCTGCGCTTTTTCGCGCACCGAACACGTGTTGAACAGAATCAGGTCGGCTTCTTCGGGGTTGTCGGTTTTCTCGTAGCCCTGGGCGGCGCCCAGCACATCGGCCATCTTGTCCGAGTCATACTCGTTCATCTGGCAACCAAAGGTTTTGATGAAAACTTTCTTGCGCGAATTTTGAGGGGTGTCGACAGTCATGGCAATCATTGCATCGAATCGGAACTGCTGTGTGTTTCTGCGGCATCGTTACAGGATGCCAATCAGCAGCAGCAAATGGCAGCCGGCCAGGAACAGGTGACCGGAACGCGTTTATTTTTAATATTTGTACCGGGGCTGCCTGTTATAAGGCAGCAGCGGATCGACTTTTTCGCCGGCCGGATCGTAGCCATCCATGCGCAGAAACTGCTCGCGCCTTTGCCTGGGAGAAGGCTGGCTGGCTTCGTAATCCGACAGGAGCCAGATGTCTCCGACCTGCTGCATCGCGTCCCGCAGGTACATCACATGGACCTTGCGTCCCTTGAGCTGCGACATATGCAACATCATGTTGCGGGGATCCCTGATGCGCGCGCCGGGCGAAATATACACGCGCTCGTCGCCGAGCATGACTACCGGTGGATCGACAAAGCGCATGACGCCCTTCTCAGCCCGATCGGGGAAGTTCCGCGGCAAGGACACCGGCGCTGGCGCGGGCGGGTCGTCGAAGGATTCGGCGCCTTGTGCATGGGCAGCAGAAGCCAGCCCCAGCACCACGGCCATGACCGCAACGGGCCTTTTCGATCCAGCAATAAATGAAAACAGACAGCGATTCATGGTGTAGATCCAGAGGCTGCAAACATCCTGACAACCACATCCATCCGGGTTCAATCGATCAATTGGTCATCTTACACGAAGCTTGCCAAAGCTGGGAGCAAGCACCCACATGGCCATGGCCCCGCACCACAACAGGAAGTTTCCCGCTTGCAGGATGCATGGCAGCACGAAGGGGCATGCTTGACCATTTCCAGCCTTCCCGCACCGATGGCCAAAAGCCTTCCACGGCACAGCCGCTTGCGCTGCCCTGTGGCAGGCTCACTGGGGCCAGAGCGCCCACAACCACAAGGGCTGCTTCAGACGGTGCGCCAAGGCTGCAGCCTCTTCCGACCAGCCCGCAAAATAGTCGGCCCGCACGGCTCCCACGATGGCATTGCCGGTATCCTGGGCCAATACCAGCCGGTTGAGGGTTGCAGCCGCCCCCTGGCTGGATAGCCACAGCGGTACGCCATACGGAATGCTGGCGCGATCCACGGCGATGGAGCGCCCCGGCGTCAGTGGCACGCCCTGCGCACCGCGCGGGCCGCTGGCGGCTTCAACCGTGCTGACGGCCTCTTCGCGGAAAAAGACATAGCGCGGATTGCTCCAGAGCATGTCGTTGACGCGGCCTGGATTCTGCGCCGCCCACTGCCGGAGGGCATCCCAGCTGCCGCCGCGCCCCCCCTGCGCCGTCACCCAGCCCGAAGGACTGCGGAAAGGATGGTTGTTGGTACCGGCAAATGCCATGCGCACCATGCGCGTGCGCCCGTCCGGCTCCCGCACCTGCACCCGACCGCTGCCCTGCACGTGCAGGATCATGGCGTCGATCGGGTCGGTCAGATACACCAGTGCCCGTCCCTGCAACGCTGCCCGCGCGACGGGATCGGTATCGATCTGGCGGCGGGTATACCACGGACTGCGCGGCGCCCCTCCCGCTGGCGGCGCATACAGCGGCACGCTGTAGCCAGCACCCGGCACGCGGCGCGCCTGCAACACCGGCTCGTAGTAGCTGGTCAGGATGCCTTCGGCCTGTCCGGCATGGCTCTCGATTCGGTAGGGCTGGAACCGCCGCATCAGCCACTGGCGCTTGTTTTCGTCACTGGCACCGGCAAGGCGCTGCACGTCGGGGCAGATTCCTTCGAATACCGGTCCGGGTTTGCGACAGCTCTGCAGCCATGCGGGCCAGGCTTCGCCCACGGCGTCGGACGTCACGCCCGGCAATGCTGACCATGGCACCGGCACCCAGCGGCTTTTTTCGCGCACGATCGGGGTTCCCGTCTCCGGCCCGGGAGAAGGTCGGATCTGGCGACCCGCGCAACCGGCCAGCACCCACACCAGAACCAGCGACCAGGCCATCAGGCGGCCATGGCGTTGCCAGGCGCGCGGGCAGACATCGCCGCAAGAAGCAGGCAAACATGACGGAGAACACAATTTGGTCGACAACACAGCACCCCTCACAAAACCGGCCGGATCTGTTCCATCCTCCAGATAGATCCGACGCACGTTCCCATTCCTTGCCCGTGGGCAAGACGCTTTCTTCTACAATGCACCGGTTGGTGCCCTGGCTGCCGTTCTGGTGACCAGGGTTGAACGGGAAGCAGGGTCCGCATTTTGTCGGATGGCCTGCGCTGCCCCCGCAACGGTGACACGGCGCAAGGATACACCGGCCTTGCAACTGCGGCCACATACCACTGGCGGATACTCCAACCGCCGGGAAGGGACCGTCAGTCTTGCCGTCAGCCCGGATACCGGCCAACACACGAGCGGCGCGCAGGCTTTCGGTCTGCAGCCGGTGCCCGAATGGGACGGCGGGGTCGCCGTCAGCGTTTGTCTTCCTTGTGCCATGCGCATGGTTCCACTTCCTGTTCCCGCAAAATTCTCCACCGATGGTGCTCCACACCGCGGCGCGCCAGCCTTGGCGACACATAAAAAGGACGCTGCGTACCCATGACGCTGCACAAGGAATTGATTCTTGGCGGCCAGCGCAGCGGCAAATCGGCGCGGGCCGAACGGCTGGCGGCTGAATGGCTGGACCGTTCGCCCACGTATCGCGCGGTCTATGTGGCCACGGCACAGGCGCATGATGAGGAAATGCGGCTGCGCATCGCCCACCACCAGCAGGACCGCGCCCAGCGGGCCCCGGGCATGCTGACGGTGGAAAGCACCGATCTCGCCGCGCAGCTGAACGCGCACAGCCACACCGGCACGGCCATCGTGATCGACTGCCTCACGCTGTGGCTCACTCACCTGCTGATGCCGTGGCAAGGAGCGACCACCCCGGCAACCGAAGTTGCTTCCCGCACCAATGCTCTGTTACAGGCCATATGCGATTGCCAGGCGCACCTGTTCATCGTGAGCAACGAAATCGGGCTGGGCGTGATTGCACCCGCGCCCGAAACACGGCAGTTTGTCGATGCCATAGGCCGACTGAACCAGCGCGTGGCCGCTGCATGTAGCCACGTGACCTTCATGGTGGCAGGCCTGCCCTTGCCGCTGAAACACCCTCAGGAAACCCAATCATGAAAACCGAACAACCCCCGACCGAAAAACCCTACGAGCCGCCCCAAGGCGAGCGCCGCGGCATCGTGATCGTCAACACCGGCGACGGCAAGGGCAAAAGCACTGCGGCCTTTGGTCTGGCCCTGCGCGCCACCGGACGCGGCAAGGCGGTGAAGATTTTCCAGTTCATGAAGGTACCCACGGCGCGCTTCGGCGAGCACCGCATGTTCGAGCAGATCGGCGTGCCGGTGGAAGGCCTTGGCGACGGCTTCAGCTGGAAAAGCCAGGACCTGGAACGGTCGGCGCAACTGGCGCGCGATGGCTGGGAAAAAGCCAAGGCCGCCATCCTGAGTGGCGAATATTTTCTGGTGGTGTGCGACGAAATCACGTACCCGCTGGCGTTTGGCTGGCTTGACCTACAGGACGTGCTCGACACCCTGCGCAATCGCCCCAAGGAGGTGCACGTGTGCCTGACCGGGCGCCGCTGCCCGCAGGAAATCATCGACATCGCCGACACGGTGACCGAGATGCGCCCGATCAAGCACGCTTTCGACGCCGGCATTCCGGCCCAGCGCGGCATCGAAGACTGATCGACGCCGGAAGAAGCCACACCTCGCCTTTTCATCGGGCGCCGTGCCCGGTTTCGTATTGCACGCACTCTTTTCTGGATATCCCCATGGATCAAACACCTGTTTCGTCTGCCTGTTCCGGCAACGGTTCTTGCCACAACCACGCCCACGGTTCCCATGACGGCCACCACGCCTGCTCCGGCAAGGGCCATTGCCGCTCGCACGCCGCAGCCGATGCCGCAACAGGCACAGTCACAGATGCCGACGTGCGCTGGCCCGTAGTCAGCGTCGAGGCCCTATTCGCACTACCGTTTCCGGAACTGCTGTTCCGTGCCCAACAGGTGCACCGCGCGCACTTCGATCCGACCGAAATCGAACTGGCCGCACTGCTGTCGATCAAGACCGGCGGTTGCCCCGAAGATTGCGGCTACTGTCCACAATCGGTGCATCACCCTGCCGGCGTGAAAGCGCAGAAGCTGATGGAGGCCGAAGCCGTGCGCGCCGCCGCCGAACGAGCCAAGGCCGCGGGCGCCACGCGCTTCTGCATGGGCGCGGCCTGGCGCGCCCCCAAGGAGCGCGACATCGAGCAAGTAACCGAAATCATCAAGGCCGTGAAGGAAACCGGACTGGAGGTGTGCTGCACGCTGGGCATGCTGACCAGGGACCAAGCCAAGCACCTGCACGACGCCGGCATGGATTACTACAACCACAACCTCGACACCGCGCCCGAATACTATGGCAGCATCATCACCACCCGTGACTACCAGGACCGCCTCGACACGCTGGAGAATGTGCGCGATGCCGGCGTGAGCGTGTGTTGTGGTGGCATCGTCGGCATGGGCGAAAGCCGCCGCCAGCGCGCCATGCTGATTGCCCAGCTGGCCAACCTGCAGCCGCGCTACCCCGACAGCGTGCCCATCAACAACCTGGTCAAGGTCGAAGGCACACCACTGTCCGACAGCGAAGACATCGACCCATTCGAATTCGTGCGCATGATCGCCGTGGCGCGCATCACCATGCCCGAAGCGCGGGTGCGCCTGTCGGCCGGCCGCAGCGAAATGCCCGATACCATGCAGGCCCTGTGCTTCCTGGCGGGCGCCAACTCCATTTTCTACGGCGAAAAACTGCTGACGACCAGCAACCCCGACACCGAAGCCGACCTGGGCCTGCTCAAGCGTCTGGACATGAAAGCCGCCCACCGCGCCGAGTAAATACCCCTTTTGTGCACACCATGAACTTCTGGCAAGGCCTTGCGCTCATCACTCCGGTGCACCTGCTGGCAGCAGCCTCGCCAGGGCCGGACTTCGTGATGGTGACGCAGCAAACTCTGTTGCACGGCAAGCGCACGGGACTGTGGTGCAGCCTGGGCATCACGCTGGGTCTTGGCGTGCACATCGTCTACTCCATATTCGGCCTTGCCGCCACCATTGCCCATTCGCTCCCATTGCTGCAGGCCATCCGGCTGGCGGGTGGTGCTTACCTGCTATATCTGGGCTGGCAAGGCCTGCGCGCCAAGTCCACCCCGATCCACGCCGGCGGCACATCCACGCCGGCCGCTTCGCCCGTGCCGGCTCTTTCTTCACCCACGGCGTGGCAAAGCCTGACCAAAGGGTTTTTGTGCAATCTGCTCAACCCCAAGGCGCCGCTGTATTTCGTTTCGTTATTCACCGTGGTGATTTCGCCCGATCTGCCGCAGGCCCAACTGGCGCTGTACGGCCTGTGGATGATGGCGCTGCAACTGGCCTGGTTCGCAATGGTTGCCTTGGTCCTGTCGCAACCACGGCTGCAGACCGCCTTCAAGCGCTACGCCCTCTGGATCGACCGCGTATGCGGTGCGGCCATGGCTGCGCTGGGCATCAAGGTGCTCAGCGCCTTGACGACCCACCTGTCAGACCATTGACTACCGCACAGCCTGCTGCGCCGCGCGCAGCGTATCGCGCGTGGCGAGTGCGGCCTGGCGCGCTGCAGCGGCAAAATCGGCACCCGACGAAGCATACAGAATGGCCCGCGAAGAATTGACGATGGCGAAGGCACTGCTGCACACCATGCCGGTAGTCGCATCCATACGCCCGCGCCAGCCCGCCTGCACCGTGGCCGCCGCATCACCACCCTGCGCGCCCACACCCGGAATCAGCAACGGCAGCGCAGGGGCCAGTTCGCGCACCCGGGCCAGTTCCTGCGGGTAGGTAGCGCCCACCACCAAGCCCAGCTGGCCATTGAGGTTCCATGGTCCGTTGGCTTGTCGCGCAATGTGCTCGTACAGCAGCGGCTGGCCTTCCACATCACGCAGGCGCTGGAATTGCAAGTCATTGCCGCCGGGATTGGAAGTGCGGCACAACAGGAACGCGCCCTTGCCGTGGCGTTGGAGGTAAGGTGCAAACGAATCCATGCCCATGAAGGGCGACAGCGTTACCGCATCGCAGCCGTAACGCTCGAATGCCTCGATGGCGTATTGCTCGGCCGTGCTGCCGATGTCGCCGCGCTTGCTGTCAAGGATCACCGGCACCTGCGGCGCAGCACGGCGGATGTGCTGCACCAGCTGCTCCAGTTGGGCCTCGGCGCGATTGGCCGCAAAGTAGGCAATCTGCGGCTTGTAGGCCAGCGCAACGTCAGCCGTGGCGTCGACAATGGCCGCGCAAAAATCAAAGATGCGCGTGGCATCGCCCGCAAAAGGTGCAGGCAGCCTGCCCACATCGGGATCCAGGCCGACACACAACAGGGACTGGTTGCGCTGTTCCGCCGCGCCAAGCATCTCAAGAAAAGTCATGGCACGATTGTAAAAGCCCGTTCACGGCTTCCATCAAGAACGGCGCATCCCTACGCAAGGCCTATCAGGCCGCGTGCGGTGTATCGTCTTGCTTGCCGCGCAGTTTCCTGACGAAATGGACCCCAGCCAGAACGATGGCGCCCGAAGCAAACCCGATCAGCAGATTGGTCAGCGACGCAGCCAGGGAACCCAGCAAGCCGCCCCAGCTCAGCTCCACGTCATGCAGCCAGTGCACCAGCGGCGCAATGCCATGCGCCAGGATGCCGCCACCCACCAGGAACATGGCCAGCGTTCCCGCCACCGACAGGCCGCGCATCAGCCATGGCACTGCGCGCAGCAGCCACTCGCCGAAAGTGCGTGCATTGCCGCCCTTGCGAAACAGCACCACGCCCAGATCGTCGAGCTTGACGATGCCCGCCACCAGTCCATACACGCCGATCGTCATGCCCAGCGCAATCAGCGACAACACCAGCACGCGCTGCATCCAGGGCGTGCCTGCGGCGATTGATCCCAGGGTGATTACCACAATTTCGGCCGACAGGATGAAGTCCGTGCGCACGGCGCCCTTGATCTTGTCCTTTTCGGCTTGCGCACCCGTAGCGGCTACGGCCTGCCTGGAAGGCGCCGGCGGCGCATGTTTCGTTTTTCCGTTCTGCAGCCACTTGTGCAATACCTTTTCCACTCCCTCGTAACACAGGAACAGGCCGCCCGCCATGAGCAAGGGCGTAATCAGGGCCGGCACGAACGCGCTGATCAGCAACGCCAGCGGCACCAGAATGAGCTTGTTGACGAGCGATCCCTTGAACACCGCCCAGATGACCGGCAGTTCCCGGTCGGCGTTGACGCCCGCAACCTGCTGGGCATTGAGCGCCAGATCGTCGCCCATCACCCCGGTGGTTTTCTTGACCGCCATCTTGCTCATCACGGCAACGTCGTCCAGGATCGTGGTGATGTCGTCGAGCAGTGCAAGCAGGCTAGTGGCCATGATGGATGATTCGCAGAGAAAAAGATGATTGTACGCAGGCCCCGCTCTTTCTGCGCGCCCTGCCGGTACCAGTCGTCAGCGCGAGACTCAGCCTCTGTTGTCAACAAAGGAACTGGCCAAGCACAAATCCTGCCAAGCCTGCCGCTTAGCGGCCGAATTGCGCAACAGATAGGCTGGCGCATAGGTCACCACCACCGGAACATCCGCCAGTACGCCCAGCGCGTCGGCACCATCCGCCGGCAAGGCGATGCGATGCGACTGCCCGCGCAGCTGACCCAACGGCGCCGTACTGCCCAACACGCTGAACGCGGCATGGCGTCCCATGGCCAGCACCAGCTGGGGGCGCACCTGCGCCATTTCATGGCGCAGCCAGGTGGCGCACTGGGCCAGTTCGGCCGCGCACACCCGGTGTCCGGCCGCGGGCGCGCATTTGGTGGCATGACAGCGGTACACCTGCTGCGGCTGCAGACCCACGGCGGCCGCCATGTTCATGAGCAACTGGCCGGCCTCGCCCTGAACGGGACTGCCCGTGGCGTTTTCCTCCGGTCCGGGCGCATCCAGAACAAACAGCCAGCGCGGTGCGCCCTCGGGCAATGGCGCAGGCACGGCATCCCACACCGTGTGTTGCCGTCCTGCAGACAATCGGCATGACTGGCACAGCGCGGCGGCGGTACGCAAGGCCGCCAGATCCATCGTCGCATCGATAGCGATGGGCGAAAGCTGCGCAGCCGGCGCAGCGACGGCGGAAACCGCTTGAGCCGGGCGTGGCGGCGCCTGGCTTGCCGGCTGTTCTGGAACAACGGCCGCTATCGGCGCAGCCTGCACCGGCAAACGCGTAGCCCGTCCGGTCATTGGCAGCGTGGCCGCTTCCATACCGCCGTTGTTGGCTTCGACCGGATCTTCTTGCGGCCGCGACCATATGCGAACGCCCATTTCCTCGAGCATCGCGCGCTGCCGCGCATCCAGCCGCAGCGGCGATGGGGCGCCCATATCACCGTGCACACTCATGCCCGCCTCCTGCGCCATGCCTGGATCCAGTCGATTGGTCGTTCCCGCTCTGTATTCATGGGCAGATTGTCGCAAACAAATCGCTCCACTCGCCAAGGCATTCCTCGCGGCTCGCGCACAAAATGAACTCCATTGCAAGACTGTGCGATAATCACGCCTGCTTTGCAACGCAGGGAATGCCTGCGGCTGCAATCTGGTTGCATATCTCCCTTCTTACATTGCCGGACATACCGCCACGCATCCCGCGTCAGGCCTCCGGCATCCACAAGATCATCGCATGCGTGCCCCCGGCACGCGTGTTGCTGCTTGCGGCGCCAGACGGTGGATGTGTTTTCGCCTTCTGGAGCGCTGCCCATGCGGCAGGCTGTGGCACACCTGCGCACGTCAGGCTGCCCCATCCCTTCGCACAGCCGCACCCGGAAGGCTTCGATCCACCGTGATCTTTTTGAAAGCCTGTATGTCCTTGATTGACTGTGCGTCCGTTGCTGACGGCGCCGATGTTTCCTGCACTATCGTTTCCGCCGATGCAGTTCCCACTGCCTCGCCTTTTGCCGAACTGGCTTTGCACCCCGACCTGTTGCAGGCCATTGCCGACCTGGGCTATACCCAGCCCACCTCCGTGCAACAGCGCGTGATCCCCATGGCGCTGGCCGGTACCGATGCCGGCAACCACGCCCCACTGCACGATCTGATGGTGTCGAGCCAGACCGGCAGCGGCAAGACGGCCGCCTTCCTGCTGCCCTTGCTGCAGCAACTGCTGCAACAGCAGGCCCGCGCGGCCGAAGCGGACCGCCTGCAGGCCGAACAACTGGCCGCAGAGGCAGAGGCACGTGGCGAAGCACCGCCCAAAAAACCGCGCCGCAAAAACCCGACCAACCCGCGCCACTTCAAGGCGGCCGAACCCGGCGCCCTGGTGCTGTGTCCCACCCGTGAACTGGCACAGCAGGTCATGCAGGACGCCATCGCCCTGGTGAAACACGCACGCGGCCTGCGCATTGCCGCCGTGGTGGGCGGGCTGCCCTATGGCGTGCAGATTGCCCGCCTGCAAAATGCTAGCCTGGTGGTAGCCACGCCCGGACGCCTGCTGGACCTGCAGCGCAGCGGTCAATTGCGGCTGGACGCCGTGCAATCGCTGGTGCTCGATGAGGCCGACCGGATGCTCGACCTGGGCTTTGCCGAAGAACTGGCCGAGATCCACCAACTCTGCGCCAACCGCCAGCAGACCCTGATGTTCTCGGCCACTTTCGCTGCGCAGGTGCGGCAACTGGCCTTGCGCGTCATGCGCAGCGGCGACGCCACGCAGCAGGTGCACATCGACTCGCCGCAGGAACGACACGCCAGCATCACGCAAAAGCTGTACTGGGCCGACCATGCCGTGCACAAGCGTGCGCTGCTCGACCACTGGCTGCGCGACCCGGCCATTGACCAGGCCATCGTCTTTGCCAACACACAGATCGAATGCGATGCGCTGGCCAGCGAGCTGCAACAGACCGGCTTTGCCGCCGTGGCCCTGCATGGCGCGCTGCCCCAAGGGCTGCGCAACCGCAGGCTGGGCGCCCTGCGCGACGGCCGCGTGCAGATTCTCGTGGCCACCGACGTGGCCGCACGCGGCATCGACGTCCCCACCATCACGCACGTGTTCAATTTCGGCTTGCCGATGAAGCCGGAAGACTACACCCACCGCATCGGCCGCACCGGCCGCGCCGGCCGTAGCGGGCTGGCCATCACGTTCGCAGAGTGGCGCGACCGGCGCCGCATGTTCGCCATCGAGCAACATACCCGCCAGCCCCTCAAAGCCGAGGTCATTGCCGGACTCGAGCCCAGCGCCCGTCCACGCTTTCCTGCACGGGCATCCGAACCCGGCAAGACCCGCCGCCCTGCCGGCCGCAAGGATGGCCGGTTCCATGGCCGTTCTGACACACACACAGGCGGCGGAGCGGGCCACTTCGGATCGGGAGCACCCGCTGGCGACCGGTCAGCCCCGCGGAATATTTCGCGCCAGAAACCGACCGGCCACCGTGCACCGCAGCGCGCGGGACGCAATGCCCAGCAGGCAGGAGCTCCCCGGCGCGACAGATAAGGGCGACACACAGCAAGACAGTATCCACAAAACAACAGTCTTGGACCGCCGGGTGGATGCACCCGGCCTTGTCGCACAGGCGCACGTGGAACAGGCCCGTGCATGGATTGCCGTGACGCCCTATAGATCCTGGGCGGGTTTCCCCGCCTCGGGCTGCGAATAGCGCTGTCCAGCCAACAGCGCCTTTATGGCCCAAGGCCAGGAAATAATGGGAAAATCGCCCGGTGTGAAAACATCCTGACTTTTCCAGTCCTTACAGTCATGTTCGATACTGCCCGCTTCCATTTGCGCAATCCTCACCTGCATGTGGCAACCATGGCCCTGATGGGGCTGACGCTGTCGGCGGCGCATGCCCAGGGGCGGGTGCCATCCCCAACCGCCGCTGCGTCATCGACGGCTGCGGTGCCTTCTGCCGGGCCGGTCAGGGGTTCCAGTGTTGCCCATACCGTTCAGCAGGGCGAGACGCTGGAGAGCGTCTGCAAAAAATTCAGCGTCGCACCCGCCAATTGCCTGCAAATTTCCTACTTCAACAAGCTGGAAAACGACCGGCTTCCCGCACCGGGCATGGTGGTGTATGTGCCGTTGAATCTATTGCCCTTCAAGCCCGAGCAAATCCGCCTGATCCAGACCGCTGGCTCGGTACAGATCAACGGACAGGAAGTCGCGGCTGGCGTGCGGCTGAATGAAAACACCCGCATCGCCGCAGAAGCCGACAGTTCGGCCGTGGTGGAACTGGCGGACGGATCGCGGGTGAAGGTCCTGCCGTCCTCCGTCGCCGACATCGTGCACAGCCGCACCTACACCGCCCCCGAAAACTCCACCAGCGGCAAGCTCATGCAGTGGATCGGGAGCAAGATCCGGGTGATGCAGGGTGCCATCGAAAGCGCCGTCAAGAAGAAAGACCCTGCCGATAAACGCGACTACAAGCCGGTGGAAGTGGAAACGGTCACCTCGCTCATCGGCGTGCGTGGCACGGAGTTCCGCGTGGCCGCCGCCGACCGTTTCGTACCGTTTGACCGCGCCGAAGTCCTGGAAGGCACCGTCAGCAACATCAATACCTGGAAAAACTCCGAAATCGCCCTGCATGAAGGCCAGGGCGCCGTGGTCGATCCCAACAAGGCCGACATGCAGGCCATCACATTGCTGCCCCCGCCCGGGGTTCCTGCAAAAGGCCAGATCCTGCGGCGCCCCAATGCCTACTGGTCCTTCAGCCCCGTACCCGGCGCAGTCGCCTACCGGGTGATCGTCGCCGGCGACCCCGCCTTCAACGATATCCGCTACTCGGAAAAAAACATATTGCCGCAGGCCGACCTGAGCCGGCTTGAAAACCGCACCTGGTACCTGCGGGCCCGCGCCGTGGATGCCCAGGGTCTGGAAGGACAGGACGCCACAAGCACGGTGGAACTGCGCCAGCCGGCCTGGCTCTTGCGCAACCCTTCCGTGCAAAACATACAGGGCCGGCTGCATCTGGCATGGACCGACGTTTCGACGGCCGATTTCAAATCGCTGCCCGGAGCCACGACTGTCAAGATAGACATCGCAGATGAAAGCACATTCTCGGCCCCGCTGGCCAGCTTCCAATCCGACGGAAACGAGCTTGTGCTGCCTCGGCTGGGCCCGGGCCACTACCATCTGCGCATCGGGGTTGACAACGCATTCCTCAAGAATGACGAACAGCAGTTCTTTATGCTGGAAGTGCCTGCCAGCAGCTATGACCTAGGCTACAACCTGCTGCTGCAGAACGCCTCATAAAGCACAACGCCAGGCAAGCAGCCTGGCCGTGCACACGTCGCGGCAGGATCCAGTCCGGGGCAAACACATGCCCGAGAAGCACCTGCCGGGAAAAGGCTATTTACCCACCAAGTCGGAGAGCTTTTCGGCTTCGAAATGCTCGTCGCGCGTGGCATCTTCTGGCAGGGGCGAGCAATCCTGCAGCCGCGTGGAGATTTTTTCAACCGCCTGCCACAGCAAGGCGATCTGGTGCTCATGACCGGCCGCATTATCGATCAGGCCACGCATCGCCTGGCTCAGCGGATCGTCGTTTTGCGTGACGCCGTAGGCTGAAAATCCCATGCCGGACGCCGCCTGCTCACGCTTGACGTCATCGTCGGCCTGAATGATGCGCGCCGGGTTGCCTACGGCCGTGGCACCGGCGGGCACCGGCTTGATGACGACCGCGTTGCTGCCCACCCGCGCGCCATCGCCCACGACAAAACCGCCCAGCACCTTGGCACCAGCGCCCACCACCACGCCCCGGCCCAGCGTGGGATGGCGCTTGGCCCCCTTGTACAACGACGTACCCCCAAGGGTCACTCCGTGGTAGATGGTGCAGTCGTCGCCGACTTCCGCCGTCTCGCCGATCACCACCCCCATGCCGTGATCGATGAATACCCGCTCGCCAATTTTGGCGCCGGGGTGAATTTCAATACCCGTGAGAAAACGGCCCCAATGGGAAATCCAGCGCGCCAGCCACTTCCAGCCGCTGTTCCAGCAACTGTGGGCGATGCGATGCAGCACGACGGCATGAAAGCCGGGGTAGGAAAACACCACATCCCAGCGGCTGCGGGCCGCCGGGTCGCGTTCAAGAATGCATTGGATATCTGACTGGATGCGCGCGAACATCCGGCAAGTGTACTGCCGTCCGTCCGGTCCGTGCGCGCCGCGTGTCTGGATGCACCGGCTTTCAGCCGCACCCACCCACGTGTCCGCACTGGGTGCAATAGTCGCAGCCGTCCTTGCGGATCATGGCATGGGCTCCGCATTCGGGACATTTCTTGCCGGCCATCACGACGCCGGGCACCTGCTCGGGCAGATCTTCGGCGCGGCCCGTACCGGCCTGCGGCAGCTCTTCTGGCTCGAACAACGAACCCTGCGCAGCCTGCTGGCGCTCGGCAATCAGGTTCTGAATGGCATAGGCGATGGCCGCCACTTCGCTGTCGTGCCAACGCGGTACATGGCTGCCATCGGCCTTCTGGTAGGTGCCCAGGCGCACCGGCCCGCGGTCCCAGGCCACCTTGCTCAGGTCATCAAGCGCCCGGTCGAGGAAACCGCCGCGCGCCGCAAGCGACAGCGAACGCATGGTCGCCGTGATCCACTGCTGCGATTCACCACTCTGCCCCACGGGCATGAAGAATTCGATGGCACGTTCCACGGTACGGCCATCAGGCGCACTGACCGGCATGAAAGACACGATCAGGTACAGGCGCTTCTTGCCATCCTGCGTCCAGTATTCGATCTTCTCGGCCACCGCATTGAGTGCTCCCTTCGGGCGGCTCTCGATCACGCTGCGCATCGGATCGACCGCCTCGGCCGCAGCCTGGCTTTCGACCTTGGGCGCACTGGTTTCCAGCACCGCGCCCAGGATGTTGTTGGGCCGGTAGGTAGCCAGCCCCTTCAGCCCGGCACGCCAGGCATGGTGGTAGAGATCCTTGAAGTCTTCGTAGGGATAGTCGGCCGGAATATTCACCGTTTTGGAAATGGACGTGTCGATATAGGGCTGCACCGCCTGCATCATGGCCACATGGTCGGCCGCCGTCATTTCCAGCGCGCTCACGAAATAGGCGGGCAGGGGCGTATCGCGTGTGGTGCCATGCAGCGCGTGGTACAGGCGGTAGGCATGGTCCTCGACCGTGTATTCGCTGGTGGAACCGTCGGCTTCGCGCTTCTTGCGGGTGTACGACCAGGAAAAGGCCGGCTCGATGCCGTTGGACGCATTGTCGGCAAACGCCAGGCTCACGGTGCCCGTGGGCGCGATGGACAGCAAATGGCTGTTGCGCAGGCCGTATTTCTTGATGTCGTCCTTGATGTCATCAGGCAGGCGGCTGGCAAAACTGTCGCCACCCAGATAGGCCGCCGCTTCAAATTTGGGGAAGGCGCCTTTTTCTTTGGCCAGTTCAACCGATGCCCGGTATGCGGCATTGCGCATGCGCTCGGCGATGCGCGCGGCCATCTCGCGGCCATCCTCGCGGTCGTAGCGCAGGCACAGCATCGACAGCGTATTGCCCAGCCCGGTAAAGCCGACACCGATGCGGCGCTTGGCCTGGGCTTCGGCACGTTGCTGCTCCAGCGGCCAGAAGGTCACGTCGAGCACGTTGTCGAGCGCGCGCACCTGCGTGGCGACCACCTGTTCGAAGGATTCGAAATCGAAGCTCGGCTGCCCGCCAACGCCGAACGGGTGGCGCACGAAGCGCGTCAGGATCACCGGCCCCAGGTCGCAGCACCCGTAATTGGGCAAGGGCTGCTCGCCGCAGGGGTTGGTGGCGGCGATGGTCTCGCAATAGTGCAGGTTGTTGTCGCGGTTGATCTGATCGAGGAACAGGATGCCCGGCTCGGCAAAGTCGTAGGCCGACTGCATGATGGTGTTCCACAATTCGCGCGCGGGCATCTTGCGGTACACCCACAGCCCGTCCGCACGCTGGCTGGCTCCCTTGTCGAGCAATTTCTTTCCCGGTTTGGCCCTGTGCACCAGTTCCCACTCTGCGTCGTCGGCCGCCGCCTGCATGAAGGCGTCCGTCACGCCCACCGACACGTTGAAGTTGTTCCAGCGCCCGGGGGTGCGCTTGGCGGTGATGAACTCGAGCACATCCGGATGATCGATGCGCAGGACGCCCATCTGCGCGCCACGGCGCGCGCCGGCGCTCTCGACCGTGGAACAGCTCTGGTCGAACACGTTGATATAGCTGCACGGGCCGCTGGCGATCGAATGGGTGCCCTTGACCTTTGCCCCTTTGGGACGGATGCGGGAAAAGTCGTAGCCGACGCCTCCTCCGCGCCGCATGGTTTCTGCCGCCTCGCGCAACGCCTCGTAAATGCCCGGATAGCCCTCGTCGTCGATGCCCTGGATGGCATCGCCCACGGGCTGCACAAAACAGTTGATGAGCGTGGCCTGGATATCGGTGCCCCCGGCGCTCATGATGCGGCCGGCACCAATGGCCCCGGCCCGCAGGTTGGCCAGAAAATTCTGCTCCCATTCCTGCTGCAGCTCGGGCTTCTCAGCGCCGGCCAGCGCCCGCGCCACCCGCTGGTAAAGCTGCTCGATATCGGTCTCGCCAGGCTTGAGATATTTTTCCGCCAGGACATCCTGGCTGATGGCCTGCACGGAGCAGGTAGAGGTTTCTACGGCAGGAACAGGCATGACGACATCCAGCATAAGACAGTCTCGTGTGGCAAGGCCCGGGCATCCGGGCAGGTTTCAAACTGCGAAGACACAACCGCAATCCATGCGAATCATTTTCTTCCACAACATTCCATGGTGTTGCCCCGCTTTCGATGACAAGAAGGGGCCACAAACCGACCAGTGCCCTTGGCCAGCAGCCCGAAACGCCGTTTGCGCCGTAACTGCCCGCCAACCTGACCGCTCTGAAAGCAGTCCACATCCAGGCGACTGGTGAGGCCAACTATACTGCGAATACAGACAAGTACACTAGATATAGGGTTATTTTTTCACGAAACCCCTATGGATAGTGTAAAAGCCGCCTTCACGCCAGAAGAAGATTCGCGAATGGCGTGGCGTACAGCCGGTTTTCGCCGGGTAGGGCCTGATATGCCTTCACTGTGTAACCGGTATGCCTGATGAAACAGGTCGCACGGAAGCTTTTTCTACCGCAAGCCGCACAGGCGCTGCACATCCAGCCTGGATCGTTTGCAAGCAGGCCGCCAATACCCAGAAATACCTGCAACACTCCGGCCCGATCGCACATACGCCTGACCGCAATCACCTGTAACCGCCGAAAGCGGCTGCGGAACCAGACCGGCAAATGGCTTCCCGCACACCCGAATCCAGTTGGAACATGCGCCCTCGCACCTGTGCGGCTGACGGCACGTGCCCTGCCCCATTCACACGGCCTGGAGTCTTTTTGACTTTCGTCGTTCTGTCATGATTGTCAGGTAAGCTTGATCCATTTTCTACACGGCCATATGACCATCCAGCCTCCCCTGATCGACCGCGACCTGAGCATTCTTGCATTCAACGCCCGCGTACTGGACTGGGCCGCCCGTGAAGAAGTACCGCTACTGGAGCGGCTGCGCTATCTGTCCATCGTTTCATCCAATCTCGACGAGTATTTCGAGGTGCGCATGGCCAACCTGCTCCACGCCGCGCAGGCGCATGTGCAGGAAGGCGCATTCACCGAAAGCGGGTTCCTCAGGGTCAGCGAAGAGGCGCATGCCCTGGTCGCACGGCAGTACGACATCCTGCGCCACCAGCTGCATCCAGCCATGCAGGCGCACAGCATCCGCATCGTCCCGCACATGGAGCGCACGCCGGAGCAACGGCGCTGGGTCGGGAACTATTTTCGGCGCGAAGTCATGCCCCTGCTCCTTCCCGTCAGCCTCGATCCGGCGCATCCGTTTCCCCAGGTCGCCAACAAGTCACTGAACTTCATCGTCAAGCTCGGCGGACAGGATGCGCTGGGGCGCTCCAACAGCATTGCCATCATCAAGATGCCGCGCGCCTTGCCACGCCTGCTGCATCTGCCGCCCACATTGTGCGGCGGGAAGAACCTGTTGGTTTCGCTGCCCAGCGTGCTGCGCGCCCACCTGCCGGAACTGTTCCCCAACCGCTCCATCGAGCAGCTGTCGCAGTTCCGGGTGACGCGGCATTCCGATCTGGCGGTGGACGAGGACGATGTGGGCAATCTGCTCACGGCCCTGCGCGAAGGGCTGCAACAGCGCCATTACGGCAAGGCGGTACGGCTGGAGGTGTCGTCCAACTGCTCCGACGAGATGGCCGCGCTGCTGTGCCGCCAGTTCGAATTGCCGCCCCAGGCACTGTACCGCGTACGCGGCCCGGTCAACCTGGTGCGCATGGGCATGCTGATCGATCTCGTCAACCGGCCCGAACTGATGTTTCCCCCGTTCCACTGCGCATATCCCGCCGCCCTCCAAGACGAACCGTCGATGTTCAAGCGGCTGCAGCGCGGCGACGTGCTGGTGCACCTGCCATTCGAGAGCTTCGATCCGGTGCTTGATCTGTTGCGCCAGGCGGTCAAAGATCCGCAGGTGGTTTCGATCCAGCAAACGATCTACCGCACCGGCTCCGATCCCGTGCTGATCGATCTGCTGTGCCAGGCCGTGCGCCGCGGCAAGGAGGTGACGGCACTGGTGGAGCTGAAGGCACGGTTCGACGAAGAAGCCAACATCAACTGGTCGGAAAGACTCGAAGCCGCCGGCGCCCAGGTGGTCTATGGCGTGGTCGGCCTCAAGACCCACGCCAAGATGTTGCTGATCACGCGGCGCGAAGGCCGGCGCCTCAAGCGCTACGGGCATTTGTCGACCGGCAATTACAACCCGCGCACCGCCCGCCTGTATACCGACCTGGGCCATTTCACCGCTGACGACGCCCTCACCGGCGACATGCAGAAGGTTTTTGCCCATCTGGCCAGCCAGAGCAACATTCCACGCCTGTCGCGCATGCTGATGGCGCCCTACAACCTGCAAAACGCGATGGTCCGTCTCATCCGGCAGGCTGGCAAGGCGGCAGCCTCGGGCCGGCGTGGCCGCATCGTCGCCAAGATGAACGCATTGACGGACGAGGCCTTGATCCGCGCCCTGATCGAGGCCGGACAAAAAGGCGCGCAGATCGACCTGATCGTGCGCGGCGCCTGCATGCTGCCGGCGCAGATTGCGGGCGTGACCGGCAACATCCGCGTCCGCTCAATAATCGGGCGCCTGCT
Source organism: Allobrachymonas sp. (assembly GCA_039808005.1). Taxonomy (GTDB): domain Bacteria; phylum Pseudomonadota; class Gammaproteobacteria; order Burkholderiales; family Burkholderiaceae_C; genus Brachymonas. The sequence continues at coordinate 34,719 of JBDHSG010000015.1, read as the reverse complement.
CGAACACTCACGCGTGTTTTATTTCGACATCGCGGGCGCCGAGCACCTGTATCTGTCGAGCGCCGACTGGATGAACCGCAACATGCTGCGCCGCATCGAACTGGCATGGCCCGTCAGGGATCCAGCGCTGCGCCAGCGCGTCGTTGACGAATGCCTGCTGGCCTATCTGCACGACGAAGCCCTGGCCTGGCAGATGCAGGCGGACGGCAGCTATTTGCGGCCGGCTGCGCCTATCGACTCCCCCCGCAACGTGCAGCAGGCCCTGATGGACCGCTACCGCAATGGCAAGCATCACGCGGCAGGCTAGCCCGCCACGGATGCAGAACCGTTTCGTGCCGCATGCCAGCCCCTCTCAAGGAGAAACCCCGCATGGATTTGCTGCTATGGCGCCACGCCCAGGCCGTGGACGTCGACAACGCCATGGACGACCTGAAGCGTCCACTGACCCGAAACGGTGAAACACAGGCGGCCGAAATGGCCGCGTGGTTGAAGCGCCACCTGCCCTCCGATACGCGCATTCTCTGCAGCCCGGCCCTGCGCACGCGCCAGACCGTGCAGCGGCTGACCAGCGACCAGTACCAGATATGCCCGCAATTGGCGCCCGCAGCCCGGGTCGAGGATTTGTTGCAGGCGGTTCAGTGGCCGGACAGCCCGACGCCAACACTGGTGGTCGGCCACCAGCCCACGCTTGGCCTGACGGCCCAGCGCCTGTTGGGCATGCAGACACCCTGCGTCATCAGGAAAGGAGCCGTATGGTGGCTGCGCCACCGCATCCGCGACGGCAAACCGCAGGTGGTGCTGGTTGCCGTGCAGAACCCGCAGATGCTTTGAGCGCCTACACCAGGCGCAAAAACGGATAGGCCGCTCAGGCGCGCCGCGCCAGGCTCTCGGCCATGCCGGTGTAATCGGCCGGCGTCAACATAAGCAGACGCTCCTTTTCGGCTTCGGGAATCTCGAGGCTCCGGATCAGGGCGTGAAGATCCCCAGCCTGCACAGCCTTGCCACGCGTGACGGCTTTCAGCTTCTCGTAGGCGCCCTGCACCCCATAGCGGCGCATCACGGTCTGGATCGGCTCGGCCAGCACCTCCCAGGCGCTGTCCAGGTCCTCGGCCAGACGCTCTTCATTGAGCTGCAGTTTTGACAGGCCGGTTTGCAGCGACTGGTGCGCCAGCACAGCATGCCCCAGCGCCACGCCCATGTTGCGCAGCACGGTGGAATCCGTCAGGTCGCGCTGCCAGCGGCTGATGGGCAGCTTTTCGCTGAGGTGGCGCAGCAGCGCATTGGAAAGGCCCAGGTTGCCTTCGGCATTTTCAAAATCGATCGGATTGACCTTGTGCGGCATGGTGGACGAGCCGATCTCGCCCTCCTTGAGCCTTTGCCTGAAATAGCCCTGGCTGATATAGCCCCATACATCGCGCGCCAGGTCGATCAGAATGGTGTTGCTACGGGCTACTGCGTCGAACAGCTCGGCCATGTAGTCGTGCGGTTCGATCTGGATGCTGTACGGCTGGAACGCAAGGCCCAGACCCATGGGCTCGGGCGTTTCCACCACGCGGCGGCTGAAGGCTTCCCAGTCGATTTCCGGCGCGGCGCTCAGGTGCGCGTTGTAGTTGCCGACCGCGCCATTCATCTTGGCCAGCAGCGGCACGGCGGCAATCTGATCGCGCGCCTTTTGCAGCCGCACCAGCACGTTGGCCATTTCCTTGCCGACCGTGGTGGGGCTGGCGGTCTGGCCATGGGTGCGGCTGAGCATGGGAACAGCCGCATATTGCTGCGCCATCACGCGCAGGCTGGCGCAAATCGCATCCAGGCCGGGCAGCACGGCCTGTTCCCGGCAGGCCTTGAGCTGCAGGGCATGGCTGGTATTGTTGATATCCTCGCTGGTGCAGGCGAAATGCACGAATTCGGCCGCATTCTGCAATTCGGTGCGGCCATCGAACTTGCCCCTGATCCAGTATTCCACGGCCTTCACGTCGTGGTTGGTGGTTTTTTCGATCTGCTTGATGGCACGCGCGTCGTCCACCGAAAAGCCCTTGACCAGATCCATCAGGAACATCCGCGCGCCAGGCGTCAGGGGCTTGAACTGCGCCATGCCCGCATCGCTGAGCGCCATGAACCACGCCACCTCCACCTGCACCCGAAAGCGCATGTAGCCAAACTCGCTCATGCTGCTGCGCAAGGGCTTGAGCTTGCCCGCATAACGCCCATCCAGCGGCGATACGGCCGTCAGTGGCGTCCATTCAGATTCTGTGTGTTGCATAGCCCGGCATTGTAGGCGGTACGGCTGGGCTAGACTGGCAAATTTGCCGGCAGCCGCGCACCTGATCAGCATTTGCAACTTGAAAATGGCCGCGCCGGACCTATTCTTCTTGAATCAGTTCTTTTTTCCATTTTTTGACCCATGACTGTACAAACCCATTCCTTCCAGGCTGAAGTGGCCCAGTTGCTGCACCTGGTCACGCATTCTCTCTATTCCAACCCGGACATCTTCCTGCGAGAGCTGATCAGCAACGCCTCCGACGCAGCCGACAAACTCCGCTTCGAAGCACTCAACACCCCCGGTCTATACGAGGACCAGCCCACCCTCGAGGTGCGCGTGTCCTACGACAAGACGGCCAAAACCATCACCATTGCCGACAACGGCATCGGCATGAGCGAACAGGAAGCCATCGAGCACCTGGGAACCATCGCCAAGAGCGGCACCAAAGACTTCATGAGCAGGCTCACCGGCGACCAGAAGGCCGATGCGCAGCTGATCGGCCAGTTCGGTGTGGGTTTTTATTCCGGCTTCATCGTGGCCGACATGATCACGGTGGAATCGCGCCGCGCCGGCCTGCCGCCCGAGCAAGGCGTGCGCTGGATCAGCGGCGGCGCGGGCGATTTCAAGACGGAAACCATCACCCGGGCGCAGCGCGGCACCAGCATCACACTGCACCTGCGCGCCGACAAGCTGGACTACCTCAACGGCCACAAGCTCAAGGGGCTGATCCACCAGTATTCCGACCATATCGGCCTGCCCGTCCTCATGCCCAAGGAGGAGTGGAAGGAAGGCGAAAACGGCCAGCCCGGCGACATGGTGCAGACCGGCGAGTGGGAACAGGTCAATGAAGCCAGCGCCTTGTGGACGCGGCCCAAGAAGGACATCTCGCCCGAACAGTACAAGGCGTTTTATCAGGAGCTGGCGCACGATTACGCCGATCCCCTGGCCTGGAGCCACAACAAGGTCGAAGGCAATATTGAATACACGCAACTGCTGTACGTGCCATCCAAGGCGCCGTTTGATCTGTACCAGCGCGACCACAAGCACGGGCTCAGGCTCTACGTCCGGCGCGTGTTCATCATGGACGATGCCGAGGCCCTGTTGCCGCAGTACCTGCGCTTTGTCAAGGGCATTGTGGATGCAAGCGACCTGCCGCTCAACGTCAGCCGCGAGCTGCTGCAGGAAAGCCGCGACGTGAAGACCATCCGCGAAGGCAACACCCGCCGCGTGCTCTCGATGATCGAGGACATGGCCAAGGCTGCCACCGCCAGCACCGGCACGGCAGTCGAGGAAACCCCCGCGCCAGCAGAAGGCGAACCCAAAGACACCACCTCCGAAGCCGACACGTTCGCGCGCTTTTACGCCGAATTCGGCACCGTGCTCAAGGAAGGGCTGGGCGAAGACCCGGCCAACCGCGAACGCATCGCCAAGCTGCTGCGTTTTGCCAGCACCACCACCGACAGCACCAGCGTGAGCCTGTCCGACTACAAGGCTCGCATGAAAGAAGGCCAGGAAGCCATCTACTACATCACCGCCGATACGCTGGCCGCCGCCCGCAACAGCCCGCAACTCGAACTGTTCCGCAAAAAAGGCATCGAAGTGCTGCTCATGGCTGACCGCGTGGACGAATGGGCGCTGGGCTTTCTGCCGGAATTCGACGGCACCCCTCTGCAAAGCGTGGCCAAGGGCGCGGTCGACCTGGGCAAGCTGCAGGACGAAGACGAGAAGAAAACGATGGAAGCCGCGCAGGAATCGGCCAAGCCCCTGCTCGATGCACTCAAGCGCGTCCTCCAAGACGAGGCCGAAGACGTGCGCGTCACCACCCGGCTGGTGGACTCGGCCGCCTGCCTGGTGTCGCAGGAGCACGGCATGAGCACGCAACTGGCGCGTCTGCTCAAGCAAGCCGGGCAGTCCGTGCCCGACATCAAGCCCGTGCTCGAAATCAACCTGGAGCATCCCCTCATCGCGCGGTTGCAAGCCATACAGGACGACGAAACACGCTTTGCCGATCTGGCCCACGTCGTGTTCGATCAGGCGTTGCTGGCAGAGGGCGGCCTGCCCGATGACCCGGCGGCCTACGTGCGCCGCGTCAACGCACTGCTGGCTTGAAAATGCATCCGGCCTTCGGTGCAGGGCACGTGCCCTGCACCGTTGGGCCAGCATCTAACAGGGGCTGCATGGCAAGAGGTCCCTGGCCGGCACCCCCGCCAAAAAACAAAAACGCGCCGGAGCGCGTTTGATTCAGTTTGGTCTATTCAGCCCGTTACAGCGGAGGGCGGTTTTGCTTGACCCACCACTGCACGCTGGGACGCTGCCACTGGAAATTGGCGTATTGCACCAGATTCTCGGGCACCGGGTCGCCCGCCTTGATGAGGCGCTGTAGCATCAGGGCCAGTTCCACATCCAGAATGCCCCACTGCTGGCCGAACAGGAACTTGTCGCCGTGGGCCAGCAAGGTATTGGCAACGGCAAAGAGCTGGTCGGCATCGGCCTGCGCTTCAGGCGACAGCGGCGCGGGCTTTTCTTGCAATTTGTAGAAGACGCCGGTGGTGGGGCGCTCCTTGCGCAGGGCCTGCAGATCCGAACGGAACCACCCCTGCAGTTGACGGGCGCGGGCGCGTTCCTCGCGATCCAGCGGGTAGACCTGGCGCGCATCATGCTTTTCTTCGAGGTATTCGAGGATCGCCGCGGATTCGGTCAACGCAAAACCGTCTTCCTCATACATCGGAATCCGCTGCGTCATCGATAGTTTGGCGAACTCGCCCTGCTTCTGCTCGCCCTTTTCCAGGTCGATCGTGGTGATATCAAAATATGCCTTGTTTTTTTCACGCAGGGTCACGTACACGAACATGGCATACGGCGAAATATAACGGGAATCAACATAAAGATGCATACAACGCTCACAATCGTTAAGAACATAACCCGAAATACTTGCATCCGTTCAAGCCGCCAGATGCAAGAAACGCTGTCGTCATTCTATTGAATAAACACGCGTTTTCGCTACCGTTGTACCGTCGCTGGAATGTCTTTTTGATAAATGCCTTCCGGCACCGCACGATGCCGTTCACATGCAGCAAACGGCGCAGGGTTCATTACGCTTCAAGCGCTTTCAGCGCGCGCGCGGTGATCTCTTCCACCGTGCCGATACCACTGATGGCGCGGTACTTGGGCGCGGCGTCCGGGTCGGCCTTGGCCCAGTTGCTGTAATAGTCCACCAGCGGGCGGGTCTGGGCGCTGTAGACCTCCAGGCGCTTCTTGACGGTTTCTTCCTTGTCGTCGTCGCGCTGGATCAGCGGCTCGCCGGTCACGTCGTCCTGGCCTTCCACCTTGGGCAGGTTGAACTTGACGTGATAGGTGCGGCCCGAAGCCGGGTGCGAGCGGCGGCCGCTCATGCGCTCGATGATGGCATCGAACGGCACGTCGATCTCCAGCACGTAGTCGAGCTTGACGCCCGCGGCCTTCATCGCATCGGCCTGCGGGATGGTGCGCGGAAAGCCATCGAACAGGAAACCGTTGGCGCAGTCGGGCTGGGCGATGCGTTCCTTGACCAGGTTGATGATCAGGTCGTCGCTGACCAGGCCACCCGACTCCATGACCGCCTTGGCCTGCAGGCCCAGCGGCGTGCCGGCCTTGACGGCGGCGCGCAGCATGTCGCCAGTGGAAATTTGTGGAATGCCGTATTTCTGGCAAATGAAGGCAGCCTGTGTGCCTTTTCCGGCACCCGGGGCGCCCAGCAGGATCAGTTTCATGGAACAATGCTCCTCAAGCAGGAATTATTGCAACGAGAATACCATGCAGGATGGCGCTTGCCTGACGCAGCGCTTGCATTCCAGATAGGCACAAGCCCTAAGAATTTCCGCACAATCTGCAACTCTCCGAAGGGAGAGCATCGCGGAACGCCAAGCCGATCCAGACGGACGGCAGGCACGGCAATACGGATGCCCTGTGGCCGTTACTCCCTACAAGAACCGAAGTATGTAAAAATCATCCCGGACCCCGTTGTGGCATGGACGGTTGTTGCAGGCTTGCTGCGACCCAGATGCGCAAACGGTCGCTCTTTTCTTTTCTCGTGAAAGCACTCCATGGCCTCTGTGAACAAAGTCATCCTCGTCGGCAACCTTGGCCGAGATCCCGAAATGCGCTCCTTTCCCAGCGGTGACCAAGTTGCCAATGTGTCGCTGGCGACCACCGACAAATGGAAAGACAAGCAGACTGGCGAACCCAGGGAACACACCGAATGGCACCGCCTCGTATTCGGTGGCCGGCTGGCCGAAATTGCCGGGCAGTACCTGCGCAAAGGTTCGCAAATCTACGTAGAAGGCAGCATCCGTACGCGTAAATGGCAGGATCAGGCCACAGGCCAGGACCGCTACAGCACTGAAATCCGCGTCGACCAGATGCAGATGCTGGGACGACGCGAAGGCATGGGCGGCCCCGGCGCGGAAGACGACGGCTTTGGCGCAGGCGGTGGCAACTATGCACCACGCGCTGCTGCACCGGCTCCATCCCGCAACGCACCGTCAGCCCCCGCGCCGGCCGATGGCGGCTTCGCAGACATCGACGACGACATTCCGTTCTGACCCACTGGACCCGCAGCGGCACGCACCAAGCAGCTGGTAGTGGCCACACATAAAAAACGCACCCGGAAGGTGCGTTTTTTGTTGCCATCGCAGCAGCATCACCGCTGCCGATTTTTCCTTACAACGGCGGAATGCGCAGCTTCTGGCCTGGATAAATCTTGTCCGGATGGCTCAGCATGGGCTTGTTGGCCTCGAAGATCACGTTGTATTTGTTGGCATCGCCATAGTACTTCTTGCTGATGGCCGACAACGTATCCCCCTTGACCACATCGTGGTATTGGGCTTCGGCACCGCCCCCGCTAACCTGCATCTTGTTTTCCACTTCCTGCACCGCGGTCACGTTCCCCGCCGCCAAAGTGATTTTTTCGAACACTTCCCTGCTCGGAGCATCACCAAACAGGGTCACCTTGCCGCTGGCACCGTCGAATATGACGTTCAGATTGCTCACGCCCAGATTCAGGGCTTCGATGTACTGCTTGATGGCTTCGGCAGCCTGGGCATTGAGTTGCGTCAGCGAAGCGGTATCGTTGGCGGCGGCAGCCTGTTCCACTTCCTTCGCACCAAACAGCTTCTCGCCCGCTTCCTTGATAAAACCGAACAATCCCATGTGAATCTCCTTGCAAACATGCATTGATCAAATACTCCACGCTGGAGCTTCGTACAGCTTACTCTTTACGCAGGTCACGTCAAGGGCGCTTTGACGCAAACACGTATAAATCAATGCCCATTTCTGCATCCTCACGCAGATAACGTGAAATAGTTTCCACTGTGCAGCGCTTGGCGCACGACACGGCATTTCCAGATCAGACCGGCTGGCTGTACGGGAATTAAACGTCGTTTCGCACTTCAAACACGGCGAAGCGACGCTGCCAATCGTCCAGCAGCGGTTTGCATGGAAAATCGTCTGCAGCAGCAAGCCTCTGATCGCCTACCGGGCGCGCCTTCTGCAGCACCCAGTGCGACACTCCGGCACGCTCCAGCCCCGCCGCCAAACGGACGATATCTTCCTCTCCCAGCCAGTCAGGGTGTATGGTTGTGCGCACCTCATAAGCAACGCCTGCCGCCAGAACACATTCCAGCGCCCGGGCCACTTGCCCGCAAGCGCTCGGACTGGCAGTGATGCGGGTATATGCCTGAACATCATCCAGCGGCGCCTTGACATCCAGCCCCACCCAATCGACCAACGGAAGCACCTGTTGCAGCCGCTGCGGGTATATGCCGGCGGTATGCAGGCCCACCGCAAAGCCAAGGGCGCGCACCGCCCGCATGGCCTCCGGCAATGCCGCATCGACCGTTGGTTCGCCGCCGCTGAAAACCACCGCGTCGATCAGCCCCTTCCGGCGCGCGAACCAGGCCAATGTATCCGACCAGGCCTGGGCCGGCGCAGACGTACGTGTCTGAATATGCGGGTTGTGACAATAATGGCAGCGCCAAGGGCACCCCTGAACAAAAACGACGGCACTCAATCGGCCGGGAAAATCGATGGTCGTGAAAGGCGTGACACCCGCCACGCGCAACTTCCGCGCCGCCAGCGCTGCCGGCCCTTGCTGCGGATGCAGCCGCACCAGCGGCCGCTCCAGTTTCTCCGCAGGGATCATCGGCACGTTTGGGCGGCCGCTTCCGTAAAGTGCTTGCGCTGAGCGTACTCCCCCTTTTTGCCGATATTGAACGAGGCAACCGGACGGTGGTACCCCATGACGCGGGTCCAGACTTCACACGGCTGGCGCTCTGCATCGCTCAGGGCCACCTCTGCGATTGGATGGCTGGTGGTTTGGGTCGCACAGGATGGGTTCATTTTTTCTCTCCTTGAAAATCAAACGGTAAAACGGCTGCATCAAGCCATTGCCGCTGCGCGCTTGCGCGCAATGATCTCGTCATCGCAGCGCGGACAAAACGCATGGTGGCCGGACAAATAGCCGTGCTTGGGGCAAATCGAGAACGTCGGAGTGACGGTGATGTAGGGCAGGCGAAACCGCGTCAGGGCCCGCTTGACCAGATCGCTGCAAGCCTGCGCGCTGGAAATGCGCTCATTCATGTAAAGGTGCAGAACCGTACCGCCCGTGTATTTGCGCTGGAGATCGTCCTGGCATTCCAGCGCTTCGAACGGATCGTCCGTGAACCCCACGGGAAGCTGCGACGAGTTGGTGTAGTAAGGATTCTGCTCGGTGCCGGCTTGCAAGATGGCAGGGAAGCGCTTCTTGTCTTCCTTGGCAAAACGGTACGTCGTGCCTTCGGCAGGGGTGGCCTCCAGGTTGTAGAGGTGCCCCGTTTCTTCCTGGAACTGCACCATCAGCGCGCGCACATGGTCCAGCAGGCGAGACGCAAAATCATGCCCCCATTGCGAGGTGATGTCGTGTTGATCGCCGGTGAAATTGCGGATCGTTTCGTTGATGCCGTTGACGCCGATCGTCGAGAAATGGTTGCGCAGCGTGCCGAGGTAGCGCTTGGTGTACGGGAAAAGCCCCTGGTCCATCAGTCGCTGGATCACCTTGCGCTTGACTTCCAGGCTCTGGCGGGCAAGTTCCAGCAAATCGTCCAAACGGGCAAGCAGGCCTGCCTCATCGCCGGCGAAGACGTAGCCCAGCCGCGCGCAGTTGATGGTCACCACGCCCAGCGATCCCGTTTGCTCGGCCGAACCGAAAAGGCCATTGCCGCGCTTGAGCAATTCGCGCAGATCGAGCTGCAGGCGGCAGCACATGGAACGAATCTGGTTGGGTTTGAGCTCGGAGTTGATGAAGTTCTGGAAATACGGCAGGCCGTAACGGGCCGTCATGTCGAAAAGGGCCAAGGCGTTGGGGCTGCTCCAATCGAAGTCCGGCGTGATGTTGTAGGTGGGAATGGGGAAGGTGAATACCCGCCCCTTGGCATCGCCGCTGGCCATCACATCGATGTAGGCCCTGTTGATCAGATCCATCTCGGCCTGCAACTCGCCATAGGCAAAAGGCATTTCCTGTCCGCCGATCACCGGCACTTGGTCGCGCAGGTCTTCGGGGCACACCCAGTCGAACGTCAAATTGGTAAAAGGTGTCTGCGTGCCCCAGCGCGAGGGTACGTTCAGGTTGTAGACCAGTTCCTGCATGCACTGGCGCACCGCGTCGTACCCCAACTGGTCTTTGCGCACATAAGGCGCCAGATAAGTATCGAAAGAGCTGAAGGCCTGGGCCCCGGCCCATTCGTTCTGCATGGTGCCCAGGAAATTCACGATCTGCCCGACCGCGCTGGACAGGTGCTTGGGCGGGCCTGCTTCGACCTTGCCCGCCACGCCATTGAGCCCTTCGCTCAGCAGGGTGCGCAAGGACCAGCCGGCGCAATAGCCGCTGAGCATGTCCAGATCATGGATGTGGATATCGGCCTCGCGGTGGGCGCGGCCGATCGCCGGGGCATACACATGGCTCAGCCAGTAGTTGGCGACCACCTTGCCCGATACATTGAGAATCAGTCCGCCCAGCGAATAGCCCTGGTTGGCGTTGGCATTGACCCGCCAGTCGGTTTGCTGCAGGTACTCGTTCATGGATGATTCGACATCCACCAGTGTTTTGCGGGTTTCGCGCAGTTTGCGGTGCTGCTCGCGGTAGACGATGTACGCGCGCAAGGTCACCCGGTAGCCCGCGTCAAAAAGCGCGCACTCCACGGCGTCCTGGATCTGCTCAATATGCGGAGTGATGCCGCCCAAAGCGGCCAGCCGGGGCAGCACCCCGCGCTCGGTCACTTCGCGCGCGGCCTCGAGTGTCAGCTCTCCTGTCGACTGGCCGGCCCGCTCCAGAGCGTGAATGATTTTTGCGGCATCAAAATCACGAACGGCGCCATCGCGCTTGATGACATGGCTGATCTTGCCCAAAGTTGTCTGCATACCTGCCTCCGAACAACAAGCGTCCCCGCTGTTGCGTTGCACAATCAAGATGCTGGAGGTGAAGGCTGGCCGGAAACCGGAGTCCAGCGCTGCCACACCCGCAGCACTTGTCCTGACGTTTCGGGCCGGTATCCGGGCTTACAGGTCTTGACGCATCGCCTTCCCAGGTGGTTGTTCCCAGTGGCATTCGAATGCATCCGCACCTGCTTACCGTTGCGGGGGCAGCATCGGCTTGATCTTGAAAAAAGACGCACCGATTTCCCGTTTAACTTCGGTTGCAGAACGCAACCCAAGCACCCAAAGCAGTTGTGAGTATACCCGTAAAAATACGCAACGAGGAAAAATAAACGCTACATGTATCGTAAATCGATGCGCAAAACACTATGTATAGCGTACAGACCCTGTTCCACCCTTCGTTCGGCCTTGGGCTGTCGGCACCTCTTTCCAAGTCTGTCGTTTAAACGACCGTACCGAGCCACCATTGACCCGCCTGCGCCGATAATGGCAAATTGCCAGCAACATCCATCCATGCCGACCGCATTTGCAAGGATGCCCAACACATGACTTTTCTAGCCATCGATATCGGCAACACCCGCCTGAAATGGGCCTGCTATGAAAAGGCGCGCCCCGGCGCGCGGCTATTGGCGCACGACGCGGAATTTCTGGAACAGATCGGCAGCCTGTCCGAAAAGGCCTGGAAAGACCTGCCCCAGCCAACCTGCATGCTTGGCTGCGTGGTCGCTGGCGATATCCTCAAGCACCGGGTAGAGGAACAGTTGGAGCTATGGCCGGATTTGCAGCCCCGCTGGGTAGTTCCGCGCAGCCAAACCACCGAACTCATCAACGGTTACGACATCCCCGGACGGCTGGGCGTCGACCGCTGGGTGGCCATGATCGGCGCACGCCAGCACATGCTGCAGGCCACCGCAGGCATGGCCCCGCGCCCGCTGGTGGTGGTGATGGTGGGCACGGCAGTCACGGTGGAAGCCATCGATGCGCAGGGCCAATTCCTGGGTGGATTCATCCTGCCGGGACACGGCATGATGCTGCACGCACTCGAAACCGGCACCGCCGGCCTGCACCACCTGCCCACGGGACAGGTGGTGCCATTCCCCACCAACACCAGCGACGCACTGACCAGCGGCGGTGCATTCGCGCTGGCCGGCGCCGTGCAGCGCATGGTGCGCCACCTGCGCGAGCACTGCGGCGAACCGCCCATGTGCCTGATGACGGGCGGCGCCGGATGGAAACTGGCGCCCTACATGGAAACGCCATTCGAACTGGTGGAATCGCTGATTTTTGACGGGCTGCTGGTTCTGGCTGCCGAACAGGGGCTCCAATAACCGGGATCAATCACCCACTTTTTTTTACACACCATCACAACGCTAGGCGTGTTTACTGCCGCTGCAGGCCACCCTGTTTCCACAGGCCCATCTGCCAGCCTCAGGCCTTATCCTGCTGGATGGCCAGTGCGCGTGCATAAAGTTCATTGCGCGGCGCATCCGTGATCTCCGCGGCCAGCTTCACTGCCGTTTTCACCGGCAATTCCGCCAGCAGCAAACGCAAGACCTGCTCCGCGCGAGAATCAACGGCCTCGTCAGCAGCAACCGCCGGCGGCAGGGGATGGATCACCACCACGAATTCGCCCTTGCTGCGTTCAGGCGCCCCTTGCAGCCAGGCAGAAAGGCCGTCTGCTGGCAGGGTGTGCACACTCTCGAATTGCTTGGTGAGTTCACGCGCCAGCGTCACCGGGCGCTGGCCCAAAGCCGCCAGCTCCTGGCACAAGGCGCCTATGCGGTGCGGCGCCTCCAGCAACACCACGGCCCGGCGCTGCATTAGCAATGCCGCGAGCGCCTGCTGGCGCTCGCGGCCCTTGGACGGCAAAAAACCCGCAAACAGCCAGCCGCCTTCGGCACCGGCCACGCCGTTGCCCCTTTCCGCGGTATCGGCGCCACTGATGCTCAACGCCGTAATCACGCTGCTCGCCCCAGGTATCGGCATCGCGCGCAATCCGGCGAGCTGCACGGCCTGCACCAGTCGGGCGCCCGGATCGCTGATGGCGGGCGTGCCCGCATCGCTCACATACGCCACGCGCTGCCCCGACTGCAAACGCTGCACCACCGCTTGCGCCGCCTGCTGTTCGTTGTGCTGGTGCACAGCCAGCAGCTGGCTGGCCGGACGCTGCATGCCCCAGGCGCGCAACAGGGCCTGGGTATGGCGCGTGTCTTCGCAGGCCAGCACATCGGCCATTTGCAGGACATGGAGAGCGCGCAAGCTGATGTCGGCCAGATTGCCAATCGGCGTGGCCACCAGATACAGACAGCCTTCAGGATAAGATTGGCCGCCTGCTACCGCCGTTGCTGCCTGCAATGCGCCGGCAAAGCCGGCCATGGAGGGTGCGTTCACAAATGGGCTTCTTTCATCGCATCAACAAATTCCTCGCGCCTGATCACGCCGGGGAGACGGGCACAAAGCCGGTCAGCCGCACGGCGCATGGCAGCGCCGCCGAAGCGGCGGCCGTTGCCTGGCTGCAGCGCCAGGGCCTGCAATTGTTGATGCGCAATTACAAGACGCCCGGCCGCGGCGGAGGGGAAATCGACGCCATTATGCGCGCAGCCGATGGCACCCTGGTGTTCGTCGAAGTGCGCGTGCGGGCCAACAGCCGCCACGGAGGCGCTGCTGCCAGCATCAGTAGCGTCAAGCAGCGCCACATCATCCATGCCGCGCAGCGGTATCTGCAGCAGTTCCCCGAAATGCCGCCCTGCCGGTTCGACGTGATGGCCTGCGACCAACCCGGTCCTCCATGGCAATGGACGTGGATTGTTGCCGCTTTTGATGCAGCTTGATACAGAGACCGCCAGCCAGCCTCTGTATGATCATGCTGTCGTTGGCGGCATTGCCGCACGTTGTACGTTTGTACCCGGCATGCCGGGGAACGCTTTTCTGAGGAGTTTTTGCCATGTCCTGGTTTGCATCTTCATCCAGCCATGCCGTTTCGCCTTCCCGCTGGAGATCGTTGCTGCGCACGGCAGTAGTATCGGGCGTGCTGGCCGGCAGCCTGAGCGCGTGCGTCCCGCTGGTCATCGGCGGCGTTGTCGGCGGTCTGCTGCTGGCAACCGACCGGCGCACATCCGGCGCGCAGATCGATGACGAAACGATCGAACTGCGCGGCGGCAATCGCATCGGTTCGGCCCTGCAGTCCCGCGGCCGCGTCAGCGTCACCAGCTATAACCGCATCGTGCTGCTGACCGGCCAGGTGCCCGCGCAGTCCGACCGCGATCTGGTGGAAGCCACCATCAAGACCGTTCCCAACATCCGCTACATCGTCAACGAGATCACAGTGGGCCCGCAGACCCCGCAACCGTCCAATGATGCGCTGACGAGCGCACGCGTCAAGACCGTACTGGCCGGCAGTTCGAACGTGAAATCGACCGCCGTGAAGGTGGTCACCGAGAATGGCGTCGTCTACCTCATGGGCATCGCCACCCAGCAGGAAAGCGACCGTGCCGCAGCTGCAGCCAGCGGCGTCAACGGTGTGGTCAAGGTCGTCAAGGTTTTTGAGATCGTGAGCGATTCTGCCGTCAGCAGCCAGCCGCCCCTTGGCGCAGTCCCTGTCAGCACGCCTCCCGTGTCGACCGGCCAGCCCACGACGCCCTGAGAATCTGCCTTGGGTCTTCACGCACCCATGCGCCCTGCCCTCCTTTCAGGCAGGGTAGCAGCAGGTGCAGCCCCAGGGAGTGAATCTGATGGCTCTCCAGCTTTTCGGCCTGGGGCGTTCTGATCACATGCGGTGAGAAACGGCCTTGCCGGTTTCTTTTTCCCAGCGCGCCTTGCAATTGACGCAATGGGCCGTCTGCGGCTCCAGTTGCAGACGGGCAAAATCGATTTCTTCGCCGCATTCTTCGCAAATGCCGTATACACCGGCAGCCATGCGATCCAGGGCCGCCTGAATCCGCGCCAGATCGACTGCACCCATGTCGCTCAAAGCCAGGTCAACCTCGCGGTCTGAGCTGCGCTGAGGCGCGTCATCGCCATCTTGCAGCAGCACGGTGCGCGCATGCTCTGCACGTGTCTGCCCGTCATGGACTTGCTGCAGGCGCTGCTCTATATCGGCTTTGCGTTGCAGCAACACGGCCTGCAATTCGGCCAACTGGGACGCGTTCAAACGGGTGCGCATGGAACTCCTCCTGCCCTGACGGCGACACACTGATAGATAACTGCCAACGGATAAATTGTGCTTGACCTGTCGGCACAACGCAAGCGCCTACAAGAAGGTGTCATGCACCCTCCATCAGGGAAATTGCATAAAAATCAAGCAGGTACAATGTGAAGTTTTCATTGCGATTTTCCATGCAGATCGGCCCCTTCCTTCTTGCCAACCGTCTGTTCGTGGCGCCCATGGCTGGCGTAACGGACCGGCCGTTTCGCCAGCTCTGCCGCCAGTTCGGCGCAGGCTACGCGGTCAGCGAGATGGTGACGTCCCGGCGCGATTTATGGCTCAGCCTGAAAACTTCCCGCCGGGCCGACCACGCGGGCGAGCCGGGCCCGATCGCCGTACAGATCGCGGGCGTCGATCCGGCAGAAATGGCCGATGCCGCGCGGTACAACATCGACCGTGGCGCGCAAATCATCGACATCAACATGGGCTGCCCGGCCAAGAAGGTGTGCAAGAAATGGGCAGGCTCGGCCCTGATGCAGAATGAACCCTTGGCCATGCAGATCATCGACGCGGTGGTTGCGGCCTGTGCCCCGCACGGTGTGCCCGTGACGTTGAAAATGCGCACCGGTTGGTCTGCACAGCGCTGCAATGCCGTGCAGTTGGGACGCCAGGCCGAAAATGCGGGGGTGGCCATGCTCACCGTGCACGGCCGCACGCGCGAGCAAGGCTACAAGGAAGAAGCCGAATACGACACCATCGCCGCCGTAAAGGCCGCTACCCGTATTCCCGTAGTGGCCAATGGCGATATCGATAGCCCGCAAAAGGCTGCCCACGTGCTGGCCGTAACAGGCGCAGATGCATTGATGATTGGCCGCGCAGCCATGGGCCGACCCTGGCTGTTCCGCGAAATCGGCCATTTCCTGCAAACAGGCGCGGTGCTGCCGCCGCCCGCGGTGGCCGAAGTGCGCAACGCCCTGCTGCGCCATCTGGATGACCATTACAGTCTCTACGGCGAATACACCGGCGTGCGCAATGCGCGCAAACATATCAACTGGTATGTCGCCAGCCTGCCCGGCGGCACACTCCTGCGCCAGCGCGTCAATACCATGGAGTCCGCCGCAGAACAGATGCAGGCCGTGGATGCATTCTTCCTCGGCTTGCAGGAAACCCATACGCGCCTGCCGGAATCCTGCGCAGCCCCCTGCCATGAGCAGGCACTGCCGCTGGCCGCCTGAAACGGCGGCCACGCCAACACCAGAACGGATGATCTTTCATGGCCCACGAACAACTCCAAGCCTGCGTACGCAACAACCTGGAAAAGTATCTCCACGACTTGCAGGGGCAAGAGCCCTCCGGCATGTACAACATGTTGTTGCAGGTGGTGGAAAAGCCCATGCTGGAACTGGTGATGGAATGCACCCGCAGCAACCAGAGCAAGGCCGCGCAGTGGCTGGGCATCAATCGCAACACGTTGCGCAAGCTGCTGGTACAGCACGGCATGCTGGCCAATGGCGAGCCCCGATGAATCTCATGCGCATGGCGCCATTTCCATGCAGACGGAAATGGCCCAGCAGGTTTTCACGCGTGCGCCCCCTCTGTTTCCCATGAACTTTTCCAGAATGGGCTGATGGCCCGGTCCGATTTCACCCTTCCTGACTTTTTTGATCATGAACCAACTCACCGCCCTTCTATCCGTATCCGACAAGACCGGCATCGTCGAACTGGCCAAAGAACTGCACGCCATGGGCGTAACGCTGCTTTCCACCGGCGGCACCGCCAAACTGCTGCAGGACAACGGCTTGCCCGTGATCGAAGTGGCCGATCACACCGGCTTTCCGGAAATGCTCGATGGCCGCGTCAAGACGCTGCACCCCAAAATCCATGGCGGCCTGCTGGCGCGGCGCGACCTACCGGCACACATGGCGGCGCTGCAACAGCACGGCATCGGTGTCATCGACATCCTGTGCGTGAACCTGTATCCATTCGAGGCCACGGTGGCCAAGCCCAACTGCACGCTGGCCGACGCCATCGAGAACATCGATATCGGCGGCCCCGCCATGGTGCGCAGCGCGGCCAAGAACTGGAAAGACGTGGCCGTGCTGACCGACGCCCACCAGTACGCCCAGGTGATTGATGAACTCAAGGCGCAGGGCGCGGTGAGCCTGGCAACCAAATTCGCCCTGTCGGTCGCCGCCTTCAACCGCGTTGCACAGTACGATGGCGCCATCAGCAACTACCTGTCGTCCGTCACTTTCGATGCCGCCAACACCGATGGCCCGCCGCAGCTGACGCAGTTCCCGGGGCAGAGCAATGGCATGTTCGTCAAGGTGCAGGATCTGCGCTATGGTGAAAACAGCCATCAGCAGGCGGCGCTGTACCGCGACCTGTACCCTGCGCCGGGCAGCATCGTCTCCGGCATGCAACTGCAGGGCAAGGAACTGAGCTACAACAACATCGCAGACGCAGATGCGGCCTGGGAGTGCGTCAAGCAATTCGAGGCGCCGGCCTGTGTGATCGTCAAGCACGCCAACCCGTGCGGTGTGGCAATCGGCCAGGACGCCACCGAGGCTTATAGCAAGGCGTTCCAGACCGATCCCACCAGCGCCTTTGGCGGCATCATCGCGCTGAACCGCCCGCTGGACAAGGCGGCAGCCGAACGGATCGTCTCGCAATTCGTCGAAGTGCTGATGGCGCCAGCCTTCACGTCCGAGGCGCTGGAAATTTTCAAATCCAAGACCAATGTACGCCTGATGCAAATCGCCCTGCCACCGGGCGGCGCACGCCCCTGGGACAAGGGCCAGAACGCGGTGGACATGAAGCGCATCGGCAGCGGCATCCTGCTGCAAACCGCCGACAACCACGAGTTGCAACGCGCCGATCTGCAAGTGGTTACCCACTTGCAGCCCACCGAGCAACAGATGCAGGACATGCTGTTTGCCTGGAACGTGGCCACGTTCGTCAAGAGCAATGCCATCGTGTTCTGCAAGAACGGCATGACGATGGGCGTGGGCGCGGGCCAGATGAGCCGCCTGGATTCGGCACGCATCGCATCCATCAAGGCCGAGCATGCCGGCCTGAGCTTGCAGGGCACGGCCGTGGCCAGCGACGCCTTCTTCCCGTTCCGCGACGGGCTGGACGTGGTAATCGACCATGGCGCCACCTGCGTGATCCAGCCGGGCGGTTCGATGCGCGACCAGGAAGTGATCGACGCGGCCAACGAACGCGGCGTGGTGATGGTGTTCAGTGGCGTGCGCCACTTCCGCCACTGATAGTCCCGGGCCGATACGCCTGCCCCGCAGACGCCACGTCGATCCAGCGCCCTTGCGGGGCATCTGAAAAAACACAAACGCCCCCACCAGTCCCCGAGGGCACGGCAGTGTCGCTACGGTCCGGCATTGGCCGTTGACATAGACCGCACCGTATATCCAGGGCCCACAAAGCCGCCGCAGCCGGTAGGCCATGCCGTACAGAGGCTGCTGGCCAGCGAGCGGCTTTTCCCGCCTTGTATGCAATACAGCCAATGCCCAGCAGGCCGGCAGCAAAGCCCCTCCGGACAGGCAAACTGCGCTCGCTTGCGGCACGTTTTTCAGCGGGAATCCCTTGATTGGCGACAGGCCTTTTCCCCTACGACGCGATGAAACGACGCGTAGCTGGCACCCGCGTTCATGGCGACCCCATGCGGTCGGTCCCCCAGCACCTGCCCAGCAACGCAGCTTCAGATGGCTCACACAAGTGCAATCCGGTCTCGCTTTCACGAATAGTTGAGCATCCATATGGGGCATTCAGTACTGAATATAAATTTTGATATAGTTCATACAATTAATTGTTTTCTTAATCTTCTGGTCAAAAAAACCTGGACGCCAGACGCGTTAAAAAACGACCGTGCAGCACCATCACCCGTCAAAGAACCCTGCGGACATATTGAAAGACATGCAAACGTCGGCAGGCCGCTCACATGTTCAGCCTGCCGACAGCGCTTCGGCCAGCGCTGGGACTGGGCATCCTGGCCTCCAGCATTGCCCGGTCCATGCATCCCCGCATGCCTGGCACACCCATGGGATCGATCACCGCACCAACGGCAACATGACCCGGCAATACCTGGCCCACAGCTATCAACGCTGGCTGTGGCTGCTGTTTTTGCTGGGCATGTTGGCAGCCATTGCGTTGTTCGCTATCCGCTATGGCGCCTACCCCATTTCACTTGGAGAATTGCTGCAGGCATTGCTTGGAGAAGGAGAAACGGCCATGCAAGTCGCCATCTGGCGCATCCGCATGCCGCGCGTGGCGGGCGCGCTGGTCTGCGGCTGGGGATTGGCGCTGGCGGGCCTGACGATCCAGACCCTGCTCAAGAACCCGCTGGCATCGCCGTCGACCATCGGCATCAGCCAGGGCGCAGCATTCGGCGCAGCCGCATCCATCGTGTTGTTTCAGGCAGGAATGTATCTGGTTACCGCTTTTGCCTTTGCCGGCGCCATGGGAGCCACGGCAGTAGTGCTGATACTGGCAAGTCTGCGGCGCCTGTCGACCGAAGCTGTGGTGCTCTCCGGTGTGGCGCTGTCCTCGCTGTTCACCTCGGGCACCATCTTGCTGCAATTCCTGGCCAGCGACACCCAACTCGCCATGGTGGTGTTCTGGACATTTGGTGACGTCGCCCGCGCCGGCTGGCAGGAAGTCGCCCTGATGGGAGGCGGAGTGGTCCTGGCAAGCGCCTATCTGTACAGCAAACGCTGGGACATGAACGCCCTGATCTCGAGCGCGGAATCGGCCAAGGGGCTGGGCGTGAACGTGGTGCAGACGCGCATGGCCGGCGTCATTGTCGCGGCGCTGGTCGCCGCCCTGGCCACGGCCTTTTTTGGCGTGATTGCCTTTGTGGGCCTGGTTGCGCCCCATATGGCGCGCCGCCTGGTCGGGGCCGACTACCGCCTGACCATGCCGTTCTCCTGTGCACTGGGCGCGGTGCTGCTGCTGGCCTCCGACACCATTGGCCGCGTCATCATCGGATCGGGCAGCCTGCCCGTAGGCGTCATCACTTCCTGCCTGGGCGCCCCCATGTTCCTGTATATGCTGGTCAAGAGCTACCGATGAAACTGTCCGTATCCGGCATCGACTTTGCCTATCGCAGCACTGCTGTTCTGGAAAACGTCACCTTCGACGTGCACCCTGGCGAACTGCTCTGCATTCTCGGCGTGAACGGGGCGGGCAAATCCACCCTGCTCAAGTGCATCAACCGCATCCTTTCGCCCACGCACGGGCAGGTGCTGGTTGACGAAAAGGCCGTTTTCGACATGCCGCAGCGCGAGGTGGCGCACCACCTGGCGTATGTGCCGCAAAAACATCCCGAAACCCAGCTCAGCGTATTCGAAACCGTGCTCATCGGCCGCCGCCCGCACGTGCGATGGTCGCTGCGCGACAGCGACTATGCCATCGTGGAGCAAGTCCTGAACCAGCTCAGCCTGAACCAATTGGCCATGCGCCCGGTCAGTAGCCTCAGCGGCGGACAGCTGCAAAAGGTGATCATTGCCCAGGCGCTGGCCCAATCGCCGGGTGTTCTGCTGCTGGACGAGCCCATCAGCAACCTGGACCTCAGGAACCAGATCGAAGTCATGCGGCTGGTGCGCGATGTGGCCCACACCCACAGGCTGGCAGCGGTGGTTGCCATCCACGATCTGAACATGGCGCTGCGCTTTGGCGACAGGTTCCTGTTTCTCAAAGATCAGAAGGTGCAGGCCATCACCGACCGTCCGGGGTTCACGCCCGATTTGGTCGAACGCGTCTACGGCGTACCGGTGTCGCTGCATGAATGCAATGGCCACCCGACCGTGGTGCCCGCATAGCCCCGAAAGACTCCGCTTAAATCGTTGAACACCCATCGAAAGGACCCTGCCATGAGCCATTCCGACATCCATGACGATCCCCGCCAGCCGCACCCGCATGGCCACCACGGCCATGAACAGACACACGGGCATGGGCACGAACACGCCAGCGGGCAGCCGCACGTTCATGATCCGGTTCCTGCCCAGGTGCATCGCCACGACCACCACGATCACACCCTCCATGCGCATCCGCAAGGCCATGCCCACCACCACGGCCATGCGCACATGCACGATGACGCACCGGCAGCGGACACGCTGCCCATGACCATCGCAGCCGTTGGCGCCGTGCGCAGCAGCGTGGCCGAACCGCACTTTTTCAGGGATGACAAAAACCAGGGTCTGGAACAGGGGCAGCACACCCATCCGCACCATGAAGACATCCAGGCCGAAATCGTGATCGATCCGCAATGGGAAGAGCTGCTCGACGGCATCGAGGGCTATTCGCACATCATGGTGCTCTACTGGCCGCACCTGCTCACCCCAGGACAGCGCCAGATGCGCAAGGTGCACCCCATGGGCCGCAAGGACATCGCCCAGCAAGGCATTTTCGCCACGCGCAGCCCGGCGCGCCCCAATCCCATCCTGGTCACCGTCGCGCGCCTGCTGGAGCGCAGGGGCAACGTGCTCGTGGTTCAGGGACTGGAGGCTGTCGATGGCAGCCCTGTGCTCGACATCAAGCCACACACCGGCAGTTTTCATGCGGCCAACGACACCGTGGTCGTACCCGACTGGATGGCGCAGCTGCAGGCCGAACACGCAGCGCGCCATCGTCGGTAACGGTACCAGCCCCGCGCGCAGCACATACCCATTGCTGAAGGAGCAAGCGAGATGAAATCCCTCTGGAAAAACGCCATGGCCGTCGTGGCGCTGTCTGCGGCGAGCTGGAACGTGCAGGCGCAAACCGTTCGGGTGACGGATATGGCCAAGCGCAGCGTGACCGTTCCGGCAACAGTCAATCGCATCGTGGCGCTCGGCCCCGGCGCACTACGGCTCATCACCTACCTGCAGGCCACTGATCGTGTCGTGGGCGTGGAAGACCAGGAAAAAGGCAGTCCCGCAGGCAGGCCCTATGCGCTGGCACACCCGGAACTGGCCCGCCTGCCCCGCGCCACCAAAGGTGGATCGGCCGAAATCAACAAAAAACCAGACCTGGAAGCGCTGCTCAGCGTACGCCCGCAGGTGATCTTTGCCACCTATATGGACGCCCGCTTGGCCAACGAGGTGCAGCAAACCATTGGCGTACCGGTAGTGGTGCTCAGTTACGGCAACGGCGTGGGCAGCTTCGACCATGCCCTCAACGAGTCCCTTCGCCTGGCGGGAAAAATCCTGCAACGTGCGCAACGCGCAGAAGCGGTGATTGCCTTCATCCATCAGGCACAGCAGGATCTGCAAAAACGCACGGCCGGACTGGCAGCTTCACAACGCGCCAGCGCCTATGTAGGCGGCATTGGCCAGCGCGGCGCACACGGCATCGAAAGCACCGAACAGAACTATCCACCGTTCGACTGGGTGGGCGTGAACAACCTGGCCAAGCAGTTCAGAGCCGACAGCGGCACCTATCTCAGGCTCGACAAGGAACGGCTGCTCAAGCTCAATCCGTCCATCATTTTTGTGGACAGCGGCGGCCGGGACATCATCAGTGCCGACTACGCCAAGAATCCACCGTTCTACCGTGCACTGCAGGCATTTCAGAAAGGACAGGTGTATCGCCTGCACCCCTTCAACAGCTACACCACCAACATCGACACCATGATCGCCAATGCCTATGCTGTGGGCAAGGCGCTCTATCCGAAGCAGTTCGCCGACGTAAACGTGGCCCAGAAAGCCGACGCCGTCTACCTGTTCATGGTGGGCAAACCAGTGTATGGCCAGATGCGCACCATCTACGACGCATTGGGCGAAAAGATCGTCTTTCGATAGGCGGCAAACGTGGCACTGCCTCAGGTCTGGTCCTTCGTAAACATGCGCCATGCGGCAAGAAATGCCGACCAGCTTTTTCCCTATCCGTCATCTCATTTTTCAATCCAAGGAGAACCCGTTCATGAATGCCCAACAGATCCGTACCAGCGAAGATTTCCGGAAATGCGCCGACTTCCACGGGCATGTATGCCCCGGCCTGTCGATCGGCTACAAGGCGGCGAAAGCCGCTATGCACTATCTGCAGCAGCAACAGCGCGCCGATGATGAGGAACTGGTGGCCATCGTCGAAACCGATGCCTGCAGCGCCGATGCGGTGCAGGTGCTCACCGGCTGCACCTTTGGCAAGGGCAACTTCATCTACAAGGATTACGGCAAGATGGCGCTCACGCTGATGGACCGCAAAACCGGCAAGGGCGTGCGCGTCTGCACCAGACAACGCCCTTTTGAGGCCGGAAGTCGCCACGGTGAACTGCTGCAAAAAATGATGCAGAAAACCGCCAGCGAAGCCGAAAAGACCGAATTCCAGCAACTGCACCAGCAACGCAGCGACGCCATTCTGGAAACGGCCGATGACGAACTGTTCACCATTGCCGCCGTGCAGCAGGAACTGCCGCCCCCAGCGCATATGGAGCCCTCCAAACCTTGCGACCGATGCGACGAGCCCGTGATGGGCTGCAAGCTCATCGAGGTAAACGGCAGAATGCTGTGCCGCGGTTGCCTTGACCAAGCATGAACCCGCCACGGGAATTGCAGACAGACGCTTTTCACTCTGACTGACCCTCTTCATCCCACGGGGTTGTTGCGCCCATCCCATGAACGGACAGATGGACACCCTCGCGGTTTTTTACATCTAATTTTAAGATGTATAAATAATTTATTATGAAAATAAAAGCCCATCTCCTCTCGCTGGCAGTAGTGCTTGCACTGGCCTCCCTTTCGGCTTCCGCACAAGACGATGTCTTGCTGCCCGCCACTGAAGTCACGGCATCGAAACTGATCGTGCCGACCCGCCAAGCCAACGAAACGGTATACACCGGCACGGCCATCACATCCGAAGGCATCGAGCGGCAGGGCCGCAAGGCCGAAACGAGCGTGCACAACGCCATCGACATGCTACCCGGCGTGAACACCGAAAGCACCGACGCCACCGGCCTGGCCGCCGAGCAGTCCAACGTGCGGGTACGCGGTGTGAGCGCCTCCCTGGGTGGACTGACCGTGGAGGGTGTGCCCAACTATGGCGGCAACCCCACCGGCCCGCGCGACTACCTGTACGACCTGCAGAACTTCACCGACATATCGGTGTACAAGGGCGCCACGCCCGGCGACATCGGCGGCGGCGTGGGCTCGCGCGGTGGTTCAATCGTACTGCGCCCCAAATGGTCGGGCGACAAATTTGCGGGCAACGTGGGCGTAGCGCTGGGCAGCGACAGCTACCGCCGGTTTTCGGCACGCATCGAGTCGGGCCAGTTGAATGCCTCCGGCACGGCCCTCACGGCCGCCACTTCCTATGGCAAAAGCGACAAATGGCGCGGCCCTGGAGAACTCGGCCCCCGGGTGAATGCAAACGTCACGCTCAGCCAGCCGCTGGGCGAGACCATGGACCTGAAGCTCTGGTTCAACCACAACAAGCTCGATCAGCATCTGTACCGGGCCATGACCTATGCGCAAACGCGCGATCTGGCGGCCAACTACAAGCTGGATTTCAACCCCTCGCTCACCGGCAGTGCCGCCCAGGATTATTTGTACTACGGCTACAACCGCGGCACCTACCGCAACGACGACGCCCTGGCCATCTTCACTTGGCACCCGAGCGTATCGACCAAGGTCACATTGAA
Source organism: Allobrachymonas sp. (assembly GCA_039808005.1). Lineage (GTDB taxonomy): Bacteria > Pseudomonadota > Gammaproteobacteria > Burkholderiales > Burkholderiaceae_C > Brachymonas. The sequence goes on along the minus strand of JBDHSG010000015.1, from coordinate 10,242 downwards.
GCCGTATTACGCGAAAGAAGATTCCCGGATCTATCAGGGACAGACCCAGCAGGGCGGCAGGGTGCAACTGCGCAACCGCGACATCAAGCGCACAGGCCTCATTGCCGAAGTGGCATCCGATTTCGGGCCTGTGCAAGGGATGCTGGGCTACCACTGGGAAAGTTCGGATTCAAACATTGCCAGCAGCAATTACCGCATCACGCCTGGCGGTCTGGTCTATAACGGGGTGGGCATATATGGCACCTCGGGCACCGCGTACATCCGCAGCCCTTATCTGAAACTCTCTGGCAAAGCGGACAAGCTCAGCTGGCAGGTGGGCCTCAAGCATTTCAGTTTTGCCGACGCCGCCAGCGATGGGTACATGACCGGACCGGGGCCCACCTTCACCCCCATCCGCACGCCGGATTACGACCGCAAAGCGCAAACCCACAACATCTGGCTGCCCAGCCTGGGACTAGCCTACGACCTCACGCCGCAAACCCAGTTGCAGGCCAGCGCGGGCCGCAACTTCGTCCGGCCCTATTCCTACATGCCGCTGATCAACACCTACAACAACAACCGCGCTGCGTTCGTGGCGGCGGGTGTCACGCTGCAAAACATGTTCGACGGCTACAGCATCGCGAAAACCAGCAATTTCGATCTGGGCATGCGGTACCAAGGCGAACATTTCGACCTGTCTCCTACCCTGTTCTACGGCAAACACAAGGACCTGCTGACCACCATCGCCGATTCGCGCGTCATCGTCAACGGCAGGCCGGTGCAATACCAGCAGAACGTGGGACGGGCCACTAGCTATGGGCTGGAAATGGCGTTCAACGCCTATGTCAACGATCGCCTGAGCGTTTTCGTCAATCCCACCTACACCCACTTCACCTATGACGCAGACATCACGGGCGCGCCCGGAAGCAAAGGGCGGCAAGTGGTGGACATCCCGCGCCTGATGGCGCGCACGGGGCTGAGTTACCGCTGGGGCAATTTTGAAATCAGCCCGTCCGTACGCTATCTGGGCACGCGCTTCGGCGATGCCGCGCACGCCGAGCGCATCGGCAGCCACGTGGTGGCCGACCTGGCGCTGCACTACACCCGCAAGAAGGCGCTGGGCAACGCCACCCTCAAGGCGGGGCTGGAACTCAACAACCTGTTCAATCGCAAATACGTGGCCGTGATCAACGCCTCCGACGACAACATGGGTGGCGCTGCCAGCTACATGGCGGGAGCGCCCTTCAGCGCAGCCCTGAAAGTCGGACTGGAGTGGTAATTCCACCCGACCGCATGCAAGAAGCCTGCACGAAACGCCCGATACCCCGTGCCCGCCATCACCAGGACCGCCCAAAGCGTTGAACGATTTTTAAATGGTTTGAAAGGTTAACCGCATGAACAAGGTTGCAGGAATCCCCGCAATGGCCACCACCACCATCCACCCGACGGTAGCGCAAACCATTGCTTCGCTAAGCCCTTCGCAGCCCGAATACTGGAACGCCATCTGGCGCGGCACACAGGAAATAGCGCGCGCATCGGGACGCCGCATGGAATGCTGGCAGAATTGGGACGAGGTCGCCGAAGCCCGCAAATACTGGCAGCGTGCGTTGGAACGCGAACAAGGCAACGGCAGCCGTGTGGCTGATGTGCTGGCCGAAGTGCAGCCCGGCTGGCGCGTCCTCGATATTGGCTCGGGCCCAGGCAATTTGGCGGTGCCGCTAGCGGAAAAGGTGACGCACGTCACGGCAGTGGAACCCGCTAACGGCATGGCCACCGTGCTGCGCGAAAACATCGAACAATTTGGCCTGCGCAATGTGCACGTGGTGCAAAAAAAGTGGGACGACGTGGATGCAAGCAAGGACTTGCAAGTCCCCTATGACCTGGTGGTCATCTCATTCGCCTTTGGCATGCTCGACCTGCTTGATACCGTGAAAAAGATCCTGTCCGTGGCTCGCAACCGGGTATTGTTTTACTGGCATCTGGGTCCGCAAGTGTGGGATGTGGATGCGGTAAAACTTTGGCCGCTGCTGCACGGCGAGGACTTCACACCCATCCCCAAGGCCGAGGTGATTTTCAATCTGCTCTACAGCATGGGCATATACGCTGACGCGACGGTGATATCTCGCACCATGCGCATGGGCTACGACTCGTTTGACGAGGCCATGGACGAATACCGCAAGCGCTATGCCGTGCCTGCCGACGACAGCAGGCTCAACGCCCTGTTGAAAGACTATTTGCTGCAAAACCTGGTCATCGAAGAGGGGCGCCATATGCAGAAAGCCACCGGAACCGGCATGCGCCTGGCATGGACGGTCGCAGCATGCAGCCCGCCGGCTGCACGTCCACGTCAGTGATCCGCGCGAGCAATCACTTCGGGCGCGAGCAGCGCCATCACCCTGTCCCTGATGTCTTCAAAAGGCGCGCTGGAGCGGGTTCCGCCCTGGAATATTTCCTTCTGCACCCGCAGGCCGGCCTCATCATCGGCTTTCACGGTCAGCACCACGGAACCGGGGGCAAACGCGCCACTGGTGTGCAGGCTGTCGCTGTCGCCATCCACCACGCCAATCACCGGAACGCCAAAGCGCCGCAAGATGTCGGCGGTGACCGCGGTGGTATCGTCGCCCACCGTCACGGCCCCCGCACATTCGCGCGCCAGCTCGTAAACGTGCATGCCCGCATGGTCGATGAACACCACGCCCTGGCCGTCAGACATGCTGATCCGCGCATCCACCGCGTCCGAGCGCAGCTGCGCGGTAGAAGCCAGCTTGGCGCTGGCCAGGTCCACACCGCCGAAGCGTTCGATCTTTTCCAGGCCATGTTCCTTCACGTCCACGCCGCGCACTTCCACGATGCGCCTTCCTTCGGTCGCGAGTACCACGTCGCCGCCCTGCGCCTTGCCGATGAAAATGCCGTCGACCAGCACGTAGTCGCCCCGCTGCGCCGTGCGCATGCGCCGGTACAGGCGTGCGCCTTCGCGCCAGGTGTCGATGCTGGCCTCGGGCGAATCCGTTTGCGCAAAACCCAGCGTCTGCAATGCAGCGGCAACGTCGGGCGGACAGTTGCCAGCGTGCACCGCATAAACCATTCCGGTGCATTCGGCCTGGATGAAAGGCTGCACGTTCTCCAGTTTCTGCACCACGATCTTCCCGAGCGTAAGCCCCGCTTCGGCCGACTTGCTGCACGTTGCCAGCAGGATGATGTCGCAATCCGTGGCCAGCGCCTGCGCGGCCGGCGAACACATGGTTCCGGGTGTCTCCACGCCCTGCAAGCCGCTGTCGAACAGCGCGGTACGCGACATGGTCCCCGCCAGCATGTACCGTGCGCCAGGAAACATAGCCATCAGCCGCGCAGCCCAGCCGGTATCGAACACCTCGGGGCCATGGAAAAGAATGCCGATCATTTGGCGATGCCCTCCATGTACAGCGCCGCACGATCCCTGCTCCAGGCCTCGTCTCCGGCATCCTTGCCCACCCAGTATTCGGCGTTGCGCAGCCAGAGTTCGGCGGGCCGGCGATAGCCGGACAGATCACGGCCATCGGCCTTCATCATCTCGGCCGCATGCTCACAAGCATCGGCTGCCAGGAACCAGGCCTGCTGGGCTTCGCAGAAATCGGCAAATTTCTCGTACGTGGCCGCAGCGTGCGCGTAACGCCCCTGCCGTTCGTGCAGCGCAGCCAGCTTGGATGTCAGGAACAGGCCCGCTTCCTTGAGCTTGCCCTTGATGGCAATGGCAACTCCTTTGCCGTATGCATCGGCCGCCGCATCATGTTCTGCGGCAGCCGCATGCGCATCGCCTGCGTTCATATACCCCATCGCGGCCAACGGATAACTGCCCTTGGAGGCCTTGATGCCGGCAAAGGCCAGCCAGGCGGACGCAGAGTTCTGCTGGCGCGCCTGCGCCTCCAGTTGCCGGCCTTCCAGATATGTGTCGTTCTTGACTGCGCCGTCTGCCATATTCGCTCCTCATAACCGTTTGCCAAAACGTATTCAGTTTCCTATTCCGGAAAGGACTGAATCACTCCACATGACGAAAATTGCATAGGAGATTATGCGGCAAATTTAGGAAAACTGGCTGGAGAATACTGCTCCAACGGCTGTCACTGAATGAGCCAACTCGCTCCCGATCCGGGCAATACGGCCTTGTTGAATACCTGCTCAATGATGCAAGGAGGCGGGGCATCATGCAACAAAAAAACAACGAATCATTCTCTAGCGATTACAACTGTTACATAAGAAACATGATTGTTATATCATTGTCAAATTATATGAAACATGCTCGGCTCTAGCGGCATTTCCACTGAATTTCCCCAGAGCAAAGCTGGTTCCCCCCTCAGCCACCAACCTTTTGCGTCCACGCATATGAAATTTCGTCTAAACAAGCTTACTTTCATTCTTGCCACCTGCGTCTATGGCATCAGCTTCGCCCAGACCGAATCGGCTCCTGCGGCCGCCGCAGCGCCGGCACAAGCCGCCTCGGGTGCAGCAGCAAGCCAGACCCCAACCGCAGCAACCGACAGCGGGCTGGAAGCAACCGTGGTAACGGCCACGCGCACGGCGCGCATGACAGACGAAACGCCGGGGGCCACGTATGTAGTGACGCAGGACCAGATGCAGTCACGCAACCTCAAAACCCTGGATGAGGCGGTCAACAACATACCTGGCGTGTTCAGTACCCGCAGCAAAGGCATGATGGATACCAGTGCATCCATTTCCCTGCGCGGCATGCCAAACAGCGCCAGCGCCAGCCGCACATTGGTCATGATTGACGGCATGCCCATCAATAGCGGATACACCGGCGGGGTGAACTTCGCCGGCATCAGCGGCAGCGATTTCTCGCGCGTCGAGGTTGCACTGGGTGCCGCTGCCAGCCTGTACGGCAACAGCGCCATGGGCGGCGTGGTGAACTACGTGTCGCAAATGCCGCAAAAGCGCGAATTTACGTTCAGGCTGGGATATGGCAGCAGTCTCGATAGCGACACTGCCATGCAGAACCTCAAGCGCACCTATGTATCGTATGGCGACAAGTTCGCCTCCGGCCTGTCGTTATTTGCCTCTTTCAACATGGCAGATACCGACGGCTACCGCGCCACCTTGGCGCAAATGCGAACCCTGCCTTCGGGAACCGTTGGTGGCTACGCAAGCACCACTGTCACTGGCGCCCCCCAACATGTAGTGGGAGAGGCCGGTACCAATCAATGGCGCGAAGGCAGCGTCACCCTGCGGGCCGCACTCGACCTGCCCGACAACGGCCAATGGCGGCTGGGTTTTAGCCGCAACCAGTACGAAAACGAATATGGCGCACCGATCACCTATCTGCGCAATGCGGGCACCGGCGAGGAATTCTTCCCTAACAGCACTTCTGCCAACTTCCCTTCCGGCAACAGCTACCACTACAACTACCTGGGGCCCGGCAAAAACGTCACCGACCTGTTCCAGACCAGCCTGGAAACAGGAGTAGGCCCCGGCAGGTTGCGGCTGAATGCGGGCTTGCTGCAATCCAAAACCAACTGGTACGTCAACCCGCCCCGCGGCGGCAATCCCCTGAATGAGTACCTGAACGGAGCCCCGGGCAGCATGAGCAGCCGGCCCAACCGTACCGTCTACGGGGACGCGCAATATACATTCAGCCCTCTGGACAAGCACGTGGTGGTCGCAGGCGCATCCATCCGCAACGAAAAAGTGGACATATCGAATTACAGCCTGAGCGACTGGCGCAACATCGATTCCAAAATCAGCAATACCGAATTGCGCGGAGGCAAGACCCGCAGCATCGGCCTGTTCATACAGGATGAGATCGCGGTCACCGATGCATTCACGGTCACGGCGGGCCTGCGTTGGGACAAATGGAAAACCAGCGGCGGCTACTATGACCTGGACGGCGCCGGAACCGTAAGACCCATGGTCAGGTTGCCGAGTTACAGCCAAAGCGCCATCAGCCCCAAGCTGGGACTGCACTACCGTGTAAACGACGCGGTGTCCCTGCGCACCAGCGTCGGCAAGGCTTTCCGCACCCCGACGCCGTTCGAGTTGTATGGCTCCTTTTCGGGAACGACCCCTCCCTATGTCTTCAACCCCGACCTCAAGCCCGAAACGGCCATTACCTGGGACATTGGCGCCGACCTGCGTCCATGGACAGGGGCCGAGCTCAAGCCCACGCTTTACCTCAACCAGCTGCGCAACATGATCTACACGCGGACATACGCAACCGAGAGAAGGCGGGAAAACCTCGGCAGGGCACGCGGCTATGGGCTGGAAATCGATTTTCGTCAAAAAATCGGCAGCAACTGGACCCTGCTGGCATCGGCAGCCCTCAACAGAACCCGCATCCAGGAAAACGTCACGGCGCCCGATACAGTAGGAAAACAGTTCGCGGACGTTCCCAAAACCACGGCCAACCTGGGACTGGAATGGAACGGCGGCCCCTGGAGCGCATCCGGCTGGCTGCACCATGCATCCAAACGGTACGGCAATGAGCGAAACGACGATGTCGTCAACGGGGTAACGGGCTCGCGTGATCCGTACACCATCGTCAACCTCAAGGGCGCATACCGCATCAACAAGAACCTGAAGGTTTCCCTGGCCGTCGACAATGCCTTCAACCGGAAATACTTCGCGGGCGTTTATCGCGCACCCAGCCGCTCGTATTTCGTTGAAGTCGCTGGTGAGTTCTAACCCAAAGATGCCACTGGAAGGTTGTATGCTTCCCCAGTTGCGGCAGCCAGGGCAATACTGCGCTGTTTCTGTCAATCTGGCCGTAAAAGCAATTCAATGAAATGAACCATCCTTTCCGCAAATGGGCTGTCCTGCTGTTGCTTGTGCTGGGCAGCGCAGGTATTGGTTATTTCTTGATCCGCAAGCCAGCAGGCCCAGGGTCCGCAACTGCGCCTGCGGGGATCCACACTCCCATCCGGAAAATTGTGGTGCTCAACTCCGATGCGCTCGAGGCCCTGCGCATTCTTGATGCAGACGACCGGATCGTGGGGGTGTATTCGGACATTGCCTCCGAAGCGCCCTTGTGGCCGGACATGGTGGACAAGCCCCACGTCGGCAAATGGAGCGAGCCCAATATCGAGGCCATCGCCCGCCTGGCACCCGATGTGGTCATCCATTACAGCGGCGTTGCGCCCCATCTCGAAACAAAGCTCCAGCCACTGGGAATTGGCGTACTGCGGATGGATCTTTTCCGGATCGACACCCTGGCGCAGGAAATGCTCCAGCTGGGACAGGCGCTGGGCAAGCAGCCCGAAGCCCAGCGTTTCAACGCCTGGCAGCAGGACATCATCCAGACCGTGCGGCAGCAGACCGCGCCGGTGTCTTCCAAGGCCCGCGTGTACCTCGAGAACTATGGCGATTACAGGGCCGCCGCACCCGGATCGGGCATGCACCAGTTGTGCGAAATGGCCAACGGACTGAACGTGGCTGCCGGCCTGGATACGGCATACCCCAGAGTCGCCCCCGAATGGATCGTGGCCGAAAATCCCGACATCATCCTGAAGCTGTCCGGCAAAACAGAAGGCTATGGACTGCAGGATGCCGCCTTCTACAACCAGTTGCGCGACCGGCTGGTCGCCCGCCCTGCATGGGCGCACATCCAGGCCGTAAAGGAGGGCAGGGTCCATGTGATGAACGGTGCCATGGTGTCGGGCCCACGAGCGGCGATCGCGCTGGCCTACATGGCACAGTGGATATATCCGGCGCACATGCAAGGGGTGGACCCAGACGCGTTGCACAGGCACTACATGGAGACGTTCTTGCGCAAACCCTTCCAGGGGCGGTATTTCTCCGATCCGCATCCCCAACAATGAACGACACACATGGCGATTGACGACGTTTACCGCAACTACACGGCCTACAACACCCGGCGCTGGCTGTTCCTCGCCGCGATGCTGTTGCTGCTGGCCGCGAGTGTGATCGTGTCGATTTCCTACGGCGCCGCAGACATGTCGTTGCCAGCAATCATGCGGGCACTGTTCACTGACAATGGCCAGCAGCACGCCATCCTTTGGGCCTTGCGCGTTCCGCGCGCAGTGATGGCCACGCTGGTGGGATTCGGCCTGGGCATTTCCGGCACGGTCTTTCAGGCGGTCCTGCGCAACCCGCTCGCCTCCCCATCCACATTGGGGGTCTCGTCTGCAGCCGGGTTTGGCGCGGTGTGCGTCATCCTGTTTGCCGGAGCAACGCCATCCAACCTGGCAGTGGCTCTTGGCGCCTTTGCCTGCGCCCTGTTTTCGGCCGGTTTCATCTTCACCATCGCCCGGATGAAGGGTGCCTCGTCCGAAACGCTGATACTGACCGGCGTGGCACAGATGTTCCTGTTCTCGGCGCTCACGTCGCTCGGCCAGTACCTGGGAACGGTTGACCAATTGGTCAACATCGTGTTCTGGTCGCTCGGCAGCCTGTCCAAGGCAGGATGGATAGAAATTGCCCTGACCACCGGCATGGTGCTCCTGCCAACGCCCCTGCTGCTCTGGCATGCATGGGATTTCAACCTGCTGGCGATGGGAGACGACACGGCCAAGATATCCGGAGTCAATGTGGAGCGGCTGCGCCTGTGGAGCATTGCCCTGGCCTCGCTTGCCACGGCTGGCGCCATCTGCTTCACCGGCGTCATCGGCTTTGTCGGCCTGGTTGCGCCGCACATCACGCGCATGGCCATCGGCAACGACCACCAATATCTGCTGCCCGCTTCCGCCGTTGTCGGCGCCGCGCTGGTCGTGTGCGCCGACGTTCTGGGCCGCGCCCTGCTCGCTCCGCAGATCATTCCGATCGGCATCGTCACATCACTACTGGGCGTCCCCTTCTTCTTTTACTTGCTGATGCGCCGCACGCGGGAGAACTGGTGATGTTGCGGGTGCATGATCTGGCATTCGGATATGGCGTGCACCCCATATTCAAGAACATTTCCTTGGAAGTGTCCAAGGGACACATCGTGTGCATTGCCGGCCCCAACGGAACCGGCAAAACCACGCTGGTGAAATGCATTGCAGGCATCTTCAAGCCGCTGGCCGGGCATGTAACGATCGATGGTGCCGACACACGGGACATGGAGCGCAAGCAGCTTGCCAGCTTGCTGGGTTACGTTCCGCAGAACATCCCGTCGCGGTTTCCCGCCACGGTTTTTGAAACCGTGCTGGCAGGCCGTCGTCCGCACATGGGCTGGCGGCCCTCGAAGCACGATCTGCAACTGGCGGCGGAAAAGCTCGCCCAACTGGACCTGGAACATCTGGCCATGCGCGACATGACGAGCCTCAGCGGAGGGCAGGCGCAAAAGGTCATGCTGGCCCGCGCCCTGGCGCAGGAAACGCCCTACCTCATTCTGGATGAGCCCACCAGCAATCTGGACGTTCGCCACCAGCTGGATCTTCTCGAAACCATCGCCAGGCTGGCCCGGGAACGCGGTCTGGGCGTGCTTCTGATCATCCACGACCTGAACCTGGCTGCGCGGTATTGCGACACCATCGTGATGCTGCACCGGGGCGATGTGTATTGCAGCGGCTCCGCCGAGGAAGTCATCACCGAAAAAACAATGGCCGACGTATATGGCGTGCAGACCGACATCCGCCACAGCCACGGCCATGTCCACATGCACGTATTGCGGTCCTTGGGCGAACTGGACCACCACCATTCGGATCATGAACATGAATCCTTCGACCATCACTGATGCGGCCCTGCTCACCCTGCAGCAAATGGAAGGGTTCGTCCCCGAAACGCTGCTAACCACGTTCGTTTCGCTGATGATCACCTATCTGCTGGTGGCCAAAGGCTTCCTGAAGCATCTGGCCGCCTTCAGCAAACCCTTTACGGCCCGCATCGGCCTGCCCGACACCGTCATCGCCGCTTCACTGGTTGCGTTTGGCTCGGTGCTGAGCGCCAACGCCATGTTGTCGGAACTGTACCGCCAGCGCCAGATCACGGAAAAGGACACCTATCTGGGCGCCATCCTCAACGGAACATCCCTCAACGTCAAGCAGATATTCACCTACCAGTTACCCATCATGGTGCCTCTGCTCGGCTGGAAAGCGGGGGGAATCTACCTCCTGTGCTTCGTGTCGGCAGCGGTGATCCGCTATTGCTACGTGCTGTTCCATGTCCGCCAGAGCAAGCAGGCGAGAAGCATCGATTTTTCGCAGGCCGACAGTCATGCGCCCCGCACCACGATGAAAAAGCAGCTGCAATTGTTCGTGAAGATCGCCGGCACCTATCTGGCCATTACCTTTTGCGTGGTGTTCCTGTTCAATGCCGGCGTCGGCGTCATGTTCGAAA
>JBDHSG010000014.1:0-65533 GCA_039808005.1 Allobrachymonas sp. | reverse complement strand
GCGGCGCGCCCACGCAGTACCTGTCCACCGTGCCGCAACGCCGCGAGGACGCCCCCAACGCCGACCTGGCCGAGGCCTTCGACTACTACCGCACGGCGCGCGCGCAGCACTGCAACGCGCCCAGCCAACTGCCCGCGCGTAGTTTGGCGCAACTCGTGACCTACGACGCCTTCAATAACGTGGAGCTGTTCCTGACCCAGCCCATGCAGATCGTCGCCGGCAGCGAGGCGGGCACGCGCTGGATGAGCGAAGACCTGTTCCGCCGCGCTGCCAGCGAGGACAAGGGCCTGCTGATCGTCGAGGGCGGCACCCACATCGGCATGTACGACCAGCCCACCCTGGTCGGAGCAGCCCTGGGCAAGCTCGTGCCATTCTACCGGGCTCATTTGTAATTCATCCACACTTTCGTATCAGGAGCATGCCATGAGCCAGACTCAATCCGTCACCTTCAAGAACCGCGGCTGGGACGTGGCCGCCACGCTGCGCCTGCCGGAAGGCTTCGACGCCGGCAGGAAGTACGCGGCCATCATCTGCGCCCACCCGATCAGCAGCTGCAAGGAGCAGACCGCCGGCAATGTCTACGGCGAGGCGCTAACCAAGGCCGGCTTCATCACGCTGGCCTTCGACGCCTCCACCCAGGGTGCCAGCGGCGGCGAGCCGCGCTTCAGCGAAGACCCCGCCACGCGCGTCGAGGACTTCCGTTGCGCGGTTGACTACCTGGTCACGCTGCCCTATGTCGATGAGGAAAAGATCGGCGTGCTGGGCGTGTGCGGTGGCGGCGGCTATGCCGTCAATGCCGCGATGACCGAGCGGCGCTTCAAGGCCGTGGGCACCGTGGTGGCCGCCAACTACGGCCGCCTGATGCGCGAGGGCGACATGACGCCCGACGCCGCCATCAAGACGCTGGACGCCATCGCCCGGCAGCGCACCGCCGAGGCGCGCGGCGCCGATCCGCTGATCGTGGGCTACATCCCGAACTCCGTGGAGGAGCGCGAGAAGGCCGGCATCAATGACATCGACGTCGTCGAGGCCGTGAAGTACTACACCACGCCGCGCGGCCGGCAGCCGGGTTCGCCCAACAGGCTGCGCTTTTCCAGCACCGCCGCGGCCGTGGGCTGGGACGCCTTCCACTTCGCCGAGGTTCTGCTGACCCAGCCGCTGCACATCGTCATCGGCAGCGTGCCGGGCGGCTTCGGCTCCTACCGCGACGGGCTGGAGCTCTACGGCCGCGCGCGCTCGGGCGACAAGAGCATCCAGATCGTCGCGGGCGCGAGCCACTACGACCTGTACGACCAACCCGAAGCCACCGGTCAGGCCCTGGCCCAACTCGTGCCGTTCTTCAAGAGGCACTTGGGTATGTGAGGCTGCTCGGCTCTGTATGAAGACAGACGGAAGCACGTTCCGCACCGATAAGCGGTCCCGTCCATTTCCCCGCCCCCATGAATTTTCCGCGTCGCTTTATGGCCCGCCGTTTGGTGGGCGGTTTTTTTCTCATCATCCTGATCGTCTTGAGCGCTCGTGTCATGTTCCGTTCCGCCATTGGCGATTACCCATCATCGCCCCAGTGGCGCGAGGGGCGCTTTCACAACCCGCGCCCGCCCGGCCCCGGCGATCTGCCCGAATCCACGCTGCGCGTGTGGTGGGATTTCTTCTTCAACAAACCTGCGGGTACCGTGCCCGCATCGCCCGTTCCCATCCGGCGACTGAGCCGCGCCGAACTGGACGCTGTGCCCGACCGGAGCCTGTATCGCCTGGGCCATTCCACGGTGCTGATGAAACTGCGCGGCCAGTGGTGGCTGACCGACCCGGTGTTCTCGGAGCGTGCCGCACCGATGCAGCTCTTCGGTCCCAAGCGCTTCCACGTGCCGCCAATCGCTATTGACGAGTTGCCGCTCATTCGCGCCGTGATCCTTTCGCACGACCACTACGACCACCTCGACCATGCCGTCATCCTGGCGCTGGCAAGCAAAGTGGAACTGTTCCTCACGCCGCTGGGCGTGGGCGACCGGCTGGCCGACTGGGGCATTGCCAGGGACAGGATCCGGCAGTTCGACTGGTGGCAGGGCACCGAGATGGACGGCCTGTGGCTCACCGCCACGCCCGCGCAGCATTTCTCCGGGCGGAGCTTCACCGACCGCAACCGCACGCTGTGGACGTCGTGGGTGATCGAGGAGAAGGGCGCTGAGGAAAAGAATGAAAAAGATGGCCTGCGCATCTTCTTCAGCGGCGACAGCGGCTATTTCGACGGCTTCACCGAGATCGGCGAGCGTTTTGGCCCGTTCGACCTGACGCTGATGGAAACCGGCGCCTACGACATGCAGTGGCCCTACGTGCACATGCACCCGCCGGAAGTCGTGCAGGCACACCAGGACTTGCGCGGACGCTGGCTGCTGCCCATCCACAACGGTACGTTCGACCTGTCCATGCACGCCTGGGACGACCCGTTCGAGCAGGTGCTGCGTTTTGCAGCCGAGCGCGGCGTGCCGGTTGCCACGCCCATGATGGGCGAGCGCATCGACATGAATGCGCCGCATGAAGGCCACCGCTGGTGGCGCGCATTGCAGGTGGAAACATCGCCATCGCTCTCGTTTCAACCCCGCTGACTTTGTCGGTACAGCCCCTCCTTCGAAAATCAAGAGAAAATAATACAAACGCCAACGTGGGAAAGAAAGTCTGGCTGATCACCGGCGCATCCTCTGGTCTTGGCCAGGCACTGGCCAGGGCTGTCATCGCCAACGGTGACGTCGCGCCATGATCAACGCCCACTGTCTGGATCGACTGCAAGCCATTGCCCAGAGCCATGAAGACCGCGTGCTGCCGCTGACCGTGGACAGCCGACACGCTGGTGCACTACCCGCATCGACGTGCTGGCCAACGTCACCATGCTCGGCGTGGCGTGCGCCTGCGAGGAATTCAGCCTGGACCAACTGCCCGAACGGGTGAAACTGAATTTCTTTTCCGCCGTTGGGATGACCCGTTCCATGCTGCCACAGATGCGCAAACAGCGCTCGGGCAATATCTACTGCGTGCTTGACGGTGACAAACCAACCAGCTTTGCCGCGGCTGTCTTGTCCGCGCAGAAACTCAAGGCCTTGCTTGCCATTGAAGCACTGGTGGTCAGCGGGGCGGTGCTGTCGTCAATGGCACCTCCCCAATGCTGGCCTGATCGACGACTGGCTCTTGCTCGTGCATGTAGGGGTGTTGCCTTGAACGACGCAAGCAACGACCTTTCGTTGGCGGCTGTCCCATAAATTGCCGAGTGGATTTCTGGTGCAGACTGTCAAATAATCGAATCCAAACGATCCAAATGCACTATAATTCACCGTTTTATAAGCGGCTGCAGGACTACGTGCAGCCGGTTTCCTTTTACAGACAGATCAAGCAAAGGAGCGGAATATGGCCGTTCAGCAAAACAAGAAATCGCCTTCCAAACGTGGCATGCACCGTTCGCACAATGCGCTGGTTGCGCCCAATGTGGCTGTTGAGCCGACAACAGGCGAGACCCATCTGCGCCACCATATCAGCCCCAACGGGTTCTACCGCGGGCGCCAGGTGCTCAAGACCAAGTCTTCCGAAGCCTGATCAGGGCACCTGCATGCAAAGCCCGACGCTACTTCCGTAGCCTCGGGCTTTTTGCGTTTCTGCGCCAGATGACGGAGAAGTGATCTGGCGCGCACTTCTGAATACTGCTTTTTCTGCAGTTTCCGTAAATACTGAAAGCAAGGTGCAATGAGCAAACCCGGCGATGGCAAAGTGGTGCTGGCAGTTGATTGCATGGGGGGCGATCATGGCCCGCAGGTGACCTTGGCTGCCTGTGCGCAATTCATTCGCAATCACCCCGATGCCATGCTGCTGCTGGTAGGCCGGCCCGATGTGCTGCAGCCGGTGTGGCTGCAACAGCCCGGCGTGCAAGGCCTGCCCGAAGGGCAGGCCAGGATCGTGGCTGCTTCGGAAGTGGTGAGCATGGATGACCCCGTGGAGGTGGCGCTGCGTCGCAAGAAGGATTCTTCCATGCGCGTGGCCATTGCCCAGGTGCGTGCCGGTGCGGCGCATGTGGCCGTATCCGCAGGCAATACCGGCGCCTTGATGGCGGTGGCGCGCTATCTGCTCAAGACGATGGAGGGCATTGACCGCCCGGCCATTGCCTTTCAGTTGCCCAATTCCCAGGGAACTGCGACCACCGTTCTCGATCTGGGAGCCAATGTCGATTGCCAGGCAGAGCATCTGTTGCAGTTTGCCGTCATGGGTTCGGCGCTGGTGTCGGTTCTGCAGGGCAAGGAACAGCCAACGGTGGGCCTGCTCAACATCGGCGAAGAAGCCATCAAAGGCAACGAAGTCATTCGGCAGGCGCGCGAACTGCTGCTGCAGGCCGCGAGCAGCGGCGACCTGAACTTCTTTGGCAACGTCGAGGGCGACGATATCTTCAAGGGCACGACCGATATCGTCGTGTGCGACGGATTTGTCGGTAATGTGGCCCTGAAGACCAGCGAAGGGCTGGCTTCCATGGTGGCATCGTTCCTCAAGCAGGAGTTTTCACGCAACCTGCTGACGCGACTGGCTGCCGTGGTGGCTTATCCGGTGCTGGTCGCTTTCAAGAAGCGCGTGGACTATCGCCGTTACAACGGCGCGGCCTTGCTGGGCTTGCGCGGGCTGGTGTTCAAGAGCCATGGTTCGGCCGACGTGCTGGCATTCGGCAATGCCTTGCAGCGCGCGTACGACACGGCGCGCAACAACCTACTGGATCGGCTGGAAGTCCGCGTCCGCAATGCCGGGCCGTTGCTTCGGCATGCCAGCGCCGAAGCAGCGCAATTGGCGCAGTCACAGGTGCAGCAACTGTAACGCGCTGACACCGTCGGCATGATGGCGCTCTGGTTTGGTTCGGGTCTGTTTACCGGGCCAGTTCCTTGAGCGCATAGAGTGCGTCCAGCGCTTCACGCGGACTGAGGGCGTCGGGATCGATCGCCTCGAATGCGCGTTCCAGTTCCGAGGGCTCCATCGCCGCCACGGGTGGCGCGGACGGTGCGCTGAACAGGTCCACCTGCATCTGTTGCTGGTGCTGCTGGGATTCCAGCACTTGCAGGGCATGGCGGGCGTGATGGATCACGGATGGCGGCATGCCGGCCAGACGTGCCACCTGGATACCGTAGCTGCGGCTGGCCGGGCCGGGTTCGATGGCATGCAGGAACACGATGTCGTGCCCGGATTCGGTGGCGCTCACGTGCACGTTGAGCGCCGCGTGGTGGCTGGCGGGAAATTCGGTCAGTTCGAAATAGTGCGTGGCAAACAGGGTGAGAGATTGCGTCTTGTCGTGCAGGTGTGCGGCAATGCCGCCGGCCAGCGCCAGGCCATCGAAGGTGCTGGTGCCGCGCCCGATTTCGTCCATCAGCACCAGGCTGTGAGGCGTGGCGCTGTGCAGGATTTGCGCCGCCTCGGTCATCTCGAGCATGAAGGTCGATTGCGCATTGGCCAGGTCATCTGCCGCGCCGATGCGGGTGAGAATGGCGTCGATCGGGCCGATGCGCGCAGCATCGGCGGGCACGTAGCTGCCCATGCTGGCCAGCAGCACGATCAGGGCGACCTGGCGCATGTAGGTGCTTTTGCCGCCCATGTTGGGCCCGGTGATGATCTGCATGCGCTGCTTGGGCGAGAGCTGCGTGTTGTTGGCGATGAAGGCGGCGCCAGTGGTTTCCATGAGTCGTGCCTGCACCACCGGGTGGCGGCCAGCGCTGATTTCGATGCACGGCTCCTTGACAAACTGCGGCGCACACCAGTCCAGCGTCAGGCTGCGTTCGGCCAGGGCGCACAGGGCATCGAGCGAGGCTAGGGCATGCGCCAGTGTCTGCAGGGCATTGACGTGGGGCTGCAGGTTCTCGATCAGCTGCTCGTAGAGCCATTTCTCGCGTGCCAGGGCGCGGTCTTGCGCCGAGAGGGCCTTGTCTTCAAACGCCTTGAGCTCGGGCGTGATGAAGCGTTCGGCGTTCTTGAGCGTCTGGCGACGCTGGTAGTCTGATGGTGCCTTGTCGAGCTGTCCGGCGGTGATTTCGATGTAGAAGCCGTGTACCTTGTTGTATTGCACGCGCAGGTTGGGAATGCCGGTGCGTTCGCGTTCGCGTGCTTCCATTGCCAGCAGGTAATCGGCGCTGTGGGTCTGGATGCCGCGCAGCTCATCGAGTTCGGCGTCGAAGCCGTCGGCAATCACGCCGCCGTCGCGGATGTGGACGGCCGGCTCGGCATCCAGGGTGGCGCGCAGGCTGTCGAGCACCGGCTGTGGCGGCGTCAGATCGGCTGCGATGCGCGCCAGCATTTCTTCGGCATCTCCTTCGGTGATTGGCAACAGTTGCTGGCGCAGTGCGTCGGCCTGCGCCAGCGTGCGCAGCAGACCGGCCAGTTCGCGCGGCTTGCTCTGGTGCAGTGCCAGGCGGGCGCTGATGCGCTCCACGTCACTGATGCCGTGCAGGGCGGTGCGCAAATCCTTCAGACCGCGTTCGCGCAGCACGCCAATGGCCCGCAGGCGCTGCTGGGCTGAAGCGCGATTGCATTCAGGATGCAGTAGCCAATAGCGAAGGGCACGACTGCCCATGCCGCTTTGGCAGGTGTCGAGCAGGCTGAACAGCGTGGGGCTGGGCTCGCCGCGCAGGGTTTGCGTCAGTTCCAGGTTGCGCTGGGTGGTCAGCGGCAGGTGGATCAGGCTGTCATTGCGTTGCACCTGCAGGCTGTGCAGGTGCGTCATCGCGCGCCCCTGGGTGTGCTCGGCGTAGGCCAGCAGCGCAGCGGCGGCGGCATGGGCCTGTGGCACATCGTCGGCCTGCCAGGCGTTGAGGTTGGGGCTGCGCAGGTATTCGGCGAGTTTGCGCTGACCCAGGCCGCCGTCAAACGTGAAGCCGGGCCGCTCCGTCACGATGAAACGCTGCAGTGCACCGTGTTGCTGCCATTGCGCCAGTTGCGCGCGCATGGCAGGTGGCACGTCGGCACTGTAGAGCACTTCGGCCGGCTGGATGCGGCTGATCCAGCCCTCGATCGCGGCCGGTTCGCACTCGGCCACCACCATGCGGCCCTGGGTCAGGCTCACCCAGGCCAGCCCTGCGAGGCCGTTCTTGGCGCGTAGGGGTGTATGCAACGCCAGCAACACGGCTTCGTTCTTGTCGCCCAGCAGTTCGGTGTCGGTCAGTGTTCCGGGTGTTACCACGCGCACGACCTTGCGTTCTACCGGGCCCTTGCCGGCGCCTGTTTCGCCGACCTGCTCGCCAATGGCGACCGATTCGCCCATCTGAATCAGCTTGGCCAGATAGCTTTCTACCGCATGCACCGGCACCCCGGCCATTACCACGGGCTGTCCGGCGGATTGGCCGCGCTGGGTGAGCGTGATGCCCAGCAGTCGCGCGGCCTTGATGGCGTCGTCATAGAACAATTCATAAAAATCGCCCATGCGGTAGAACAGCAGCGTATGCGGAAATTCCGCTTTTATCTGCAGGTATTGGGCCATCATCGGGGTGTGGCCATCGAACGTATTCTGGTATGTTGGCATGGTGGTAATTTACCGCATATGATGAGATAGCCGCCCGGAAGAAACGGGATTTGCTGGTTCACCTGCGCAGGGAACACGGCAGAGTCGCAGGGCTGTACTCCTGGCGGGAAATTGCCCCACCATTGGGGAATAAATGCCTTGGCTCTTGAAGTTCTGTGCCAAGGCCCCATAATGGAAGTGTGTTTGCAACAACCTTTTGACAAGGAGCCTGATCATGATCCAAGACGATGCAGAAAAATTCATTGACGATGCTGCTGCTGCCGGCCAAAGGGTTGCAGAAAAGGCGAAACGTTCTGCGGCCGAGGCACTGGATGCGGCGAGCGACAGAATGGCTGTTGCGCGTGATCGTGCCGTCGAAGCGCTGGACGCTTTGACCGAACGTGCCAATTGCTATGCCCGCAAGGGTCTGGACAAGGCCGTGGACATGCAGCATCGCGCCAGGAAGGAACTGGAACGTGCCAGCGACGCGACGGCGCACTATGTGGAAGAGCAGCCGCTGAAATCCGTGGCGATTGCCGCTGGCGTGGGCGCAGCCATCGCGGCATTGCTGATGCTGCTGCGCGATCATGGCCGCGGCCGTTGATTGCTGGACTGACTAAAAGAGGCACTGCCAATGGCAGTGCCTTTTTGTTTCTGCAGGCGTAAGGCTTGCGTGGATAAAAGGGTAAGGGGGTGCTGCAGAACGGTGCCGGAGCTGCGTGTTCTGCAGGCGTGCAGGTTCGGATGACGTGTTTCGTGGTGGACGCGGCTCGTAAGCCGGGGCAGGAAATGCAGCAGATCTTAAAAGAACACCAGCCCCAGATAGTACCCGCCAGCGGCAATCAGTGCACTGGCGGGGATGGTGAACAGCCAGGCCCAGATGATGTTTCCAGCCACACCCCAGCGGACCGCGCTGGCGCGCTGGGTGGCGCCGGCTCCCACGATGGCGCCGGTGATGGTATGCGTGGTGGAAACCGGAACACCCAGTGCCGTGGCAACGAACAGCGTCAGTGCGCCGCCGGTTTCGGCACAGAAGCCACCCACCGGGCGCAGCTTGGTGATTTTCTGGCCCATGGTGCGGACAATGCGCCAGCCGCCAAACACGGTGCCAAAGGCCATGGCGGCATGGCAGGCCAGAATCACCCATGTCGGCGGATTGCTGCTGTCCGCGCTGGCATAGCTGGTGGCAATGAGCAGCATCCAGATGATCCCGATGGTTTTTTGCGCATCGTTACCGCCGTGGCCCAGGCTATAGGCGCCTGCTGAGAGCAGCTGCAGGCTGCGAAACAGCTTGTCGACCTTCCCCGGATGGACCTTCCGGAACAGCCATGCAACGGCAATCATGATGGCCGCACCCAGAAAGAATCCCAGCAGGGGCGAGACGATGATGAAAAGCACGGTCTTGCCGATGCCTTCCCAGACGAGGGCATTCCACCCGCTTTTGCACAGAACGGCGCCCACCAGGCCGCCGATCAGTGCGTGCGATGAGCTGCTGGGAATTCCGTAGAACCAGGTGATGATGCTCCAGATGATGGCGCCGACGAGTGCGCCGAAGATGACGTGGGTGTTTACCACATCGCCCAGCACGATTCCTTTGCCGACAGTGGCGGCCACGTGCAGGTTGTGGAAGACAAATACGGCCACGAAATTGAAGAAGGCGGCAAATACCACGGCCTGCCCAGGCTTGAGGACGCCCGTGGAAACGATGGTGGCAATGGAGTTTGCTGCATCGTGAAAGCCGTTCATGAAGTCAAACAGGAGGGCCAGCCCGATGAGCATGATGACCACCCAAAGCATGTCTTGTGCCATAGAAGGAGCGCCGGATTGCCAGATGGTTGATGGAGTGTTCAGGAGTTTTCCAGAACAATGCCCTCTAGAAGGGTGGCAACTTGTTCGCAGCGATCGCTAACGGCCTCGAGCAGTTCGTACATGGCCTTGAGCTTGATGAGCTCGCGCACGTTCTCTTCCTCGCGAAACAGGTGGCTCAGGGCGTTGCGTATGACTTGGTCGGCGTTGGATTCCAGAGTGTCAATCCGGTTGCAGGCTTCGAGGATCTTCTGTGCGATGGCAGGCGTTCCCACTTTGGAGAGCTGGCCCACGGCTGCGTGCAATTGTTCGCAACACTGCAGGTTGATCTGCGCGAACTGCACCATGTCTGGCGTGGCTGCGCGTACGTCATACAAGGTGGTGGTTTCGGCTGCGTCCTGCAGCGTGTCCACCACGTCGTCGAGTGCGTTGATCAGATGGTGCAGCTGCTCGCGGTCGATGGGTGTGATGAAGGTCTGGTGCAGCATGCTGTTGAAGGTATGCGTCACTTTGTCGGCCCGGTGTTCGGCGTCGACCACGGCCTGCGTGTATTGCTGGCGCAATTGGGAGTCCGGGTAGTGCTCGATCAGCAACGAAAGGGCGCGCGCTGCATCGAGCATGTGTCCAGCATGCTGGTTCAGCTGTTCGAAAAAATTGCCATCGGATGGCAAGAGTTTTTTGAGGAACATTTTTAGCAAAATGGTGACATGTCAGGCACAAGTTTAATGGCTTGATTTTGTTTGCAGGGACGAAAGCCGTTTTTTTTTGAATTTTGTTTTCTATTGTCCGTGCATGTTTGTGTGGAGTGTCGTTTTTTGTCATGTGTGCCTTGAAAATTCTGTACGCCGATCAGGCGCTCATTGTTTCAGTCAAACCATCCGGGTTGCTGGCCGTGCCGGGTCGCGGTCCGCAGAAACAGGATTGCCTGAGTGCGCGCGTGCAGCAGCAATTCGATGATGCGTTGATCGTGCACCGGCTCGACATGGGAACCAGTGGACTGATGGTTCTGGCGCGCGGGCTGGAGATGCAGCGCCGCTTGCAACGCCAGTTTGCCCTGGGTCAGGTGAACAAGGGCTATGTGGCCATTGTCAGCGGCAGGCCCGATGTGCCAGCCATGCAATGGCAGCGGATCGATGCCGCCCTGCGCGTGGACTGGCCCAATCGGCCACGCAGCATGATCGATCCTGTACATGGCAAACCCAGCCGCACCCGCTGGCGCCTGCTGGATGCGCCTGAAGCCCATCCGGCCCTGCAGCCCGGTTTTTTCCGACCGCGTGGGATGCAGGGCGCACACGCGGTGCTGGAACTGATGCCTGAAACGGGGCGTTCACACCAGATACGGGTGCACCTCGATTCGATCGGACACCCGATCGCAGGCGATGCGCTTTATGGGGATGCCATCAGCCAGGAAATGGCTCCGCGTCTGCTGCTGCATGCGTGGTTTCTCGACTTGCAGCATCCGCTGACCGGGCAGCAGGTGCAATGGCAATGTCCGGCCGATTTCGGCTGCGAGGGGAGCCTATGACGCGCTGGGGTGCATAGGTAATTACAGGGCCGGATCGAGCCGAATCGGTTGCCAGCCGCGTACGCTGTTGATGAACCAGATTCTGTCTTGCGGCTGTGGCTGGAGCAGGCGTTGCACGGCAACCGGCGCTTCATGGATCGCGCCGCGTTTCAGCAGGGCCTCGCGCAGCACCCCCGGCAGCAGTCCATGGGAAAGAGGCGGCGTGATGCAGCCTTGCGCAGTCTGCAATACCAGGTTGCCGCGTGTGCATTCGGTGGCGTAGCCTTCGCCATTGCGCAGGATGACGTCCCAGGCGTATGGGTGCGCGGCCATTGCCGCGTCGTAATGTGCCCGTTGCGTGGTCTTGTGCATCAGCCAGCCCGGGTCGACCGCTGGGGCCTTTTCCGCCAATGCAACAGGAAAAGGAGAGAGGCCGTCAATCGGCTCGGGAGGTTGCAGCCATTGCATGGGCAGGGCGTCATGTTCCGCCCACTCGGTGCCGGGCGACGACTGGGGGGTGGCCAGAAGGCTGCCCTGCACCTGTATCTGGCCGCAGGCCGTTTGCGTGAGGGCAACGCGCCAGTCGCCTTGGCCGTGTTGTGCGGCAAATGCCTGCAGTGCCTGCAGCCGGACCCGGTTTCCCAGCGGGCTGAATCCGCACGTCCGGGCGGATTGTTCGATGCGCTGCAGATGCAAGGGCAGAAGCGCATAACGGCCTTGGGTCAGGAGCAGGGTTTCGCGCAGCCCGAAAGTGGGTTGGGACAAAGGCGCCGTCTGCAGGAATTGCAGCTTGAGAAGGATTTCGGCGTATTCCTCTCCGGCATCTGACGGCCAGGTGATGCCTCCGCCGGTCCCGCAGCGCATGTTCTCCCCCGCCTCGTGCAGCACCGTGCGGATGGCAACATTGAAAATCGTCCGGTGGCCGTTGATGATGCCGATGGCGCCGCAATAGGGGCCGCGTGGCTCGGTTTCGAGTGCAGCGATCTTGCGCATGGCCATCAGTTTGGGAGCGCCGGTGATCGAGCCGCAGGGAAACAGCGCCTGCAGCGCCTGCACGAGGGTGGTGTCCGGGCGTGTGGTCGCCTGCACCGTACTGGTCATTTGCCACAGTGTGGGATAGGCTTCGGTCTGCAGCAATTGCTGGACCTGTACGCTGCCTGTGGTTGCGATCCGTCCCAGGTCGTTGCGCAGCAGGTCGACGATCATCACGTTCTCGGCGCGTTCCTTGGCGCTGGTTTGCAGCCGCAGCGCCTGGGCCGCGTCCGCTTCCGCGGTGGCGCCGCGCGGGGCCGTGCCTTTCATGGGGCGGGTGGTGATCCGGCCATCGGTGCGGTGCCAGTCGAAAAAAAGTTCCGGAGAAAGCGAAAGCACCTGATGGGAGCCGAAATCCAGGTAAGCACCATACCGGCATTGTTGGCGCCGCTTCAAGGCTTCGTAGTAATGCCAGGGAGAAAAGCCGTTGCCGGCCTGCGCGTGTGCGCGCAAGGTGTAGTTGATCTGGTAGGCATCACCGGCTGCGATGGCCTGCCGCAGGCTGGCAATTCTTTGCGCGTAGTCGTCAGGGTTTTCGTTCAGGAGCCATTGCAGGCAGGTTTCTTCCGCCGGTTCTGGCTGCGCTGCACAAGCATGGGTTCTTGGAAGGCCCTCTGCAAACACGGGGTCGGCGTCTGGCGCGTCAAACAGGGCAAAAGCCAGCAACGGCATTGCGTGTTGTGTGTCGGGCGCAATGCCCATGGCCTCGGCCATTTTCGGGTCCAGTCCGGCGGCTGCCTCGTAGGCCAGATAGCCTGTTGCCCAGGCTCCTTGCTTTGTCGCGTGTTCGATGCGATGCAGCGCAGGCAGAACCTCCTGGGCACGCCACGCCAGCTCGACCGAACGTGGAGCGCTGAAATACAGCCGTGTGGGCAAGCCTTCGCCCAGATCGAAATCCACCACCACCTGCGGCTTGCAGGAATCATTGGGCGGCATGCGGGCGGTATCTGTCATGGAAGAGGGTCCACGGTTTTTCCAGGTGCGTACGGCGAATGCGCCATGTGCATCCGGCCGGATGCCTCGCCTTGCCTGATCCGCACCGTTCTGTTACAGCACTTCGCTGGCAAAGTCGGCCAAGCGAGAACGTTCGCCGCGCGCCAAGGTGATGTGGCCGCTGTACGGCCAGCCCTTGAACTTGTCGACGACGGCGGTCAGCCCCGACGAGCCTTCGGTCAGGTAGGGCGTGTCGATTTGCGACAGATTGCCCATGCAGATCATTTTCGTGCCCGGACCCGCGCGGGTGATCAGGGTTTTCATCTGCTTGGGGGTAAGGTTCTGCGCTTCGTCGATGATGATGTACTTGTTCATGAACGTGCGCCCGCGCATGAAATTCATGCTCTTGATCTTGATGCGGCTGCGGATCAGATCGTTGGTTGCGGCTCGCCCCCATTCTCCCGCGTTGCCGGCATTGCTGCCGTTCTTGGTCAGGAATTCCAGGTTGTCGTCCAGGGCGCCCATCCAGGGGCCCATCTTTTCTTCCTCGGTTCCGGGCAGGAAGCCGATGTCCTCGCCCACGCTGACGGTTGCGCGGGTCATGATGATCTCGCTGTAGCGGCGTTCATCGAGCACCTGCGTGAGGCCGCAGGCCAGTGCCAGCAGGGTCTTGCCGGTGCCTGCGTTGCCTGCCAGCGTGACCAGGTCGATTTCGGGGTCGAGCAGCAGGTTCATCGCGAAATTCTGTTCGCGGTTGCGTGCACTCACACCCCATGCGGCCTGCTTGGGATGGGTGCAGTCGCGCAGGGTCCTGAGCACGGCGCTGTCGCCGCGGATTTCGATGACCTGGGCGTAGAGGCTGGTTTCGCCAGGTTGTTCAAAATAGACAAACTGGTTGATGAGCATTTGCTGAACCAGCGGGCCGTGAACGCGGTAGAAGGTGTGCGGACCTTCTTTCCAGCTTTCGATGTTTTCCGGCTGGGTTTCCCAGAAATTGGCCGGCAGTGCAAGCGCGCCGGCGTACAGCATTTCGTCATCGCCGAGAGCCTTGTCGTTCTCGTAGTCTTCTGCGGCAAGGCCCAGCGCCCGCGCCTTGACGCGCATGTTGATGTCTTTGGAAACGAGCACGACCGCGCGATCCGGATAGTGCTTTTCCAGTGCCGCCACCACTCCCAGAATCTGGTTGTCCGCCTTGCCTTGGGGCAGGGCGTGCATGGGAAGGGTGTAGTCGAGCTGCCGGGTCTGGAAGAACAGGCGCCCGGAGGCTTCCCTGTTGCCGATGGCATCAAGAGGCAGGCCGTCAACCAGTTTTTCCTTGGACATGGTGGCCACGAGGGCGTCCAGCATCCGGCTGGCCTGCCGCACGTTGCGCGCAACCTCATTGCTGCCTTTCTTGTGGCTGTCCATTTCCTCCAGCACGATCAGTGCCAGGTAAATGTCGTGTTCTTCAAAACGGAAGAGACAGGTCGGATCGTGCATCAGCACGTTGGTATCGAGCACAAACAGCTTGCGGCCCTCGGTTGAGGATGCCTGCTTCGCGGTCTTGCGTGCTTTGTTGCCTTCAGCCGCAGGGGATGCTGCAACGATGCCACGTGTGACGGCAACGGCAGGTTTCTGCACGGTGTCTGGGGATGCCGATACGGTGGTTACCGCTTGTGCGGCAAGGCGGGCGGGCTCGGTGTCGTGCTGCGCCGCAGCGCGTTTGCGCCCTTTGCTGGCAGCGGGCGATGCTGTGCTTGCCGGTGGTTTCGGGGTTTTTGATGAACCGGACAAGGGAAGGTCTTCAATGGCAAGGGTGCTGGCGCGTTTTTTGGGGGGAGGGGGTAATGGCATTGAACGTCTTTGATCGGCAGAAAGAAAAAGTCGCCAAGAGTTGGCTGTTGATGCTTGGCAATATACATCCTTTGTTGTGCAACCGCTGCAGGACGCTCACTGGCGCTGGCAGTGCCTTGCCACGGCCGTCTGGCAGTTTTTGGGTGGGTATTCATCCAGAAAACAACGCAATTGCTTTCTGGCTGACAGATTGTTTACGCAATCTCTGTAGGGGTTTGTGAACGTTGTTACGATCGCCGAAATAATTACAGCATGTAAGAAGTAAAAAATCATGGCGATATCATCCATCCGTTTGTTTTTCCTGCGGCAGATGCTGGCAACACTGGCGATGACTGCTGCTGTCAGCCATGCCCAAAGCGTTGACCGCTTGACGACCAGGCGCTGGATCAATCCCCAAAACCAGCAGCCGAGCGCGTTGGCGGCGCAGGCAGTCAGGCAACTGGCGGCCGCGGAAACAGAGGGCCTCTCGCCACAGGACTACCATGCAGCCGCGCTGGAACAGGCGCTGGCGTCTGCCTCGCAGATGCCCCTGTCGGCAGAGGAGGGTGCCCAGCTCGATGCCCGCATCAACCAGTCGGTCGTGCGCTATCTGAACGACCTGTATCAGGGACGGATCAAGCCCCAGGCCATTGGCGAAAATTATTCCCGGGATTTGCGGCCTGTTCTGGATGCCGACGCTTTGCTGGAGCAGGCGACGCGCACCGGCAGCTTGGAGCCCGTCTGGCAGGCGGCCGTTCCGCAGGTGCCCATGTACGCCGGATTGCGCGCGCAATTGCAAGGCTATCTGCGTTTGCGCAATGATCTGGCATGGTTCGAGCCGTTGCCACTGCCGGCGAAAGGAAAGGCGGCCAGCGCAGGGTTGCCGGAAGGTGAACGGGACAGGCTGGTGCAGCGCCTGGTGCTGCTGGGCGACATGCCCGCCGATGCGGCCA
This sequence comes from Allobrachymonas sp., assembly GCA_039808005.1. Classification (GTDB taxonomy): domain Bacteria; phylum Pseudomonadota; class Gammaproteobacteria; order Burkholderiales; family Burkholderiaceae_C; genus Brachymonas. Next base: position 49,989 of record JBDHSG010000014.1, on the reverse strand, counting down.
GGGATCCGGCAAACCTGGAATCTGCGCTCCAGGCTGCCCTGAAGGCATTCCAGTCGCGCCATGCCCTCAATGAAACGGGGCGGGCCGATCGTGCCACCATCGAGCAGCTCAATGTGCCGCCTGCCGAACGGGCCGAGCAGATTGCGCGGACGATGGAGCGCTTGCGCTGGGCGCCCTTGCATCAGCAGCGCCGCATGATTGTCGTGAACGTTCCGGAATTCCGTCTGCGTGCGTATACGCTGACCGATGATGGCGCGGTGCTGCATACCTTGCCCATCAACGTCATCGTCGGCAAGGCCAACAGCACACGCACGCCTCTATTCAACAAGGACATGGTGCGCGTGGAGTTCAGCCCCTACTGGAACGTGCCCCTGTCCATCGCGCGCAAGGAAATGGTGCCGCGTTTGCAGCGCGATCCCGGTTATGCCAGCCGCAATAATTTCGAAATCATCGGTCCGAGTGGCGCCCGCGCCGACGTCACTCCCGAAGCGCTGGCGGGCCTGGCCAGCGGCAGCATGCGCATCCGTCAGCGGCCGGGGCGCGGCAATGCGCTGGGCGACGTGAAATTCATCTTTCCCAATAAAGACAACATCTACCTGCACCACACTTCCTCTCCGGGCCTTTTCAATCGTGACGACCGGGCCTTGAGTCATGGATGCGTGCGGGTGGAAGACCCAGTGGCGCTGGCCAAGTTCGTGCTGCAGGGTGACCCGCAATGGCCGGAGCAGCGCATCCGTCAGGTCATGGACAAGCGCATCAGCAATACCGTCCAGATCAAGGAGCCCATTCCGATCATCCTGACCTATCTCACCGCGGTCATTGATGAAGCGGGCAGGCTCCGCTTTCTGCCTGATATCTACGGCCAGGACCGGGTGCTCAAGCAGGCTCTGCAAAAACGCAGCCGGGGATAAGCCATCCTGCAGGAAACAGCGGGCTATTGCATGCAGCATCACGGTAAACAAACCGCTTCAAGCTGTCAGTTTGATTCAGCCTGCAATTACAAAAAAATGCTGGCCTGCCCGCGCAGACCTGACTAGAATCGGCCCGGTTTGTTTCTGTTGCGGCCTGCGGGCCGGTTGTTGTTTTGATGTCTGAAAAATTTCGTTCCCGGCGCGCCTTTCTGCAGCAATCTGCCCGGATGGTGCAAGTAGCCGCCGTTGGTGGCATGCTGGTCACCGGCAGCCGACAGGCTCTTGCCATTCCAACCAGCAGTTCGCGTGCACTGGCATTTGAAAATCTGCATACCCATGAACATTTGTCGCTGGTCTATGCGATCGGTGACGCGGTTTTGCCGCAGGCGCAACTGCGGCTGGATTATTTCCTGCGCGACCACTATACGGGCGAGGTCGGCACCATCGATCCGCAGTTGTTCGACCTGCTGTACCGCCTGCGCATGACGCTGGGGACCCGTCTGCCTTTCCAGGTCATTTCCGGCTACCGAAGCCCTTTCACCAACAACCGCCTGCGCACCACCCGTGCCGGGGGCGTGGCCAAGCGCAGCCTGCACATGGACGGCAAGGCCATCGACATTCGCCTGCCGGGGGTCGCCTTGGCCGATTTGCGGGATGTTGCGCTCTCGCTGAAAGCCGGCGGAGTGGGGTTCTATGCCAGAGAGGATTTCGTGCACGTCGACACCGGAAAGGTCCGTTCCTGGTAAGTGCACAGGCGATCTCCGCGATCAGGTACGCCTGGAGAAAAAAGCAAAAGATCGCTATCGGATGGACGTGCATGCCATTCGGCGCAGCATCCGCCGTGGATTGCAGTAGGCCCTGATGCGCCAGGAGGTGGCCAGCCATCGGCCACCGGTGCTCAGAAGCCGTCGTCGGCCATGTTGGCCAGATTTTCAAATCGTGTCAGAGGCTTGATGAAGGCCAGCTTGACGGTGCCCGTGGGGCCGTTGCGCTGCTTGCCGATGATGATTTCGGCTACGCCCTGGTCCTTGCTTTCCTTGTTGTAGTAATCGTCGCGGTAGATGAACATGATGACGTCTGCATCCTGTTCGATGGCGCCCGATTCGCGCAGATCGCTCATCAGCGGTCGTTTGTCGTTGCGGGTTTCCACGCTGCGGTTGAGCTGCGACAGCGCAATGACGGGACACTGCAGTTCCTTGGCCAGCATTTTCAGGCCGCGCGAAATCTCGCCCAGTTCGGTGGCGCGGTTTTCGTCGCTGCTGGTCGAGCCGCTCATCAACTGCAGGTAGTCGACCACGATCAGGCCGAGCTTGCCGCATTGGCGCGCCAGGCGCCGGGCATTGGCACGCAGTTCGCTGGTGGTCAGCCCAGGCGTTTCGTCGATGTGCATGGAGATGTTGCGCAATTTCTCGATGGCCTCCGTCAGGCGCGGCCATTCGTCATCGTGCAGCTTGCCGGTGCGCAGGCGGCTCTGGTCGATGCGGCCAATCGAGCCCACCACCCGCACGGCTAGTTGCGCCGCGCCCATTTCCATGGAAAACACCGCCACCGGCAGGCCTTCCTTGAGCGCCACGTGCTCGGCGATGTTGACAGCGAGCGCGGTCTTGCCCATCGAGGGGCGTGCGGCCAGAACGACCAAATCGCCGGCCTGAAAGCCGCTGGTCATGCGATCGAGGTCGGAAAATCCGGTTGGCACCCCCGTGATGTCGTTGGGGTTGTCCGCCATTTCCTGCACGCGGTCGAGCAGTTGCACCACCAGTGATTCCATGGGCTGGAAGCCCTCTTTCATGCGCGAGCCTTCTTCGCCGATCTTGAAGATTTTCTGCTCGGCTTCGTCGAGCACTTTCTCGATGGCCATGCCCTGCGGGTTGAACGCCTTGGTGGCGATTTCATCGGAGGCGGAAATGAGCTTGCGCAAGATGGAGCGTTCCCGCACGATCTCGGCATAGCGGCGGATGTTGCTGGCGCTGGGCACGAACTGCGCTAGGGCATTGAGGTAGACCAGTCCGCCGATTTCTTCGGCCTTGCCGATGCCTTGCAGGGCCTCGAAAACCGTGATGACGTCGGCAGGCTTGCTGGCGTTGATGAGCTTGCCGATGGCTTCGAACACCAGCTGGTGTTCGTGGCGATAGAAGTCGCTGGCGATCAGCAGGTCGGCCACGCGGTCCCAGGCATGGTTGTCGAGCAGCAGCCCGCCCAGCACACTGGATTCCGATTCGATGGAGTGGGGCGGCACGCGCAATTGCGCCAACTGCGGATCACGGCTTTCATCCGGTCCGTAGGAGTCGTAGCCGGGTGTTGCGTAGAGGGAGGAATTGTTCATGGCGGCATGAGTGTGGCACAAAAGACCATGGTAGGGTATTGGCGCGATCCCGTTGTGGATAACCTTGTAGACAAGCTGTGTCTGGCATGGGGAAAATGCCAGAATCGTTCAGTCCGGTTACAGGGTCTGGAAGGAAATCTTGTCCACAAAGGGGTAGCTGGCGGCCATGGATGGGGCCTATCGTGCATCAGCCGCAGGGGCTGGTGTTTTGCGTGGAGCGCGAAGCGCTTACTCGCCGTTCCTCTTGTCGCCAGCCAGCGCCTGTTCCACGCCCAGGTTGGCCAGGGCATCGGCTTTTTCGTTGCCCGCAATGCCGGCGTGGCCCTTGACCCATTCCCATTGGATGCGGTGCGGTCCGGTCTGCACGAGGGCGTCGAGCTGTTGCCAGAGGTCGGCATTTTTCACGGGCTTGTTGTCGGCGGTTTTCCAGCCCTTGGCCTTCCAGTTGTGGATCCAGCTGGTGATGCCCTGGCGCACATACTGGCTGTCGAGATAGAGCGTGACCTTGCACGGACGCTTGAGCACCAGCAGCCCTTCAATGACGGCGCGTAGTTCCATGCGGTTGTTGGTGGTGTGCGCCTCTCCGCCGTACAGGGATTTTTCATGATTGCCCGCCTGCAGCCAGACGCCCCAGCCGCCAGGTCCGGGGTTGCCCTTGCAGGCGCCATCGGTATAAATATTCACTTCCTGCATGATTCACTGATCTTGTGGTGGCGGTGGAGGGCGGCGGCGGTGTTTCTGGCCTGCTTGGCCAGTTTCCAGCGGGGTTGCAGCCTGCGCACACCCAGCACGCGCTTGGTTGCCTGCAGGAAATAGGCGCCGCCCATGAATGGCCACCAGCGGTCGCCAGCCGCTTCGAGCCACTGCAGGTGGTTGAACCATTTCTCGTTGCGCAGGCTGGGGCGGTAGCACCCGAAACGGCCGCCTTCTATCTCGAATCCCAACAGGCGCAGCCAATCCCGCAAGAGCCCCAATCGGATCAGGTCGTCGACATCCGGAATGACCGGAGGCTCGCGGCTGCCCATGCGCTGCGCCAGCAGACGGCCTTTTTGTTGCAGCCCCCAGAGACTGACCGGATTGAATCCGAACACCAGCAGGCGGCCTTCCGGCACCAGCACGCGGGCTGCTTCGCGCAGAACGGCGTGCGGATCGGCGCTGGCTTCCAGCGTATGCGGCAGCAGCACCAGATCCATGCTGGCTTCGCCAAAGGGCAGGGCGTCCGGTTCAAGCACCAGGGCGGTTGCGGTATCCCGGTGTTCTGCGTGAAGGGGCGAAACAGGCGTTTCGGTGGCGGCGACCCATCGGTGCTGGATGCGGCTGTTGCGCAGAAGGGGCAGGTATTGCATGCCAGTCTGCAGGGCGTGGTAGCCGAAGCAGCCATTCATGGCCTGATCGGCGCGCGCCAGTTCCCAGTCGCGCAGGAGCCTTCCTGGCGGAGAAGCGAACCACTGCTCCAAATTTATAATCGGCCTTGACATTTCTTGCGAACGGATTTTTGACAATCTGGCACCCATGCAATTGACCGCCTTGCCAGCAATGGCCGACAACTATATCTGGATGCTGCATAACGGCTCCGAGGCAGTCGTGTGCGATCCCGGAGAAGCCGAACCGGCCATCGATGCCTTGCAGCGGCAGGGCCTTGCTTTGGCAGCCATACTCGTTACCCATCGGCATGCCGATCATGTCGGCGGGGTGAATACCCTGTATCGCCAATGCGGCAATCCGGACACGCAAGTGTACCTGCCCGCTGCGGACGGTTTGGCCGATTCCACATTTTCTGTCGTGCCGGCAAGGGCCTTGCACCGCTGTTCACAGGGCCATGCGTTGCAAGTGCTGGGCTTGCAGATGACTGTGCTGGATGTGCCGGGACACACTGCGGGACACATTGCCTATTTCGCCGAACGCCAGAGTGTGCTGGAACAGCCGTTCGTCCTGTGTGGCGACACCCTTTTTTCTGCCGGTTGCGGACGCATTTTCGAGGGCACCTCGGCCCAGATGTATGCTTCCTTGCAAAAACTTGCGGCTTTGCCCGGCGAAACCCGGGTATGCTGCGGACATGAGTACACCCTGTCGAATCTGGGTTTTGCACGGGCTGTAGAACCCGGCAATGCCGAAATTGAGCTGCACATGAAGCGTTGCGAGGCGTTACGGGCCAAGAACCGGCCTACCTTGCCTTCCACCTTGCAGCAGGAGAAAGCCATCAACCCCTTTTTGCGTGTGCACGAGCCAGCCGTGCGGGCTTCTGCCTTGGCACACGATCCTTCCGCTTCCGGCCCGGTTGAGGTGTTTGCCACCTTGCGTGCCTGGAAAGACCATTTTTCAATCTGATATTTGCGGACCGGCACACCTGTGGTGCGGGTCCCGTTTCTTGTATGCAGTTATCCCCTTCTTTTGCGCGCGGTTTGCGCTGGCTGTCTGCCTCCGTGGCGCTGGCTGTCGTGGCGGGATGCGCCACGCAAAATGCTTCCCAGGTCGGGGTGCGGGTTCCCGGCTCCAACGTAACAGGCACGCGCGGCCTTTCCGTACCCGACACCATTTGGGACCGTGTCCGCAGCGGATTTGGCATGCCGGATCTCTACAACGCCACGGTTCGTGAGAAGGAAGCCTATTACGCCAATCGGCCCGATTACGTGCAGCGCATGGTGGGACGTTCCAACAAATACCTCTACCACGTCATAGAGGAGCTGGAGCGCCGGCGCATGCCGACCGAACTGGGCCTGCTGCCGTTTATTGAAAGTGCCTTCAATCCCCAGGCCGTAAGTAGCGCCAAAGCGGCAGGCATGTGGCAATTCATCCCGAGCACCGGCAGGGATTATTCACTCACTCAGAACACGTTCCGCGATGAGCGGCGCGATGTGGTGCGCTCTACCCGGGCCGCGCTCGATTACCTGCAGCGGCTCTACGCCATGTTTGGCGACTGGCACCTGGCGCTGGCAGCCTACAACTGGGGCGAAGGCAACGTGCAGCGCGCCATTGCACGCAACCGGGCCGCGGGCCTCGGAACGCGCTATGAAGATTTGACCATGCCTGCGGAAACGCGTGAATACGTGCCCAAGCTCCAGGCCATCAAGAACATTGTGCGCAGCCCGGCCACGTTCAACACGACGCTGCCCGATGTGGCCAACCGTCCCTATTTTGAAAAGGTGGCCATCAGCCGCGACATGGACACGGCCATTGCCGCACAGTTGGCTGGTATCAACGTGAACGATTTCAAGGCACTGAATCCGGCGGCGAACCGGTCGCTCATCATTGCCTCGGTCACGCCGCATATCCTGTTGCCGCGTGACAGTGTCAGCGTCTTCAAACAGAACCTTTCCGCCATGGGGGACAGGCGGCTGGCAAGCTGGACCGTCTGGGTGCCTTCCGAAACGGTGACCGTGGCGCAGGCGGCGAAACAAACAGGTGTTACCGAAGAGGAACTGCGCGAGATCAACCGCATTCCGGCGCGCATGAAAATCAAGGTCGGCTCCACCATTCTCGTGCCGCGTGCCCATGGGCAGGAAGCCGAAATTCCCAGTTCCATCGCCAATAGTCATGTGGGCCTGAGCTTGGCACCCGAGGTGGAACCCAGACCCGTTCAGCGCGTGGTGCTCAGGCGCACCAGCGTCAAGGCAGGCAAAAACGACACCATTGCCAGCATCGCTGCACGCTATGGCCTGTCTCCCGCCACCGTGGCGCAGTGGAACAGGGCCAAGCCAGGGCAGAAACTGGCGCCGGGCAAAACCGTGGTGCTGCATTTGCCGGCCCAGGCCGGCCGTGGCCGCAGTGGCGATGACGAGCGTGTGCGTCCGGGCAAACGTGGAAAACAGCCGGTTGCTGCCAGCAAGGCAGATGTCGGCAGCAAGAGCCTGACAAGCAAAAAAGACAAGAAGGATGGGCAGAAAGCTGCCCGTAACGGAAACCCTATGGTGGTCAAGCGTGGCCAGACACAGCAGGCCGACAAAAAGGCGCCTGTGAACAAACGTTCCACCGAGAAAGGCCCATCGCGTTCGGGGCCTGTTGCCGGCAATCAGCCGGTCAAGGAGAAGAAGGCGGCTGCAGGACGTGGGCCGGTCAGTAGCAAGGAGGCCAAGCCGGCTTCCAAGAAGAAAAAATGATATTTTTCAGTAAAAAAGCGGCCGTCGGCCGCTTTTTTGTTGCGCCCAGAAGGATGCGACAGCAATTGGTGGAGACAGGCCCTGGCAAGAACGGGGCATCTGTTTCATTGAGTCAACCGGAACAGGCGCTTCGGAGCTACTGCAGAATCAGTGCGTGCGTGCATTACATAATGCGAAGCTGCCTCAGCTTTCTTCCACATTTGCGATTTTTCCATGACATCCATTGCAACCGTTTTCGAGCCGGTACCTCCATCGCTGGTGCCGGTAGTGGGTTCTTCTGCCCTGTTTCCCGTACACCGCCTTTATTGCGTGGGGCGCAATTACGAGGCCCATGCACGGGAAATGGGTTTTTCCAGCCGCGAAGCGCCATTCTTTTTCATGAAGCCGGGCGATGCGGTACTGCCGGGATCGGCGGACGAACCCGCCGTGCTGCCCTATCCGCCGCTTACCGGCAACCTGCACCATGAAGTGGAACTGGTGGTTGCCATTGGGCGTGGGGGGCAGAACATTCCCGTGGCAAATGCCTTGCAGCACGTATTCGGGTACGCCGTAGGATTGGACATGACGCGCCGTGACCTGCAGAACGAGCTGCGCCAACAGGGCCGTCCGTGGTGCATCGCCAAAGGGTTCGAGTCGTCGGCGCCCATTGGCGCCATCGTTCCTGCCGAGCAGGCGGGAGACGTGTCGCAGGCCAGCATTCGCCTGCTGGTAAATGGGCAGGAGCACCAGCAGGGCAATACGGCCCAGATGATCTGGAATGTGGCCGAGATCATCGCCACCCTCAGCCAGGCCTGGACCTTGCAGCCAGGTGATCTGATCTATACCGGTACGCCCGAAGGTGTGGGTCCCGTCGGACGGGGAGATGTGTTGCAGGCCGAGGTGCAGGGGCTTGCGCCCCTGCATGTGCGCGTGGCCTGACCCTCCGACGATCAGCTCTTGATCGACAACCCGGATGGGCACCGGCCCATTTTGTATGAAATATCCAACATAATCGATTATTAACCGCCAATAATGAGATGAATATAAATAAGTGTATTACCATGCAACCTCCGCAGATCCTGTCAGGACCTTCCGGAACAAGGACAAAAGCATCTCCATGGATTGCCCGGTTGATTGGGCGGTCGGACTTTTTTGCAAGGAATCAGGTATGTTGAACCATGATGAAGAAACGGGTTCTCTCTTATTGGCGGCGCCGCCTTTGGCGAAAAAGCGGACACGGCAGACTTTTGCGCGTACCCGCCGCAGCATTTTTGGCGGACTGTCTTGCTGGTCTGTGTGTGCGGTGGCACTGACTCTCGCAGCCTGTTCGAAAGGAACGTCGCCATCGGCGTCTTCGGCCAGCCAGTCGCCAGCCGCGGTGGCCGAGTCTTCTGCCATCCGTCTGGTTTTTGCGACGGCACGCAACGTGGGGCCGCTCAATCCGCATCTGTATTCGCCCAACCAGATGTACGGGCAGGAAATGGTGTACGAGTCCCTGGTCAAGTACGAAAAAGATGGCCGGGTGGTTCCCTGGCTGGCCGAATCGTGGGAAATGTCGCCAGATGGCAAGGCGTATACGTTCAAGCTTCGTCAGGGGGTGCAATTCTCGGATGGCAGTCCATTCGATGCCGAAGCCGTGAAAAAGAACGTGGATGCCGTTCTGGCCAATCGCAAGCGGCACGAATGGCTGGATCTCATCAACCAGATCGACCGTGCCGAAGTCGTGGATGCGGGCACCGTGCGCTTCGTGCTCAAGTCGTCCTATTACCCCTTCCTGCAGGACATGGCGCTGGTGCGGCCGCTGCGTTTCCTGGCGCCCGGCTCCATTCCCGAGAGCGGCAATACGGCCGATGGCATCAAGGCCCCTATTGGAACGGGGCCGTGGGCAGTGGCGGAAATGAAAGAGGGCGAATACGACCTGTTCAAGCGCAATCCGCATTACTGGGGAGCCAAGCCCGCGTATGAGGAAGTCATGTTCAGGGTGATTCCTGACACCAACTCGCGTGCATTGGCGCTGGAGTCGGGGCAGGCAGACATCGTGTATGGTGATGGCCCCGTTACACCCGATGCGTTCATTCGCTTCAAGTCGATGGCTGACCGGTTCGCGGCATCCATCTCACAGCCCATGGCTACCCGGATGCTGGCCATCAACTCCAAGCGGTTCCCGACGGATGACATCGCCGTACGCAAGGCCATGCTGCATGCAGTGAACAAGGATGCGATCGTCAAGAATGTGCTTTTCGACATCGAGTCGAGGGCAGATACCCTGTTTGCCGGCAACGTTCCTTATGCCGATCTGGGGCTGAAACCCGCTGAATTCAGTCTTGAAGAGGCGGCGCGCCTGCTCGATGCGGCAGGCTGGAAGCTTGCGAATGGCGAAAAGGTTCGTACGAAGAACGGCAAGCCGCTGGAGGTGGATCTGAGCTTTGTTGGCAGCGAGGGCAAGGACAGGGCCATTGCCGAGGTGTTGCAGGCAGACCTGGGCAAGGTCGGCTTCAAGGTGAATCTGTTGGGAGAGGAGCAAAGCTCCAAACAGGCGCGCGAGCGCGATGGCAGTTTCAACCTGATCTTCAACGCCACTTTCGGGCCGCCGTATGATCCGCACTCCTTCGTGGCATCGATGCGCAAGCCGGCACACGCCGATTTCCAGGCGCAGTCGGGGCTGCCCATGAAGGCAGAAATCGACAAAAAGATCACGGAAGTACTATCGACCACGGATGAGACCAAGCGTGCCGAGTTGTGGCGCTGGATTCTCACGACGCTGCATGAACAGGCGGTCTACATGCCCATTTCCAACAGGACGCTGATCGAGGTTCATAACGCCAGGAAAGTCGGCAATGTCGGGTTTGGCGCAACGGTCAGCGACTATCCCATCGGGCTGATGCAGCCTGTGAAGTAAGCCGGGCTGAACCCGTCGGAGTTTGCGAAACTGCAGGCCATGCTCAGATATATCGTTGGCCGTCTGGCCATGATCATCCCCATGTTGCTGGGCGCGTCCCTGATCGTGTTTTTCATGATGCGATTGGGGCACGGCGACCCGGCGCTGGATTACCTGCGCCTTTCGCAAATTCCCCCCACCGATGAGGCGTTGGCAGAAGTCCGCGAGCGGCTGGGGCTCAACCGGCCCCTGCTCGTGCAGTATTTCGATTGGCTGTGGCGCGCCTTGCACCTCGACTTTGGGGAGTCTTTCGTTTCGCGCCGCCCGGTGATGCAGGAATTTCTGTCGTTTCTGCCTGCATCCATCTACCTGGGTGTCACAGCCTTCTTGTTCATCATGCTGGTGAGCATTCCCCTGGGAATCTGGTCGGCCATGAACCGTGACCGCTGGCAGGACAAGCTGGCGCGCTTCATTTCTCTCGTTGGTGTTTCCATGCCAACGTTCTGGCTGGGCTTCCTGCTGATCTGGGTGTTTTCTGTATGGCTGGGCTGGCTGGAGCCTTTTGGCATGCGGGGGCCTGCAAGCTTCATCATGCCGATGATCACCATGTCGTTCATGTCGCTGGCCGTCAATGCCCGGCTGCTGCGGGGTTCCATGCTCGAAGCCAAAGGGCAGCGGTATGTGCAGTGGGCGGCGATGCGCGGCCTGCCCAGGCGGCGCATCATCACGCACCATGTGCTGCGCAATGCGATGCTGCCCATCGTCACGCTGGCCGGCATGTATCTGGGACAGTTGATCGGCTGGTCGATGGTGGTGGAAACCATTTTTGCCTGGCCAGGGGTAGGGCGCTGGGTCGTCCATTCCATCAACAACCGGGATTACCCGGTCGTGCAATGCTTTACCCTGGTGATGACAACTATCTTTGTTCTGCTCAATCTGGTCAGCGACGTCATCTATGCCTGGTTGGACCCGAGCATCTGTTACTCCGCTTCTGACAAGGGGATGCAATGACGCAGGATGCCGCGGAACGCGCAGCAGAATGCGCGCCATTGCCTCTTAAAGGCCGCGCAGGAAGCTGGGCGAGCGTTTGGGGCTGGTTCAAGGGCCAGCCGCTGTCGCTCCAGGTTGCCTTGATACTGATTGCCGCGCTGGTTCTGGTTGCCGTTTTCGCGCCCTTGCTGGCGCCCTTCGATCCCAATGAGGTGGATGTGACGCAGAAGCTGCAAGGCTGGAGCGAGCGCCATTGGCTGGGAACCGATTACCTGGGGCGTGACGTGCTTTCAAGGCTGCTCTATGGCGCCCGTGTCTCGCTGGGAACCTCGCTGTTGATTCTGTGTCTGGTTTTCATCGTTGGCGTTGTCATGGGGGGCATCTCCGGGTTTCTGGGAGGCAAGGTCGATGCCGTCATCATGCGGGTCTGCGACATATTCATGACGATACCCTCCACCGTTCTGGCCGTGTTCTTCGTCGGGGTTCTGGGAGTGGGCATGGTCAACGTCGTTGTGGCCATGACGCTGGCCAAATGGTCCTGGTACGCGCGTATCGTGCGCAGCGTGGTGCTTTCCGTGCGGGAGCGCGATTACATCCTGGCGGCACGGGCATCGGGCGTATCGCCGTTGCGCATTCTGGTGGAGCATATTCTGCCTGGGGTGTATGCCCAGCTTGTGGTGCTGCTCACTCTCGATATCGGCAATACCATGCTGCACGTTTCCGGTCTTTCGTTTCTGGGGCTCGGCATATCGCCACCGACTGCCGAATGGGGCGTGATGATCAACGATGCGCGCCATTTCATCTATTCCCAGCCCATGCTGGTGGTCATGCCTGGTCTCATGCTGTTTCTGTCGGTGATGGCATTCAGTCGCCTGGGAGATGCATTGCGCGACGGGCTCGATCCCACGCTGATGGCTGGAGGCGGACGCTCGCACTGAAAGGACCGAGGGTTGAAGCAAAGATTGATCATTGAGGACCTGCGCCTCTGCACGCTGAAACAAGACCAGCCGCAAGAACTGGTACGGGGGATCAGCCTGGAAATCGAGCAAGGCAAGGTGCTGGCGCTGGTGGGCGGCAGTGGCTGTGGCAAGTCGCTGACCTGCGCAGGGCTGCAGGGGATCTTGCCGGCAGGGGTGTTTCACACGGGAGGACGGACGTTTGTCGATGACGGTGTTCGGCAATGGGAGGTAAGGCCCGGGCACGATGTGGCAACCATCATGCAGCACCCGCGTTCAGCGTTTGATCCCTTGATGACCATGCGCATGCATGCCAAGGAAACGGCCAAGTACGCGGCAAAGCCCCAGGAATTGACGGATGCGCGCTTTGAAAAATATCTCGCGGAAGTGGGGCTGACCGATCCGCGCGTACCCGATCTGTATCCGTTCGAGATGAGCGGCGGCATGCTGCAGCGCGCCATGCTGGCAATGGCGCTGATTTCCGATACGCCATTCATCGTGGCCGATGAGCCGACAACGGCATTGGATCTGGTGATGCAGACGAAGGTTCTGGAAATGCTCAAGCACATATGCCAGAAACACGACAAAGGCATGCTGCTCGTGACGCATGACATGGGTGTTGTGGCATACATAGCAACCGATGTGGCTGTTATGCACCAAGGGCGTATTGTTGAAACGGGCACCGTCAGCGATATTTTTTACAGGCCTCGGCATCCCCGTACCCGGTCGCTGGTTCAGGCGCATCTGGCGCTGTATCCGCAAGAGGAACTGGTCGCATGATGCCAACTTCCGGCGTTCCGGATCCTGTCATTTCCTGCAGGAACCTATTGAAATCCTACTATCCCAGCTGGTTTCGCGTCGGCCAGGCCAAACACGTGCTGCGCGAGATCGATCTGGCGGTATACGAAGGGGAATGTGTCGCGCTGCTGGGCGAAAGCGGTTCCGGCAAGAGCACGCTGGGGCGTCAGTTGATGGGATTCGAATCGCCCTCGGCAGGGCAGGTGCTCTACCGGGGCCGGCCCTTGCAGCACTTGGATGCCAGGGCCCGGAAGGATTTCCGTTGCAATGTGCAGATGGTTTTCCAGGATTCGGTGGCAGCGGTGAATCCACGTTTTCGCATTGGCCGCATCATAGAGGAACCATTGCGCCATTTGAGCAATCTTTCCGAAGACGCGCGCCGTGAGCGGGTGGCCGAATTGCTGCAAATGGTCCACTTGCAACCGCAGGACGCGGATAAATTGCCCATGCAGATGAGTGGCGGCCAATTGCAGCGCGTGTGCATTGCACGCGCTCTGGCTCCAGGCCCACGGCTTGTCATCCTGGATGAAGCCGTTTCCAGCCTCGATCTGACGCTGCAGATCCAGATCCTTGATTTGTTGAGCGACTTGCGCAAGACCCTGGGCGTTGCCTACCTGTTCATTACCCACGACCTGCGGCTGGTGCGCCGCTTCTGCGACCGCTTGGTGGTGCTCGGAGAGGGCCGGCTGGTAGAAGAGGTACAGGTGCCAGCCCAGGGTGTCATCGAACTGGAACACCCCATTTCACGAGGCCTGCAAAACGCGATCTTGCCTGCCAGGCCGACGCAAACCGCTGCGTGAAGCGCATAAGTGCATGCACATCCTGCCTGATTCAGGCTTGTCTTGACGGCTGTAGCGCTTGGACACCGTTCAGGAGATGGCTGTTCTCATGGCTTATGGCGTGACGGCTTGCCTCTGGCCAAGATGGATGCGATGCACCATCAAAATGGCAATGACCATGGCGCTGAAGGCCAGCAGGAAGACCGCGACCAGCCATGGCCGGGAGGCGTCGGGTCCGTGCGTGCTTTCCTGCAGTAAGGAGCCGATCAGCGTACTGCCCACCAGTACCCCCAATCCGCCAAACGAATTGAGCAATCCGTAATAGGCGCCAAGCCTGCGTTCGTTGGCCAGCCGCGCCACCAGATCGGCTGTGAAGGGAGAGGCCAGCATCTGCCCCAGCGTGAACAACACAATCATAGCGATCGATGGCACGATGGCCCATGGCTGTGGCAAGGGCGGCACCATGCTCGTGGCAGCAAGAATGGCAAAGCCTGCCGCCATGATGGAAAAACCCAGCGGAATGGCGCGTCTTCCTCCCAGGCGCTGACGCGCCCATGCCGTGAGCCAGACCTGGCCCGTTATGACCATGAACGCGCTGATGGCCATCAGGATGCCCAGCATCCTGTCATTGTCCAATGAGCGCTTGAGTTCAACCGGCAGGGCCAGATAGAGCTGGTTGTAGGCGACCAAGTACGTGCTGTTGGCCAGGGCAAACAGCAGAAACACCCGGTTGCCGAGTATTTCTCTCCACCCTTTGAGAATCGGCTCATTCTTGTGCAAGGGCGTAATGTTGGGAAACATTGTCAGATATGCCAGCCCCATGCAGGCAAATACACCTGCGGCAACCAGGCATGACAGCCGGTAGTTCACCAGCAGTAGGGCACCGATCAGCGGCCCTACTGTGGCGCCCAGCTGCAGGCTGACCGTTCCCATGGCAAATACCTGGGTGCGCGGCAGACCGGTTTCGCGCTCCACATCACCGGCCACGCGAGCGATCGACGATTCCACCGCCGGTGAAAACAGCGCGGCGGCAAAACCGATCATGACCACGCCTGCGATGACGCCTGCAAGCTGCGAGCTCAGCCCCAGCATCAGGAAGCCCGCGATGCGGATGAGGACACCCGCTAGGATGACCAGCCGGGGTCCGTAGCGGTCGGCAAGCATGCCTCCCACCACGAACAGCCCTTGTTGCGAAAAGGAGCGCAGGCCCAGAATCAGGCCTATCGTGGCGCCAGCCAGTCCCAGATGATCCCGCAGATAGGTGGCGAGATAGGGCAGAACCATGTAAAAGCCAATGTTGAAGCACAGTTGCGAGAACAACAGCAGCCTCGCATGGCTCGGCAGGCGGGAAAAATCACGCAGTGCTGTGCGCAATCGATGCATTTTTTGCGCAGAGGGACTGGACATCGTGCAGAGTCACATCAGAGAGGACTCGATGGGATTGCCGATGCCGGATCGCCGCGAAGAATTTCAATCAGGCGCATATCCCCATACCACGTAGACTTCGCCTTCATCGTGCTCGATGCCCATGGTGCGTATATTCATCTGCCGCACTTCCTCGAGCATGCGCCACTGCACGTTTGAGTAGCCGGCGGCCTCGAGCAGTGCAGCCACCTTGGGGGCATCGTTGTCTTGCATCAGCGGCAGATTGTTGCGGGTGCGTGCGTTGTACACCTCGTTCCACAGCTCGTACCAGGGCTTGCCCACGGAGTCGGCATGCTTCCATCCTTTGGAGAACCAGGTGCCGTCAAACACCGCCATGAGGGCGCCGGGCTTGAGCAGGCCCATGGCTGTCTTGAGCGTCTGCATGGGGTCGGGCAGTGTCCAGAACAGGAAGCGGCTGACGACTGCGTCATACGATTGCGGCTGACCTGTCGGATTGGTCGCGTCGCACAGCTCAAACGTGGCCTGCAGCCCTCTGGATTGGGCTTCGGTGCGCGCACGCACCAGCATGTTCTCTGCGGTATCGATGCCACGCACCTGATAGCCCATTTCTGCCAGGTTCAGGCTGACGAAACCCGGTCCGCATCCCATATCCAGCACCTGTGCCGGAGCGGGGGGCAATACCGTAGCGAATTCCTTGCGCCATGCGGCTGCGGCTTGGAGGCGGTCAAAGCCCGGCGCATGTTGGGAATCGGTATCGTATTCCTGTGAGCGCGTCGGGTCGTTCCAGTAATTGACAACATGCTCGACCACGGGCTTGAGCGCATCCTGGATCTTGCGTCCTTTGATTCCCATCACGATGCGGCTGTCAAAGTGTTGCCAGAGGGTGGTTACTTCGCTGCATCCCGCATTGCGCAATGCCAGTGTGTGCAGGGACAGCGAGTTCAGTTGCGATGCGTGGCGAGTGCCATGATGCCTGGTGGCCGCGGCTTGGCGAATGGCGCGTTCCGCGAACGCTTTTTGCAAACCGGGTTCACGTTCCACGCCTTTCCACCAGGTTTCGCGGTCAGCGCTTTCGGGCGACTGCTGCAAGCGACGGCAGACGCGGTCCCTGTGGGCCTGGGCAAGACGCTGCGAAAAGCGCTCGGTCTTGTCATATGCCAGATGATCGCCATTGATGAGGATCATTCCGCCTTCCGGCATGCGTTCCGCCATGTCGTCATACACACGGATCAGGTCGTCGGTGCTGAGTCCGTGCAAGGTGCAACAGCTTACGGCGGCATCCACCTGCTGGACAGGCAATTTGTCGGCCCAGTTCTGCTCTCGCATATCCGCATCCACAAGGGTGACACGGTCACCAAAGCGGGCGAGTGCAATTTTTGCCAGTGCTAGCAAAACCGGGTCGCAATCAACGGCAATGGCCGTAGCCAGCGGAAAGGTCTCAAGGATGCGCTGTGTCAGTGCGCCTGCGCCGCAGCCCAGTTCAACAAAAGTGAACTGGGTGCCCACATGATCGGCCAGCGCCTGGATCATGGTCGAGAAACGCTCTTCACGCCATTTGATGTCGGTTGTTTGTTGCTTATCCCACGATTCGAGCAATGCCTGCCAATTGGTGGTGGGTATTTGTACGGTAACGTCCATCATTTCTCCTTGGGTGATGATTGTCCGCAGTCTGCATCAGGCCTGTTGGTTGTGTGGCAGGCTGCCGGTCATGGTATGGCTATGAGGTTCAGTTCAAGACTGAGGGTTATCAGCAAAACCCGTGCACGGTCGAGAGGTATAAAGGTTTCGGTGGATTTGCGGGGTTGCATGTTCGAAAATCTTCAGACACTGCTGTTTCCAAAAGGATGGGTCCTCATACTGAATTCATAAACAAATACAGCTTATTATGATAGCAGCTCCGACCTGACGATTCCCAAGTGCAGCAGGAAAGCACAATTTATATGTCTTCGAAATCAGTGCGGTCCGATGGTGGCGCAATTACTGGTGCGTGTGGACGGTTGGATATTGAACCTTCCGGCCAATTGCGTGGGACATAGACGTTTGGCTAGGTCTTCGCGACCCAGCCAAACGTTCTGAAAAACGCCTGGTTATGTGTGCCTATGCCTAGCCGTCGGATTTTTCTGGAAGGGATTGTGAGACAACGGCCCTTCCAGGGTGCCACAGGAGCGGGCTATATCAGGGCACCATGAATGCAATGGCGCCCAGCGCAAGGCCGACACCCAGCAGGTTGGTGGGGCTGAGTTTCTCGCGGAACAGCAGCGCGCCGACTAGCGTCCCCAGCACGATGACGCCCATATTCATGACTGAAAAGATCAGCGCGGGGCTGCCCGGCAGTGCTTGGTGCGCGCGGATGTAGGTATAGATATTCGCAAAATTGAGCCCGCCCAGCAGAATGCCTGTGAGCAGATGCCCGGTGCCCCAGCGGGCGCGCATCACCAGTAGGTACAGCAGCATCAGGCATCCTGCAATCACGAAGGCCGCCAGCAAGCCGCCGGAAAATGCCGCGCCGGCTTTGGCCATCTGCTTGAACAGCACGTCAATCACGCCGTAACCGAACAGGACAACCATGGGCCACAGCCAGCCGCCATTGCCTGTGGCGATTCCATTGCTGACGGCACGGGGTTTCCATAGCAGGCAGATCAGGGCAGTGAATGCCAGGGCCATGCCTGCCAGCTTGCGCGCGGTAGGCTGCTCGCCAAACAGCAGAAAAGCGGCCAGTAGCGGAATGATCAGCGACAGGCGCTGTGCGGCGTCGGTGCGCACAATGCCTGCGCTTTGCACCGACCGGGCCAAAGCAATGAAAATGGTGGGAAGCAATACGCCCAAGACCAGAAAAATGCCGATTGGCTGGCCAGAGGCGGTGAGTTTTTCCAGGTCGGGGCGCAGCAGAAAATAGCACAGGGCAGACGCTGTGATGTAGTTCATGAAAATGGCTTGGCGCACATCCAGCCCCCGGGCCCGGCCGGCCTTGAGCAGAGCCCCGACCGATACGCTGCACACCACGCTGCTGGAGAGAAAAACCAGACTCTCTGCTACCGACATTGTCAAAATCCTCCTTGTCTGATTGCCCAAAGACCTGTTGTGAGACGCCTGCAGTTGGATATCCCGGAAGCAGCTTCTGCGTGATACCGCATGCTCCCGCATGTTTTGCGAATGAACGGAATGGATACCGTATAGGCGTATGAACAAGTCATTGTTTCTGGTCAAAGGGTTTGCAGCGTGCCATGAAGGAAGCGGCAAACCCGTCGACACAAGCGCCAAATTATGCGTGCCGGGTATAAAAAAACCCGCCAATACGTCAAAAAACGCAAGCGGGTCAATTTCAAGAAAATGCAGAATGTCGTGATCTACGCTAACTTGATTATCTTTTGATGAACAAAGAGAGAAGATAAGTGGGAAATAGGGTTCAGACGGCCGGTTTTGGGGCCAGCAGCGTCTGCAGTTCACCTTTTTCGTACATTTCCTGCATGATGTCGGAGCCACCGATGAATTCGCCATGGACATAGAGTTGGGGAATCGTCGGCCAATTGCTGTAGACCTTGATCCCCTGCCGAATGGCCTCGTCTTCCAGGACGTTGATGGTGTAGACCATCTTCGGGTCGGCTCCTGCGGTTTTCAGCAACTGTATGGCGCGTCCTGAAAAACCGCACATCGGGAACGAGGCGTTGCCTTTCATGAACAGGACGATGGGGTGGTTCTTGACCAAAGCGTCGATTTTTTGCTGGATGTCGTCGTCACTCATGGACTCTATGCTTTCAAAAAAACAGGATGGAAGATTATCGCAAGGCTGGCGTGTTTTGTCCCGGGATGGCGGACAAGTCCTTGCACCATTGCCCGCCGCTGCAGCGCACAATCCCTGCAAGATCCGTGCGTGTCTGCACGTGTGAAAAACCACGGCTGGCCAGCAGTGCCTGCACGGCGTTGCCCTGGTCGTATCCGTGTTCGAGCAGCAGCCAGCCACCCCATTGCAGCCACGCGGGCGCCTGGTCCACCAGCGTGCGGATATCGTCAAGTCCGTCCGTGCCGCTCGTCAAGGCTTCCATTGGTTCATGTCTGAGCGCTTCCAGGTGCGGGTCATTCGTGCGGATATATGGGGGGTTGCTCACCAGCAATGCGAAGCATGGCGCGGAGTTCTGGTTGTTTAAAGCTTCGAACCAGCGACCCTGCGCAAAGCGTACCGGCAGTTGCAGATGCCGGGCATTCTGCTGGGCCACGGTCAATGCCTGGGCGCTGGCATCGGTGGCCCATACCTGTGCATGGGGCGCATGATGGACGATGGCACAGGCAATCACTCCGCTGCCGGTTCCCAGGTCACACACTGCCGGAGACGCGCCCAGGGTGGGCATTATCTCGAGTGCCCACTCCACCAGGATTTCGGTGTCCGGGCGGGGGTCCAGCACGCGCCGGTCGATGGTGAAATCCAGGCCAAAAAATTCACGGTGGCCGAGCAGATAGGCGATCGGTTCGCCGTGCAGGCGGCTTTGCACCAGGGCGTGCCAGCGTTGCAGGCTGGAGGTGTCCAGCGTGTCGGTGTCGTGGGCCAGCAGCCAGGCGCGCCCCGCGTGATCGCGCTTGATGGCATGCAGCAGCAGCAACTGGGCATCCAGCAGGCTCAGGCCCTCGACGACGCCTTGCCGCAGTGCTTGTGACAGGGTTGTGGAAGAGGGCGTGTCATCAGTCACGGTCATCGGTGCACTTTCTGGGGCTGGTCCCGTTTTTCAGCTGATCCAGTGTGTCACCGTCACCAGGGCAATCAGCAACCCCCACAGCAGCAGGCCGCGCCACACCAGGCGTCCGAGCAGGTGCTGCCGCGGCATTTCTGGGCGCCAGCTCACCACCGGCATGCCTGCTCCGTATTCCATGCCGGCATCCTCTGAGAGGGTTGGGTCTTGTGTAGCGGAAGGCGTTTGGACGGGCGGTGCTTTGGCGGTGGAGGATGTTGTCGGGCCCCAGGCTCCGGAATCGCTTGACACGCTAATGGCGCCGATGGCCACGGCCAGCAGCATGGTTTCGGCCAGATCGGATTCCTCTTCGTCGCCTGTTTCCGCATGCTCCATCTGGCGCCAATTGTCCACGGCTTGCTCGAAGTTGCCCACAATGGCGAAAGAGGCCGCTGTCATGCGCACAGGCAGCCAGTTGATCCATTGCCATGCCTGCCGCGCTATTTGCAACGCCCGGTCGGATGCGGTAATGCCTGCCTGCTCGTATCGCTGTTGCCAACACTGCGCTGCTATATCTGCGCAGCGGTAGAGCACCGCGCCTGCCGGTCCCAGGCCCAGCATCGAAAAAAGAACGAAGGCAGCCGTAACGCCAAACAGGTGCCGGTGCACGTCGAGCACGGTGTGCTCCAGTACCCGCTGCGCGATGGCATGCCGGGTCAGGGGAAGGGTCTCTTTTTCTTTCCACTGCTTGAGCAGTTGACGCGCGCGAATCTCGTCTCCCTGTTCCAGCGCGTCGCGGATGGCTGCAATGGGGTCGCTGAATTGACGAAAACCCACCGCCAGGTACAGCACCAGCACGTTCCAGGCCAGTCCCAGCGGCCAGCCTGCCGCCATGAGCAGGCGGTAGACGAGGAAGGCGACCAGAGCCGGTGCGACCACGGTCACTGTCCAGGCGATCCAGCCGTGTACCGGCTTGCCGGCTTCCAGGTTGTCCAGCGCCCAATTGCCCAGACGGTGCTGCATGCGCCATGCCTGATTGCCGGCCGGCAGCGGGTGCAGCTGTTCCAGCAGCAGCGCACAAAGCAGAGAAAAGAAGGTCATACAAAAACAAGGGCAGGCGGACAAGCCTGCCGATTATGCGCCCGCGATCGGCACGCTTTCATACCGAGAGAAACCGATACAGGTCACGCAATATGCCGGCTGTCACTCCCCAGATGAAACGCTCTTGCCCGTCCGGGTCTGTATAGGGCATGGAAAACCATTCGCGCCGGTGGTCATTGGCCGGCTGCCAGACGTGTTTGCGGTGGTTGACCGGGTTCATCAGGAAATCCAGTGGCACATGGAAAATATCGGTCACTTCCAGAGGGTTGGGAACCAGCGTGACCGAAGGCTGCAACAAAGCGACCACGGGCGTCACGCGAAAACCGGTGCCTGTCTCATAAGGCATGAGCGAGCCAAGAATTTGGGTCTGAGTGGGCTGCAGGCTGATTTCCTCATGCGCCTCACGCAGGGCAGCCGCGGCGGCATCGGCGTCGCCTGCGTCTATCTTTCCGCCAGGAAAGGCGATTTGCCCAGGGTGCGTATCCAGATGGCCGCAGCGCTGCGTCAGGACCACCTGCAAGGGTTGGCGTGCGTCCGTGCCGGGGCGCAATCCAATGAGTACGGCAGCTTCGCGCAGGGTGGGAAAGCGGGCAAACATCTCATGGCGGGGCTCTGTCTGCCAGGCCAGGTCTTTTTTGAACCGCTGCTGCAAGGCAGTGGCATGCATGCGCTCGGCGGCGACCGAAGGCTGTTGCTGCAGCACATCCGTTGCCTCCTGCCAGATGGGCAGGGTGCGGGGGTCAAAAGGCGGGGCAGAACGGGCAGACATGGCGCAGCCAGCATCGTAACCGGAAAGGGGACAGCAAGCCATCGAAACATTCGCTTGAGGGCTGTGTGCTGTCGTGCGCACGCGTCTGTTCTTGACGCGGTACTCGGCGCAATCAACGTGATGCCACACATGCTACACAAGCAATGGCCGGATTCTGCGCATGCCGCTTGCGGGGTGTGTGGCCTTCGGTGCTGGTGCGGCTGCCATTGCAGAGGGGACAGTTTCTGGCAGGAGCTTCGATGGCGGGAAAGGGCTGCTGAACGTGGGTTGCAGCGCATGTGCGTGCGGCAATAAAAAAACCGGCCTGCACATGGCAGGCCGGCAGCGTGACAGAGCAGGGCGCAATCAGTTGTTTTGCGCCAGCTGGTCGAGAATGGCCGGATTTTCCAGCGTGGACGTATCCTGGGAAATGCTTTCTCCCTTCGCTAGGCTGCGCAGCAGGCGGCGCATGATCTTGCCGCTTCGTGTCTTGGGCAGGTTGTCGCCGAAACGAATGTCCCTGGGCTTGGCAATCGGTCCGATTTCCTTGGCAACCCAGTCGCGCAGCTCCTTCGCGATGGCCAGGGCCTCGTCGCCTGTTGGGCGGGCGCGCTTGAGCACCACAAAGGCCACGATGGCCTCGCCGGTCACATCGTCGGGGCGGCCCACCACCGCGGCTTCGGCCACGAGGTCGCTCTTGGCCACCAATGCGGACTCGATTTCCATGGTGCCCATGCGGTGTCCGGAAACGTTGAGCACGTCGTCGGTGCGGCCGGTGATGCGGAAATATCCCCGCTCGGCGCTGCAAACAGCGGCGTCGCCTGCAAGATAAGACCCTTTGAGTTCGGGCGGGAAATAGCTCTTCTTGAAACGCTCGGGGTCGCCCCAAACAGTGCGAATCATGCTCGGCCATGGACGCTTGATCACCAGCACCCCGCCCGTGCCGTCCGGCAGGTCGTGCCCTTGCTCGTCCACGATGGCGGCCATGATGCCTGGCATGGCGCGGGTGCATGAACCCGGAACCAGCGGCGTGGCGGCCGGAAGCGGCGCAATCAGATGTCCGCCCGATTCGGTCTGCCACCAGGTGTCGACGATCGGACAGCGTTCATTGCCCACGTTCTTGTAGTACCACATCCAGGCTTCCGGGTTGATGGGCTCGCCCACGCTGCCCAGCAGGCGCAGACTGGAGAGGTCGTAATTTCTGGGGTGCACCTTCGGGTCGCTGTCGGCTGCCTTGATGAGGGCGCGGATGGCCGTGGGGGCGGTGTAGAAGATGGTGACCTTGTGGTCCTGGATCATTTTCCAGAAGCGGCCTGCATCGGGGTAGGTAGGCACGCCTTCAAACACGATCTGCGTGGCGCCGGCAATCAGCGGGCCGTAGGCAATGTAGGTGTGTCCGGTGATCCAGCCGATGTCGGCCGTGCACCAGAAGATGTCTTCCGGACGGATGTCGAAGGTCCACTTCATCGTGGCGTGGGCCCAGGCGATGTAACCGCCGGTGCAATGCTGCACGCCCTTGGGCTTGCCGGTGGAGCCGGACGTATACAGAATGAACAGCGGGTGCTCGGCGTTGACCGGCACCGGATCGCAGGTGGTGGGCTGGCCGGCCAGGACTTGCGCGAAGGTCTTGTCGCGGCCCGCCACCATGTTGCAGGGGGTGGCGGTGCGTTCGTACACCAGCACGCTCTTGACGTTTTCGCATCCGCCCAGCGAGAGTGCTTCATCCACAATCGCCTTGAGCGGCAGTTCACGCCCGCCCCGCACCTGGAAGTTGGCGGTGATCACAGCCACGGCACCCACGTCGACGATGCGGTCTTGCAGTGCCCTGGCGGAAAAACCGCCAAACACCACGCTGTGGGTGATGCCCAGACGGGCGCAGGCCTGCATGGCGACGATGCCTTCAACGCCCATGGGCATGTAGATGATGACGCGATCGCCTGTCTGAATGCCTTCGGCCTTGAGCGCATTGGCAAACTGACAGACGCGCGCCAGCAGTTCCTTGTAGGTGACTTTGGCGACCTTGCCATCGTCCGACTCAAAAATGATGGCGGTCTTGTTTTCGATTGGCGTGCCTATGTGCCGGTCCAGGCTGTTGGCCGAAGCGTTGAGCTCGCCATCGTAGAACCACTTGTAGAAGGGCGGATTGGATTCATCCAGCACCTTGGTGAAGGGTTTGGTCCAGTTGACGTTTTCACGAGCGATCCGGGCCCAGAAACCTTCGAAATCCTTTTCTGCTTCTTCCTGCAGGGCCTTGTAGGCCTCGAAGCCATTGACGTGCGCACCTTTGCGGAAATTCTCGGAAGGCTCAAAAACACGGTCTTCGACCAACATGGATTCGATAGCGCCTGATGTCGTCATCTTTTGTCTCCTCTGAACTGATGAAGTGTCGTTTCTGCCCATGGCATGCCGTAGCTGCGTGTCGGGCAGATATCTCGTAATGTGGTTGGAGGCACTTACAGTCCTCTTACTGAAGAGGCGCTTTCTGGTGTTTACGCCATCATCGCTAACCCTGAAATGTGGCCGAAAAGCCGGTTGGGGGCACATAAAGGGCAGGCGTGGCAATAATGAGGACCAAAGCCGCGACAATAGCGGCTGAACGTCTTTCATGCCTTGTCCATTGATTCAATATGTCTTCCTCATCCATCACCCAAAGCGATCTGATTGATACGGTGGCTGCCGCATTGCAGTACATCAGCTATTACCATCCGGCCGATTTCATCCAGCACCTCACGCGTGCCTATGAGCGCGAGCAGTCGCCTGCCGCCAAGGATGCCATGGCGCAGATTCTGACCAACAGCAAGATGAGTGCCACGGGGCATCGTCCCGTCTGTCAGGACACGGGGATCGTCAACGTGTTTCTGAAAGTGGGCATGGATGTGCGCTGGGAGGGCTTCACGGGCAGCCTGGATGACGCCATCAACGAAGGCGTGCGCCGTGCCTACCTCAATCCCGATAATCCTTTGCGCGCCAGCGTGCTCGATGATCCGCACTTCGCCCGCAAGAACACGCGCGACAACACGCCGGCGGTCATCCATACCGAAATCGTGCCGGGCAATACGCTCGACATCACCCTGGCGGCCAAGGGCGGCGGCAGCGAGAACAAAACCAAGTTCGCCATGCTCAATCCATCCGACAGCCTGGTCGACTGGGTGCTCAAGACCGTACCCACCATGGGCGCGGGCTGGTGTCCGCCGGGCATGCTGGGCATCGGCATCGGCGGCACGGCAGAGCGCGCGATGCTGCTGGCCAAACAGACCCTGATGGAAGATCTCGACATGTACCAGCTGCTGCAAAAATCCGCCAAGGGCGAAGCGCTTACCCAGGTCGAGGAACTGCGGCTCGAACTGTACGAGAAGATCAATGCGCTGGGTATTGGCGCGCAGGGGCTGGGCGGGCTGACCACTGTGCTGGACGTGAAGATCGCCATGTACCCGACGCATGCTGCCAGCAAGCCCGTGGCCATGATTCCCAACTGTGCGGCCACACGTCATGCCCACGTTGTGCTCGATGGCAGCGGGCCGGTGTATCTCGATCCGCCCAGCCTCGATCTGTGGCCCAAGGTCGAATGGGCGCCCGATACCCAGCAAAGCCGCCGCATCAACCTCGATACCCTCACCCGTGCCGAAGTGGCAACCTGGAAGCCCGGCGACACGCTGCTGCTCAACGGCAAGATGTACACGGGGCGCGATGCCGCGCACAAGCGCATGGTCGACATGCTGTCGCGTGGCGAGAAGCTGCCGGTTGACCTGGCCAACCGCGTGATCTACTACGTAGGCCCGGTTGATCCCGTGCGGGAAGAGGTAGTCGGCCCTGCAGGCCCGACCACGGCCACGCGCATGGACAAATTCACCGATACCTTGCTGGAGAAAACAGGTCTGCTGGCCATGATCGGCAAATCCGAGCGCGGCCCGGCTGGCGTGGAAGCCATCAAGAAGCACCGCTCCGCCTATCTCATGGCGGTGGGCGGTGCCGCTTACCTGGTGAGCAAGGCCATCAAGAAGGCGCGCGTGGTGGGGTTTGAAGACCTGGGCATGGAGGCCATCTACGAGTTTGACGTGGTCGACATGCCCGTCACGGTGGCAGTAGATGCCGCTGGTGCCAATGCGCATGAAACCGGTCCGCAGGAATGGCAGAAACGCATCGCCAGCGGAGAGTTCAGGGGTATCGCCATTGCCGCGCATTGAGCGTTTGCCGCATGCGAAATGTGCGGCGTCTCTGATCAAACCAGTATGGTGAACGAGCCTGAGCTTCAGCCGGAAAAAAGCCGCGGACTGATCGGCGTGTTTGACAGCGGTGTGGGCGGCCTGAGCGTACTGCGGCAATTGCTGCGCCAATTGCCACATGAAGACATGGTCTATCTGGCCGACAGCGCATGGGCACCTTATGGCGAGCGCAGCCCCACGCAAATCGAAGCGCGCAGCCTGCAAATTGCCGATTACCTGCAACGGCAGCACCGGATCAAGGCGCTGGTGGTGGCCTGTAATACCGCCACCAGTCAGGCCGTGCAGCAGCTCCGCAGCCGCTGGCCGCAACTGCCGCTGGTGGGTGTCGAACCGGCCATCAAGCCGGCCGTTGCACTTTCCAGAACGGGGCATGTGGGCATCATGGCCACGCGCGCCACGGTGCAAAGCGCCAAGTTCGCCAGGTTGGTGCACGAATGGGGCGGTGCCTGTCAGGTCCACGTGCAGGCATGCGATGGGCTGGCGCTGGCGATCGAAAATGCCCTCGAAGGCCAGGCCAATCCCGACGGGCAAACCGTGCGCAGCCTGTGCCAGCGGTATACCGACGCGTTGCGCAGTGCCGCTATCGAAGCGGGGGGCATGGAGCAGCCTGTCGGGTCCACAGGCCGTGCCGCAGGGCTGGGCGGAATCGACGTGCTGGTGCTGGGCTGCACGCACTATCCCTTTGCGGGAGAGGTGCTGCAGCAGATCGTGGGCGATACCGTGCAACTGCTCGAGCCGGGTGAGCCGGTAGCCAGGCAAACGCATCGCCTGTTGCTGCAGCATGGCCTGCTGCAATCGCCAGCGCCGGATGCGCATACGGATATGGGTACTGGTGCGCTGACCCTGTTGGCAACTTCTTCCCCTCGGCGCCTGCAACGGGCTGCCCAGCAGTGGCTCGGTATTCCTGCCGCCGTAACCCCCGTCCATATCACCTGATTTTTTCGGGCTGCATGGCGTACCGTTAATGCGGTTCAGCATCCGGCGGCGGTTTGCCATGACCATCCCTGAACTGTGGAAAGGGCGGCCGCATAAGAAAACGCCTCCGTGGAGGCGTTTTTTCCATGGAACTGTTGATGCCTGCTGAGAAGGCCGTCAGGCAGCAGATTTTTCTGCCCGCTGGTGGTATTGCAGGATGCGGTCCACTTCGTTCTTGCTGCCCAGTATGACGCTGACGCGCTCGTGCAGGCCCTTGGGCTGGATGTCGAGGATGCGCTGATGGCCGTTGTGTGCCGCGCCACCTGCCTGTTCGACGAGCCAGCTCATGGGGTTGGCTTCGTAGAGCAGACGCAGCTTGCCGGGCTTGTTGGGCTCGCGCTTGTCCCAGGGGTACATGAATACCCCGCCGCGCGTGAGGATGCGGTGCACGTCGGCCACCATGCTGGCGATCCAGCGCATGTTGAAATCCTTGCCGCGCGGGCCGTCCTGGCCTTGCAGGCATTCGTCGATGTAGTGGCGCACGGGCGGCGCCCAGTGACGCATATTGCTCATGTTGATGGCGAATTCCTTGGTGTCTTCCGGAATGCGCACGTTCTCTTGCGTCAGCACGAAGGTGCCTGTTTCGCGGTCCAGCGTGAACATGGACACGCCGTTGCCCAGGGTGAGCACCAGTGTGGTCTGCGGGCCGTAGATGCAATAGCCTGCGGCCACTTGCTGGGTTCCTGGCTGCAGAAAATCCTGCTCCGTTGCTTGCGAGCGGTTTTCGGGCTTTTTGAAGACGCTGAAAATGGTGCCGATGCTGACGTTCACGTCGATGTTGCTGGAACCATCGAGCGGATCGAACATCAGCAGGTATTCGCCCTGGGGATACTGGCCGGGGATCGGGTAGATCGCTTCCATTTCTTCCGATGCCATGGCTGCCAGGCAACCACCCCATTCGTTGGCCTGGATCAGAACCTCATTGGCGATGACGTCGAGCTTCTTCTGTACTTCGCCCTGCACGTTTTCGCTGCCGGCGCTGCCCAGTACGCCGCCAAGCGCTCCCTTGTTGACGGCAAGGCTGATTTGCTTGCAGGCGGATGCGATGGCCTCGAGCAATAGATGCAAGCGCGAAGGCATGTGCGCGCCGAGGCGTTGCTGCTCGGTCAGGTAACGGGTCAAGCTGATGGAGGAGGGGGGCATGGTGGATCTCAGGCGCAAAATCTGTGGGAGGGCCCGATTATAGAAGGGGGATTGAAACGTCCGGTGCTGGACGAAGCCGCCTGCATGCAAAGGGACCTGCTTGTGCGGCGGGCCGGCCGGAGGGGTTACTGTATAGGCCTATCCGGGTCCGACCGTCGGCTGTAGCGTGCGGCGAGCACGGCACATATCATGAGCTGGAGCTGGTGAAACACCATCAGCGGCAGCACCATGGGGCCTGCCATGGCCGGGGTAAAAAGCACCTTGGCCATGGGCACGCCACTGGCCAGGCTTTTCTTGCTGCCACAGAAGACGATGGTGATTTCGTCCTCCTTGCTGAACCGCAGCCTGCGCGCCAATTGGGCAGTGACGTACAAGACGATGGCCAGCAGCACGGCGCAGATGCCCAGCGTGCCGGCGAGGGCCCAAAGCGGGGTGTTGTGCCACAGTCCACCGGCCACTGCAGCGCTGAAGGCGGTATAGACCACCAGCAGGATGGAGCCTTGATCAAAAAGCCTGATGAGGTGCGCGCGTTGCGCGATCCACCTGGCTGTCAGAGGGCGAGAAAGATGGCCCAGCGCGAATGGCAGCAACAGCTGCAGCATGATTTTGCCGATATTGCTCCACGCATCATGCGCGGCCGAGGTGCCTGTTGCCGCATTGGCGTTTTGCGGCATGACCAGCCAGTCCACCAGAAGCGGCGAAATGAAAATACCCAGCAAGGTGCTGGCCGATGCGCTGCAGACAGCGGCGGCGATGTTTCCGCGCGCCACCGATGTAAAGGCAATGGCCGATTGCACGGTCGCGGGCATGACGCACAGGTAAAGCACGCCCTGGTACAGATCGGGCGTGACCAGCGGCTGCAGCAGGGGGCGCAATACTACGCCGATCAGCGGAAACAGGGCGAATGTGGCCAGGAAGATCAATGCGTGCAGGCGCCAATGCATGATCCCGGCCGTGATGGCCTGCCGCGACAGCCTTGCCCCATGCAAAAAGAACAGGCAGGCAATGGCGCATGTAGTAATCGTTTCAAGCGCGCGGGCGAACGGGCCCTGTGCGGGCAGCATGCTGGCCAGCAGAACCATGCCAAACAGGGCCAGGGCGTAGTTGTCAGGGACAAAACGGGGGCGTGCCATCAGGGGAAAGAAATCAGACTGGCCGTCGGGCCAGGTAGCAGGCGTTGCGACCGCCGCCGTCCATGCCTTGCGGCAGGATGGCTGCGTATCATCAGTCCATCAGCGCGCGCTGGACGATCTCGCGTACGTCGGGGCTCAGGTCCGGCCTGGCGGCCACGCGACGGATGGCTTCGCAGGCCGCGGTGCGGTAGGGTTCAGCCAGGCGTTTCCAGTGATCCATGGCGCGCGCCAGCCTTGCCGCCATCTGGGCGTTGATGGCGTCCAGCGCCAGCACCTGGTCGGCCCAGAAGACATAGCCCGCGGCGTCCTTGCGGTGGAAGGCGCCGGGATTGCGATGGCAGAAGGCCGAAAGCAGGTTGCGTACGCGGTTGGGGTTGGTGAGCACGAAATCGGGATGGCGCATCAGCTGTTTCATGCTGTCGAGGACTTCGCCGTTCACATCGCTGCGCCGGGCTTGCAGGTTGAACCATTTGTCGACCACCAGCGGTTCTTCCCTGAACTGGCGGTGGAAACGCTGCAGCGCCTGCGTGGCGAGCGGGCTCTGGCTGTCCAGCAGCGCCTGTATGGCGCCGATGCGGTCGGTCATGTTGGAGGCATCCTTGGTGCGCTGGTAGGCCTTGCCGGGCCAGACCGTGTCGCCGGTGTCATGCGCTACGCGGCACAGGTTGCTCAGCGCCAGGTTGGCCAGGGCGCGCCTGCCCACGCTTTCCGGATCGGGCCGGTAGGCGCCGGTGTATTTGTTGGCATTCCACGCCTGCTCCCATTCGTCTCGCAGGGCATGGGCCATTTGCTGGCGCATGGCCTGGCCCAGTTGCTTGATGCGTTGCGGATCGACGTCGCCTTTGAGCGCTTCGGCCATTTCGTCCTCGTCTGGGAGGCTCAGCACCAGTGCCTTGAAGGCTGCATCCAGACCGGGGTTGCACAGTACCCCGCGCAGGGCGGAGACGGTCGGGTCGTCCAGGATTTGCGCTGGCAGCGCGTCCTGTTCCAGCGTTCTGAGCGCCTGGTGCATCATCAGTTTCTGCGCGGCTTCCCAGCGGTTGAAGGGATCGGCGTCGTGCGACAGCAGGTGCAGCAGTTCCGCTTCATCGTCTGCATTCACCGCCAGCCATACCGGTGCTGAGAACTGGCGCAGCAGCGAGGGAACCGGCTTGCTTTCAAGCTGCGAGAAGGTAAAGGTCTGCTCGGCCTCGGTTACCACCAATATGCGCTCCAGGGGCGCGGGCGCGCCTTCGGTTTCGCCCGACAGACGCAGGGGCACAGGCTGCCCGTGGGGGTCGATCAACCCCATGCGCACGGGAATCAGGAACGGCAGCTTGTCAGGCTGGCCCGGGGTGGGCGGGCATTTCTGGCGGAGGGTCAGGGCGTAGGTCCTGGCATCCGCGTCGTAGGTGCCGGTGGCCGTGACTGCGGGCGTGCCGGACTGGCTGTACCAGCGCTTGAATAGGTCCAGATGCTGCGCCAGTGGCGTGCCGGGGTTGGCGTCGGCCATGGCCTGGGCGAAATCGTCGCACGTGACGGCCTGGCCGTCGTGCCGCTGGAAGTACAGGTCCATGCCCTTGCGAAAGCCCTCGGGCCCAACCAGCGTCTGGATCATGCGCACCACTTCCGCGCCTTTTTCGTACACGGTAGCGGTGTAGAAGTTGCTGATTTCCTGGTACTGGTCGGGCCGCACCGGATGCGCCATGGGCCCGGCATCCTCACTGAACTGGGCGCTGCGCAGGGTGCGCACGACGTTGATGCGACGTACCGCGCGGGCGCTGGGCGTGCCGGCCAGGTCTTCGCTGAATTCCTGGTCGCGGAACACGGTGAGGCCCTCTTTCAGGCTCAACTGGAACCAGTCGCGGCAGGTGATACGGTTGCCCGTCCAGTTGTGGAAGTATTCGTGCCCGATGACGCTTTCGATGCCGTCGTAGTCTTCGTCGGTCGCGGTGGAGGCGTTGGCCAGCACGTATTTGGTGTTGAAGATGTTCAGGCCCTTGTTTTCCATGGCACCGGCATTGAAATCGCTCACCGCCACGATCATGAAGCGCTCCAGGTCAAGCGACAGGCCGAAACGGCTCTCATCCCAGGCCAGGCTGTTGATCAGTGACTGCATGGCGTGCCCGGTCTTGTCCAGGTCGCCGGCGCGCACGAATATCTGCAGCAGGTGTTGCTTGCCCGAACGGCTGGTGATGGCTTGTTCGCGTGCCACCAGGTTTCCGGCCACCAGTGCGAACAGGTAGCAGGGCTTCCTGAACGGATCGTGCCAGACGGCAAAATGGCGGCCGTCGTCCAGTTCGCCTTGTTCCACCAGGTTGCCGTTGGACAGCAGCACCGGATACAGCGTCTTGTCGCCCCGCAGCGTCACGCGGTAAGTGGCCATCACGTCCGGCCGGTCGAGGAAATAGGTGATGCGGCGAAAGCCTTCGGCCTCGCACTGCGTGAAGAAACAGCCCTGGCTCATGAACAGGCCCAGCAGCTCGGTATTCTTTTCGGGGGCGCAAGTGGTAAAAATTTCGAGCTGGAACGGTTCTGGGCCTTCCGGCAGATTCTCCAGCACCAGCTTTTCACCCTCCATCTTGAACGAGGCGCCCTGGCCGTTGACCAGCACGCGTGCCAGGTTCAATTCCAGGC
Organism: Allobrachymonas sp.; assembly: GCA_039808005.1. Lineage (GTDB taxonomy): Bacteria > Pseudomonadota > Gammaproteobacteria > Burkholderiales > Burkholderiaceae_C > Brachymonas. Next base: position 18,292 of record JBDHSG010000014.1, on the reverse strand, counting down.
CATCGAGTGTGAGCGGTTGCACCGCTACGTCCGGGTTGCGGCGCAGCGTCATCCGGTTGAGCACGCGCGTCTTGGCCGGGTCTAGGTCAAACGTGAGGTCTACCGTGTCGATCCAGTAAGCGGGTGCCTGGTAATCCTTGCGGTAGATGGTAGAAATGTGGGTGGTGGCTTCGCGGAACATGAAACGTCTCTAATCAAAACGGAGGGCCGGCGTATGCAGGCGAATAGGCAATGAATACGGGATGGCGAAAGGGCAGGAACAGCAGGTCGTCTATCCAAAGCCTTTACGGGAAGGGAGGGGATGAAACCCTGCTTCCCGCATGCAAGCATTGGGTCAGGGCGTGCGGGTACGACCCATCTGCAATGGCAAGCCCTGGTGAAAATTCTCTGCAAGCGATGGGCAATCTCCACATCTTATGGGCCGTAGCCCTGGAAAGCGTCAATTGGGCCTGATGCTGCCAACACCGGCTTTCAGCGAAGCCTCGATGAACGCATCCAGGTCGCCATCGAGCACTTTTTGCGTGTTGCTGATTTCCACGTTGGTGCGCAGGTCCTTGATGCGGCTGTTGTCGAGCACGTAGCTGCGGATCTGATGGCCCCAGCCGACGTCGCTCTTGCTGGCTTCGAGCTGCTGCTGGGCTTCCATGCGCTTGCGCATTTCGAAATCGTACAGGCGGGCGCGCAGGCGTTGCCAGGCCACGTCGCGGTTGCTGTGCTGGCTCCTGCTGTCCTGGCACTGCACCACGATACCGGTGGGCATGTGCGTGAGTCGCACAGCCGAGTCGGTCTTGTTGATGTGCTGGCCGCCCGCACCGCTGGCGCGATAGGTATCCACCCGCACGTCGGCCGGATTGATCTCGATCTCGATGGAATCGTCGATTTCCGGGTAGACGAACACGCTGGCAAAACTGGTATGCCGCCCGCCCGACGAATCGAACGGGCTCTTGCGCACCAGACGGTGCACGCCGGTTTCGGTGCGCAGCAGGCCGTAGGCGTATTCGCCGTCGATCTTGAGGCTGGCACTCTTGATGCCGGCCACGTCGCCGGGCGTTTCTTCCTGGATCTCGACCTTGAAGTCCTTGCGCTCGGCGTATTTCACGTACTGGCGCAGCAGCATCTGCGCCCAGTCGCAGGCTTCGGTGCCGCCGGCGCCGGCCTGGATGTCGAGGAAGCAGTTGTTGGGATCGGCCGGCTGGTTGAACATCCGGCGGAATTCGAGCGCCTCGATGCGTTTGACCAAGGGCTGGACATCGGCCTCGATGGCCTCGAGCGTGGCATCGTCGCTTTCCTCGCGGCTCATCTCGTACAGCTCCGTGCTGTCGGCGATCTCGCGGGCCAGTTCGTCGAGTACGACGACCACGTCGTCAAGCGACTTTTTTTCCTTGCCCAGTTCCTGGGCCTTTTTCGGGTCGTTCCAGACGGCGGGGTCTTCGAGGGCTGCGTTGACGGTTCTCAGGCGTTCGGCTTTGGCAGCGTAGTCAAAGATACCTCCGTAAATCCTCGGTGCGCTGGCGCAGGTCGTCAAGCGTGTTGCCCAGGGTGTTGATGCGTTCGGCTTCCATGGAATACTTTCTTTCGATGATGGGTGAGAATCAAAAAAGCACAGACAGCAAGTAGTCGTATGTGCTTAAGAATTGCCGCAGGCTGCGGCGCAGTGTGTGCAGCAAAAAACCAGTCATTCTTGCACGGTCGGTGACCACGCAGGCCGCCGCGTACAAAGGTGCCTGCCGGATGGATCAGAGAATCCGGCAGGCGGCATTGCTTTGCGTCAGGGGGTGGAAGCAGGCTTTTTGGGCTTGACCGCTTCCGTGGGAGCGGACGCTTCCGGTTTTTCCTGGTCTTCGGTCTCGGTTTCGGCCTTGCGCGGAATCTGGGTCTTGCTGGCTACCACCGGCTGGCCCTTGAGCCTGTTGATGGCCTGTACCAGCGGGAAATCCTTTTCGCTTCCGAATTCGGGCAGGCGCAAGCCTTTGGGATTGGTTTTTCTTTCCTCTTCGAGTTTCCTCAAGGCCTCTTCGCGCTGCTTTTCGCGCTCGGGATCAACCTTTTCGGCCTGTTGTCCGTTGCTGATATGCTGCTCCAGATCGGCTTCGCGCTCGCGCAAAGCCGAGTAGAGATTGCCGCTTTCCGTTTCATCGAGCAGGATGTCCGGGACGATGCCGGTGGCCTGAATGGATTTGCCCGTGGGCGTGTAATAACGCGCAATCGTGATTTTCAGGCCGGTGTCGGGTCCGAGGGGACGGACCGATTGCACCGAACCCTTGCCGAACGTCTGCCTGCCCATGATGGTGGCCCGCTTGTGGTCTTGCAGGGCACCCGCAACGATTTCACTGGCCGAGGCCGATCCTTCGTTGACCAGCACAACCAGGGGCACGGTCTTGATCTGCGGGGGCAGGGCCTGCATCGGATCCCGGGCCAGCATGTTGCGCAGGTAATCCTGCGGCTGGGCCTTGTATACCGCGTTGCTGTTGCTGAGCTGGCCCTTGGTGGAAACCACGGTCACGCCTTCTGGAAGGAAAGCGGCAGAAATGGCCACGGCCGCATCAAGCAACCCTCCCGGATCGTTGCGCAGATCCAGCACCATGCCTTTCATCGCGGGATTTTCCCGTAGCAGGGCGCCTACCTTCTGCGCGAAATCCTCTACGGTGCGTTCCTGGAACTGGGTGATGCGCACCCAGGCGTAATCCGGCTGCACCATCTTCACGCGCACCGACTGGGTGCGGATCTCCGCCCGCGTGATGGTGACGGGGAACGTGCGGCTTTCATCCTTGCGCCAGATGGTCAGCGTCACTTCCGTATCGGCCTTGCCGCGCATGCGTTTGACTGCATCGGTGACCGACATGCCGCGCACGGCCTTGTCGTCGATGCGGGTGATCAGGTCACCGGCTTTGAGCCCCGCCTTGTCGGCCGGAGAGCCTTCGATGGGGGAGACGATCTTGATCAGACCATCTTCCTCGCTGATCTCAATTCCGACCCCGACGAACTTGCCGCTGGTTTCTTCCTTGAATTCCTTGAAGGCCTTTTTGTCGTAGTACTGAGAGTGTGGATCAAGGCCGGAAACCATGCCGGAGATGGCGTTGCCGATGAGTTTCTTGTCGTCGGTCGGTTCGACGTAGCTGCTCTTGATCATGCCGTAGACGGCGGCGAACTGCTGCAATTCCTGCAAGGGCAGGGGATCGACATTGTTGCGCGCGACAGTCTGCACCGATACGGTGGCCAGCGCGCCAGCGACGATCCCCGCACCTACCCAGCCGGCAGCCTTCCATTTCGAACCCATGCACTTACCTCTCTGACAGCATGCAAAACCAGATTGCATCAAAAATCAAACTATACACTTCTGCGGGAAAATTTGCGGCCGGGCCTTTCGCAGCCGGCGCATCGTGTCCGGCCGATGCTTTACCGGGCCGGCGCCAGGCTTACCGTTTGCCCTGGTTGGCAACCACCTGCGCGGCGGCCTGCACGGCGGCAGCGTCGCCCAGGTAGTAATGGCGGACGGGTTGCAGCTGCTGGTCGAGCTCGTATACCAGCGGAATGCCGTTGGGAATGTTCAGGCCGACGATGTCCGTATCGGAAATGCCGTCGAGGTATTTCACCAGCGCGCGTATCGAATTGCCATGTGCAACGATCAGGACACGCTTGCCGCTTGCCAGCGCCGGCTCCACCGATTCGCGCCAGAATGGCATGACGCGCTCGACCGTATCCTTCAGGCATTCGGTCAGCGGAATCTGCTCGGGCGCCAGTCCGGCATAGCGCCGGTCGCTGCGTTCGCTGCGCGGGTCGTCCGCTGCGAGCGCAGGGGGAGGGATGTCGTAGCTGCGGCGCCAGATCAGGATCTGTTCGTCGCCGTATTGCTTGGCCATTTCGCTTTTGTTGAGTCCTTGCAGCGCGCCATAATGGCGCTCGTTGAGTCGCCAGGAGCCGTGCACGGGCAGCCAGGGGCAGTCCATCGCATCCAGCGTATGCCACAGCGTGTGGATGGCGCGTTTGAGCACGCTGGTGTAGGCCACGTCAAATGCAAATCCTTCCTGTGCCAGCAGGCGTCCGGCTTCGGTGGCCTGGGCGATGCCGGTGGAAGTCAGCCCCACGTCGCTCCATCCGGTGAAGCGGTTTTCCAGATTCCAGGTGGATTCGCCGTGGCGGATCAATACGAGTTGGTGCATAAAACAAAACGTCAGGCAAGGTAAACAGCATATTCTAGAATGTCGGTCTGCTCCGACCTCGCCGCTGAAAGGGAAATTGTGACTTTTTTGATTGATAACTGGTATTGGGTAGTGCTCGCGCTGGGGTCTGCGGCCTTGCTGCTGTTTCCCGAACTTGCGGGAGACGTCAGCAGCAAGGGCGTCGATCTGAACGAAGCCGTGCGCCGCCTGAACCGTGAGAAGGCCATTCTGGTAGACGTGCGCGATTCGGCAGAATTTGCCAAGGCCCACATCGCACAGGCAAGAAGCATTCCCCTGTCCGAACTGGAAGAGAAGCTGCCCGCCGCCATCAAGAACAAGAACCTTCCCGTGCTGTTCATCTGCAAGTCGGGTGTGCTTTCGGTGAAAGCGGCCAAACGGGCCCAGAAGCTGGGTTATGCCAATGCCCACTCGGTGGCCGGGGGCATGGATGCATGGAAAAAGGCAAACATGCCGGTTGTGGCAGCATCGCAGGCGGATGCCGCTGCCTGATGGCGGCAGTAGCGGTTTCTTACGTTTCCTGTAATTACAGAAGAATTTGCCCGTTGCGGCCATTCTTCATCCACCACCAGATCCATGACACCCGTAACCATCTACACCACCGGTTCTTGCCCTTATTGCGTGCGGGCCAAGCAACTGCTGCAAAAGCGCGGCGTGGCCCGGTTCGAGGAAGTGCGCATTGACGAGAATCCTGACGAACGGACACTCATGATCGAACGCACTGGCCGACGCACGGTGCCACAGATCTTCATTGGCGACCACCATGTGGGCGGCCATGACGACCTGGTTGCGCTGGATCAGCAAGGCAGGCTCCTGCCATTGCTGGAGGGGCGTTGAGTCCTTCTTGGAGCTGATGCAGACGCGCCTCGTTGCTGGCTAGGAACAAGGGGCGAAGGCCTCCGGTTTTGGGGCCGTTTCCGTGGCAGGCATGTGCCGCATGCGGAACGGGAAGCGGTGGAACAGCAGGGGCATTTCCCAGACGCGAGCATGCGTAGGGGGTTCCACTGTGCCCTGTCATAATGTGCGCTTTCAATCCATTCCGAAAGCGAAGCAATATGGCTGAAGACGTCCAACAAGAAAATACCCAACACGAAGACGCGCAACAGGAAACGGTCTTCAACATTCAGCGCGTCTATCTGAAAGAGGCCTCGCTGGAGCAGCCCAATTCTCCGGCGATTCTGTTGGAGCAGGAGTCGCCCGCCGTTGAAATCCAGATCGCGGTAGAAGCCACGCAGATCGTGGAGGGCATTTTTGAGGTCGCGATTACGTCTACGGTCCAGACCAAGATCAAGGAGCGCACCCTTTTCCTGGTTGAGGCGCGCCAGGCGGGCATTTTCGAGGTTCGCAATTTCCCGCAGGAGCAGATGGATCGCGTGCTGGGCATCGTCTGCCCGCAAATCGTGTACCCCTATCTCCGTGGCAATGTGGCCGACGTCATCCAGCGAGCCGGTTTCCCGCCGGTGCATCTGGGTGAAATCAACTTCCAGGCCATGTATGAGCAGCGTCAGTCCGACGCAGCAGCCGGCAGCAACGGGCAGGCGGCGCAATAACGTCCGCTCATTCCCGCAGCCTGTTTTCACACACCCCAAACAAGAAGTCCGTGATATGCCTGTGCCTGACCATTCGGATGCTCCGATGACCGTTGCCGTTCTGGGGGCTGGTGCCTGGGGCACGGGCATGGCCTTGCATCTGGCGCAGCGCCATGTCGTACACCTGTGGTCGCGCGAAGCCGATGTGGCGGCCACCATGCAGGAAACGGGCGTCAATGAACGCTACCTTCCTGGCGTGCGCCTGCCGGAATCGGTGGTCGTTCATGCCGGAACGGCGCAGATGCAGGACGTTGCGGATTGTGGCTTGGTGCTCGTGGCCTGTCCGGTCGTGGGGTTGCGCGAGCAGCTGACCGCCTTGCGCGGGCTGGCACGGCCCGTTGTCTGGCTGTGCAAGGGATTTGAGGAAATCCGACCGGGTGCGTCGCATGGACTGCTGCCGCACGAAGTGATGGCGCAGGTGGCGCCCGATTTGCGTGCCGGCGTCCTGAGCGGGCCCAGTTTTGCGCAGGAGGTGGCGCGCAACCAGCCTACCGCGATGGTGGTGGCCAGCCCGTATCCCGATGTGTGTGAAGCCACCGTACAGGCCGTGCATGCGGACATGCTGCGTCTTTACACCAGCCATGACTGGATCGGCGTGGAAGTCGGCGGAGCCGTGAAGAATGTGATGGCCATCGCCGCTGGCGTGCTCGACGGCTTGGCCGATCCCGCCGCGGGTAAGCAGGGCCTGGCCCTCCCGGGACTCAATGCGCGGGCGGCCCTGCTGACGCGCGGCCTGGCGGAGATGACGCGCTTCGGCATTGCGTTGGGCGCACAGGCAAATACCTTCATGGGATTGAGCGGCATGGGCGACCTGGTACTGACGGCCACCGGCGACTTGAGCCGCAACCGCCGCGTGGGGTTGTTGCTAGCACAGGGGTTGACTGCACAGCAGGCAGTCGATACCCTTGGTCACGTGGCCGAGGGTGTTTATTGCGCCCGTACGGTCTTGGCACGCGCGGCTGCCCTGCAAGTTGAAATGCCGATTACCCGATGCGTGGTGGATCTGCTGGATGGGCGGCTCAATGCTGCCGAGGTTGCACGTATGCTGATGGGGCGCAACGTGCGGGCAGAAAACGACCTGTAATTTTTGCAATTGTTTCGTCGTGATGGCTGCAGCCATCCAGAGCTTGCTGGGGTCATGGAGCTGAAATGGAAAAATGCCGGATCCCTTTGACCTGCGGCATTCCCGGTACTGAAACCGCCATAACGGCATTCCGTTATGGGTCGGAGCAGGGGAGGCGCAAGGTCTATGTGCAGGCCAGCCTGCATGCCGATGAATTGCCCGGTTCGCTCGTGGCCTGGCAGTTGTGCGAACGCTTGCAGGCGCTTGAATTGCAGGAGCGGATACAGGCCCAGATTGTCGTGGTGCCGTTGTGCAATCCGCTGGGCCTGCGCCAGATGCTGCTCTATAACCACGAGGGCCGCTTCGATCTGGCGACCGGCCAGAATTACAACCGCTTGCGCACCGTTGCGTTCTATGCAGAAACGCTTGCACGCCTGCAGGCCGAGGGCGCTTCCGTACTCGGGCAAGACGCCGGTGCCAATCGGGAAATCATCCGCGCAGCGATGCGCGCCGCCCTGGACGAACGCCAGACGGGCAACATGATGGAGGCACTGCACATCGCCTTGCTCAGATTGGCCTGCGACGCCGATCTGGTGCTCGATCTGCATTGCGACAAGCACGCGGTGCTGCATCTTTACACCTTGCCGCAACTGTGGCCACACCTGGAACCCTTGGCCCGTTGGCTGGGCTCTCAGTGCCAGATCGTGAGCGAGGATTCCCAAGCCCAGTCTTTTGATGAAGTGGTGTCGGTTCCATGGACGATGCTGCAGCAGGTCTTTGCCGATGCGGACATCCCGCTGGCGTGCCATGCGGCTACCGTGGAGCTGCGCGGCGAAAGGGATCTGTCACGCCAATGGGCGCAGCACGATGCCGACGCCATCCTCCAGTATCTGCATCATCTGGGAGATATCCGCCTGCCTGCCGATGCCATCAGGCCCATGCCCACCCTGGCGCGCGAACCACATCCCTTGTCGGGCCTGGTGTATGTGGCTGCGCCGGTTGCGGGCATCGTGGTCTACCATGTGCAGCCCGGTGTCTGGGTGGAACAGGGCCAGTTGCTGGCCGAAGTGGTCGATCCGGTACTGCAGCAATGCGTGCCGGTTTACAGCCCGGCCGAGGGTTTTGTCTTTGCGACTGACGATCAGCGTTTTGTACATCCACAAAACACGCTGCTGAGCCTTTCCGGGTGCCACGATACGGGCCACGTCGGCCTGTCGCCCTGACGGGGTCTGCCTGACTCGGTGATGTATCCGACATAAAAAAGCAGGAGCAGTGCTGGCGTGCCATCCTGTTGGGAAATTCCGGATACGATAGCCGCTGCCTGCCGATCCCGGAGTCGCCGCAGGGCGCTCCTCCAGACTTTTCCATCAACTGCCTGCGCGAGAACTGCGCGGGCGTGTCGTGGATGCACCTGCCATGCTTAATATATTCACACTAGCCAACGGCCGACTGTTTCAGGAAGAAATCGAATCGCTTGAAGAGCTGGCCCTGTTCAAGCCGATATGGGTGGATCTGGAAGACCCGTCGCTCGAGGAAAAGCGCTGGATTGCGGAGTATTTTGGCGTGTCCGTGCCGGATGACGCGATTGATGCGGACATCGAAGAGTCAGCGAGGTTTTACGAAGGCGACGATGGCGAGCTGCATATCCGCTCCGATTTTCTGGTTGCCAATTTCGACAATCCGGACACGGAGCGCGTGGCGTTCATTCTCAATCAGGACAATCCGGAATCGAAAAGCCACAACATCCTGTTTTCCATACACGACGAGACCGTTCCGGTTTTTCGCCTGATTCGCATGCGGGCGCGCCGCATGCCGGGCCTGATTTCCGATGCCAAGGAGCTTCTGCTGAAGCTTTTCGACGCCGACGTAGAATACAGCGCTGACACGCTGGAACAGATCCACGTCGAACTGAAAAAGGCCAGTGACCAGGTTCTCAGGGGAAACGTGACCGACGATGTGGCAGGCGAGGTGCTGGGAAACATCGCCCGTCAGGAGGACATGAACGGCCGCATCCGGCGCAACGCCACCGATACGCGGCGTGCGGTCAGCTTCATGATGCGCAGCCGCATGCTCAGCGCCGAGCAGTTCGAGGAAGCGCGCCAGATCATGCGTGACATCGATTCGCTGGACAGCCATACGGCCTTCCTGTTCGAGAAAATCAACTTCCTGATGGGCGCAACTGTCGGTTTCATCAACATCAACCAGAACAAGATCATCAAGCTGTTTTCGGTGGCCAGTGTCGCACTTCTGCCTCCGACGCTGGTGGCCAGCCTGTACGGCATGAATTTTCGTTTCATGCCGGAACTCGACTGGCGGTATGGCTATTTGTGGGCCATCGGCCTGATGGTTGCCAGCGCATTGCTGCCCATGTGGTATTTCCGGCGGCGCGGCTGGCTGAAATAGGTGTGTCAGGGACCGGGCGGCTTTTTCTTCCGGTCGGCACCTGCATCGGATGGTGCACAATGTCCCATAATCTGCAGCATGCAGCTGCGTGATGGCGGCAGAGCCGGGCGCAGACAGCCCGGCGGAAGGCCGGCACGAGATCCGGCGGCAATTGGGGAAATACATGGAAGGCGATACGGGCAAGGAAATAGTCATACGCGGTGTTACCAGTGATGGACGGACCTTCCGTCCCAGTAACTGGGCCGAACGTATTGCGGGCATCATGAGCCAGTTTCGTCCGCGGCCCTTGCAACAGGGCGACCACATTACCTATTCGCCATGGTGCATGCCGGGAACCGACGCCAATGCACGGTGTCTGGTGGTCAGTCCTGCGCTGCGGAAACAGCATCCGCAGGCATGGGCATACATCGAGCAGTTCGCGCGCGAAAACGATCTGCAGATCCAGGAGCGCACCGCCGCCGCGTCCCACGAGTGAAGCCTGCTTGCCCGCAGATAGCGTGCAGCAGCGGCGTGGTCTGCTACTGCCGGGTGCGGCGCGGCCATCTCAGCCGGTATTGCGCAATCCTGAGGCAATCCCATTGACCGAGATCTGTATGCCGCGTTTGAGCCGGGCTAAGGTGTCGGCATCGGGCTTCTCGCCTCCGGCAGTAGCATCGGGTGCGGGCTTGTTTGCACGATGGCGGCGCATCAGTTCGACCTGGAGATAATTGATCAGGTCGATATATGGGAAACGGTTGGCAATCGAACGGGCCAGGGCTGGATTGGCCGAAAGGCGCGCGGACTCTCCCGTGATCCATGTGAGCATGTCCTGGGTGGTTTGCCATTCCTGGCGGATGGCGCCAAAGATGCGCTGCGCCAGCGCCGCATCCGGGACGAGCGCGGCATAGCGCGTGGCGATGGAGAGGTCGGTCTTGGCCAGCACCATGTCCAGATTGGACAGCAGTGTGGTGAAGAACGGCCATTCGCCGTACATGTTCTGCAGGAGCTTGAGCCGGTCGGCATCGGGCTGATCGGCCGGATTTCCCTGCGCGTCAACAAACAGCCATTGTCGTACTCCGCTGCCAAAGCCCGCCCATCCGGGCAGGGCCACCCTCGACTGGCCCCAGCTGAAGCTCCAGGGAATGGCCCGCAAATCCTCGATGCTCGAGAGTGTCTTGCGCGAGGCGGGGCGCGAGCCGATATTGAGCTCGGCGATTTCGCGCAGGGGCGTGGCCGCAAAGAAATAATCGCTGAAGCCGGGCGTTTCGTAAACCAGGCGGCGGTAGGCGGCACGGCTTGCCGCGCTGATGGCTTGGGCGGCATCCACGAAATTTTCAGGTGGCGCCTTTGCCGGCAGGAGGCTGGCCTCCAGGGTGGCTGCCACCAGAATTTCGAGGTTCCGGCGCCCGATCTCCGGATTGGCGTATTTGGAGGCAATGACCTCGCCCTGTTCGGTCAACCGTATCTGGCCGTCCACGGTTGCAGGCGGCTGGGCGAGAATGGCCTGGTAGCTGGGGCCGCCACCGCGTCCCACGGTGCCGCCGCGGCCGTGGAACAGGCGCATGCGGATGCCCTGCGCTTGCTGCAGGGGTGCAAATACGTCCAGCAAGGCGCATTCCGTCTGGTACAGCGTCCAGCTGCTGGTAAAAACGCCGCCGTCCTTGTTGCTGTCGCTGTAGCCCAGCATGATGTCCTGTTCGCCGCCGGTAGATAGAACCATGTCGGCAATGCCGGGCAGGGCATACCATTCGCGCATGATGCGTGCGGCCGCATGCAAGTCGTCAATGGTTTCGAACAGCGGGGATACGACCAGGTGGCTGCGCACGTGCGGCAGGCCGAAATGACGCAGCAGGCCGGCCTCTTTGAGCAGCACCAGCACTTCCAGCAGGTCGCTCACTTCTTCGGTGTGTGAAACGATATAGTGCCGCAGGGCGTGTTTTCCATAAAGTCGGACCTGCTGCATGGCCGCATGGAAAACGGCAAGTTCGGAACGGGTTTTTTCGCTGTAATCGGCATCGGGGACGTGCAGCGGCCGTACGTCGTGCAAAACGGCCAGCAGGCACTGGCGTTTGCCGGCTTCATCCAGCGTGCCGTAATGGGCTTCGACTTGCGCCGTGCGCAGCAGTTCGGCGACAGTTTCTTCGTGCGTCTCGGAGTTCTGGCGCAGATCCAGCGTTGCCAGATGGAAGCCGAAAACCTCCACCGCCCGTATCAGTGGCGCCAGGCGCAGGGAAGGCAGCGTGCCGCCATGGTGCTGGTGCAGTGAGTGTTCCAGCGTGCGCAAATCCCGCAACAGCTCTTCCGATTCTGCATAGGGGATGGCCGGCTTGGTCGGGTAGGGTGGCTGTGCCCCGGTGCGTTCATGCAAGGCGGCCGCGGTGCGCGCATACATGCCGATGATGGCGCGGCGGTAGGCTTCGTCCTTGCGATGCGGATTCCGGTCTTCGGCTGCATCGGCCAAGGCGTGCAGGGCTGGTGTGGCCTGCACCAGCAGCGTCGACATCGACAACTCCATTCCCAGCGCGTGCAACTCGTGCAAATAGTGCGTCAATGCCGTTGCGCACTGCATGCGCAGGGCCATCTCTAGGCTTTCTGCCGTGACGAAGGGGTTGCCGTCGCGGTCGCCCCCTATCCAGTGCCCCATGCGGAAAAACGGTTCGATGCGTTCACCGGGCAACAGCTGCTCCAGCGTTTCGTAGAGATACGGAATTTCCTGCAGGAATGTGGCGCGGTAATAGGCCAGCGCGTTGTTGATTTCGTCGGCCACCGATAACTTGGCGTCGCGCACGATGCGGGTTTGCCACAGTTGTGTGATGCGAGCCTTGATTTGCAGGGTATTGCGTTCGATGTCGCGTGCAGACCCGAGCGTGTCGCGCTCCTGCAGCAAGCGGGCAATGGCGGATTCGGCCGCCAGGATGATGGTGCGCTGTACTTCGGTTGGGTGCGCAGTCAGCACCGGTGAGACATGGGCGCGGCGCAACAGTGCGGCAACCGCTTCTTTGCTGATGCCGCGCGCCTGCAACTGGGTTACGCTGGCTTGCAGCGATCCGCTTTGTACCTGGTTCATGCGCTCGTGATGGTGGCGGCGGCGCAAATGGTGCTGGTCTTCGGCCAGATTGATCAGGTGCGAAAAATAAGTAAAGGCACGCAGAACCTGCACCGTTTGCGCGATGGGCAGGCGTTGCAGCAGATCTCCCAAGGCATTGCCGGAGATTTCGTCGTTCTTGACGTGGTATGCCACCGCCAGCTGCCGGATCTGCTCGATCAGCTCAAAAATGGCCGGCCCCTCCTGGTCCCGTATCACATCGCCCAGCAACCTTCCCAGGAGCCGGATGTCTTCTGTCAACGGGAGTTCCTTGGAGGAGGCGTGGGTCGTGTTCATGGAGTGTGTGCCCGGTTCAACGAGAGGGTGACGGAATTGTGCGGCACAACAGGAGGCTTTGCCTGCCTTGGCGCGCTGGTTGATGAAAACCCTATGGCGGGACCGGTTACAGGGCGTGCGCCATGCGGGCGACGCCTTCGACGATGCTTTCCTCGTTCGCGGTGGCAAAGCTCATGCGCAGGTAGGATGGATCGGGCTGCGCAGCAAAGAAGGCCGCGCCCGGAACAAAGGCGACCTGTTTCTCGATGGCCTGTCTGGCGTAAAGGGCGGCGTCTGTCACGCATCCGTTAGCGCCAGTCAGGCGCACCCAGAAGAACATGCCGCCTTGTGGGGCGGTGAATGCCACGGCATTGCCCAGTTCGTGGTGCAGGCTGGCGGCCATCTGGCGCGCCCGTGCGGCATAGACCGCGCGCACCCGTGCAATCGCAGCCGGCAGCCGGTCCGATTGCAGGTAGGCGGCAGCGGTTGTCTGCGCCAGCGTGCTGGTGTTGGCATCGCTGAACTGTTTGCACATGACGGCGTTGGCCAGCAGGGCGGGTGGTGCTACCAGCCAGCCCAGCCGAAGCCCTGGCGAGAGAATCTTGCTCAGGCTGCCGCAGTGCGCCAGCCAATCGGCGCTGTCGGGTACCTGCGGGGCCAGGGCCAGCAGGCTCGGTGGCGGTGGCGCATCGAAATACAGGTCGCCATAGGGATCGTCTTCGACTACGAGCGTCTGGTATTGCGCCGCCAGTTCCAGCACCCGCTTGCGGCGCTCCAGCGTGAGTGTGGCACCGCTTGGGTTGCCGAAAGTTGGAATCAGGTAGACCAGCTTGGGGCGGTGCTCCACGATGAGCTGCTCCAGCCGGTCGGGCTGCACGCCGTGCACATCGGTGGGCGCGGCAATGGTTTGCGCGCCGTACAGGCGGAAACACTGGATGGCGGCCAGAAAGGTGGGACCTTCCACAATCACCTTGTCGCCGGACGAAACCATGCACTTGGCGATCAGGTCCAGCGCCTGCTGGCTGCCGGTGGTGACGATGAACTGCTGCTCGGATACCGTTGCGCCCTTGGTGGCGCACAATGCGGCAATCTGTTCCTTCAGCGGCACAAACCCTTCGGTCGCGCCGTATTGCAGCGCTGCGCCCGGCCAGGTTTCCAGGGCTGTTTGCGTGGCGGCCTGGAACCCTTCCACGTCGAACAGCGCCGGATCGGGAAAACCGCCCGCAAAGCTGATGATTCCGGGTTTGCCCAGCAACTTGAACAGTTCGCGGATGGCCGAGGTCTCGACGTTTTGCAGGCGTTGGGCAAAAGGCAGCATGAGGATCTTTCCTGTAGGCGGGCAAGTGAAGGGAAATCGATGGGACGTGAACAAACGTCGGCGGGTCGAGGCGGCTGGTGTGAGTCGTTTCTGGTGCCATAAGCGTGCCATGTTTCATTTTACGGAAGCTGTATGGACTGCGATGCAGCAGGATGCTGCAAGCCGCTTGCAGATCCGTTTCTGATAATGTGCGGGCTGTAACCTGCCTACAAATTGCCGATGGCTGCTATCGCCATCGCTAGGTGTCGTCCGTTGTCTTGCTACTGATTTGCCATGTTCCTTGCCAATCCGCACGCCGCACGCTGTTCCTACGATCCCGATCTGCATCATGTGCTCAATATGGCTGCAGGCCGTGCCAGCCGTGCCCGCCTTTCCAGTTGGAAACTGTTGTCTCCTGTGCCGACGCCGGCTTGGTCGCTGCCCGGCTTGGCCAATGTGCTGGGTGTAGCAGGCATTACGCTGAAAGATGAAGCCTGGCGCTCGGCTTTGGGCAGCTTCAAGGCGCTGGGTGCGCCCAATGCGCTCATCCTCCTGGCCATGCGGCGCTGGCCCCAGCATGGTTGGAGCGCCGAAGAATTGCTTGCCGGCCGGTATGCGCAGGAACTCAGGGATTGGGTCGTGATCAGCGCCACCGACGGCAACCATGGCCGCGCGCTGGCGGCTGCGGCGCAAAGCCTGGGCTGCCGCTGCGCTATCGTGTTGCATGCAGAAGTGAGTGCCGAGCGCGAGGCCGCCATTGCTGCCTATGGTGCAGACATCGTGCGCGTGGCAGGGGATTATGACGAATCTGTCAGGGAGGCCGAGCGACTGGCGCGCGAAAACGGCTGGTCCGTGGTGTCCGATACCTCCTATGCCGGTTACGAGGAAGTGCCGCGAGACGTGATGCAAGGCTATGGGATCATCGTCGACGAGTTGCTGCAGGATGTTGCGCCAGATGCTGCATGTCCCTGGACGCACGTGTTCCTGCAAGGGGGCGTTGGCGGGCTGCCCGCAGGCATCGTCAGCCATTTCTGGGAACGGTTTGGTGCGCAGCGTCCGTCTGTTGTCGTGGTCGAACCCGAACAGGCAGACTGCCTGTACCAGAGTGCATTGCTGGGCCGCCCCGCGCGTGCCAGCGGGAGTGTCGATTCGCTCATGGCAGGGCTGGCCTGTGGCGAAACTTCGCCGCTGGCCTGGCGTTTCCTGCAGCGGGCTGCGGATTTTTTCGTCACCGTTCCCGATCCGCTGGCCGAAAAAGCCATGCGCACGCTGGCACAGGCGCCTTTTGGGGACATTCCCGTGATTTCCGGAGAGTCGGGGGCTGCTGGTCTGGCGGCGCTGGAAGCGGTCATGGCAAACGATGAGTGGCGTTCGCTGGCCGGACTGGGAGCAGATTCTCGCGTGCTGTTGATCAGCACGGAGGGTGCTACTGCGCCCAATGTGTATGCCCGCATCGTGGGAGACGCGGCTGAAAATGTACGGGCTGCGCAGAATCGCTGGCTAGAGGCACATCGCACGTCCTGACGGGATCCTTCTCGTGCCCGAACAGGGATGAAACGGAGGGAATCTTTTACACTATTGCATCAGATCTCTGTATTGGGCCCATGGGCCATATCCTGGGAGTCACCATGCTGTTTGAAGTCCTCAAAAGATACGAAAAATACCTGATTCAGTCGCTGATGGCCTTGATGGCCATCGTTCTGGTGCTCGGGACACTGGACTTGGCATGGTTCGTCATCAAAAGCATCATCGAATCACCCTATTTTTTGTTCGATGTCAACCTGCTGCTCGACGTTTTTGGCATGTTCATGCTGGTGCTCATCGGCATTGAATTGCTCGAAACCATCATGAAAACCTATCTTACCGAGGGGCCTCCGCATTACGAGACGGTTCTTTCGGTAGCCATCATTGCCATTGCGCGCAAAGTGATCATCCTTGATGTCAAAAAAGTCGACAGTCTGAGCCTCATCGGAATCGCTGCCATCATTCTGGCCTTGACGATCGGATATTTCATGATGAAGCGCGCCCGCAACGAGAAAGCACAATCCCTCTTACGGCTGAAGAACCCTGCAGATACCCGTTCGGATCAGGGCGCGCAGGAACATTGATGGCAGAGAGGCATCCCCGTAGCGGAGTGCTGATGTAAAAAACAGCCGGTGTTTCTGTTTCTGGTATTGAATCGGGTGGTAGCGGCAGAGCGGCGGCTAACCCAGCCATGTAGCGCTGTCAGCGCCCGCACTGGCTGCTGGGGGATTCAAGCTTGCTGCCCAGCCAGGCCAGAGAGAAGGTCAGCACCAGGTAAATGGCAGAGATGGCCAGATAAGGCTCCCAGTACCTGGCATGCGCGCCGGCAACGGTGCGGGCGGCAAAGGCGATTTCGGCCAGGCCGATTGCCGATACGAGCGATGAATCCTTGATCAGGGTAACGCCTTCATTGACCAGCGCAGGCATCATGCGGCGGAATGCCTGTGGCAGCACGATGAAACGCATGGTTTGGGCGTGGGTCAGGCCCAGGCTCCAGCTGGCCTGTATCTGGCCCAGATGGATGCTTTGTACCCCGGCGCGGATGATCTCGGAAATATAGGCCCCCGAATTGAGCAGCAGAGCCAGCGTGCCCGAGGCCAGTGCGCCGTGTTCCTGCCGGAACGCCCGCGCCATGTTCCCCGACATGAGCAATCCGCCGTCGGCATTGATCAACAGGGGCATGAGTGCGAAGTGCACCAGCAGGATCTGCACGAACAGTGGCGTGCCACGGAAGAATGTGACGTACACCTTGGCCAGCATCCGCAATCCCGAAAGGATCGGACGCAGCCACCGTTGCCGTGGCTTGGGGCCGTCTTCCGTGCTGCGAAGCAGGCCAAGGAAAAGGCCAAGCACCAAGCCGGCGGAAAGCGACACCAGCACCAGCTTGAGCGTCATCCATACGCCGCTCATGAACAATGGCAAATAATCAACCAGAATATCCCAGCGCAAGTTCATGATGGCGGCGTATCAGGGGTGAGGCAAAACGCCGCAATGGGCGAGCTGGTTGGGCGTTTATTGCTTGGCTGCAGACTTGAAGTAGCTGTCGTAGATGCGGTCGTAGGTGCCGTCGGCCTTGATGGCTGCCAGTCCGCGGTTGATTTTTTCCAGCAATTCGGTGTTGCCTTTTTTCACCACGATGCCGAACTGCTCAGGGGCAAAGCTGGCATCTTCCACCATCTTGAGCTGGCCGGCGCCGTTGTTGGCCACATAGTGTTCAATCACGCCGTTGTCGCCTACCACGGCATCCACTCCGAGGTTCTTGAGCTCATCCAGCGCCATCGGCGTGCTTTCAAAGCGCTTGATCAAGGCGCTGGTTTTGCCTTGCAGCTTGGTCGTGGCTTCATCACCAGTGGTGCCAACTTGTACACCGACCTTGAGCGTCTTCAGGTCCTCCATGCGCGAGACTTTTGAATCCTTGCCAGTAGCGATCAGCAGGCGCGAATCAAAATACGGGTCACTGAAATCCATGGTCTGCTTGCGGGCATCGGTGATAGTCACGGAAGAAATCAGGATGTCGCGGTCGCCCTGTGCCAGTGAATTGAAAATACCTTCCCATGGCGTATTGACGAACTTGACCTTGAAGCCGCCTTTTTCGGCCACTGCCTTGAGTACGTCAATGTCAAAGCCCACGATATCGCCGTTGGCTGCCTGTGATTCAAACGGGGCATAGGCGGCATCCGTACCGACTATGTATTCCTTCTCATTGGCACTGGCCGATGCTGATGCGGCGGGGGCCTGTTGTTTGCCGCAGCTGGCCAATCCAACCAACAATACAGCGGTTGCTGCTATGCCAAAGAAGCGGGAGAAAAAGCGGCGGTTCTGCATAAAAATCCTTTCACAAGTCAGATCATGCGGCGCAGCGGGCACACAAACTGCCTTGCCAGAGACGTCCGCGGGCAAACTGCGGCATTGTACGCTGGGGATTACATGCTGCTGTTGGCAAGATGCTGCGGTAGCGATCCGGGTTATCCCGAATCGTTGCGAAAAATATTCAGATTCTTCTAGTGAGTCGCTCAGGGCTTCAAAAAACTTGTCGTATCCAGTTAAAAGTACTCTTTGCTTGTTTTTGGGGAGTTGCCGCAGGCAGATAAGGGAGGGCAATCGGTCGCAATGGTCGGCAGTGCGGAGCCGGTGTATACAGATAGACATAGCTACTAGCTGCATGCATGGCTGCATGATTTGCTTGCTTGCCGGGTTTCTGTGGATTTCTTGTGGTCAGCGAGGGTGTTCCTGACGTTTTGTTGTTGCTGTCCGTCTTGTTCGCCATGCGGCCTCACTAGATCCATCCAGTGTCTCTCAAAGCAGAGATCCAAGAAAGACCCGCATTGGCGCCGTCCATGTGAAAAGAAAAGTGTTTGCTAATGGTTGGCTGCTGGGCGCAGAAGGCATGCAGCTTGC
>JBDHSG010000013.1:0-66607 GCA_039808005.1 Allobrachymonas sp. | reverse complement strand
CAGTCGGCCAGCTTGCCGGGCAGGCCGAAGCCGTCGAGCACGCCCTTGCGCCGCGTCATTTCGCGCGCCTTGCGGGCTGCCTCGCGGGCGCGAGCGGCCTCCACGATCTTGCCGCAGAGGATCTTGGCGTCGTTGGGGTGTTCTTCCAGGAAGTCCGTCAGGGCCTTGGCCACGATGTCTTCCACCGGGGCGCGCACTTCGCTGGATACCAGCTTGTCCTTGGTCTGACTGCTGAACTTGGGTTCGGGCACTTTCACCGACAGCACGCAGCACAGGCCTTCGCGCATGTCCTCGCCGCTGACCTCGACCTTGGCCTTCTTGGCCAGTTCGTTGTCGGTGATGTATTTGCCGATCACGCGCGTCATGGCTGCGCGCAGGCCGGTGAGGTGCGTTCCGCCGTCGCGCTGCGGGATGTTGTTGGTGAAGCACAGCACCTGTTCGTTGTAGCCGTCGTTCCACTGCATGGCCACTTCCACGCCGATTTCGGTGCCGGGGATGCCGCCGTAGCTTTCGGCCGGCCGGCTGCCCGTGGCATAAAAGGTGGTGGGGTGCAGCACCTTCTTGGTGCCGTTGATGAACTCGACAAAGCCCTTGACGCCGCCGCTGCCGGCAAAGTCGTCTTCGCGGTTGTCGCGTTCGTCCTTGAGGCGGATGCGCACCCCATTGTTGAGGAAAGACAGCTCGCGCAGCCGGCGGCTCAGGATTTCGTAGTGAAAATCGCTGTTTTCCTTGAATATCTCGGTGTCCGGCAGGAAGTGGACCTCCGTGCCGCGGCGTTCGGTTTCGCCCGTGATCTTCATGGGAGAGACCTCGACGCCGTCCACGACTTCGATGGTGCGATCCTGCACGATGCCGCGGCTGAACAGCAGCGTGTGCACCTTGCCGTCGCGCCGCACCGTGAGGCGCAGTTGGCTGGAAAGCGCGTTGACGCACGAGACGCCCACGCCATGCAGGCCACCCGAAACCTTGTAGCTGTTCTGGTTGAACTTGCCGCCTGCGTGCAGTTCGGTCAGGGCGATCTCGGCGGCCGAGCGTTTGGGCTCGTGCTTGTCGTCCATCTTCACGCCGGTGGGAATGCCGCGCCCGTTGTCGGTGACGGAGATGGAGTTGTCGGAGTGGATGGTGACCACGATGTCGTCGCAGTGTCCCGCGAGCGCCTCGTCGATGGAGTTGTCCACCACCTCGAACACCAGGTGATGCAGGCCGGTGCCGTCAGACGTGTCGCCGATGTACATGCCCGGGCGCTTGCGTACGGCTTCCAGGCCTTCCAGGATCTGGATGGAGCCTTCGCCGTAAGCTGCGTCGGGGGTGGAGTGGGAGGGGGAGGTATCAGGGGTGTGCTGCGATTCGCTCATCCCAGCATTTTCGCAGATTTGACGCGGAGTTGCGTGTGCAAATGCATCGCAGGGAAAGTGCCGGGGAGCGCCTTTACATCCAGAACTTCCACCAGGGCTTTTTGCCGGCCTGGAGGAGGGTTTCTTCGCTGTCTTTCAGCTTGAAGTGGGGCAGCAGCAAGTCTTCCATCGTATACAGCCCCTTCGGCTTGTCCTGCAGGTTGCTGATGGCAAACAGAATGCCGCTGCCAAAGGCTTCGCGCGAAAGCGATTCGTGCTTCAGGCGAACCGTCTGGTAGGGAAAACCGAACAGCACTTCGTGCGTGCCGATGATGCCACCGGCGCGGATGGACTTGATGTTTTCCTCATCTACCTCGAGTTCCCTGGCGATGATCCGGGCGGTGCCGGATACTTCGGGCTTGGTCTTGAAGTGCTCCTCGAGGATTTCGATGTCGGTATAGGGCGCAATGTTTTTCAGTATCTTCGAGGCAATGATCAGGAAATTGATGCCCAGGGTGATGTTGGGTGAATGCAGGACGGATGTTTTCTGGGAAAGCTCCTGCAATTTGTCCTTGACGCTCTGGGGGTATTGGGATACGGCGCTGACGATGGAAATTCCGCGTTTTGCGGCTTCTTCGCCATAGTAATGGATACCGTCCTCGGACGAAAAATCCACGATCACATCCACCGGGAACCGGTCCAGCAGTTCGGCTGCCGAAAATTCGTCACTGGCATGGATCAGCCCCGGTTCGTCTGATTCCACTCCCAGAAATTCGGCGACGGAGCGGTGTTCCAGCGATCGGGAGCGACGAACGACCCACTGCAGATTCACCTGGTGCGATTCCAGCAAGATGGAAGAAACCGCCTTGCCTGTTTTGCCGAATCCCATGATTCCTACTCTCATGTATCTGGTCCTTTGAGAAATGAAAAAGCCTGGTTTGCCGGGTCATTGCGGCAAGGAAGCAGAAGCAGGCGCCGTCAGGGATGCGTGAACACTGCCTGGGGGGGCGGTGTCTGGTTCATCTGCCTTGTCCGGCAAGCCGCTGTTTGCGCGTGGCATGGCGGCCCGGAGTGTCAAGGCCTGAATGAGTGGCGCTGCCATCTGCTGGCGCCTGGCTTGCCTTCCCGTCCTGCCGATGAGTGGCGTGGTCGGTGCGAATCTGCCAGTGCGCAGCCAGCTGTTTCATGTGTGAACGACATGGTGTGCATGGACGGGCAAGCCATGCAACCGGCGAAAAACCCGGCCTGAATCGGTCGGGCACGGGAAAATAAACCAAAAACCCTGACGTTTCCTGAAAAGGAAAGTGGGAGAAGGGGATATTTCGCATGGGGATCCAGCACCGATCCCGCTCGTGCATCGGCGCGCCAGCGGCGTTTGCGCCGGTTTGGCGGGCGTTCAGGGCGGACTTGCAGAATTCCTGTCTTGCCTCAGGAATCCTGCTGCTTCGGCGGGACGGGCCCCGCCTGGCCACTTACACCGGCGTTTCTTCGGCTTCCGTCTTGCCGGGCTTGGGCTCCTTCTTCGGCAAGGGATGGATGTCGAGGACGATGCCGTTGGTGTCGGTCTGCGCTTCGTCGTAATCGACGGTCAGCCGCCCGCCTTCGGTGAGCCGCCCGAACAGCAGTTCGTCGGCCAGTGCCTTGCGGATGGTGTCCTGGATCAGCCGCTGCATCGGGCGTGCCCCCATCAGTGGATCGAAGCCTTTTTTGGCCAGGTGCTTGCGCAGGGTGTCGGTGAAGGTGACTTCCACCTTTTTGTCGGCCAATTGCGCTTCGAGCTGCAGCAGGAACTTGTCCACCACGCGCAGGATGACCGTTTCATCCAGCGGCTTGAAGCTGACGATGGCGTCGAGCCGGTTGCGGAACTCGGGCGTGAACAGCCGCTTGATGTCGGCCATCTCGTCGCCGCTTTCACGCTTGGTCGTGAAGCCGATCGTCGATTTGTTCATGGTCTCCGCGCCGGCATTGGTCGTCATGATGATGACCACGTTGCGGAAGTCGGCCTTGCGGCCGTTGTTGTCGGTGAGCGTGCCATGGTCCATCACCTGCAGCAGCACGTTGAAGATGTCCGGGTGCGCCTTCTCGATCTCATCGAGCAGCAGCACGCTGTGCGGCTTCTTGCTGATGGCCTCGGTGAGCAGGCCGCCCTGGTCGAAACCGACGTAGCCGGGCGGCGCGCCGATCAGGCGGCTGACGGCGTGACGCTCCATGTACTCCGACATGTCGAAGCGGATCAGATCCACGCCCATGATGTAGGCGAGCTGCTTGGCCGCTTCCGTCTTGCCCACGCCGGTGGGGCCGCTGAACAGGAAGGCGCCGATCGGCTTGTCCTGCCGGCCCAGGCCGGAGCGCGCCATTTTCACGCTGGCAGCCAGTACTTCCAGCGCTTTGTCCTGGCCGAACACCACACTCTTGAGGTCGCGTTCCAGCGTGGCCAGCTTGTTGCGGTCGTCGCTGCTGACGCTGGCGGGCGGAATGCGCGCGATCTTGGCGATGATGTCCTCGATGTCGGCCTTGCCAATGGTTTTCTTGCGCTTGCTGGCCACCACGATGCGCTGCGCCGCACCGGCCTCGTCGATCACGTCGATGGCCTTGTCGGGCAACTGGCGGTCGTTGATGTACTTGGCGCTGAGCTCGGCTGCTGCCTGCAGGGCGGCGTTGGCGTATTTGACGCTGTGGTGTTCTTCAAAACGGCTTTTCAGCCCCTTGAGGATTTCCACGGTCTGCTCCACCGTCGGCTCGACCACGTCCACCTTCTGGAAACGGCGCGAGAGCGCGGCGTCTTTCTCGAAGATGCCGCGGTATTCGGTGAAGGTGGTGGCGCCGATGCACTTCAACTGGCCGCTGGAGAGCGCCGGCTTGAGCAGGTTGCTGGCATCCATGGTGCCGCCGCTGGCGGCTCCGGCGCCGATCAGCGTGTGGATCTCGTCGATGAAGAGGACCGATTCGGGCTTGTCGCGCAGCGCTTTGAGCACGGCCTTGAGCCGCTGCTCGAAATCGCCACGGTACTTGGTGCCGGCCAGCAATGCGCCCATGTCCAGCGCATAGACCTCCGCATTGGCCAGTACCTCGGGTACCTGTCCCTCGGTGATGCGCCAGGCCAGCCCTTCGGCGATGGCCGTCTTGCCCACGCCGGCTTCGCCTACCAGCAGCGGGTTGTTCTTGCGACGGCGGCACAGGATCTGGATCACGCGCTCCACTTCATAGTCGCGCCCGATCAGCGGATCGATCTTGCCTTCTTTTGCTGCGGCATTGAGGTTGTTGGTGAACTGTTCCAGCGGCGAGGCCTTTTCGTTGCGCTCGCCGCCTTCTTCGCCGCTGTCGGCCTGGGCGCCTTCGTCAGACCTGACCGGTTCCTCGCCTTCGCCGGTTTTCTTGATGCCGTGTGCGATGTAGTTCACTACGTCGAGCCGGGTCACGCCTTGCTGGTGGAGGTAGTACACCGCGTGCGAATCCTTCTCGCCGAAGATGGCCACCAGCACGTTGGCGCCGGTTACTTCCTTCTTGCCATTGCCGGTGCTTTGCACGTGCATGATGGCGCGCTGGATCACACGCTGGAAACCCAGCGTGGGCTGTGTGTCGACCTCGTCCTCGCCGGGCACGGGCGTGCTGTGGTCCTTGATGAAATTGGTCAGCCCCGTACGCAAGTCGTCGATGTTGGCCGCGCAGGCCTTGAGCACTTCCGATGCGGATGGGTTATCCAGCAATGCCAGCAGCAGGTGCTCGGTCGTGATGAACTCGTGGCGCTGCTGCCGGGCCTCGACAAAGGCCATGTGCAAAGTCACTTCCAGTTCCTGGGCAATCATTTCAAATCCTTTTTTGGCGCGCCGGCCAGATGCACGGGTCCAGTGTGTGACATCGTAACGCCTGCCGGAAAAACATCAATAGTGCAGTGGTATGTGGGGACATTGATTCCGGATTCAAGCGGCAGCAGGAATCAGATCTTTGCGCCACTCATTCCGGTACCGGTTCGTAGATGCACTGCAGCGGGTGTCCGGCAGTGCGCGCGGCTTCCATCACCTGGTGCGTCTTGGTCTGGGCAATGTCGCGCGTGTAGATGCCGCAAACGCCCCGGCCTTCGGTGTGCACTTGGTACATGATGCTGGTGGCCGCCTGAATGTCCTTGTTGAAGAACTCCTGCAGGATGAGCACCACGAATTCCATGGGGGTGAAATCGTCGTTGATCAGCAGCACCTGGTACATGGCTGGCGGCTTGACCGGCTGTAGGCGCGGCTTGACCGCCGTTTCGGCTGCGCCCGCATCGTGGGGCGGCGCGTCTGCAGGTGCGCCGGGAACAGAAGGCGGAAGAGGTTCGGAAGGGTTGGATGATTGCATGAACAGAAGGTGGACAAAACGGCAGGCGCTGCACCCTGGAATGGTTCATTTCCAACGCATTGACGTTGGCTGGCCATTTTACAGAAGCATGCCCAAACGGGTGTCCGGACGATGGGAAATGGATCGTTTGCCTGCTGGTTTTTGGCCGGGAAAAATTGAAAAGACGGTGTCGACCGGGATGCGCTGTCGCAACTGGCGAATCAGGCGTTGGTCGTTTACAAATGCATGTCTGTCTAACAAGCGCTTGAGCTGTTTGGGGCCTGCGCGCTAGGGCTGCGCCTGGGCCAACAGGCTTTTCAAAAAAACCTCGGCCACGGGGGAAAGTTGCCGGGCGCGCGGGTAGACGACATGCCAGTGGGAGCGGATGGGAAATCCGGTGACCGGCAAGATGCACAGTTCGTCCTGGTCCATGTCCGTGCGCAGGGCATGCTGTGAAAGAATGGCCACGCCCAGATGCCCGGCTACCGCCTCCTTGATGGCCTCGTTGCTGCCAAGCTCCAGCAGCCGTTCAGGCATGAAGGTCTGTTGCCGGAAGAAACGGTCTGTTGACAGCCGGGTGCCCGAGCCGCTTTCACGCAGAATGAAACGTTCTCCCTGCAGGGCCTTCAGCGCAATGCGCTTGCGGCCTGAAAAAGGGTGGCCGCACGGCGCGATCAACACGAGCGGGTTGGACAGAATGACGTGATCCGCCAAATCCATGTCTGCTGGCGGCTGCGAAAGCACGTAAAGATCGTCGCGGTTCTCCCGCAGGCGCTGCACCACCCGGTCGCGGTTGAGCACTTCCAGCGAAATGTCGATGCCGGGGTACTGCTCGCAGAAACTTCCAAGAAGCCGTGGCACGAAGTATTTGGCGGTGCTGACCACTGCCACCCTCAGACGCCCGCGCGTGAGACCTTTGAGGGCATTGACCTGTTGCTCGTAGCCGTTCCATTCGTCCATGATGGCGCGGGCGGTGCAGGCCAGGCGCTGCCCGGCCTCGGTCAGGTGGATCTTGCGCGCCACCACGTCATATACGGGCAGGCCCACCGATTCGCTGATCTCGCGCAGTTGCATCGAGGCAGTTGGCTGCGTTACGTGCATGGCGCGTGCAGCTGCACTGACGCTGCCGGTTTCGGTCAGGGCCATGAAAAGGCGCAGCTGCCGGAAAGTGATATTCATCAGTAAATATCGATATATGCGTTATTAAAAATCGATTTTACTTGATGTATGTTTTTCTCTAGCATCGCCGGCATGCAAAACATCATCGATCCCGCCATCCTGTTTTTCGTTCTGGGCGTGTTTTCCGGCCTCGTGCGTTCCAATCTGGAAATTCCGCCGGCCATTTCCCGCTTCCTGTCGCTCTATCTGCTCATGGCCCTGGGCCTCAAAGGGGGCTTTGCGCTGGCGCAATCCGGACTGACGACGCAGGTATTTGCCGGACTGGCGGTGGCGGTTGCCCTGGCGGTAGCCGTGCCGCTGATCGGCTACCTGCTGCTGCGCAGGATCGTGGCGCCCTTCGATGCCGTTGCCGTGGCCGCTACCTATGGCTCTGTCAGTGCGGTGACCCTGATTACCGCCACGAGCCATCTGGAAAAAAGCGGAATTGCCTATGGCGGGTACCTGCCTGCAGCCATGGCGCTCATGGAATCGCCAGCCATTCTCATGGCCGTCCTCATGGCCAGCCTGCTGCGTTCCCGTGCGCATGGGAGCAAGGCACTGGCGAAAAGTGGCATCCAACAACAGACGGGCACGTTCCAGCCTTTTTCGCTGCGCAAGGTGCTGCACGAATCCCTGACCGATGGCACGCAGCTGGTGTTGCTGGGGGCGATGCTGATAGGGTTGACAACGGGCGCGTCGGGGTGGCTGGTCATGCAGTCATTCGTGGGCCATCTTTTCAAGGGGCTGCTGGCATTTTTCCTGCTCGACATGGGGCTAACGGCCGCGCGCAATCTGCACGGACTGCGCGGCCAGTCGTCATGGTTGATTGCATACGGCCTGTGCGCGCCGCTTCTGCACGCGCTGCTGGCGCTGGCGTTCTGCCGCTTGCTGGGGCTGCCTGCGGGCGACACGATCCTTCTGATGGTCTTGGCGGCCAGCGCTTCGTATATCGCTGTGCCCGCAGTGATGCGCTATGCCATTCCGGAGGCCAATCCATCCCTGTACATGGGGCTGGCGCTGGGATTGACGTTCCCGTTCAACCTCATTGTGGGGATTCCTTTGTATACGGCCTGGATCCAGCGTCTGGGCGCCTGAGAACTGCGCCGGAAGGGGATTTGGCGATGGTGGCTGAGTTTTTGATGTACTGGCGGCAAAGTACCGGACCGGGCACCTTAGATGTGTTGAGTGCGACCAGCCAGAAGCGTGGCCATTAGGCCGCTGTGGTGCCCGAAAACGCCACGTGCGAAGCGGCGGGAACAGGCATAGAATGGTGCCCGCACGGGGGGGTAGCTCAGTTGGGAGAGCGTCGCGTTCGCAATGCGAAGGTCGGGAGTTCGATCCTCCTCCTCTCCACCAAAGATGCAAGGACGGGACCAGGCACATGCCTGGTCCTTGTTGCTTTGTGCAGTTAGCGGCCTTTGCCTTTTGTTGCGAGCAATGGCATCAGCGCATCCAGCAAAGGGTCGGGAGAAACGGGGTCGCCGTCCGGCTCCCAGGCGTTCTGGAATTCCGCGATCTCGGCGCCCAGAAATGCATGCTCTGCGATCACTTCGCAGCAGGCGCGCAGATCGTCGAGCGACAGGCCGCCTTCATGCACGTAATCGGTGGGAACGATGCCCGGATTCAGGACATCGCAATCCAGGTGCATATAGACCGGGCGGCCCGCGATGGCCGTACGAAGTTCCGCTGCCAGATCCCCTTGCGGCTTGATGTGTGCAATGCCGCGCTGCTTGATCAGATCCTGCTCGAAGGGGTCCAGATCGCGCTGGCCCACCAGCACGATCCTGTCCAGCCCCAGGCCAGCGCCGAGGCCGGAATCCCAGAGTCCGGCTGGGCCCGACAAGGCCATTCCGCCGAGGTAACCCGTGATCGAGGCTTGTGGCGTGTTGAGATCGGCATGGGCATCGAACCAGACGACACAGGCCGAAGGATGGTGCTTTGCAACGATAGGCAAGGTTGCCAGCGCAGCTGCGCACCGGGGCATGACCGTAACCGAAATCGCGCCGCTTGCCAGCACGTCCTCTAGCCGGGCCTGAACCTGCTGCAGTGCGGGCAGGGCCGCGTCCAGTTCTTCGCGCCAGTTCGTGTTCAGTGCGGGTTGCGGGGAACCGATCACCAAAGGCGCAATGCCTGTTCGACGGGCAAGTGCCTCGCCAATGGCCTTGGCGCCTGGCATGGCCAGATCGTTGTGATCGCCTGCGCGCCCTTGAAAGACTGTGTATTGCGTGTGTTTCATCAATGGATGCCTCGATTTCGTATCAGCCAACCGCGTGTAAGTATCGATCCGAATGGCAGGGTCTGTTTCGCAATCCTTCCCGTCGTTTCCAGCCGCCGCGACATGCTGGTCGCTGTCGCCTGCTCTGGATCACCACGCGCCTGATCGGGCGGTGTTTGGCCTATGCAGCGGTTGCGGCATAGCCAGCGTCGGCAATGATGGCGCGCAGGGCCTCGGTATCGAGGCTTCCACCGGTCACGGTGATGCGGCGGTGCTCCAGGTCGGCCGTAACCTTGGCGGTGGGGTCGGCGGCCGCAATGGCGCGGGTGATGGTGCCGACACAATGGCTGCAGCTCATGTTCGGAACGTCAAAAACAGACATGGTTTTCTCCTGATTGGGTGCAAACTGCTGCGCAGTCTGCACCTTCCCATTGTGGGCAGGTTAAGAAGTGTGCGGCATGACCGTGCAGTCAGCAAGGGTATTGTGGCCGGCCGCCTGACATTCCTATCATGGGAAGGTGGAGACTATCGACTTTGCCAGTATGACCGGATCCACCACCATTGCCATGCCTGCTTCTTCCACTGCCGCCGCCGCTGTTCAATCCGTGCAAATGCCCATTGAAGGCATGACCTGCGCCTCGTGTGCCGGGCGCGTTGAAAAAGCCCTGCGCCAGGTGCCGGGTGTGCACACCGTGAGCGTGAATCTGGCGACCGAGCGGGCCCAGGTCGAGGCTGCGCCCACGGTTACGGTTACGCAATTGCACGATGCCGTGGCTGCCGCCGGTTATCGCGTGCCCACTGCCACGACCGAACTGCTGATCCAGGGCATGAGTTGCGCGGCCTGCGTGAGCCGGGTCGAAAAGGCACTGCACAAAGTGCCCGGCGTGTTGCGGGCCAGCGTGAATCTGGCTACCGAAAAAGCCACGGTGCAGGCGCTGCCGGGGGTGTCCTTTGCCACGCTGGCCGCTGCCGTGCATGCCGCAGGGTATGACGCGGGTGCGGTGTCGGCCCATCCGTCTGACACAGACGCGTCCGCCAAGGGCTGGCCGCAATGGTGGCCGCTGGCGGTGGCTGGTGCGCTCACGGCGCCGATCGTGCTGCCCATGTTGCTCATGCCGTTTGGCATCCACTGGATGCCCAGCGGCTGGTGGCAATGGGCGCTTGCCACGCCGGTGCAGTTCTGGCTGGGTGCGCGTTTCTACCGTGCCGCCTGGGGTGCGATCAAGGCGCGCAGCGGCAATATGGATCTGCTCGTGGCGCTGGGCACTTCCTCGGCTTACGGCCTGTCGCTCTATCTGCTGCTGCGGCATACGCTGGCGGCGGCACAGGGTCACGACGTGGGACATGAGCCCCCTCTGTACTTCGAGGCTTCGGCTGCCGTCATCACGCTGGTCATGCTGGGCAAGTGGCTCGAAGCGCGCGCCAAGCGGCAGACGGCCGATGCCATCCGTTCGCTCCATGCGCTGCGTCCCACCACGGCGCGTGTGCTGGTGAATGGGCAGGAAGTGCAAACGCCCGTGGAGCAGCTGGCCGTGAACGACATCGTGCTGGTGCGTCCCGGCGAGCGCGTGGCGGTTGATGGTCTGGTGGAGGACGGCAGCAGCCATGTGGACGAGTCGCTCATCACCGGCGAAAGCCTGCCGGTGGCGCGGGGCGTGGGCGATCGCGTCACGGGCGGATCGGTCAACGGCGAGGGCGTGCTGCGCGTGCGCACCACGGCCATCGGCGCCGAAACCACGCTGGCGCGCATCATCCGCATGGTCGAATCGGCGCAGGCGGCCAAGGCGCCGATTCAGCGTACCGTCGACACGGTCAGCGCTGTGTTCGTGCCGGTGGTGCTGGTGGTGGCGGCCGTCACACTCGTCGGCTGGCTGCTGTATGGCGCCAGTGCGGAACAGGCGTTGATTCATGCGGTGGCCGTACTGGTGATTGCCTGCCCCTGCGCGCTGGGGTTGGCCACGCCCACGGCCATCATGGCGGGAACGGGCGTGGCGGCGCGCCACGGCATTCTCATCAAGGATGCGCAGGCGCTCGAAATGGCGCACTCCGTGACGGCCGTGGCATTCGATAAAACCGGCACACTCACGGAAGGCAAGCCCGCGCTGGTGGCACACGAAGCGGCTGCGGGTCTCCAGGCCGATGACGTGCTGCGTTTGGCGGCCGCCTTGCAGCAGCACAGCGACCATCCGCTGGCGCATGCCGTGATGCAGCAGGCGCAGGCCCGGCGGGTGAATGTGCCGGATGTGCAAAATGCCAAGGCCTTGCCTGGCCGGGGCGTGCAGGGCGTCGTGGAAGGAGCCGACTTGTTGTTGGGAAGCAGTCGCCTGCTGGAAGAAAACAGTGCGCAGTCCGGTGCCTTGCAGGCGCGTGCCGACGCATTGCAGGCGCAGGGCTACAGTGTGTCGTGGCTGATCCGTGTGCAGGGCGAAGCAGCGCAGGTGCTGGGGGTACTGGCCTTTGGCGATACCATCAAGCCTGCTTCGTATGCGGCCATCGCGCGGCTGCATGCGCTGGGCATCCAAACCGTCATGCTCACGGGCGACAACACCGGCAGCGCGCAGTCGGTGGCGCGTGAGTTGGGCATCGACGAAGTGCATGCGCAATTGCTGCCCGACGACAAGGCGCGCATCATCGGCGAACTGCGCGGCCGGGGCGAAGTGGTCGCCATGGTGGGCGATGGCCTGAATGACGCTCCCAGCCTCGTGGCCACGGACGTGGGGCTGGCCGTTTCCACCGGAACCGACGTGGCCATGGAAGCCGCCGGTATCACGCTCATGCGCGGTGATCCGCGCCTGGTGTCCGATGCGCTCGATGTGTCGCGCCGCACCTATAGCAAGATCCGGCAGGGGCTGTTCTGGGCCTTTCTGTACAACACGCTGGGCATTCCGCTGGCGGCGCTGGGCATGCTCAGCCCCGTGATCGCGGGGGCGGCCATGGCCTTCAGCAGCGTGAGCGTGGTGCTCAATGCGCTCACGCTCAGGCGCTGGCGCGGCCAGGCGGCACAGCAACCTTCTGCAGGAGCCAAACCATGAACATCGGACAGGCGGCCCGGGCGTCGGGCATATCGGCCAAGATGATTCGCCATTACGAAAGCGTGGGGCTGTTGCAGCAGGCCGCGCGCAATGATGCCGGTTACCGCCAGTATGGCGAACGCGAGGTGCACATCCTGCGCTTCATCAGGCGGGTGCGCGACCTGGGTTTTTCGATCAGGGACATTGCCGGCCTGCTCGACCTGTGGCGGGATCAGCAGCGATCCAGCCAGCAGGTCAAGGCGCTGGCACAGGCGCACATGCAGCAGCTGCAGAGCAAGATCGACGAATTGCAATCCATGCGGCAGACCCTGGAAAAACTGGTGCGCTGTTGCCGTGGCGACGAGCGTCCCGACTGCCCCATCCTGCAGGATCTGGCAGGTGGCTGAGCAGCTGAGGTGTAGACAGCGGCGGTTCCGTCTACAGCAGCAAGAATGCCACGGCAGCTACCAGGGTGGGGCCCAGGGCGCCCAGCAGCAGGCCGCCTGCGCCAACAGTATCGTCTTCAAACCCGCCCTTGAGTAGGGCCACGCCTGCAGGGTTGGGCGCGTTGGCAATCACCGTCAGCCCGCCGCCCGTGACGGCGCCCGCCACCAGCATGATGCGCGACAGATCCGGCAGACCTTCGATCAGCGATCCCAGATAGGTAAGGGCTGCGTTGTCGGTGATGGCGGTGAGGGCCGTTGCGCTGAAGAACAGCGCGGTGGGCGTCAGGCGGGAAACGATGGGCTGCAGCCACCATTGCTGCAAACCGCCCAGCACCACCAGCCCCGCGAGGAAGAAGGCCACGAGCAGTGCTTCCTTGAGGATCAGCGGCGACTGGTAGGCGGCATATGCCTGCACGAAACCCATGAACAGCAGGAACAGCCCGATGAACATCACCGGATGGTGGGCGGCAAGCACGATCCCCGCGAGGAACAGCAGGTGCACCGCGCAGATGATCCACGGCACGCTGCCTGCGTCGTTGCGGGCGTCCTCTTCCTGGGGCTTTGCAACCGGGACGGGGCTGCTGGCGACCAAGCTGCTGCGCAATTGCCTGCCGATGACCAGCGTTGCTATGGTCGCGTTGATGAGCACGGCGATGGTGGCCTTCCAGCCGAACGTGCTGAGCATGAATGCGGAATCCCAGCTCCATTTGGCTGCCACCATCAGCACGGGCGGGGCGGCAAACGATGTCAGGGTGCCACCGATGGAAATGTTCACGAACAGAACGCCCAGCGCCAGGTATTTGGTCTTTGCGGGCAGGCCGCGCGTAAATACCAGCGGGCGCAGGGCCAAGGCTGCCACTGTCATGGCTGCGGGTTCGGTGATGGCGGAGCCCAGCAAGGGGAGGATCGACAGGCAGACCCATATTCTGGCGAGGTGGCCGGGGATGGGCAACAGCCGTGCCAGTACCATCACCAGGCTGCGGGCCACCTGCTGGATGGGGCGCGAGGCTGCCACCACCATCACCGCGAATACGAACAGCGGCTCGGTGTACTGGCGGCTTTCCACGTAGCGTACGGCTTCGGCGCCGCCTTGCAGCGCGGCCATGGCGCCTACCAGCACAATGGCCCAGAAGCCGAACACGACTTCCACCTCACCCAGCAGATGAAAGAAGCCGGCATGGTGCGGCCGGATCCTGGCCAGGCGTTCAAAGAACCGGACGCTTAACGTGTGAATCAGCGCCAGCAGAAAAATCGCGGCGCCAACGATCTGGATGGGAGTGGGAGTCATGATGGGGGCTCGCAAGCTGGCCGGGCCAGCAAGCAAAAAGGAGGCAGTGCGCCTCCTTGTGTGTGCCGGCCGCGAGGCTGGTAGGTATTACTGTTCGGCGGAAGCCTTGCGCAGGATCTGGTAGATCTCGTCCTTGAGCGCCAGTTTCTTCTTTTTCAGTGTTTCGATTTCATCGGCGCCAATAGGTGTGACGCGTTTTTCCATCTCGGTGATCTTTTCGTCCAGCGTATTGTGTTCATTGAACCGGCGCTCGAAATGGCGGTCTTCGGTCTTGAGTTTGGAAATCAGGTCGCGGTATTCAGGAAACATGGAGATCCTTTCTGGCGAAAACGGCAAGAAAATCCGGCATGCGTGGCCAACAAGCAGCCATTGTGCATCCGAGCCTTGTCAAATAGTATAAGCCGCTCCGGTATGTCCCTTGCCTGTGCTGCGAGGATCAGGCGGAAGGCCATCGCACAGACGCTGAAGCGTTGCCGCGTCATGGCCTTGCAGGCGGGAGGGGCGCTGGCGCAACCAGTTTGCACCCGTATGCGTTTGCACGGTACAGTCGATGCCTGCGCCAGTTTGTTTGCCCAAAAAAGCGAGCCCTGCCCATGAACGATGAGGATTTTGCCGGACACATCACGCCTGCCCAGGCCCATGCCTGGCAGCAAAGCGGCGAGGGCGTCATCGTTGACGTGCGAACCAAAGCCGAGCGCGCATGGGTGGGCGAGGTGCCCGGGGCCATGGGCCTGAGTTGGAAAGAGTGGCCGGACATGCGGCCCAATGCCGGGTTTGATGCGGCAATTGCCGCGATTGCGGCGCAGCATCCGGGCCGCAAGCTGCTGTTCCTGTGCCGCAGCGGCGTGCGCTCGGTAGAGGCCGCCCAGCGCGCCGCCGAACTGGGTCTGGAAGGCTGCTACAACATTCTTGAAGGGTTTGAAGGCGAGCTCGATGAACACCTGCAGCGCGGCCGGCGCAGCGGCTGGCGCTACCACGGCCTGCCGTGGGTGCAGCGGTGAATGTGCGCTGCGCGGCAGTGCCGTCTGACGGTCAATCAAACAGGTCTGCGTGGACCAGCAGTGCGCCGGCCCTGTCCCTGTCGGACAAGAGGGGCGCATCATCCAGGGGCCAGTCGATGCCCAGCGCCGGGTCGTTCCACACCAGGCAGCGCTCGTGCTCGGGGTGCCGGTAGTCCGTGGTTTTGTAAAGTACTTCGGCCGTCGCGCTGGTGACGGCAAATCCGTGGGCAAAGCCGGCCGGAATCCAGAGCTGGCGCTTGTTGTCCGCCGACAGTTCCACCCCCGTCCATTGCCCGAAGTGGGGAGAGGATTTGCGCAGGTCGACGGCAACGTCGAACACCGACCCCGCAATCACGCGCACCAGCTTGCCCTGGGGCTGATGGATCTGGTAATGCAATCCCCGCAGCACGCCGCGGGCCGACCGGCTGTGATTGTCCTGAACGAACTGCACATCGTCCAGCCCGATGGCCTTGCGGAACTCCCGCAGATTGAAGCTTTCGAAGAAGAAGCCGCGCGCATCGTCAAACACCTGCGGCTCGATGATGCGGACATCTGCAATGGCTGTGGCAATCGCCCGCATCAGTACACCTTCTCGTGCAAAAGGGCCTGCAGGTATTGCCCGTAGCCGGTGCTGGCCAACGGAGCAGCCAGCGCCTGCAGCTGCTGCGCATCGATCCATCCGGCGCGATAGGCTATCTCCTCGGGACAGGCCACCTTCAAGCCCTGGCGCTTCTCGATGGTTGCAATATATTGCCCGGCTTCCAGCAGCGAGTCATGCGTTCCGGTGTCCAGCCAGGCATACCCGCGCCCCATGATCTCGACATGCAGTTGCCCCTGCTCCAGATAGCGCCGGTTTATGTCGGTGATTTCCAGCTCGCCACGGGCCGAAGGCCGTAGCTCGGCGGCGATGTCGCACACCTGCGTGTCGT
Organism: Allobrachymonas sp.; assembly: GCA_039808005.1. Taxonomy (GTDB): domain Bacteria; phylum Pseudomonadota; class Gammaproteobacteria; order Burkholderiales; family Burkholderiaceae_C; genus Brachymonas. The sequence continues at coordinate 50,911 of JBDHSG010000013.1, read as the reverse complement.
AGAAATACAGGCCGGTCACGGCGTAGTGCGACTGGGGGTGCGGGGGTTTTTCCTCGATCGAAAGCGCCTGCTGGTGCTGGTCAAACGCGACCACGCCATAGCGCTGCGGATCGTGCACGTGGTGGGCGAAAACCGATGCGCCATCGGGCTGTGCGCAGGCCCGCTTGAGCAGGCCCTGGAGGTCGTGGCCGTAAAAGATGTTGTCGCCCAGCACCAGGGCGCTGTGTGCACGGCCGATGAAGCCGCGCCCCAGAATGAATGCCTGCGCCAGACCTTCCGGGCGGGGCTGCACACAATAGGAGAAATGCAGCCCCCATTGCCCGCCATCGCCCAGCAGGGACTCGAATCGCGGCAGGTCCTGCGGCGTGGAGATGACCAGGATGTCGCGGATACCCGCCAGCATGAGCGTGGTCAGCGGGTAATAGATCATGGGCTTGTCGTAGACCGGCAGCAGCTGCTTGGATACCGCCAGCGTGGCCGGATGCAGGCGGATGCCGTTGCCGCCTGCGAGGATGATGCCCTTGCGTGTGATCGTCATTTCAGGATTTGTTCCAGCATGTGGTCGACGCCGCGCGTCCAGTGCGGCATGTGCAGATCAAAGGTTGTGCACAGGCGGCGGGTGTCCAGGCATGAATTGGCCGGCCGCTTGGTGGGGGTCTGGTACTCGTCGGAGCGGATGGCCCGGATGGCCTGCGGTGCCACCTTCACCGGCCATCCGGCTGCCCGTGCCCGGTCAATCACGTGGCAGGCATAGGCGTGCCATGTGGCCGAGCCGCTGGCCGCCAGGTGATACAGGCCATAGGGAAATGCATCCGGCCGTTGGGCGGCGTCGCGCACCAGCAGGGCCGTCACGTCGGCCAGCAGCGCGGCCGATGTGGGCGCCCCCGACTGGTCGGCCACCACCGCGAGGCTGTCCCGTTCGGTTGCCAGGCGCAGCATGGTCTTGGCGAAATTGCTTCCGTGTACGCCTGCCACCCAGCCGGTGCGAAAAATCAGATGCCGTGCCCCGCTGGCCTGCAAGGCCTGTTCCCCGGCCCACTTGCTGGTGCCATAAACGTTTTGCGGGCGGGGCGGGTCTGCTTCCGTGTAAGGCACGGCCTGGGTTCCATCGAACACATAGTTGGTCGAAAAATGCACCACCAGGGCGCCAAGCCGTTGTGCTTCTTCGCCCAGCACGCCGGGTGCTCGGGCATTCACTGACATGGCCTGTTCGGTTTCGGTTTCGGCGCGGTCGACCGCGGTATGGGCCCCAGCATTGACGATGACCTGCGGGCGCACTTCGCGAATCAGGGTGCGCAGGGCGTCCGGTTGGACAAGGTCGCATTGCGCCCGGTCGAGCGCGATCAGTTCGCCCAGCGGCGCCAGGGAGCGCTGCAGCTCGAAACCGACCTGGCCGTTCTTGCCCGTCAACAGAATGCGCATCAACTCACCTCGTATTGGGGGCCGATCCAGTGCTGGCGCTGGTAGGCTCCGCTGGCCGCATGCTGGACCCAGGCCGGGTTGTCCAAATACCAGTGCACGGTCTTGCGGAGGCCGCTTTCGAATGTTTCCGTGGGCCGCCAGCCGAGCTCGTGTGCGATCTTGCCGGCATCCACCGCGTAGCGGCGGTCGTGGCCGGGCCGGTCCTTTACAAAGGTGATCAGTGCGGCATACGCAGACCCGTCGCTGCGGGGAACCCGTTCATCCAGCGTGGCACACAAGGTTCTGACGACCTCGATGTTGGCTTTTTCGTTCCATCCGCCGATGTTGTAGGTCTCTCCTGGCCGGCCGGCCTCCAGCACCCGCCGAATCGCGTTGCAGTGATCCTTCACATACAGCCAGTCCCTGATCTGCTGGCCGTCGCCGTACACCGGCAGGGGTTTGCCGGCCAGCGCGTGGTGGATGCACAGCGGGATCAGCTTTTCCGGGAACTGATGGGGCCCGTAGTTGTTCGAGCAGTGGGTGGTCAGCACCGGCAGGCCGTAGGTGTGGTGGTAGGCGCGCACCAGGTGGTCGCTGGCGGCCTTGCTGGCGCTGTAGGGGCTGTTGGGCTGGAAGGGGTGGTTTTCGGTGAAGGCCGGGGCGTCTGCCGCCAGCGTTCCATATACCTCTTCCGTGGAGACGTGCAGAAAGCGGAAGGTGGCTTTTTCGGCATCGGTCAGGCCGTTGAAATAGAGGCGCACCGATTCCAGCAGGCGGAAAGTGCCGACGATGTTGGTCTGGACGAAGGTTTCCGGGGCATGGATGGAGCGGTCGACATGCGATTCGGCCGCGCAGTGGATCACCGCGCGCACCCGGTGCTCGGCCAGCAGCCGTTCGAGCAGTTCGGTATCCGCAATATCGCCTTTCAGGAAAATGTGGCGTTCATCGCCTTCCAGGGACGCCAGGTTCTGCAGATTTCCGGCGTAGGTGAGCTTGTCCAGATTCACCACCGGCTCATCGCTGCCGGCCAGCCAATCGAGAACAAAATTGCTGCCGATAAAACCTGCACCGCCTGTAACAAGAATCATGCAAAGCTCCGTTAATATCCTGAATATACTGTTTTAATAAATTTCTTTGCCAATCGGTATCGCACCTTTTCAATCCGTTCAGATGAAGCGGCATGCGCCGGTCGTTTCCTCAGGCGCAAAATGGCCGAACACGAAGCGCTGCAGGCTGAAACCACCACAAATATGCGGGTCGAAACTCCGCTTGGATTCTTTGGCTACAGCACAATGATTCGGTAATCCTGAATCCTCCATCCTCTTGTCATGGATTTCACCAACAAAACAATCGCTGTCATCGGTCTGGGGTATGTCGGTCTGCCGCTGGCGGTGGAGTTCGGCAAGATCCGGCCCGTCATCGGATTCGACATCAATCCGGCGCGCATTGGCGAGTTGCAGGCCGGGCGGGACCATACGCTGGAATGCCACCCGGACGAACTGGCGCAGGCCACCCAACTGCGGTTCAGCAGCCAGGCATCCGATCTGGCGCAGGCGCAGATCTTCATCATCACCGTGCCCACGCCGATCGACAACGTCAACCGGCCCGACATGACGCCATTGATCCGGGCCAGCACCACGGTGGGCCACGCCCTCAAGAAGGGAGACGTGGTCATTTACGAATCGACGGTCTACCCTGGCGCCACCGAAGAGGTCTGTATGCCGGTGCTGGAGCAGGCCAGCGGTCTGCGCTTCAATCAGGACTTTTTCTGTGGCTACAGCCCCGAGCGCATCAACCCCGGCGACAAGGTCAACACCCTCACCACGATCAGGAAAATCACCAGTGGCAGCACCCCTGCCGTTGCAGACGCCGTGGATGCCCTTTATGGCCAGATCATACGGGCGGGAACCTGGAAGGCCGGCAGCATCAAGGTGGCCGAGGCGGCCAAGGTCATTGAAAACACCCAGCGCGACCTGAACATCGCATTCGTGAACGAACTGTCGGTGATCTTCGACCGGATCGGCATCGACACCCTGGAGGTGCTGGAGGCCGCCGGCAGCAAGTGGAACTTCCTGCCCTTTCGTCCGGGGATGGTGGGCGGGCATTGCATTGGTGTCGATCCCTACTATCTCACGCACAAGGCCGAGGAAGTCGGATACCACCCGCAGGTCATTCTGGCGGGCCGGCGCATCAACGACGACATGGCCCGCTACGTGGCGCGCAATACCCTCAAGCACATGCTCAGGAACGGGCTGGACGTTCCCCGCTGCACCATCGGCGTGCTGGGCATCACGTTCAAGGAAAACTGTCCCGACATTCGCAACAGCAAGGTCATCGACATGATCCGGGAATTCCAGGCATGGGGCGCGCGGGTCGTCGTAGCCGATCCCTGGGCAAGTGCGGAGGAAGTGAGGGCGGAATATGGCCTGGAACTGGCCGCTATTGATTCCTGCAATCCCGTCGATACGCTGGTGGTGGCGGTGGGCCACAGCCAGTACCGCCGGGCCGCCATCGCCGATTTGCGGGCCTTTTGCAAAGGCGACAAGCCGGTGCTGGCCGACGTCAAAAGCCTTTACGACCGCCACGCGGCGGCTGCGGCCGGGTTCACGGTTTTTCGGCTTTGATGGCCGGCTGTTTGTTCATCATCCATCCATTTTTTTGCCCCACAGGTTTTCATCCAGCAGACACGCCATGCACCGTTACATGCCCATCACCGGCCGCAAAATCCGCTTCGCACTCGTGGGGTGCGGACGCATCGCGCAAAACCATTTCGCCGCCATCCAGACGCACGCAGACCGTTGCGAACTGGTTGACGTCTGCGACATCGATCCCACGGCTCTCGCGGCGGCTGTCGAAAAAACGGGCGCGCATGGCCACGGCCGCCTGGCCGATCTGCTCGAACGCACCACCGCAGACTGCGTCATCCTCACCACGCCCAGTGGCCTGCACCCCGCGCAGGCGATCGAAGTGGCCGCGGCCGGCCGGCACGTCATTACCGAAAAGCCCATGGCCACGCGCTGGAAAGATGGCCGCGCCATGGTCGATGCCTGCGACAAGGCCGGTGTGCGGCTGTTCGTGGTCAAGCAGAACCGGCGCAATGCCACGCTGCAATTGCTCAAGCGCGCGGTCGAACAAAAGCGCTTCGGGCAGATCTACAGCGTGGCCATCAACGTGTTCTGGACGCGCCCACAAGCCTATTACGACAGCGCCAAATGGCGCGGCACCTGGGAATTCGACGGTGGTGCCTTCATGAACCAGGCTAGCCACTATATCGACCTGCTCGACTGGCTGATCGGTCCGGTGGAAAGCATCATGGCCTACACCGACACGCTGGCGCGCGACATCGAGGTGGAAGACTCGGGCGTGGCTGCCATCCGCTGGCGCAGCGGCGCCATGGGGACGCTCAACGTGACGATGCTCACCTATCCCAAGAACCTGGAAGGCAGCATCACCATTCTGGGCGAAAAGGGCACCGTGCGCGTGGGGGGTGTGGCGGTCAACGAAATCCAGCACTGGGAATTTGACGACAAGCAGCCCGAAGACGAAACCATCCGCGAGGCCAGCTACGTCACCACCAGCGTGTATGGCTTTGGCCACCCGCTGTACTACGACAACGTCATCCAGACCCTGCGCGGCGAGGCCGAACCCGAAACCGACGGCCGCGAGGGCCTGAAAAGCCTGGAACTGCTTATCGGCATGTACCTGTCGGCGCGCGATGGCCGCCGCGTGGCGCTGCCGCTGGAATACTGAACCATGGACACCAGCATCCACCCCAGCGCCATTGTTGACCCCGGCGCGCAGATTGGTGAAGGCACGCGCATCTGGCACTGGGTGCATGTGTGCGGCGGCGCCCGCATTGGGCGTGAGGTTTCGCTGGGCCAGAACGTTTTTGTCGGCAATCGGGTCGTGATTGGCGACCGTTGCAAAATCCAGAACAACGTCAGTGTGTACGACAACGTCACTTTGGAAGAAGGCGTGTTCTGCGGCCCGAGCATGGTGTTTACCAACGTGTACAACCCGCGCGCGCTGATCGAACGCAAGAGCGAATACCGCGATACCCTGGTTCGCAAAGGAGCCACCCTGGGCGCCAATTGCACCATTGTTTGTGGCGTGACCATTGGCGAATTCGCCTTCATCGGCGCCGGCGCCGTTGTGAACAAGGACGTCAAGCCCTATGCGCTCATGGCCGGCGTGCCCGCCAAGCAATTGGGCTGGATGAGCGAGTACGGCGAACAGATTCCGCTGCCCGTCGATGAGCAGGGCACATACACCTGCCCGCACACCGGCGACCGCTATGTGCTGGACGGCGGCTCTCTGCACAAGGCGTAAGCACCAGCCATGATCGAAGGATGCGACCTTGGGGCTTGAGAAATCCGCAAAATCGGTATCCAGGCAGGGACGGACGCCGGCAACCCGCTGGCGCAGGCCTGTGGACAATGCATCAAGCAGTGGCTGATGGAAGTGCTGCTGGGCAATGTGCAAGAAAGTTCAAAGTAACCCATGACACAAAAAATACTGGTCACCGGCGGCGCCGGCTACATCGGCTCCCACACCACACTGGCGCTGCTGCAGGCAGGCTTTGACGTGGTGGTGCTCGACAACCTCTGCAACAGTTCGGCCCAGTCGCTGGACCGGGTGGCGCAACTGGCGGGCCGCGCACCGGTATTCGTCTGCGGCGACGTGCGCGACCGCTGTGTGCTGGATCGCCTTTTTGCCGAGCATCCGATCAGTGCGGTGATGCACTTTGCCGGCCTCAAGGCCGTGGGTGAAAGCGTGGCCGATCCCCTGCGGTATTACGACGTCAACGTGTGCGGTGCCGTCACCCTCTGCCAGGCCATGCAGGCAGCAGGGGTTTTTACACTGGTGTTCAGCTCCTCGGCCACGGTGTATGGTGATCCCACCCGCGTGCCCATTGATGAACATCAGCCCGTGGGGCAGCCCGCCAATCCGTATGGCCGCTCCAAACTGATGGTGGAGCAGATCCTCACCGACCTCACTGCGGCCAACGATGCTTGGCGTGTGGCCCTGCTGCGCTATTTCAATCCCGTGGGTGCGCACGAAAGCGGCCACATCGGCGAAGACCCCAGCGGCATTCCCAACAACCTGCTGCCCTACATCGCCCAGGTGGCAGTGGGCAAGCTGGCCGAACTGACCGTGTTTGGCGACGACTACCCCACACCCGACGGCACGGGCGTGCGCGACTACATCCATGTGGTTGATCTGGCCGACGGTCACCTGCGGGCCCTGCAGGCGCTGCATACCCGCCCCGGCGTGCATGTGTGGAACCTGGGAACCGGTACGGGCACCAGCGTGCTGCAAATGCTGCAGGCCTTCGAACAGGCCAGCGGACGCATGGTGCCCTACCGGATTGCTCCGCGCCGGGCAGGTGACATTGCTATTTGTTATGCCAATCCGGCGAAGGCCGAACGCGAACTGGGCTGGAAGGCCACCCGTGGGCTTGCCGAGATGATGCGCGATACTTGGCGCTGGCAGTCGCTGAACCCGCAGGGCTACCACACGCTCCCGTCACCGGAGAAGGCGTAAATGCTCGGAGCCGCGGCATGGCCTACGCTGCTCGAAAAAAGTGGCATCGTGCTGGTGTCGCCGCTGGGCACGGCATGGTTTCTGGGGCTTCTGGCATTGCTTCTGGCCTGGTGGGGCCATAGGCGCTGGGCAGTGTTTCTGGGTGTGCTGGCCCTGGCCTGGCTGGGCATCTGGTCGCTGCCGGTGGCCAGCCATACCCTGCGTGGGGCCATCGAGATGCAGCATCCGCCGCTGGTGATGGATGCCGTGCCCAGGGCACAGGCCATTGTTGTGCTGGGCGGCGGGGAGCTTCCGGCCGGGCGGTCGGGCGAGGCTTCCAATTTGCAGGAAGCGGCCGACCGGGTATCGCATGCGGCCCGTCTGTTTCATGCGGGCAAGGCGCCCTGGCTGGTATTGAGCGGTGGCAGCAACCGGGCAGTCAGTGCCACTTCCGAGGCCGAAGCCATGCGCCAGGTACTGCTGGAATGGGGCGCGCCCCCACAGGCGATGGTGCTGGAATCGCGCAGCCGCAACACCCGCGAGAACGCCCGCTTCACGGCTGAGGTATTGCGTCTCCGCGGCATTCGGCATATTTTGCTGGTGACGTCGGCGCTGCACATGCCCCGTGCGCGTGCGCTGTTCGAGGCGCAGGGCCTGATGGTGACGCCTGTTGCCACCGACTACGAGGCACGCAGCCGCTTCACTGCGACGGATTGGCTGCCCGACGCGCAGGCGCTCAACGGCAGCGCCCGGGCGTTCAAGGAGCTTGTTGGGCGCGCAACGGGATATTGAAATTTGCACTTGTTGCACATTGTTTGGATTGTGCTTGAAGCATCCGGGACAATAGCGCCTGTTGCCGGTTGCAATCAACGGCGAGATGGATTGACGCATGGATTTCATCGACCTCAAAACCCAATACGCGGCGTTGCAGAGCAGCATCAATGCCCGCATGCAGCGCGTGCTCGACCACGGCCAGTACATCATGGGGCCGGAAGTGGCCGAGCTGGAGGCGGCGCTGGCCGCGCGCACGGGCGCCCGGCACTGCATCACCGTTTCCAGCGGCACCGAGGCGCTGCTCATCAGCCTCATGGCGCTTGGCCTGCAGCCCGGCGACGAAGTAATCACCACGCCGTTTACCTTTGCCGCCACGGCCGAGATGATCGCCCTGCTGGGCGCGCGTCCGGTGTTTGTGGATGTCGAGCCGGACACCGGCCTGATCGATGCCGCGCACATCGAGGCCGTTATCACGCCGCGCACCCGCGCCATCATGCCGGTGAGCCTGTATGGCCAGTGCGCCGACATGGATGCCATCAACGCCATTGCCGTCCGGCATGGCCATCTGTCGGTGATCGAAGATGCCGCGCAGAGTTTCGGTGCGCAATACCAGGGCCGCCAGAGCTGCAACCTGAGCACTTTCGGCTGCACCAGCTTCTTTCCCAGCAAGCCGCTGGGCTGTTACGGCGATGGCGGTGCGATTTTCACCAGCGACGACGCGCTGGCGCAGGCCTGTCGCGAGATCCGGGTGCACGGGCAAAGCAAGCGCTACACCCACACCCGCATCGGCGTGGGCGGCCGCATGGATACGCTGCAGTGCGCCGTCGTGCTGGCCAAGCTGGAGCGGTTCGACTGGGAGGTGCAACAGCGCATGGCGCTGGGCGACCGCTACAACCAATTGTGCGATGCGGCCGGCATTGCGCGCATGACGCAGCGCGGGGACCGCACCAGCGTGTTCGCGCAGTACACCGTGCGGGTGGCCAACCGGGCGCAGGTGCAGGAGCGGCTCAAGGCGGCGGGCATTCCCACCGCCGTGCACTATCCTGTTCCGCTGAACCGGCAACCGGCCTATATGGAACTGTGCAGCCTGCCCACTCCCGTGGCCGCGCAATTGGCCACCGAGGTGATGAGCCTGCCGATGAACGCCGATCTGGGGGCCGCGCAGCAGGATGCGGTCGTGCAGGCGCTGCAGGCGGCGCAGGCCTGAAGCCTGTTGGCAAAGCACGCCATGTCTGCCGCGCCCCCCGCACTTTCCGGCCTGCTGCGCGCCACGCTCACACTGCTGATGGGCGGCGCATTGGCGCAGCTGGTTCCACTGGTTCTGGGGCCGGTGCTTGCGCGGCTGTTCACGCCGGAAGCATTTGGGGTGTTCACCACCTTCTCCACGGTGGCCGCCACGGTGGCCGTGATGGCCTGCGGGCGCTATGAATTTGCCCTGCCGATGGCGCGCGATGATGGCGAGGCCGCCGTCCTGCTTGCCCTGTGCCTGCACATCTGCCTGCTGGTGCTGATGATCAGCATCCCGCTGGCTGCAGCGCTGGCCTGGATGGGGCATTTGCCGCTGCCGTGGCTGTTGTCGCCTGCCGTGGTGGCGGCGGGTGGCCTGCAACTGCTCATCATGTGGAGCAACCGCGCGCAGCACTTTCGTGCGCTGGCCATCAGCCGCGTGCTGCAATATGGCGGTGCGGCCGTTCTGCAAGTGACGCTGGGTCTGCTGCTGTGGACGCATGCCCGCGAACCTGCACCGGCGGATGCCGCCTGGGCGCTGGCCGCAGCCCAGGTGCTGGCTGCCGTGATCGCGGCGCTGGTGTTGATACGCCCGGCGCCCGTGGGTGGATGGCAGGCCGTTTTCACCGGAAACACGCGCATGCAATGGCGGCAGGTGGCGGTGAAGTTCCGGGATTTTCCCTTGCTGAATACGCCGCACGCCTTTCTGGGTGCCTTGCAGGATGCGCTGGCCGTGGCCATTCTGGTGGCATTCTCGGGGCATGCGGCGGCCGGCTTTTGGGGCCTGGCGTTGCGCTACCTCAAGGCGCCGGCCACACTGGTCGGCAGCGCCGTGTCGCAGGCACTGTATCCGCGTCTGGCCGGGGCGCAGCCTGCCGATGCGCAACGCGCCGTGCGCCAGATCATGGCGCTGCTGGGCGCGGTGGCGCTGGGCTTGATGCTGGTGCTGATGGTCGCGGGGCCGTGGCTGTTCCGGCGGGTGTTTGGCGAACAGTGGCGCGAGGCGGGTGAACTGGCGCGGGCGCTGGCCCCGTATATCGCGGTGCATTTCGTGGCCGCGCCCCTGGCGGTGGTGACCATGGCCTGGAAGGCGCAGCGCTGGGCGTTCCGTTGGGCGCTGCTGGGGCAACTGGCTTTCGTGGCTGCGCTGGGACTGGGCATGCGTTTCGGCGGCCTGCTCGCAGGGGCGTGGTCGGTGTCGGCGGCGATGGTGGTGTATTTCGGCATCTATTTCTGGCGGCTGGCGTTCTGGCCCGACATCCCTGGGCCCGAGGTGCAAAATCCCGTTGGGCCAGACGTGAAACAAGGGATGGAGGGACAGCCATGAGCAAGCCGGGCATATCGCTGCGCCTGCGCGCCGCCATCAATCGGTTGCGCCGCAGGTTGTGGCACGCACTGTTCTTCCGCATGCTGTTTGGCGAAATGCAACGTGGCCAGCCGTTGCCGGGTACGCGCATTTCGCCAAGTACTTGCATCGAACACGAAGACCGGCTGATACTGGGTGATGACGTGTTCATCGGACATTTCAATTTCATCGAGGCCAGCAGTGGCGTGCGGATCGGGCAGGGCACGCAGGTGACCAACTTCATCAGCATCGTCAGCCACAGCACGCACCGCAGCGTGCGCGTGGCCGCGCGCCTTGCGGGTGCGCCAGCGCCATTCGCAGACGGCGCGCAGCCCAGCGACATCCGCGCGCCCATCGAGATTGGGCCGTACTGTTTCATCGGTCCGCACAGCGTGATCGAAGCCGGGGCGGTGCTGGGCAAGGGTTGTCTAGTCACCGCCGGCAGTCGCGTGCGCGGCACGTTTGGCGACTTTGCCGTGCTTGGCGGCAATCCGGCGCAGGTGGTGGGAGACACCCGCACGCAGGATGTCCGCTGGTTGGCCGCCCATCCCGACTATCTGTCCGCGTACGAGCGCTGGGCCGGAAAGCTGCCGCAGGCATGAGCGCTGTAGCTACATCCCGTATGCGCTATGCCCTGGTAGGCGACGGCGAAAGCCCGCACCTGCTCAAGTGGGCGCGGGCGCTGGCGCCGCTGGTGGATGTGTGGGTCTGTTCCAGTCGGGGTTTTTCTCCAGAACTGGCAGCGCTGGTGCCAGCAGAAAAACGTCTGGCCCTGAATACCAGCCCTGTGCATGGCGGCGGCAACGCAGCGTTGCTGAAGCAGCTGCCTGCCGTTGGAAGGTGGTTGCAAGAGGTGGATGCCGACTGGATCAATCCCCACTACCTGACCTCGCATGGCACGCTGGTGTTGCTGGTGAAAAAAATCTGGCGGCTGCGCGCGCGGGTGCTGGCATCGGCCTGGGGCAGCGACATATTGGTGACGCCGCATCGCCATGCGGTTTACCGCTGGATCACGCAGGCCATTGTGCGCCATGCCGATCTGTGCACCAGTGATTCGCAGCACGTGACGGCGGTGATGCAGCGCATGGGCGCGCGGCAGGTCCTGACCTTCCCGTTCGGGCTGGATGCGCTGCCGCCACCGCCCGCGCAGCCCAAGGAGCCCTGGCTGTTCTATGCCAATCGCGGGCTGGAGCCGATTTACCAGCCGCTGCGCGTGCTGGAATTCTTTGCCGCAATGGCTCACGGGCAGCCGCAGGCGCAACTGGTGGTGGCCAACACGGGTAGCCAGCTTGGCGCGATGCAGGAATGGGTGGCGCGCAAAGGCTTCGAAAAGCGCGTGCAGTTCGTGGGTCGGCTGCCGGCCACCGACCAGGCGCAGTGGTACGACCAGGCGCAGTGGTACATCAGCCTGCCGCAGAGCGATGCCGTGGCGGTATCGGTGCTGGAGGCCATGGCGCATGGCTGCATTCCCTTGTTGGGCGATCTGCCTGCCAACCGCGAATTGGTGCAGGACCAAGTCAACGGCTGGATCGTGCCCGACACCCTGCAAGGCGATGCGCTGCAGCAGCAAGCGGAAGCGACCCTGCCGGCATTGCTGGCGCGCGCGGCCGCCATTGCCACCCACAACCGTGAATGGGTGCGGCAGCATGGCCTGTTTGCGCCTTCCGTGCAGAACCTGGTGCGCACCTTGCAAGCATTCCGATGAATATTCTCTACATCAACCACTATGCTGGCAGCCCGCAACACGGCATGGAATACCGCCCGTATTACCTGGCCCGTGAATGGGTGCAAAGCGGCCATACGGTGCATGTGCTGGCGGCGGATTACAGCCATGTGCGGGCGCAGCAGCCCGATCTGTCAGCCTTGCGTGACGCTGGTGTTGCATGGGATGGGCGCGCTGTTGTGCAGCCCGTCGACGGCATTGCCTACCACTGGTACGCCACACCGGCCTACGTGGGCAATGGCCTGGGGCGGGTGAAAAACATCTGGGCCTTCCTGCGCCAGGTGTGGGCCGACGCGCCCCATCTGGCCCGCAGCGTCCTGCCGGACATCGTCATTGCCAGCAGCACCTACCCGATGGACATCTGGGTGGCGCAGCGTATCGTGCGGCAGGCGCGGCGGCAGGGCAGGCCCTGCAAGCTGGTGTTCGAGGTGCACGACCTGTGGCCGCTCTCGCCCATCGAGCTGGGCGGCATGTCGCCGCGCCATCCGTTCATCAGGCTGTGCCAGGCCGCCGAGAATTACGCCTACAAGCATGCCGATGTTGTGGTCAGCATGCTGCCCAAGGTGGCAGATCACATGCAGGCGCATGGGCTGGATCTGCACAAGCTGCACATCGTGCCCAACGGCATCACGCTGGATGAATGGCAGGGCGATCCCGCACCACTGCGGGCAGATATCGCCCGCCATATGGCGACGCACAAGGCCGCTGGGCGCAAGGTGGTGGGCTATGCCGGTTCGCACGGTACCCCCAATGCGCTCGATGTGCTGCTGCAGGCCGCCGCGTCGATGCAGACCGAACCGTTCAGCTTCGTGCTGGTGGGCGACGGCCACGAAAAAATCGCCCTTCAACAGCAGACGCTGGCGTTGGGCTTGCAGCATGTGGCGTTTTTCGATCCCATTCCCAAGGCGCAGATTCCGTCCTTTCTGGCGCAGATCGACATCGCCTACATTGGCTGGCAGCGCGTGCCGATCTACCGGTTTGGCATTGCGCCCAACAAGCTCATGGACTACATGATGGCGCGCTGCGTGGTGCTGCATTCGGTCGAGGCCGGCAACGATCCGGTGCTCGAGGCCGGCTGCGGCCTGACTGTGCCGCCGGCCGATCCGCCCGCCATTGCCGATGGTTTGCGCCAACTGGCACGGCTGGACGCGGCCACCCGCCAGCGCATGGGCGGGCAGGGACGCCAGTTTGTGCTGGACAATCACACCTATCCCGTACTGGCCCGGCGTTTTCTGGACGCCTGCCGTACCGCCTGAACCGCAACCACCATGACTGAACAAGCATTCATACCGTTCGCCCGCCCCGATATCGGCGAGGATGAAATAGCCGCCGTGGCGCACGCCATGCGCAGCGGCTGGGTCACCACCGGGCCGCAAACCCGCGCCTTCGAGCAGGAGTTTGCCGACTACCTGGGCGGCGGCGTGCAGGCTATTGCCGTCAATTCGGCCACTGCCGGGCTGCACCTGGCGCTCGAAGCCATCGGCATCGGTCCCGGCGACGAGGTGATTGCACCCACGCTGACCTTCACCGCCACCACCGAGGTCATACGCTACCTGGGTGCCGACCCGGTGCTGGTGGATTGCGATCCGGTCACGCTCAACATCGACGTGACGAAAATCGAGGCGGCCGTTACACCCAGAACAAAAGCCATCATGCCGGTGCATTACGGCGGGCTGGCGTGCGACATGGACGCCATTTTTGCGATTGCCAGAAAACATGGCCTGCGGGTGATCGAAGACGCTGCCCACGCCCTGCCCACCACCTACAAGGGCACGCTGGTGGGCCAGCTACCCAGCGATGTCGCGGTGTTCAGCTTTTACGCCAACAAGACCATGACCACGGGCGAGGGTGGCATGGTGGTGACGAAGGATGCCGATCTGGCCGCGCGCATGAAGATCATGCGGCTGCACGGCATCAGTCGCGACGCGTTTGACCGCTTCACCAGCAAGACGCCCGCGTGGTACTACGAAATCGTGGCGCCGGGCTTCAAGTACAACATGACTGACATGGCCGCCGCGCTGGGCCGCGTGCAGCTCAAGCGCCTGCCCGCTTTCGTGCAGCGCCGCCAGCAACTGGCCGCCCGCTATCTGCAGGCCTGGCGGGATTTGCCGCTGGTCTTGCCCGCCGATGCGCCCGCCGGCGACACGCACGCCTGGCACCTGTTCGTGTTGCGCCTGACGGATGCGGCCGGCATCACCCGCGACGCCGTCATTCAGAAACTGAGCGATGCCGGCATCGGCACCAGCGTGCATTACGTGCCGCTGCACCGCCAGCCCTACTGGCGCGACCGCTACGGCCTCACCCCTGCGATGTACCCGGAGGCCGACCGGGCCTACGCGCGCATGTTCAGCATTCCGCTCTTTACCGCGATGAGCGATGCGGACCAGGAATGCATCATCGCGGCGCTCCGGCAGATCCTGTCGTGATGCGATCGCTCTGGCTCAAGCGCCTGTTCGACCTGGCAATTGCGACGCTGGGCCTGCTGCTGCTGGCGCCCGTGCTGCTGGCCATCGCGGCGTGGATCCGGCTCGATTCCCCTGGGCCGGTGTTTTTCCGGCAGGAGCGGGTGGGCCTGCGCGGTCGGCTGTTTCGCATCTTCAAGTTCCGTTCCATGCGGCAGGACAACGCCGGCCCGCAGATCACCGTGGGGGCGGACGACCGCATCACGCGCAGCGGCCACTTCATCCGCGCCTACAAGCTCGATGAGCTGCCGCAGTTCCTGAACGTTCTGCTGGGCGACATGAGCATCGTCGGCCCCCGGCCCGAGGTGCCGCGCTATGTGGCGCTTTACCCGGCCGACGTGCGTGCCGAGGTGCTGGGTGTGCGCCCTGGAATGACCGATCTGGCCTCCGTACAATACCGCAGCGAAAGCGCGCTGCTGGCCCACAGCAGCGACCCCGAACGCACGTATGTGGAGACCGTTCTGCCTGCCAAACTGGCGCTGTGCCAGCAGTATGTGCGTGAACGTTCCCTGTTGCTGGACCTGAAAATCATCGCCATGACGCTGGGCATTCTGTTCAAGCCCTGAACGTTATCCGAGCCGCCCTTCATGCAATCGCGCATCTTCAATTCCAAAACGCTGCCGCGCCAGTTGCTGGCCATGTGCATGGACGTACTGTGCGCCTGGATGGCGCTGCTGCTGTCCATCAGTCTGCGGGAAGACCGCTGGATCTGGCCGCATGCCGACCAGGCGCTGACCTACTTCCTGGCACCGGCGCTGGCCATTCCCCTGATGGTCAAGTTCGGTCTGTACCGTGCCATCTTCCGTTACACCGGGTTTGCGGCGATGGTGACGACCATGAAGGCGATTGCCGCATATGGCGTGCTGTTCTTCTGCTATGTGGTGTTCGTCGGCAATCCGACCCACGTGCCGCGCAGCGTGGGCATCCTGCAGCCGCTCATGTTCCTGCTCCTGATCGGCGGCAACCGCGCCTTCATCCGCGGGCTGTTCATCTACAGCGGCGCGGGCGAGGCGCGCGAGCAAGGGCGCATGCTGATCTATGGCGCGGGGGAAACGGGCATCCAGACGGCCGCGGCCATTCACTCGGCGCGCCGGTACACGCTCATCGGCTATGTGGACGACGACCCTGCCAAGATCGGACGCAGCATCAACGGCGCGGAAGTCTGGTCGCCGCAGGATCTGCCGCGCGTGGTGCGCGACAGCGCGGTGACCGACGTGCTGCTGGCCATACCCAGCATGGGTCGCGCGCAGCGCAACACCATCATCCGCAGCATGCGCGACCTGTCGGTGCACGTGCGCAGCGTTCCCGGCATGGCCGATCTCACCAGCGGCCGCGCGGGGGTGCAGCAATTCCGGGAACTCGACGTGGATGACCTGCTGGGACGCGATGCCGTGCCGCCCGATCCTGCGCTGATCGCCCGCAACATCCGCGACCAGGTGGTACTGGTGACGGGCGCCGGCGGCAGCATCGGCAGCGAACTGTGCCGGCAGATCGTGCAGCAGGGGCCGTGCCGGCTGCTGTTGGTGGAAAACAGCGAATTCGCCCTGTACCAGATCGACAGGGAACTGCAGGCGCTGGCGGCCACGCAGCCGCAGCCGCCGGACGTGGTGGCGCTGCTGGGCGATGTGCGCGACCTGCGCCGCATGCGCCAGATCATCGACAGCTACCGGCCCGCCACGCTGTACCATGCGGCCGCCTACAAGCACGTGCCCATGGTCGAGCACAACCCGGTACAGGGCATCGACAACAACGTGTTCGGCACGTTGACGGTGGCGCGGGCCGCCCTCGAAGGGGGTGTTGCGCATTTCGTTTTGGTGAGCACCGACAAGGCCGTGCGCCCGACCAACATCATGGGGGCGAGCAAACGCCTGGCCGAGCTGTGCCTGCAGGCGCTGGCCGCCAGCGAAACCGTGGATTTTGGCGTGCTGGATGCGGCCATGGGCCATCCCACGCCTGCGTCCGCCCTGCGCCGCGTTACCTGTTTGTCGATGGTGCGGTTTGGCAACGTGCTGGGGTCTTCCGGTTCGGTAGTGCCGCTGTTTCGCCGCCAGATTGCCCACGGTGGGCCGATCACGCTCACGCATGCCGACGTCACGCGCTACTTCATGACCATTCCCGAAGCGGCGCAGCTGGTGCTGCAGGCTGGCGCCATGGGGCAGGGCGGCGACGTTTTCGTGCTCGACATGGGCGAGCCCATCAAGATCATCGACCTGGCGCGCGACATGGTCGTGCTCTCGGGCCTGACCGTGCGGGACGTGGCGCACCCGCAGGGCGACATTGCGCTGCAGATCACCGGCTTGCGCTCCGGTGAAAAGCTGTACGAAGAACTGCTGATCGGCGACAACCCGCAGCCGACCGAGCATCCGCGCATCATGAAGGCGCAGGAAAGCTTCCTGCCCTGGCCGCAGCTGCAGCAGCACCTGGCCGCCCTGTACGCCATGATGCAGGCCAACGATGTGCCGGACATCAGCGTGCTGATGCAGCAGCTCGTCAACGGTTACCGCGCCGGGCCGCTGGTGGACAACATCACGCTGCAGCAAAACACCGCTGCCGCTTTGCACGTGCACCCATGAATCGCTCGCGCAGGGTAAAGCGCAGGCCCGCCCGAGCCCATGCTGTGCGCAGCCAGCGCACAGCTTTTTCCTGTCAGGGGCGTGCATTCGCCGTGCCGAACTTGCAACCGCCGGATGCGTCCCCATATGCACGCCATCTGCATCGTTTTCATAAAATGCATGCAATTCCATAGAAAAGGGATTCCATGAAACGCATCGTCCTGTTTTTGCTGACCAACTTGGCCATCGTGCTGGTGCTGAGCGTGGTGACGTCCGTTCTGGGGCTGAACCGCTATCTGTCCGCCTACGGCATGAATTACGGCTCGCTGCTGGCGTTCTCGCTGCTCCTCGGTTTTGCCGGGTCGATCATCTCGCTGCTGATGAGCAAGCGGATGGCCAAGTGGACCACGGGCCTGCGCATGATCACCCAGCCGCGCACGGCCGACGAGGCGTGGATCGTGCAGACCGTGCAGCGTCTGGCCGATCGCGCCGGCATCGGCATGCCCGAGGTGGGCATCTACGAAGGCGCGCCCAACGCCTTTGCCACGGGCGCGTTCAAGAACTCGGCCCTGGTCGCTGTTTCCACCGGCCTGCTGGCAGGGATGACGCGCGAGGAAGTCGAGGCCGTGCTCGGCCACGAGGTGGCGCACATCGCCAACGGCGACATGGTGACCATGACGCTGATTCAGGGCGTGGTCAATACCTTCGTGATTTTCCTGAGCCGCGCGATCGGCTTCGCGGTCGACAATTTCCTGAGCCGGGGCGAGGAACGCCGCGGCCCGGGAATGGGCTACATGGTCACGTACCTGGTGCTCGAAGTCTGCCTGGGCATCCTGGCATCGATGATTGTCGCCTGGTTCAGCCGCCAGCGCGAATTCCGGGCCGATGCAGGCAGCGGCGACCTCATGGGGCAGCGCCAGCCCATGATCCAGGCCTTGCGCCGCCTTGGCGGCATGCAATCGGGTGAACTGCCCAATG
Source organism: Allobrachymonas sp. (assembly GCA_039808005.1). Lineage (GTDB taxonomy): Bacteria > Pseudomonadota > Gammaproteobacteria > Burkholderiales > Burkholderiaceae_C > Brachymonas. Next base: position 32,926 of record JBDHSG010000013.1, on the reverse strand, counting down.
GCCTGCAGTCGATGGGCATCACCGGCTCGATCGGCAAGCTCTTTGCCACCCACCCGCCGATCGAAGAGCGCATTGCACGTCTGCAGCAGGTGCAGTAAGCGGCGCAGCGCGCCGGTCAGACCGCAACCGGCGCCTTGATGGCCGGGTGCGGGTCATAGCCCGTTACTTCAAAGTCCTCGAAGGCGTAGCTGAAGAGATCGGCCGGTTTGCGCTTGATCGTCAGTTGGGGGTACGGGCGCGGCTCGCGCGCCAACTGCAAATCCACCTGCGCGCGGTGGTTGCTATAGATGTGGCAGTCGCCGCCCGTCCAGATGAAATCGCCCACGTCCAGGTCGCACTGCTGCGCCACCATGTGCGTCAGCAGCGCATAGCTGGCGATGTTGAACGGCACCCCCAGGAACAGGTCGGCGCTGCGTTGGTACAGCTGGCAGCTCAGCCGCCCCTGCGCCACGTAGAACTGAAAAAATGCGTGGCAGGGCATCAGTGCCATCTTGTCGAGTTCGGCCACGTTCCAGCTGCTCACGATCATGCGCCGCGAGTCCGGGTTGCTTTTGATCTGCCGCAGCACCTCTGCCATCTGGTCGATGTGTCCGCCATCGGGCGTGGGCCAGCTGCGCCACTGCACGCCATAGACTGGACCCAGGTCTCCGGTTCTGGGGTCGGCCCATTCATTCCAGATGGTCACGCCGCGCTCCTGCAGCCAGCGGGCGTTGCTGTCGCCGCGCAGGAACCACAGCAGTTCGTAGATGATGGACTTCAGGTGCACCTTCTTGGTGGTGACCAGCGGAAAGCCCTGGCGCAAGTCAAACCGCATCTGGTAGCCGAACACGCTCTGGGTGCCGGTGCCGGTGCGGTCGGTTTTTTCCACGCCGCTGTCGCGCACATGGCGCAACAGCGTTTCGTACTGGTTGGAGACTGCAATCATGATGCGGGCGATTATCCTAAACCTTTCGGGCTTTGGGCCGGCAGCACCTTTCCCGGGTTCATGATGCCCTGCGGATCCAGCGCCTGCTTGATGGCGTGCATCATCTCCAGCGCCACGGGGCTCTGGTAGCGCGGCAGCACATCGCGCTTCAGTTGGCCGATGCCGTGTTCGGCGCTGATGCTGCCGCCAAAGCGCTGCACCGCATCGAATACCAGTGTGTTGATGGCCGCTTCATGCTGCCGCAGGAAGGCGGCCGGGTCAACGCCTTCGGGTGCCTGCACGTTGTAGTGCAGGTTGCTGTCGCCCAGATGGCCGAAGGTGATCATGCGCACGCCGGGAAAGGCTGCCACAAGGACGGCATCGGCTTCGGCCACGAAGGCCGCCATGGCCGAGATGGGCACGGCGATGTCGTGCTTGACGTTCAGGCCTGCTTCGGCCTGTGCCAACGGAATGCTTTCGCGTACCTGCCACAGGCCGTGCGTTTGCGACAGGTTTTCGGCCATCACGGCGTCGAGGACCAGCCCTTGTTCCATGGCGGTCTTCAGCAGGTCTTGCAATGGCTGTTGCGCCGGTTCGGTGGTGCCGAAAACCGCGTGTTCGAGCAGCACGCAGCAAGGCGCCGCATCGGCAAACGGCACGCGCAGGCGCGGGAAGTGGCGCTGCACCAGTTGCAGGGCGGTGGCATTCATCAGTTCGAAACCGGTCAGGCCCGCGTCGAGCCGATGGCGGGCCAGCGCCAGCAGGTCCACGGCCGCCTGCACCGACGGCAGCGCCGCCCAGGCGGTGATCTGCGCACGGGGCAGGGGGAACAGCTTCAGGGTGGCTGCAGTGATGATGCCCAGTGTGCCTTCGCTGCCGATGAGCAGGTGGCGCAGGTCGTAGCCGGTGTTGTTCTTGCGCAGGCCGTGCAGGCCGTGCCAGATAGTGCCTTGTGGAGTCACGGCTTCCAGCCCCAGACACAATTCGCGCGCATTGCCGTAGCGCAGCACCTGGGTGCCGCCGGCGTTTGTGGCCAGGTTGCCGCCCACCGTGCAGCTGCCTTCGCTGCCCATGCGCAGCGGGTAGAGCCAGCCGGCATCGACTGCGGCCTCTTGCACCTGCTGCAAGGTGCAGCCTGCCTCGGCCGTCAGGGTCTGGCTGGCGCCGTCCACGCTGCGCACCCGGTTCATGCGCTGCAGGCTCAGGATCACGCTGGGCGGGCCGGGAAGGGGCGTGGCACCGCCCACCAGGCCGGTATTGCCCCCCTGGGGCACTATGGCAACCTGTGCGGCGGCGCAGGCCTTCGCCACCTGCGCCACTTCTTCGGCGCTGCCCGGACGCGCCACGCACACGGCCTGGCCGTGATAGCGCTTGCGCCAGTCGGTGCAGAATGGATCGGCGTCGCGCCCGGTGAGTATGTGGGCAGGGCCGAGCATGCGGGCAAGGGTGTTCAGCAAGGCGGGGGCATTCATGATGCGGAGGCAGAGAACAAAGCCCGATTATGCGCGGGGGATGTCATGGGCTTCTGCCCAGACCGGGAGGGGCCGGTAGAATGGGCCGCAACCCACTTTGAAGAAACGAACAGGGCATTTGCTGCTGGATGATCGTCCGGCTGGGCGCCCCAGCAGAGCCTATCGCTGTATGACGGAATTGCACCTGATCTATGCGCGCGCGCGCAATGGCGTGATCGGCCGGGATGGCCGGATGCCGTGGCACCTGCCGGAAGACATGGCGCATTTCAAGCGCACCACGCTGGGCTGCCCGGTCATCATGGGCCGCAAGACGTGGGAAAGCCTGCCGCCGGCTTTCCGGCCCCTGCCCGGACGGCGAAACATCGTCGTCACCCGGCAAAGCGGCTGGCAGGCGCCCGGTGCGGAAGTGGCGCATTCGCTGGAACAGGCGCAGGCGCTGTGCCAGGATGCCGAACGGGCCTGGATCATGGGCGGCGCGGACATCTACCGCCAAGCCCTGCCGCTGGCGCGGCAGGTGGTGGTGACCGAGATCGACGCCGACTTTGCGGGCGATGCCTTTGCGCCGGAGCTGGACGATGTGTGGCAGGTGCGAGAGGCCGGTCCCTGGCAGGCCAGCAGCACGGGATTGCCGTACCGCTTTGTCGTCTACGGCCGCATGCCGCAATCCGGCGGCGTGGCATGAAGGGGCATGGCATGCAGATAGCCACCTGGAATGTCAATTCGCTGGCTGTGCGTCTGCCGCAGGTGCTGGACTGGCTGGCGGCCAATCCCGGCATCGAGATACTGGGCCTGCAGGAAACCAAGCTGGCCGATGACAAGTTTCCGGTGCAGGCGTTTGCCGAAGCCGGCTGGCGGGTGCAGGCCTTCGGCCAGAGAACCTACAACGGGGTGGCGCTGGTCAGCCGGGCGCCCCTGCGCGATGTGGTGTGCAACATTCCCGGCATGGCGTGCGACATGGCGCGCGTCATCAGTGCCACGGCCATCGCACCCGGCGGACAGCCCTTGCGCGTGGTCTGTGCCTACATGCCCAACGGCCAGGCTCCGGGCACCGACAAGTTCGCCTACAAGCTGCGCTGGCTGCAGGCGCTGCGCGACTGGCTGCGGCAGGAACTGCAGAAGACGCCGCATCTGTTGCTGATGGGTGATTTCAACATCACGTTCGATGACGCCGATGTGTGGGATCCGGTGGGGCTGCACGAAACCATCCATTGCACCACTGCGGAGCGCGAACAGCTGCAGGCGCTGGTGCAACTGGGGCTGGCCGACAGCCTGCGCCTGTTCGACCCGCCGCCCAAGTCCTACACCTGGTGGGATTACCGTGCGATGGCTTTCCGGCGCAACCGTGGCTTGCGCATCGACCACATTCTGGTGAGCGATGTATTGCGGCCCTTGGTGCGCGCTTGCCACATCGACAAGGGGCCGCGGTCGAACGAACGGCCCAGCGACCATGTTCCCGTCGTGTTGACACTGGAGGCGACACCAGCCACCAGCGGCTGACGGGCACGGTCTGCGTCAGCGGCGCGCCATGGGATGCCCAGGTTCAGGGCGCTGGCGTTTCTTCTGACGGGGCGTTGCCGGCATCCGTGACCGGCTCACTGGCTGCCTGCGCTGCCGGCTGGAACAGAGCGGCGGCAGGCTTGCTGCGGGGACGGATGTTGGCGCTGATTGCGGGGCGGGCCTGGCGGCGCGAGGTGTCTGGCTCCCAGGCTGGCGGCTGGTTGCGTTCAGGCGCTTCGTAAGGTTGATCGAAAAAGGGATCGTTGAGCTTGGGTGCGCGGTGGTAGCGGTCGCCGCGTCCTTCGTCACGCTCTGCCCGCGCCCGTGGTGCGTCGTCTTCCCGGCGGGCACTGCGATCGCCCTGGCGCGGGTGGTTGCGCGGACGCGAGGCTGGTGCGGCGGGCGTGGACAGGGATTGCGCCTTGATGTCCTGGCGCGTGAGCTTGGCGATTTCGGCCAGCAGCCGGGCGTCGGTGTCGCCCACCAGGCTGATGGCCAGGCCTGCGGCGCCCGCGCGGCCCGTGCGGCCGATGCGGTGGATGTAGTCTTCCGCGTTGAACGGGATGTCGAAGTTGAAGACGACGGGCACATCCTTGATGTCGAGCCCGCGGGCTGCCACGTCGGTGCAGACCAGGAATTCGACCTCGCCGCGCTTGAAGGCGTCGAGCGCCTTGAGTCGCTCATCCTGTGACTTGTCGCCATGCAGGGCGGCGGTTTTGTAGCCGTCGCGCTCCATGTGGCGGGCCAGCCGCGCGCACCCGAGCTTGCTGTTGTTGAAAATGAAAGCTTGGCGCACGCCGTTCTCACGGATCAGGTGATAGAGCGCGGAGCGCTTCTCGTCGTCGGCCACGCGCACGAAGCGTTGCTCGACGGTAGAGGCGGTGGCGTTGCTGCGCGCCACCTCGATGGTGACGGGGTTGTGCAGGTAGCTGGCGGCCAGGCGCTTGATTTCGGGCGAGAAGGTGGCGCTGAACAATAGCGTGGTGCGCTGCTTGGGCAGGTAGGCCAGGATGCGCTCCAGATCGGGCAGGAAGCCGATGTCGAGCATGCGGTCGGCTTCGTCGAGCACCACGTATTCCACCTGGTTGAGCACGGCGGTGCGGGCTTCGATGTGGTCGAGCAGGCGCCCTGGCGTGGCCACCAGCACTTCCACACCCGCCTTGAGTGCGGCCATTTGCGGCTTCATGTCGATGCCGCCAAAGACCACGGCGCTGCGCAGCCCGGTGTGGCGGGCGTATTGCTTGATCTGCTGCGCCACCTGGTCGGCCAGTTCGCGCGTGGGCAGCAGAACCAGGGCGCGTACCGGATGCCGTGCGGGAGAGACCGATGTGTTTTCGTGTTTGAGCAAACGCTGCAGCAGGGGCAGTGAAAACGCGGCCGTCTTGCCAGTACCGGTTTGTGCGGCGCCCATCACGTCCTGCCCGGCCAGCACGACCGGAATGGCCTGTGCCTGGATGGGCGTGGTGTGGGTGTAGCCCATGTCGGCCACGGCGCGCAGGAGCGGCTCGGCCAGGGGGAGCTGGGAATAAGGCAGGGGAGCGGAAGTTGTTGTGTTGTCAGTCATCAGGTTTCACAAGGGGCGCGGCGCCGCAGGCCGGCAATGACGCACCCGTAAGAATCAGAGGGCCTGCGCCTGAAAGGTGTCGCAGGCTTGAACGGAACCGGTTTTCAGGCCGGTGGTGAACCAGCGCACGCGCTGGGCGCTGGAGCCGTGGGTGAAGCTGTCGGGCACCACATAGCCCTGGGAGCGTTTTTGCAGCGCGTCGTCGCCAATCTTGGCGGCGGTGTTCATGGCCTGTTCGATGTCGCCCTCTTCCAGGATCTTGCGCTGTGCTTCGGCATGGTGGGCCCAGACGCCTGCCAGGCAGTCGGCCTGCAGCTCCACGCGCACTTGCAGGGCATTCTGTTGCGTTTGGCTGATCCGTCCGCGCAGGGAGTCGACTTTGTCGATGACGCCCATCTGCTTCTGCACATGGTGGCCGATCTCGTGCGCAATCACGTAGGCTTCGGCAAATTCGCCGCCGCCGCCGAGTTCGTTGCGCAGGGTGTTGAAGAATTCGGTATCCAAATATACTTTCTGGTCCAGCGGACAGTAAAAAGGCCCCATGGCCGATTGTCCGGTGCCGCAGGCCGTGGGCGTGTAGCCGCTGAACATCACCAGCTTGGGTTGCACATAGGTGCCGCCGCTCTCGCGGAACAGCTTGTCCCATACCAGTTCGGTGTCGCGCAGCACCGTGCGGATGAACTGCGAGGCTTGGTCATTGGCAGGGGGCTGTCCGGCAGGTGCCTGCTGCACTTGCGCCGGGCCGCCGGTTCCTCCCAGCATGCCGATGATCTGCAGCGGGTTGACTCCAAAAATCAGTCCGGCGACGACGGCGATCAGCAAAGTGCCCATGCCGATGCTGCGGCCGCCGAACAGGCCGCCACCCATACCGCCGGCGCCACGCCGGTCTTCGACATTGTCCGATTGTTCTCCACCTTTCCAGCGCATGGTGCATCCCTTTCGTGGTCACGGCGGCAGCGCCAGCCAGAAAGGGAATTATCCGCTATCAGCCGCCCGCCTGTCGGCGGCGGGCGCGGCAGGGCCGGTTCAGCCTTTGGATGACAGCCGTGTGGCGCCCCGGCGGGCGGCCATTTCTTCGCCCATCTGGGTGCGCTGGTCGGGCGGCAAGTCGGCAAAACCGGCGGGAAAGGCCGTCCCCTCTTCCAGTGCGATGTGGGCCTGGTACAGGGCGACGAAGGAATCCACGAATGCAGCCTGACCCAGCAGGCCGCCGGCATCGCCCTGCTGCACGGCCATGAGCAGGGCACGCAGTTTCTGCCACGCCTCGGCCATTTCGTGGTGCTGCCGTTGCAGCGTCTTGATGCATTGCACGAGTGTGGCATCGTTGCTGGCGAGCAGGCGCGGGAAAACGTGGCGCTCTTCGTCCTCGTGGTGCTGCGGGGCGGCGGTGTCGAAATAGCGCAGGATGTTGGTGGCGGCTTCCTGCGCCTGCGTATCGGCGCCGTGGGTAGCGACGTGCTGGAGCAGCCGCTCGAGCAGGCGGCAGCGTTCATGCACCCGCTCGTGGCAGGCGTGGAGCAGGCTGGCGGGATCGTCAAAACCGGCGGCGGCAGGAACGGTTTGCGGGTTGAAAGGCTCGGACAGGGGAACAGGGCGCATGGGGGCATTGTCGTTGATTTCGGCCCAACCTGTATCTCCATACAGCCTCTGGGTTTATATGGTTTCCATTCACGCGGCCTGGTGCAGCGATGCAGGCGCTGGCGCACCGTAAAATCCCTATCTTTCAAGTGCACGTCCAGCGCGCAATGCTCGTAACGCCTGCATGGCTTCGTGTGTGCGTGTGCATCCGCCGCCCTTCACATGTCTGCTCCACCTCCCCGCCTGCATCTGTCGCGCATCACCAAGGCCTACCCCGGCGTGGTGGCCAACGATGCGATCGACCTGGTGGTGCAGCCCGGCGAGATCCACGCCGTGCTGGGAGAGAACGGCGCGGGCAAATCCACGCTGATGAAGATCATCTACGGTGCGGTGCAGCCCGACAGCGGCAGCATGGAGGTGGACGGCCGCAGCGTGCATCTTTCCAGTCCGCAACAGGCGCGGGCGCTGGGCATCGCCATGGTGTTCCAGCATTTCAGCCTGTTCGAATCGCTGACCGTGGCGCAGAACGTCTGGCTGGGCCTGCAGGCGCGCCATACGCTGGCCGAGGTGACGCAGATGGTGGCGGACAAGGCAGCCGCCTACCACTTGCCGATCGATCCGCGGCGGCTGGTGCACACCCTGAGTGTGGGCGAAATGCAACGGGTGGAAATCATCCGCGCGTTGCTGGCCAATCCGCGCCTGCTGATCCTCGATGAGCCCACGTCGGTGCTGACGCCCCAGGCCGTTCAGGGCCTTTTCGGCGTGCTGCGCCAGCTGGCAGACGAGGGCTGCAGCATTCTGTACATCAGCCACAAGCTGCACGAAATCCGTGCGCTGTGCCACCGCTGCACCGTGCTGCGCGCGGGGCGCGTGACCGGCGACTGCGATCCGCGCAATGAAAGCAACGTGTCGCTGAGCCGCATGATGATCGGTGTCGAGCCGCCGGTGCTGCCGCAGCGCGTCCATCGGGCCGGCGACGTGGTGCTGGGCGTGCATGGCCTGTCCCTGCCTGCGCGCGACCCCTTTGGCGTTGATTTGCAGCAGGTTTCGTTGCAGGTGCGCGCCGGCGAAATTCTGGGCGTGGCGGGCGTATCGGGCAATGGTCAGCGTGAATTGCTGCAGGCGCTTTCGGGCGAAGACCGGCGTGCGGATGCCGCAGCCATCACCTTGCAGGGCAGGGCCATTGGCGGCAGCCGTCCGGACCAGCGCCGTGCGGCGGGCCTGCATTTCGTGCCGGAAGAGCGCCTGGGGCGCGGCACGGTGCCGGCGCTGGGCCTGATGCACAACATGCTGCTCACCCGTACCGAAGCGGTGCGTCGCCTAGGCTGGATCGACGTGGCGGCGCTGCGCCGGCAGACGCGGGAACTGGTGCAGCGGTTTGGCGTGAAGGTGCGCGACGTGGAGGCTCCGGCGCAGTCGCTGTCGGGCGGCAACCTGCAGAAATTCATCGTGGGGCGGGAAATCGGCGCCCAGCCCCGGTTGCTGATCCTGGCGCAGCCCACCTGGGGCGTGGACGTGGGGGCTGCCGCGCAGATCCATGGCGAGATCCTCGCGTTGCGCGATGCCGGTTGTGCCGTGCTGGTGGTCAGCGAAGAACTGGACGAACTGCTCGCGCTCAGCGATCGGTTGGTGGTCATGGCGCGGGGCCGCCTGTCGCCTGCCATGCCGGTACGCGACGCGACGGTCGAACGCATCGGCCTGTGGATGAGCGGCCTGTGGGACGACACTGTGCCTTGCGGCGCCCGCGCGCTGGATGGCGAACGTCCCGCAGAGGGGTGCATCGCATGAGACGCTGGCAATGGACGCTGCGGCAGCAGCCTTCGCGGTTCTGGAGTCTGGCGTCGCCCGTGCTGGCGCTCGTTCTCACCGTGGTGCTGGCCACGTTGCTGTTCGTGCTGCTGGACAGGGATCCCTGGCAAGGCCTGCAGGTGTTTTTCTGGGAGCCCATCAGGAGCGGCTACGCGTGGGGGGAATTGCTGCTCAAGGCCACGCCCCTGCTGCTGATCGGGTTGGGGCTCTCGCTGTGCTTTCGTTCCAACGTGTGGAACATCGGCGCCGAAGGGCAGTTCATCCTGGGGGCCGTGGCCGCTGGCGCTGTGGCGCTGCTGGCCGATGCCGACAGCAGCCGCTGGATGGTGGTGCCGGTGCTGCTGGCGGGCATGGTCGGCGGCATGGCCTGGGGCGGGGTGGTGGCCTGGTTGCGCGATCGTTTCCACGCCAACGAGATTCTGGTGAGCCTGATGCTCGTGTACGTGGCCGAGCAGTTTCTGGGCTATATGGTCAGCGGCCCGCTGAAGGATCCGCAGGGCTACGGCTTTCCGTTGAGCAAGATGTTCGAGGCGGCCACGGCCGTGCCGCGTCTGTTTGCCGGTTCGCGCGTGAATGTCGGCCTGCTGCTGGCGCTGCTGGCGGCGGTATTGCTGTGGCTGTTCCTGTTTCGTACGCGCAGCGGCTTTGCGCAACAGGTGGGCGGCCAGGCGCCCGCGGCCGCGCGCTATGCGGGTTTTTCGTCGCGTCGCGCGCTGTGGCTGGCCATGCTGGTTTCGGGCGGCGCGGCCGGTCTGGCCGGCGCGCTGGACGTAGCCGGCCCGGTGGGCCAGTTGACGCTGGCGCTGCCTGCGGGCTATGGCTTTGCCGCCATCATCGTGGCCTTTGTCGGGCGGCTGCATCCGGTGGGAGTGGTGTTTTCCTCGCTGCTGATGAGCATGCTCTACATCGGCGGGGAGCTCGCCCAGTCGAGGTTGGGGCTGCCCAAGTCGATCAGCCTGGTGTTTCAGGGATTGCTGCTGTTCACGCTGCTGGCCTGCGATACGCTGATCCATTCCCATTGGCGGCGCAGGGGTGCGGCGCGGCCTGCGCCTGCCCAGCAGGGCAGGGAGGAGGCGGCATGAACGAAGCGGGATTGCTGCTGGCTTCGGTATTCAGCGCGGGAACGGTGCTGGCGCTGGCGGGCCTGGGGCTGCTCATCAACGAAAAGGCGGGGGTCATCAACCTGGGCGCCGAAGGCATGATGCTGTGCGCGGCGCTCGCGGGTTATGCCACCTGCGTGCACACCGGCAGCGAATGGCTGGGGTTTGCCGCGGGCATGGCCGCAGGCGCCGTTCTGGCGGGCATGCTGGGCTGGCTCGTGATCTGGCTCAACACCAACCAGTCGGCCACGGGGCTGGCGCTGTCGCTGCTGGGCGCGGGGCTGTCTGCCTTTGTGGGCGTGCCGTACACGCAAGAGGCCTTGCCGGCGCGCAGCAGTTTTGCGGTTCCAGGCTTGAGTGAACTGCCGCTGGTGGGCCGGCTGCTGTTCGTGCAGCATCCGATGGTGTATGTCAGCGTGGCGGTGGCGCTGTTTCTGGTCTGGTTTTTCTACCGCAGCCGCGCCGGGCTGGTGTTGCGCAGCGTGGGCGAATCGCCCATCTCGGCGCACGCGCTGGGTTATCCGGTGCGGCGTATTCGCCTGGCTGCCGTGATGAGCGGCGGCGCGCTGTGCGGGCTGGCGGGTGCGTATCTTTCGCTTGTGTATACGCCGCAATGGGTGGAAGGCATGGTGGCGGGCAAGGGCTGGATCGCCTTGGCGCTGACCACGTTTGCCACCTGGCGGCCGCTGCGCATTCTGCTGGGCGCCTGGCTGTTTGGCGGCGTGACCATGCTGCAATTCTGGCTGCAAAGCCAGGGCGTGGGCATTGCCAGCCAGTTGCTGACCATGCTGCCGTACCTCGTGATCATCGCCGTGCTGATGCTGATTTCGCGCAACCCGGTCTGGATCCGCGTGAACCGGCCGGCGGCGCTTGGTTTGCCTTTCCATCCGGGCGGATAATCTGTTCGTTTATTCGTTGTCCTGTCTTCTTCTTTCTTGTTCCAAGGAAACTGCCATGAACCCTCAGCAAACCCCTGATCTGCACAAGCGCCATTGGCTGCTGGCCACCGGCGGCGCGCTTGCCGCCGTGGCGCTGGCCGCCTGTTCGCCCAGCCCGGCGCCGACATCCTCCGCCAGCGCGGCTCAGCCAGCGGCGTCCGGCGCCGCTTCTGCCGCCGTTGCCAAGGGTCCGCTCAAAGTGGCTTTCATGTACGTGGGGCCTGTGGGCGATGGCGGCTGGACGTTCGCGCATGACAACGGCCGCAAGGCCGTGGAAGCCGAATTCGGCGACAAGGTGCAGACCAGCATCGTCGAGAAAGTGCCCGAGGGCCCGGATGCGGAGCGTGTGGTGCGCGACCTGGCCACGCAAGGCAATCACCTGGTGCTGGGAACCAGCTTCGGCTTCATGGAGCCCATGCTCAAGGTCGCCAAGGATTTCCCCGGCGTGACGTTCGAGCATGCCACCGGCTACAAGACGGCGCCCAATCTGGCGACCTACGACAGCCGCACCTACGAGGGCGCCTACATGGCCGGCGTGCTGGCCGGCAAGATGACCAAGACCAACACCCTGGGCGTGGTGGCCTCGGTGCCGATTCCCGAAGTGATCCGCAACATCAACAGCTTCACGCTGGGCGCGCAAAGCGCCAACCCGGCCATCAAGACCCGCGTGGTGTGGGTCAACAACTGGTTCGATCCGCCCAAGGAAACCGAGGCCGCCACCGCGCTCATCAATGGCGGTGCCGACGTGCTGTTCCAGAACACCGATTCGTCCGCCGTGCTGCAGACCGCCGAAAAAATGGGCAAGCGCGGCTTTGGCTGGGATTCGGACATGACCAAATACGGACCCAAGGCGCACATTGCCTCGGCCGTGATCAACTGGGGCCCCTACTATGTCAAGACCGTGCGTGACGTGCTCGACGGCAAGTGGCAGCCCACCCAGTCGTGGTGGGGCGTGAAGGAAGGCGCCATCGATCTGGTGGGCGTGGCCGCCGATGTGCCGCAGGACGCCAAGGACAAGCTCGCCAGTGTCCAGGCCGGCCTGAAGGACGGCAGCTTTGTCATCTGGAAGGGCCCGATCGCCGACCAGTCCGGCAAGGAAGTGCTGGCCAAGGACAAGGTGGCCGACGATGCCTTCCTGCAGGGCATCAACTTCTACGTCAAGGGCGTGGAAGGCGCGCTGCCCGGCGCCAAATAAGCCTTGCCTGCAGGCCAGATTTCCGGATCTGGCCTTCTTCATCGGTGCTGCGCCGTTTCCGGCTAATGACCGGACACGGCGCAGTCATTTCCTGGCCCGCACATGACCCTTCCCCACTATATCCTTACCCTCTCCTGTCCCGACTGCAAGGGACTGGTGCACGCCGTTTCCGGCTTCGTGCTGGAACACGCTGGCAACATGGAAGAAATTGCGCAGTTCAGCGACCCCGATTCGGGCCTGTTCTTCATGCGCATCGATTTCACCACGCCGCATGCCGATCTGCCGGCGCTGCGCGAAAAACTGTCCGCATTTGCCGCGCCCTACCGGATGCAGACGCAACTGCATGTCGCCCATGCCCCCGTGCCCACCATTCTCATGGTCAGCCAGGAGGGGCATTGCCTGAACGACCTGCTCTTTCGCTGGAAAAGCGGCCTGCTGGCCATTGACGTGCGCGCCGTGATCAGCAACCACCGCGATTTCTACCAGCTCGCCGCCAGCTACAACGTGCCGTTTCACCACATCGTCACCACGAAGGAAAACCGCGATGCATCGGAAAAACGCATCACGGAAATCATCCATTGCGAAGGGGCGGAACTGGTGGTGCTGGCGCGCTACATGCAGATCCTCAGCGACGCCATGTGCCAGCAGTTTGCGGGGCGCATGATCAACATCCACCACAGCTTTCTGCCCAGCTTCAAGGGCGCGCGGCCCTATTACCAGGCGCACGACCGCGGCGTCAAGCTCATTGGCGCCACGGCGCACTACGTGACGTCCGATCTCGATGAAGGGCCGATCATCGAGCAGGACGTGGCGCGCGTGGACCACAGCCATTCGGTCGAAGACCTCACCGCCATCGGCCGCGACACCGAAAGCCAGGTGCTGGCGCGCGCCGTGAAATGGCACAGCGAACACCGGGTGCTGCTCAACGGCAGCCGTACCGTCGTTTTCGAATAGGACGGCAGGGCAGGGATCGCTAGGCCGCGGCCTGGCACAGCCAGGTGATGTGCCTGCCCATGCCGCAGAGGCGATAATCCGCCCATGCGCATACCATTCACCAAAATGCAGGGCGCGGGCAACGACTTCATCGTGCTCGATGAAACGCGCGGCCCGCTCGGCTTGCAGCGCGGGCACTACCGGTTCCTGGCCAACCGCCACTTTGGCGTGGGCGCCGATCAGATTCTGACCGTGGGCCCGGCGCCGGGGCCGGACATTGATTTTTCCTATCGCATCCACAACGCAGACGGCGGAGAGGTCGAGCACTGCGGCAACGGGGCGCGTTGCTTCGTGCGTTTCGTGCGCGAGCAGGGATTGACCGACAAGACCAGCATCCGCGTGGCCGTGCAGCGCGGCGTCATCACGCTGCACGAGCGGTCCGACGGACTGGTAACGGTTGACATGGGCCCGCCGGTGTTCGAGCCAGCAGCATTGCCTTTCATTCCTGGCAACCTGCCCTACCGGCAGCAGGGCGCGGCCCTGCTGTGGACGCTGTCCCCCGTGGTGGATGGTCGATTGCTGGCCGTGGAAGCGTCGGTCGCCTCGATGGGTAATCCGCATGCCGTGCTGCTGGTGAACGAGGTGGACGCGGCACCGGTGGCCACTCTAGGCGCGGCGGTACAGGCCCTGTCGTGCTTTCCGGCCAGTGTCAACGTGGGTTTCATGCAGGTGACGGACCGCAACCATGTCCGCCTGCGCGTGTACGAGCGCGGCGCGGGCGAGACGTTCGCCTGCGGCACGGGTGCCTGCGCGGCGGCGGTGTGTGGCATGCGCATGGGGTTGCTGGATACGCCGGTGCGGGTCGACGCCCGCGGAGGCGTGCTGCACATTGACTGGTCCGGCGATAATGCCCCCGTCCTCCTGACCGGGCCTGCAGTGACCGTGTACCGGGGTGAAATCGAACTGCCCGACCCGCTGCCGGTCTTGCCCGGGGAGTCTTTCCAGGAATCCACGCCATGAATGCCAACGACCTTGCGCCCCTGACCGAACGCGACATTGCCGAGTATCTGATCCAGAATCCCGGTTTCTTCCAGCGCAATCCAGAACTGCTCACGTCGATCCAGCTTGGCAGCGCCCATGGCCAGCGCGTGGTCAGCCTGCATGAACGCCAGGCCGAAATGCTGCGTGAAAAAATCAAGGTGCTTGAAAACCGGCTGGTGGACATGATCCGCCACGGCAGCGAAAACAGCGTCACCACCAACCGCCTGCTGCAGTGGGCCGCCGGCCTGCATCTGGAGCACGATCCCGCCGCACTGCCGCAGAAGATCTGCGATGACATCCGCGCCCAGTTCATGGTGCCGCAGGCGGCCTTGCGCGTCTGGGGTGTTGCGCCGCACTATGCGGGCGCCCCGTTCGTCCGGGGCGTGAGCGGCGACACCAGAAGCTTTGCGTCGTCGCTGACCACGCTGTATTGCGGCGTGCACGTGAACGTGGAAGCCGTGCGCTGGCTTGACGACCCCCTGCTGGCGGCGTCGCTGGTGCTCATCCCGCTGCGTGATCCCAGCAAGCCCCCGAGTGCAGGCGTGTTCGGCCTGCTGGTACTGGCCTCGCCCGATGCCAGCCGCTACCAGGAGGACATGGCCACCGATTATCTGGAGCACATCGGCAAGCTGGCCAGCGCCGCACTCTCGCGCCTGTTGCCATCGGCGGTCATGCCGGATGCCATGCCCGCTGCCGGCGATCAGCCGGGCGTCGGCCCATCGGCATGATCCGCCGTCCGTGCCGTGCATGCTGTCGATTCGCCCGTCCAACCGGCGTCTGATGCGTCCGACGCCGCGTGGGTGAGCGCCTACCTCGCGCATGTCCGGCATGAAAAGCGGCTGGCAGCGCGCACGGTGGCCCTTTACACGGCAGACATAGAACGGCTGCTGCGATGCGCCGGCGATGCCGGGGTGACACTGGCGCAGGTACAGGCCGCGCACGTGCGGCACTGGATCGCCGCGATGCACAGCCAGGGTCGCAGCGCGCGCGGCATTGCGCTCATTCTTTCAGGCTGGCGCGGCCTGTTCCGCTGGCTGGTGCAAACGCAGCGCATGCAGCACAACCCGCTCGATGGCGTGCGTGCGCCCAAGGCGGCCAAACCCCTGCCCAAGGCCCTGCCGGTGGATGCCGCCGTGCAACTGGCCGATTTCCGTTCACCGTCCCAGGTGCCGCCCAACCGCGGCTGCGCGGACGATGCGGCCTGGATGGAAGTGCGCGACGAATTGATGGTCGAACTGCTGTACGGCAGCGGCCTGCGGGTGGGCGAGCTCGTGGGGCTTGACATGCAGCCCGGCGCCGATGCGCGCGGCTGGCTCGATCTAGATGATGCGATGGCGCATGTACTGGGCAAGGGCGCCAAGCGGCGCAGCGTTCCGCTGTCGCGGGTGGCCGTGGAACGCGCCCGGCAGTGGCTGCAACTGCGTGCCACCGTGCCGGCGCTGGCGCGCACGCCGGCACTGCTGGCGGGACGAAACGGCACGCGCCTGACCGCGCAGGCCATTTGGCAGCAACTGCGCCGCCGCGCCAGTCTGGCGGGCCTGCCCGTGCCGGTGCACCCGCACATGCTGCGTCATTCCTTTGCCAGTCATTTGCTGCAAAGCAGCGGTGACATGCGCGCCGTGCAGGAACTGCTGGGACACGCCAACATCAGCACCACGCAGATCTACACGCGACTGGACTTCCAGCACTTGGCCAAGGTCTACGACACCGCCCATCCACGCGCGCGCCGCCGCCCAAAGAACGGGGACAAGGACCAAACCGAAAATTGATGGCTGCCGTCGTGCGTAGCCTGCCGGCTCTTTGGCCTGGCTCCGGTGCTAAAAAACCGGCGGTCAGGACGCCGTGGATGCGGGTTGCGCCGCATGCGTGCCAAGCAGCTGGCGCGAGTGGCGCTGCACGGCTTCCACCAGAATCGCCACGTGATCCGGCGGGGTATGCAGGTTGACGCCGTGGCCCAGATTGAAGATATGCCGGCAACTGCGCGCGGGCGTTGGCGCATCCGCGCCGAAGGCGTGAAGCACCCGCTGTACCTCGGCATCGATGACTGGCGGCGGGGCCAGCAGCACGGCGGGATCGAGATTGCCCTGCAGCGATTGGGGCGCGTGGCCGTTGCTGCCGCCAAGCAATGCGCGGGCGCTGGCCAGGTTCACCGTCCAGTCCACGCCGAGCACCTCGCAATCGAGCGTGCGCATGGCGGCCAGCCATTGCCCGCCGCCCTTGGTGAAGACGATGCGTGGCACGATATGGCCGTCGCTGCCTGTGCGATGCAACCGCTGCAGCACGCGTGCCGTGTAGGCCAGGCTGGCGTTCTGGAAGGCGCCGTCGGCCAGAATGCCTCCCCAGCTGTCGAACACCATGACGGCCTGCGCGCCGGCGTCGATCTGCGCATTCAGATAGGCTGCCACGCTGTCGGCATTGATGGCCAGGATGCGGTGCAGCAAATCGGGGCGTGCGTACAGCAGGCTTTTGATGGTGCGGAAATCGGTGCCCGAAGCGCCTTCCACCATGTAGCACGCCAGCGTCCACGGGCTGCCGGCAAATCCGATCAGCGGCACGCGTCCGTCCAGCGCCTGCCGGACGCTGCGTACGGCGTCAAACACGTAGCGCAGGCTGTCCAAGTCGGGCACGGCCAGCCGGGCGACGTCGGCTTCGGTGCGCACGGGGCGGGCGAACTGGGGACCTTCGCCTTCGCGGAACGACAGGCCCAGCCCCATGGCGTGGGGCACGGTGAGGATGTCGCTGAACAGAATGGCCGCATCCAGCGGATAGCGCTCCAGTGGCTGCAGGGTGGCTTCGGTGGCCATATCTGGAGCGGTTGCCAGAGCCATGAAACTGCCTGCGCGGGCGCGCAGGGCGCGGTATTCGGGCAGATAACGGCCGGCCTGGCGCATGAGCCAGACGGGTGTCTGGTCCACTGGCAGGCCCATACACGCCCGCAGGAAGCGGTCATTGCGCAAGGGCGCGAAAGGCAGGGAAGTCTTTTCCATCATCGAAAGTGCTTGCGGGGGCGGATGCAACAAGAGTATGGGCCAAGAAGGCGAGCTGCCGGGCGCCATCAGTGCCGGAATTGCGCCAGCAGCTTGAAGCCGCTGAGCCAGAGCGCGCCAAAATAGATGACGACGGCTCCCAGGCACACCAGCACGAATTGCACCAGACGCTGGATGCGGCTGGCCAGCGTGACCCATTGCAGGCTTTCGTCGGCCCACAGCAAAAACGCCATGAGCAGCAGCGTGGCCCCCACCAGTTGCAAGGCAAATGGCCCCCAGCCCTTGAGCGGCTTGTAGATGCCGCGGCGCAGCAGCAGAAACAGCAGCGTGCCCGCATTGATGAGCGAAGCCAGGCCGATGGACAACGACAGGCCGCCAGCGGCGAGCCGTGGAACGAACACCAGGTTCATGAGCTGGGTGGCGATGAGCACGCCGATGGCGATGTAGACCGGCGTCTTGATGTCCTGCCGCGCATAGTAGGCCGGTGCCAGGATCTTGATGGCGATCAGGCCGACCAGCCCCGTGCCATAACCCATGAGGGCCTGGGTGGTCTGCTCCACGTCGTGTGCCTGGAAGGCGCCGTGCTGGTAGAGCACGCTGACGATGGGCCGCGAGAAAGTCAGCAGCGCGGCCGCGCACGGCACCGCCATGAGGGTGACCGAACGCAGCGCCCAGTCCAGCATCGACGAGTAACGCGCGTCGTCGCCTGCGGCCTGTGCGGCCGAGAGCTGCGGCATGAGCACCGAGCCAAGGGCTACGCCCAGCAGTGATGTGGGAAATTCCATCAGCCGGTCGGCATAACTCAGCCAGCTGACGCTGCCCGCGCCAAGATACGAGGCGATCTGGGTATTGATGAGCAGCGACACCTGCGCCACGCTGACTCCCAGAATGGCGGGCAACATGAGCGTGCCGATGCGGCGCGTGTGCGGATCGGCCAGCGCGGTTTTGATCGCCTGCGCGGTCAGGCCGATGCGCGGCAGCAGGCGCATGCGCTGCATGGCCACCAGTTGCGCGCCCAGCTGCAATACGCCGCCGGCCATGACGCCCACGCACAGGGCGTAGATCGGCTGCACGCCCATGCGGCCAAACAGCGGCGCGCCGAGCCAGGCGGCCAGAATCATGGTGATGTTGAGAAACACCGGCGAAACGGCCGGGACGGCAAAACGTTCCCACGTGTTGAGCACGCCGGCTGCCATGGCCGCCAGCGACATGAAGCCGATATAGGGGAAGATCCAGCGCGTCATGACCACCGCGGCGTCATACCCTTCGGGGTAGCGCTGCAGGCCACTGGCCATGAACCAGACCAGCAAGGGCGCACCGACGACGCCCGCGATGCACAACACCACCAGCGCCCAGAACAGCACGGTGGCCACGTGGCTGAGCATGCTGCGCGTGGCGGCATCGCCTTCCCGCGCGCGCGCGGCAGCCAGCACGGGAACGAAGGCCTGGCTGAACGCGCCTTCGGCAAACAGGCGCCGGAACAGGTTGGGAATGCGAAACGCCACGTTGAAGGCGTCGGTGAAGATGCTGGCGCCGAAAATCGAGGCTACCAGCAACTCGCGCACCAGGCCGAGCACGCGCGACGCCAGGGTGAGCAGGGAAACGATGGATGCCGATCTGAACAGGCTCACGCAGACCCTTTGCGGGAGTGAAAAGAAGTTTTCTAGTGTAGCCTGAGCGGCCCTCGCATCACCGGTTCTGGGGTGCCGATGAGCCCATTTGCCGCGACAATGCGCGCATGACAAATTGCACAAGCCCGAATTCCCAGCCGGGCCTGGTGGCGCACATCCGCCAGGCCGTTCAGGCTGCCGGAGGCTGGCTGCCGTTTGACCGCTTCATGCATCTGGCGCTGTACGCGCCGGGGCTCGGCTATTACGCCCGGGGCGATGCACAACTGGGCCTGGGGCTGGCACCGGGCGATGGCAGCGACTTCGTGACCGCTCCTGAACTGAGTCCGCTGTTCGGGCAGGCCCTGGCCGTGCAGGTGGCCGAGGCATTGCGCCAGAGCGGCACTGATGCCGTATGGGAGTTTGGCGCGGGCACCGGCGCGCTGGCCGCTCAGGTGTTGGACGCGCTGGGAGCGCAGGACGTGGCGCTGCGGCAATACATGATCGTCGATGTTTCCGGGAGCCTGCGCCAGCGCCAGCAGCAGCGGCTGTCGCGCTTCGGTGACCGTGTGCAATGGCTGGACGCGTTGCCTGAGGCGATGGAGGGCGTGGTGCTGGGAAACGAGGTGCTGGATGCCATGCCCGTGCAGCTGCTGCATCGCCGTGACGGCGTCTGGCACGAGCGCGGCGTGGCCGAACAACCCGATCCGGCCGATGGCAGCGTCTTTGTCTGGCACGACCGGCCCACGGAATTGCGCCCGCCCGTAGAGGTGGAGGGCAGCCACGACTACCTGACCGAGATCCACCCGCAGGCGCAGGCCTTCATGGCCACGCTGGGCGGCCGCCTGCGGCGCGGCTCGGCGTTCTTCATCGACTACGGTTTTGGCGAGCGCGAGTATTACCATGCGCAGCGCAGCGGCGGCACGCTCATGTGCCACCAGGCCCATCGCGTTGATGCCGACCCGCTGCATGCCGTGGGCGACAAGGACATCACGGCGCATGTCGATTTCACCGGCATCGCCGTGGCGGCGCAGCAGGCCGGACTGGAACTGCTGGGCTACACCACGCAGGGCTGGTTCCTGCTCAATTGCGGACTGGGGGCGTTGATGCAGCAAGCCAGCCTGCCGCAGCGTGCCATGGCGCAGAAACTGGTGCTGGAGCACGAAATGGGCGAACTGTTCAAGGTCATCGGCCTGTGTGCAGGCCAGCCGTGGCCGGCCTGCGGCTTTGCGCAGGGCAGCCGGCTGCGCGCCCTGTAGCCGGCCGCACTGTCAGATGCCGCGTGCGCGGTCGGCGTGGAACTGCTGCACGAAGGCGTCGAAGCGACCCGCATCCATCGCGTCGCGCATCTCCTGCATCAGGTTCAGGTAATAGTGCAGGTTGTGCACGGTGGCCAGCATCGGGCCCAGCATTTCGCCGCAGCGGTCCAGGTGGTGCAGGTAGGCGCGCGAGAAGCCTCCGCGCCCGCCATCGGTCCAGGCTACCCCTGGGCTGCCGGCGCAGGCGTAGCAGGTACAGGTTTCGTCGATCGGGCGCGGGTCGGCCTTGTGGCGCGCGTTGCGGATCTTCAGATCGCCGAAACGGGTGAAAAGATGGCCGTTGCGCGCGTTGCGCGTGGGCATGACGCAGTCGAACATGTCGACGCCGTGCTGTACGCCGTAGACCAGGTCTTCCGGCGTGCCCACGCCCATCAGGTAGCGCGGCTTGTGCGCGGGCAGGCGGTGCGGCGTGTGGGCGGTGATGCGCTGCATGTCCTCCTTGGGCTCGCCCACGCTCACGCCGCCGATGGCGTAGCCGGGGAAATCCATTTCCACAAGCTGTTCCAGCGACTCCTGCCGCAGTCCCTCGAACATGCCGCCCTGCACGATGCCGAACAGGGCGTTGGGGTTTTCGAGCCGCGCGAATTCGGCCTGACAGCGACGGGCCCAGCGCAGGCTCAGTTCCATGCTGGCGCGCGCTTCGCGCTCGGTGGTGATGTGGCCCTTGGTCTCGTAGGGCGTGCATTCGTCGAACTGCATGACGATGTCGCTGTTCAGCACGGTCTGGATCTGCATGCTGACCTCGGGCGTGAGGAACAGCCGGTCGCCGTTCACGGGGCTGGCGAATTTCACGCCTTCCTCACTGATCTTGCGCATCTCGCCCAGCGACCAGACCTGAAAGCCGCCCGAGTCGGTGAGGATGGGCTTGTGCCAGTTCTCGAAGCCGTGCAGGCCGCCCAGGCTCTGCAGGATGTCCAGCCCCGGGCGCATCCACAGGTGGAAGGTGTTGCCCAGGATGATCTGCGCGCCCATCTCGTGCAGGCTGCGCGGCATCACGCCCTTGACGGTGCCGTAGGTGCCCACGGGCATGAAGATCGGTGTTTCTACCACGCCGTGGCGGAGTGTCAGGCGCCCGCGGCGGGCCAGGTTTTGCGCGCCGTGGGCGGAAAGCAGGTCAAATTGCAGCATGGGTGGATTGTAGGAAAAGGGGTAGGGCGCTCCGGTTTTTCTTTGTGCGGGCGCCACTTGCAGGGGCCCGTCCGGAAGGGAGATTGTCGGTCATGGTGGGGGCGAGGGCGGATGCCTTTTCCCACAATTCAATCAAGTGATTGAATTTGTGGTGTAATGCCGTCTTGGGTTTTTTCCCGACTGGATCGGTCTTGGGGCTTCGCACCGTGCTGTTTGCCGGCCTCCCCTTCCTGCCGGTACTGCCACGCATGGCGGCATGCCTGCAAGACCGATGCAGTCCGGGTTTTCAACCCGAAAGCCCTGTATTCAGAATCACGAAGGGTGCGCATAGGCATCTGCGGAAACCAGCCGCGATGCGGGTCATCGTTGAATGACTGGTGCTGCCGCCCATGCGAAGCCGGTTGGCGCGCGAACCGGGTTGTCGATTCTGTTGCGGGGCCTGTTCCATTTGACAGGGGCAGTTTCCGCGAGGAACTGTCCGCGCCGGGTGTATTTCCGAAAGACGCTGACCATGACAACATGCCATTTCTCTCTGTCCTTTTTCCCCACCGCGATGCGGCGGGCCTCGGCGCTGACAGCCCTGCTGGCTGTGGCGACGGTCCTGACGGCCTGCGGTGACAAGAAGCAGGCCGCTGCGACAGGAGCGCCGCCTGCGCCGGAAGTGGGGGTCATGGCCGTGCAGCCGGGAGTAGTGCCGCTGACCACGGAACTTCCCGGCCGCCTGGAAGCTTCGAAAGTCGCCGAAGTGCGCGCGCGCGCAGCGGGTATTTTGCTCAAGCGCCATTTCCGCGAAGGCAGCGAAGTCAAGGCCGGTCAAACGCTTTTCACGATTGACGCGGGGCCTTACCGCGCTGCCTACAACAGCGCCCGTGCCAACGAGGCGCAGGCCAGCGCACTGGCCAGACGCTACCGCCCCTTGGTAGCAGCCAATGCGATCAGCAAGCAGGAATACGACGCCGCAGAAGCGGCTGCAACCGCGGCGCGCGCGCAACTCGAAACGGCGCGCATCAACCTGGGTTACACCCAGGTCACGGCTCCCATTTCCGGGCGCATCGGACGCGAATTGGCGACCGAAGGCGCGCTGGTCGGGCAGGGGGAGCCCACGCACCTGGCCACCATCCAGCAAACCGATCCGATGTACATCAACCTGACCCAGTCCGCTGGCGACGTGATGCGCTTGCGCCAGGCGCTGCAGGCCGGACAGATGATGCGCGCTGCGGGTGAAGAGGCTGCGCGCGTGGAGATCATTCTCGAGAACGGCCAGCCATACGAACATGCCGGCCGGCTATTGTTCACGGACCTGACGGTGGACCCCGCCACGGGGCAGGTGAGCCTTCGGGCAGAGGTGCCCAATCCGCAACGGTTGTTGCTGCCGGGCATGTATGTACGCGTGCGCATTCAGCAGGCGCAGGTGGAAAACGCCGTCCTGCTGCCGCAGCAGGCGGTTACGCGAGGCAGCCAGGGCGATACCGTGCTGGTGGTTGCGCCTGACAACAGCTTTGCGCCGCGCCAAGTCACGATTGGACAGGCGCAGGACAACAACTGGGTGGTGCTCGACGGCCTCAAGCCCGGCGAACGGGTGATCGTGGATGGCTTTGCCAAACTGCGCGCGGGCATGAAGCAGGTTGCATCCGTGCCCGTGGGCGGCGCAAGTCACGCAGCTGCCTCGGCGGCCAGCGTGCCGGCGTCCGCGGCTGCGTCCGCTTCTCCAGCGGCGTCCGCCGCTTCGGAGGTAACGTCTGCTGCTTCGGCTGCCGCCAGCAGATAACCCGGGAGCGCGTGCATGTCGAAATTCTTCATCCATCGCCCGATTTTTGCCTGGGTGATCGCCATATTCGTGATCATTGCCGGCGTCGTGTCGATCCAGCTGCTGCCGGTGTCGCAATATCCCACGGTGGCGCCGCCCACCATCCGCGTGACCAGTTCCTACCCCGGCGCCGATGCTGCGACGATCGACGAGACCGTCAATTCGCTGATCGAGCGCGAAATGAACGGCGCCCAGGGGCTGATGTACATGGAATCCAAAGCCATGGCAACGGGTCAGGGCGAACTGAGCATCACGTTTGAACCGGGCACCGACGAAAGCCTGGCGCAGGTGGACGTGCAGAACCGCCTGGCGCGTGCCGAGCCGCGCCTGCCCGCTACGGTCAAGCAGATCGGCGTGAAGGTGGAAAAGGCCCAGTCTAACTTCCTGATGCTGGTGGCTTTCCGCAGTGCCAATCCGTCGTTGAGCAGCGAGGACGTGTCCGATTACGTCAGCCGCAACGTGTTGCCGGAACTGCAGCGGGTTCCCGGTGTGGGTAACGCGCAGCTGTTCGGGTCGAGCCGGGCCATGCGCATCTGGATCGATCCTGCCAAGCTCGAAGGCTTTGGCCTTTCGGCCGAGAGCGTGAACAATGCCATCCGTGCGCAGAATCTGCAGATTTCTGCCGGATCGCTGGGCGATGCGCCCGGCAAGCCGGGGCAGACCATTGCCGCAACCATCAATGTGTCGGGGCAGCTCACCAATGTCGAGCAATTCGAAAACATCGTGCTCGCCTCCCGGTCCGACGGATCGACCGTGCGCATCCGCGATGTGGCACGGGTCGAGCTGGGTTCCGAATCGTATGCGACGGCTTCGCGCATCAACGGCGAGCCTGGCGCCGTTGTCGCCATCCGGCTCAATTCCACCGGCAATGCGCTCGCAACCGCCAGTGCAATCAAGGAGCGCATGGGGGAACTGGAGTCGTTCCTTCCCGCCGGGATCGAGTGGCTCGTGCCTTATGACACGTCGAAATTCGTGTCGGTGTCCATCCAGAAAGTCGTCATGACGCTGATGGAGGCCATCGTGCTGGTGTTCATCGTCATGTTCGTCTTCCTGCAGAACTGGCGCTATACGGTCATTCCCACCATTGTGGTTCCCGTTGCGTTGCTGGGCACGTTTGCGGTGATGCAGGCGGCGGGCATGTCCATCAACATCCTGGCCATGTTCGCCATGGTGCTGGTCATCGGCATCGTGGTCGATGACGCCATCGTGGTGGTGGAAAACGTGGAACGCATCATGGCCGAGGAAGGCCTGTCGCCGAAGGATGCCACGATCAAGGCCATGGGGCAGATTTCCGGCGCGGTCGTGGGCATTACGGTGATCCTGGTGTCGGTGTTCGTTCCGCTGGCATTCTTCAGCGGCGTCACGGGCAACATTTACCGCCAGTTCGCCATCGTGATGGCGGTGTCGATCGGGTTCTCGGGATTTTTTGCCCTGACATTGACACCCGCGTTGTGCGCCACCATGCTCAAGCCGATTGCCAAGGGGCACGCGCACGACAAGAAAACCGGCCTCTTCGGCCCGTTCTTCAACGGGTTCAACCGCCTCTTTGCACGCGGCACCAAATCCTATGAAGGCATGATGGTCCGGGTGGTCAAGCGCAGCCTCTGGATGATGGGCATGTACGGTGCCATCATCGCGTGCGTGGCCTTGTTCTATGCGCGCCTGCCGACATCGTTCCTGCCGACGGAAGACCAGGGTACCGTATACCTGAACATCCAGTTGCCGCCTGGCGCGACGAGAGAGCGGACCCTTACGGTGATGAAGCAGGTCGAAACCTACATGCTGGCCCAGCCGGAAGTCGACGCCGTGATCGGGGTGCAGGGCTTCAGCTTCGCCGGACAGGGGCAGAACGTGGGCATGGCGTTCACGTCGCTGAAGGACTGGAGTGAACGCACCAAGGCTGGCAGCGATTCCGTTTCCTTCGCGGGACGCGCCACCGCAGAACTCAACAAGATCCGCGAGGCATTCGTGCTGGCGCTGGTGCCACCGGCCATTCAGGAGCTCGGAAACTCCAGCGGGTTCAGCTTCCGCCTGCTTGACCGCGGTGGGGCGGGCCATGCGGCCCTGCTCGCCGCACGTGGGCAGATGCTGGCGGCGGCGGCGAAGAGTACCGTTCTGGTCGGTGTCCGTCCCGACGGCATCGAGGATGCGCCGCAGTGGCAGATAACGATTGACCGGGATGCGGCCTATGCGCAGAAGGTGTCGGTGGATGCCATTGCCAGCACCCTGTCCACGGTCATGGGTTCGAGCTACATCAACGATTTTCCCAATGCCGGCTACATGCAGCGCGTAACCGTGCAGTCCGACGCAGAGCGGCGCATGCAGCCCGAGGACGTGCTGCGGCTGAAAGTGCCCAACAGTACCGGGCAACTGGTGCCGCTGTCCAGCATGGTCAGCACCCGCTGGATCACCGGCCCGATGCAATTGCAGCGCTACAACGGCTATCCATCGATGAACATCACCGGCCAGGCAGCCCCCGGCTACAGCACGGGCGATGCCATGCAGGAGATGGAGCGGATCGCCGCCGAATTGCCGCCAGGCTTTGGCTATGAGTGGACCGGTATCTCGCTGGACGAGAAAAAGGCGGGGGCTTCGTCCATGATCCTTTACGGATTTGCGATCCTGGCGGTGTTCCTGTGTCTGGCTGCTCTTTACGAAAGCTGGAGCATTCCGCTGTCGGTGATTCTGGTGGTGCCGCTGGGGGTGCTGGGTGCCCTGATCGGCGTCCTGCTGCGCGGCCTGTCCAATGACATCTATTTCCAGATCGCATTGGTGACGGTGATCGGCCTGTCGGCCAAGAACGCCATCCTGATCGTGGAATTTGCCAAGGACCTGCAGGCGCAGGGCATGGGGCTGATCGAGGCTACCCTGCAGGCGGCGCACCTGCGCATCCGGCCTATTCTCATGACTTCGCTGGCCTTCATTCTGGGCGTGGTGCCGCTGACCATTGCATCGGGCGCCAGCTCGGCCAGCCAGCGGGCGGTGGGCACTGGCGTGCTGTGGGGCATGACCATCGGCACCATCCTGTCGGTCTTCCTGGTGCCGGTGTTCTATCTCGTCGTGCGCCGGATGTTCAAGGGCGCGAAAACGGACAATACCGATGCCGGTTCGGATCCGTCCGGCAATGACAGCCACAAGGAGATTTCCGCATCATGATCCAGTCTGTTGCACGTTCCACAGGACTTTTGGCGATGCGCCGCCAGGTGCGCACGGTGCTGGCGGCCGCAGCAGCAGCGGTGCTGGCGGGCTGTTCGCTGATTCCTACCTATGAGCGCCCGGATGCGCCTGTGGCGGCGCAATGGCCGGCCCTGGAAGCCGAAGCATCGCGCGATGCTGGCGCCCGGGCCGCCGCCGATGTTCCCTGGCAGGAATTTGTGCTGGACGAGCGGCTGCGCGAGATCATCGCCCTGACGCTCGACAGCAACCGCGACTTGCGCGTGGCCATCAAGAACATCGAGCAGGCACAGGCGCAGTACCGCATCAACCGTGCGGATCTGGCGCCGACAGTGAATGCTTCGGTCAGTGGTTCGCGCTCCGCGCCGAATACGACTTCGACGCCGGGCTCGGTGGCCAGCAATTATTCGGCCGGACTGGGTATCAATAGCTGGGAAATCGATTTCTTCGGCCGCCTGCGCGCGCTCAACGAAAACGCGCTGGCCCGGTATCTGGCCACCGAAGAAGCACGAAAGGCCACGCAGATCAGCCTGATCGGCGCTGTTTCGAGTACCTGGCTGAGCCTGCAGGCCAACAGCGAATTGCTGGCCCTGGCCGAACGCACCCTGGCCACGCGCGAGCAGTCGCTCTCACTGACCAAGCTGCGCATGGACGTGGGCGTGGCGTCGGCGCTCGACATGCGCCAGGCCGAGTCGCTGACGGCCAACGCCAAGGCCGCTACGGCCCAACAGCGCCGCCTGCGCGCCCAGGACATCAATGCCCTGACCTTGCTGGTGGGGCAGCCCATTCCCGAGCATTTGCTGCCGGCGGTGCCATCGGTGGCCGTTGCGCCACCCGGCAATGACGCGACTCAATCCGCACCCGTCACGCCGATCGCCAATACGCTCTCGCGTTTTGCCGATGTGCATGCTGGGCTTCCGTCCGAGGTGCTGCTGCGTCGCCCCGACATCCGCGCGGCCGAGCAGCAGCTGATGGCGGCCAATGCCAGCATCGGCGCGGCGCGTGCGGCCTTTTTCCCGCGCATTTCCTTGACCGGCATGTATGGGCGCGCCAGCACCGAACTGGATGATCTGTTCGGCGGCGCGGCTCTGCGCGCCTGGTCGTTCCTGCCGCAGATCAGTCTGCCCATTTTCGATCTGGGCCGCAACCGGGCCGCGCTCGATGCCTCCAAGGCTGGGCGTGACATTGCCGTGGCCCAGTATGAAAAAGCCATCCAGACAGGGTTCCGCGAAGTGGCCGATGCCCTCGCGGGACGCGCCACACTGGGCGAGCAACTGGCCGCGCTGGAAGCGCAGGCCACCGCCAGCCGGGAAAGCTACCGCCTGGCCGATCTGCGCTACCGCAACGGCATTGCCAGCTACCTGAACCTGCTCGATGCCCAGCGCGCGCTGTTCACTTCCGAGCAGGCACTGACGCAGACCCGCCTGCTGGAGCGTCTCAACCAGGTGGAGCTGTACAAGGCGTTGGGGGGCGGCTGGAACGACACGGCACCTTCTGCCACGCCCGTTGCCGCGAAGGACGACGCGCCCGCTCAGTAGGCCGCGGCATACAGGCAGCCCGGAACATGGGCGGTGCCTGCGCCGGTCACGCTGCGCCAGTCCACGGGTTCCTGGCGCAGCGTCTTGCTCGCCAGCCAGGCGAAAGCGGCGGCTTCCACGGCCTGGGGGTCAATGCCGAATTGACCCGAGGATGCGACTGCCACTTCGGGCAGCGCGGCTGCCAGGCCCTGCATCAGGTGGGTGTTGCGCACGCCTCCTCCGGATACCAGCAACCGGCGTACGGCAGGCGCATGGCGCCGCAGGTGCTGTGCGGCGGCCTGCACGGTGAAAGCCGCCAGCGTGGCCTGCACGTCTGTCGGCGACAAGCCTGCGTGCGATTGCAACTGGTGCTGCAGCCATTCGTCGTTGAAATGGTCGCGCCCCGTGCTTTTGGGCGGCTCTTGCCCGATGTAGCGGTCGGCCAGCATCTGCTGCAGCAGGCCCGCATGCACCGTGCCTTGCGCGGCCCAGGCGCCGTCGGCGTCATACGGCTGGCCGGTATGCTGGGTGCACCAGTGGTCGAGCAGCACGTTGGCCGGACCGCAATCAAAGCCCATGACATTTCGATCCGGCTGCAGCAGCGTGAGATTGGCCATGCCACCCAGGTTGAGCACGGCCAGTCCGGTTGTTTCGGCGCCCCACAGCGCAGCATGAAAGGCCGGCACAAGGGGCGCGCCCTGGCCCCCTGCGGCCACGTCGCGGCTGCGGAAGTCGCAGGCCACGGCGATGCCGGTGCGTTCCGCCAGCAAGGCGCCGTTGACCAGTTGCAGCGTGTAGCCCGTTCCGTCGAACATCTGGGGCCGGTGTCGCACCGTTTGTCCGTGCGCGCCGATCACGGCAATTTGGACCGGCTGCACGGCGGCTTGCTTGCACAGCGCCTGCGTTACTTCGGCATACAGGGCCATCAGGGCGTTGGCGGCGAGGGCTGCGCGGTGCAGTTCGTTGCCGCCAGGTGTGTTCAGCGCCAGCAATTCGGCGCGCAGGGCTGGCGGCATGACGCGGCTGGCGAAAGCCAGCTGCCGCATGGGCGCGGCAACGTCCGGGCCTTGCGAGCGGGGTGTGTCGGTCATTTCCAGAAGGCAGCCATCCACGGCGTCGAGCGAAGTGCCGGACATGAGACCAATGCACAAAAGGGGAAGGGAGTTGGCGACCATAGACAATGAGGAAAGCGGCGCCAGGATGCGGCGTCGGATCACATTGTGCCGCGAAGCGGCCGCTTTGCGCCAGTCGCGGGAACATGGCCGCATACAATGCAGCATGGGAGGGGCCGCAGACGATTGCCGCCCCGTTCTTTGTCTACCGCGTTTCCATTGCCTTTCTGTCATGTCCATCACCCCTGCTTCGCCTGCCGACACTTCCACCCTGAGCGATTCCGTGCAGCATGCGCTGGCGGTCACATTGCGCGGCTGCGAGGAATTGCTGCCGCAGGATGACTGGGTCAAGAAGCTCATGCGTGCGCAAGATACCGGCCAGCCGTTGCGCATCAAGCTGGGACTGGATCCCACGGCGCCCGACATCCATCTGGGCCACACCGTGGTGCTCAACAAGATGCGGCAGTTGCAGGACCTGGGGCATACCGTCATTTTTTTGATCGGCGACTTCACCAGCCTGATAGGTGACCCGTCGGGCCGCAACAGCACGCGCCCACCGCTGACGGCCGAGCAGATCAGGTTCAACGCCGATACCTATTACCAGCAGGCCAGCAAGGTGCTCGATCCGGCCAAAACCGAAATCCGCTACAACAGCGAGTGGAGCGACAAGCTCGGCGCGCGCGGCATGATCGAACTGGCCGCCAAGTACACCGTGGCGCGTATGATGGAGCGCAACGATTTTCACGAGCGCTTCTATGCCGGTAACTCGATCAGCATCCACGAATTCCTCTATCCGCTGATGCAGGGCTACGATTCGGTGGCGCTCAAATCCGACATCGAACTGGGCGGTACCGATCAGAAATTCAACCTGCTCATGGGCCGGCACCTGCAACAGGAATACGGCCAGGAACCCCAATGCATCCTGACCATGCCGCTGCTCGAAGGGCTCGATGGCGTGGAAAAGATGAGCAAGAGCAAGAACAACTACATCGGCATCACCGAAGATGCCAATACGATGTTCGCGAAAATCCTTTCCATCAGCGATGAGCTGATGTGGCGCTGGTACACGCTGCTGTCGTTCAAGAGCGAAGCGGACATTGCTGCGCTCAAGGCCGAAGTGGCGGCAGGCCGCAACCCCAAGGATGCCAAAGTGGTGCTGGCCAAGGAGATCACCACGCGCTTTCACAGCGCGGCGGCAGCCGAAGCCGCTGAAGCCGACTTCATCAACCGCTCGCGCGGCGGCATTCCCGACGAAATCGAAGAGCGCAGCCTGCCGCTGGGCGAAGGCGGCACCCCGCAAGGCATCGGCGTGCTGCTCAAGGCCGCGGGCCTGACCGCCAGCACCGGCGAATCCAACCGCCTGATCGACGGCGGCGGCGTGCGCGTGGACGGCGCCGTGGTCAGCGACAAGGGGCTGAAGCTGGGCGCGGGCACCTATGTGCTGCAGGTGGGCAAACGCAAGTTCCTGCGGGTGACGCTGGGGTGAGCAGCATGCAATAACGCGCAAAAAAGCCGATAGCAGGGAAAAGCCAGGCAACGCCTGCTGCCGGCTGGATGCCGGTGGCTTCAATAACTATGTTCAGGTCCCGGGAAATCGCCGGACTTGACTTGTTGCACATAGCGTGCCACGGCGCCCTGTACGCTGCTGGCTTCCGACGTGAAGTTCTTGACGAATCGCGGCTTCACGCCGGCATCGATGCCGAGCATGTCGTGCAGCACCAACACCTGCCCGTCAGTGCCAGGCCCAGCGCCGATGCCGATGACGGGAATGGCCAGCGCCTGCGCGATGCGCTGTGCCAATGCCGTGGGTACCATTTCCAGCACCAGCATCTGCGCGCCGGCCTGGGCGAGGGCCTGCGCGTCATGCAGTAATTGTTCGGCCTGGCTGTCGGTTCTGCCCTGCACCCGGTAGCCGCCCATGGCATGCACCGATTGCGGCAGCAGCCCGATATGGGCGCATACTGAAATGCCGCGTGCCTGCAGAAAGGCGACCGTTTCGACCATGTGTGCGCCGCCTTCGAGCTTGACCATTTCCGCGCCGGCCTGCATCAGCGCCACGGCGCTGGCATAGGCCTGCTCGGGGTTTTGCTGGTAGCTGCCAAAAGGCAGGTCGGTCAGTACCAGCGCATGCTGGGTGCCGCGTGCCACGCAGCGGGTGTGGTAGACCATGTCGCTCAGCGTCACGGGCACGGTCGATGCGTGGCCCTGCAACACCATGCCCAATGAATCTCCGACCAGCAGCACTTCCACGCCTGCGGCGTCCAGCAAGGAGGCAAAACTGGCGTCGTAGCAGGTCAGCATGGCGATCTTTTCGCCAGCCTGCTTCATCTTTTCCAGAGTGATACGGGTGATTTTCATGCATGCCCCAAGGCGGTTTTTTGCAAAAGGCGCGGCTGGTAACCGGCGAAATATGGCGGTACGCAAAGGCTGGGCGGAGCCTGTTTCATGGTCTGGCGGCGGTCTCTGCGAGGTGGTTTCAGGAATGCGGCGCAAGGCAAGGGCGGATTGTAGGGCGGCCAGCCGCCGATGAGACGTAGGCGCGTGTAGAAGAAACCCCCGTTGCGTACGGCCGCATTTCTGCCGGGAAGCGTATGCGCGACAATGCGCCCCATGTTTTTGATTGTCTGAGGAGATACGCTGTCATGCAGATTCTTGCGACACCCGACCAGCTTCATGCCTGGCGCAGCAGTGTCGGCTTTGCCGCTTTCGTGCCGACCATGGGCAATCTGCACGCCGGGCATATCGCGCTGTGCCAGGAGGCCCGGCGGCTGGTGCAGCCGGAAGGCGGCAGCGTCGTCTGCTCCATCTTCGTCAACCCTTTGCAGTTTGGCCCGAACGAAGACCTTGCCACGTATCCGCGTACCTTTGAGGAAGATTGCAAGAAACTTCAGCAGGCGGGCGTGGACGCCGTGTTCCACCCGGATGTGGCGGCGCTCTACCCTTATGGGGAGCAGACCTGTTTCGTGGAGCCGCCCGATGCCTTGCAGAACCGGCATTGTGGTGCTTTTCGCCCCGGGCATTTCCGCGGAGTGGCCACGGTGGTGAGCAAGCTGTTCCATTTGGTGCGGCCCCATGTCGCCGTGTTCGGAAGGAAGGACTACCAGCAGCTCAAGGTCATCGAGACCATGGTGCGCGAACTCGACATGCCGGTGCGGCTGGTGGGTGTGCCCACGCAGCGCGATGCAGACGGCCTGGCGCTTTCTTCACGCAATGGGTATCTGGGCCCGGCCGAGCGCGAGGAAGCGCCGCATCTGTACCGCCTGCTGCAGGAGATGGCCGCTGCCATACAGGCCGGCGCGTGCAACTATGCCGACATGCAGCAGCACGCTGTGGATCGCCTGGTGGCGCGGGGGTGGCAGCCCGATTACGTCCACATCGTGGATCAGCAGAGCCTACTGCCGCCCGCGTCGAGCGAGCAGGCTCTGGTGGTGCTGGTCGCCGCCCGGTTGGGCCGGACGCGGCTGATCGACAACATCGAAATCAACCTGTCCCTTTCCGGGCAGTAAAGCGCCGGGTCCGCATGGACGCCTCGGAAGCGGGCTGCCGGGAACAGGCTTGAGGCGCCAGTATCAGCCCTGATGCGGGCGCTTGCCAGGGTTTTTCTTGCTGCGGATGTGGGAGCCGCGCTCGAGGCTGCGCTTCTGTCCGTTGCCGGCCTTGATGCGGGGAGCGCCCGGCAGGGGCTTGGTAGCCTTGCGATCGGCTTCGGTGACGATTTTGTTGCCCATGGTCATTCCTGAAAGGGTTGGTGATTGGATGCGAAACTTTCAATCATACCTGATACGGCCCCGTTTCCCTTTCCGATAGGAGGCTGCAAGCAGGCTGGCCGGGCGGCTTGTTTGAAGGCCCTGCGTTCCATGCAGCATGCCGAGCGGTCGGTCACAAGGTTGGAACTGCCGTTACGCCAGCAATGGCACGCCCGTCTGGGACTGGACGTATTCGAATGTGACGTCGGGCGCGAGTTCGGCCACTTTCAGTCCTTGCGGCGTCACGTCGAATACGCCCAGGTCGGTGATGATGCAGTTGACCACGCCCACGCCGGTGAGCGGCAGGGTGCATTGCGGCAGGATCTTCAGGTCGGTGGTGCCGTCCTTCTTTCTGGCCACGTGCTCCATCAATACGATCACGCGCGGCACGCCGGCCACCAGGTCCATGGCACCGCCCATGCCCTTGACCATCTTGCCGGGAATCATCCAGTTGGCCAGGTCGCCCTTGTCGGTGACCTGCATGGCGCCCAGGATGGA